>NZ_CP195722.1:0-1002506 GCF_051353065.1 Mycoplasma sp. 480 | reverse complement strand
ATAAATAATTTTAGAAATAACAAGATTGCCACATTTTTAAAACCTAAATAAAGGCAAAAAAAATATGATTTAACATATAAAATAATAAAAAAATTTCTTTTTTTCTTTTACAAAAAAAGTTGTGAAAAAAAGTTTTTTTATTTCCTTTTTAATCTTTATTTTGTTATAATTTTAATATTTAATTAAAATACATAAAAAATGTATCTTTTTATTTAAAAAAACTTTAAGGAGAGCATATGAAAAGAACTTATCAACCAAATAAAAGAAAACATGCTAAAACACATGGATTCAGAGCAAGAATGTCAACAGTTGGTGGAAGAAAAGTTTTAGCTTCAAGAAGAGCTAAAGGAAGAATGAGATTAACTGTTTCAGATTCAAATAAATAATTATGAAAAAAGAAAATAGACTTAAGAAAAATTGAGAATTTCAAGAAGTAATAAGTTTAAAACAACAAATTATCACAAAAAACTTAATTTTATATTATAAAAAACATAAAAATTTTCAAATTGGTATTTCTGTTCCAAAAAAATTTGCAATTGCTGTAGAAAGAAATTTTTTTAGACGTCAAATTAAAGCGATAATTTCAAATAAAGTGAATTTTATTGATTTACCTTTTCAAAATGTTTTAATATTAAGAAAAAGTTTTTTATCTTTACCTTTTTTAGAAAAAGAAAAGGAAGTAATAAAAATATATGAGAGGTTAAGAAGTGGAAAAGAATAAGCAAAAACCAAAATCTTATGACTTCTTCACCGGTAATAATAATTCTGAAAAGAAAAATATTTGAAGAAAAATTTGAAAATGATTTAAAGTTTTAATTTATATATTTATTTTCGGAGTTACTTTAACTGGTTGTATTCAATCATTCGCAATTAAAACTTCATCACATGCAGGGTCTGGGGTGGAATTCTATAATTCAAAAGAAGGAATTGCTCCAAATGCTGTAGTTTTTGAAAAACAAACCAATAAAGAAGGAAAAGAAGTTTTAAATATCAAAAAAAATAACGACAACTTTTACGTTTCTAACCAAGATAAGGAAAGAAAAGATGTTATTGAAGCTTTAAAAAAACAAGCTAAAGGTAGTTATGGACAATGAGGTAATTACAATACTTTAATAGTTTATCAAAGTGATAAACCAGTTGAAGGGCAAAGTAGTTATCAATATCCAAAGGGAGATAATGGAGAATTATTATACTTCAATTCCACAACTGAAAACTACAATCAAAAATTTAATGATTGAAAAGAAATAAAATTATTAAGAGAGTTTAAGGATAATATAAAATTAACTCACAATGCAAAATATGTAAATGAAAAAGATCCTTTTATTTATTCATATTTTGAAACGGTTAAAGATTATATTGTTCCAAATGAAGATTTTATAGAAAATAATAATAAATTTGCAAGAGATGTAATTCATTATTTAAATAATCAACTTGTAAATTTTGACAAATATAATAATAACAAATTAGAAAACGCTATTAAAGAAATAGAAGAAAAAGGTACTGGTGCTTCTGAACAATCAATATCATTAGTTAATGATTATTCAGCAAACTTGCGTGAAATTTTAAAAGCAACACATTATACAAAGATTGGTGATGGAATTGTTGCTTTTGAACCAGGAACTGCAAAAAATGCATCAGATTTATTATCATATAAAGGGGCAGAACCTCAAAAAATAATTGTTACTTGAGGTGATGCTTGACAGCTTGGTCCTTTCTATGGATTATTTATATGACCGATGTCTAAATTAATGGCTGCTCTATTGGATTCTATGTCATTAGAAGGACTTCAAGGATGACCTGCTATTATCACTATAATAATTGCTGTTATTCTTACTAAATTACTTTCATTTGCATTTAGATTTAAAACTTTATTTAGTCAATCTAAACAACAAGAAGTGCAAGCTAAAAAAGCAAAAATTGATGCTAAATATGCACCTCATAAAGGTAATAAGCAAATGGAAGCAAGACAAAGACAAGAGATTGCAGAATTATATAAAAAGAATAATATAAGTCCTGCTGCTCAATTCCAAGCGTTACTTATAACAATGCCTATATTTGTTGCGATGTGAAGAATATTACAAGGATTACCGGGTATTAAAGCAACAACGTGATTAGGAATAAACCTTGCATCGACTTCTTATCAAGAATTATTTGCAGGACAATGGATTTACTTACCAATCCTTTTATTTACTGTTATAATTCAATTATTCCAACAGATTCTACCAAGAATTTTAAACAGAAAACAAAACAAACGACTTATCAATGCAGCAGAGTCGCAAGCGTTGAAAAAACAGCAAAAAACTCAAAATTACACTATGATTTTATTTGTTGTATTTGGAGTTATTTTCCAAGCATCCTTACAAGTTTATTGAATAGTTGGAGGGGTGTGAGAAATAGGACAAATTCTTTTTGTTCACTACTTCCAAAGAACTAAAGTATTCAAAGAAAAAGTTCGTCCTTGAATTAATAAACCAAAGAAAATTTAATAAGGTAGCAATACCTTATTTTTTCTTAATTAAAAAAACGTTTTCGCCACAATATAGGGCAAAAACGGAATTTTATTTTAAAAAAGATATGTGCTTTTATTAATTACATTTTAATTTTCAAGTACCATCATTTAGTCTTTCAAAATCACTAGTAACAGTTAATAATCTGTATAACTCACCACGTTTTTTTTGTAAAACTAATTCTTTTTCTTCGTGTGTAAATTCACCTTTTTCAAATCATTTTTTTTGAAGTTTATTTTTTACAAAAGTAAAGATATCTTCAAATTGCATATAGCTTTTTGTTGATAAAACTTCTACTGATAAACTGATCATTGTGTCCATTTCTTGCTCCTTATTTTTTATTTTTTCTCATTTTGCATTTTTTATAAAAAAATTACATTTTCCTACACTTTTCTTTAATTTATAATCTCAAACATAGTCAATACAACCTCAACCGATGTATTTTTGTATTAATTTCTTACCACAAATTATACATTGTTTATAGTCAAATATACATTTATTTAAAAAATATTTTCTTTTTCATTCTTTTAATTCTTTATCTTCTCTATTGTTTACAATGGCATTTTCAAGTCTTTCTTTTGCATTAATCAACTCTTCAAACACTAGAGTTTTATTATAAACTTCAAAAGTTATTATGCAATCTTTGAGTGCTCTGTGAATGCCTTGATTATCTACTGAAAATAAATTTGACAGAAAATTTAAAGAATAAGAATCTGTATTAAAGAAAACTTTATTAAATGATTGAAAGTAAAAACCAATATCTATCATTTTGTTAGGAAATTTTTCTAATTCACGAGATTTATAAGATTTTTTTATTGTACGGAAATCATAATGCATTCCATTAAAAGCATAAAGATTTAAATTCTCAATAAAAATTTTAAATTCGTTTAAAACCTTTATTGCATCTTCACCTTTTTCCTTTATTTCTTGGTTAGAAATATTATTGTATCAACTTATAAAGTTATTTACAAAATCAGGTGGTTGTTTAATTATTTTGGAAAATGTATCAATAATTTTGTTGTTTTTAACTTTGATAGCACCAATTTCAAGTAGAGTGCCAACATCATCACAACCTTCTAAATCAAAAATAACATAGCTATCTTTAAATAGATTTGGTAGTTTTTTGGATTTAAGAATATCTAAACGTTTTTCTTCAAATATTTGTTTATTTAAAGTTTCCATTACATTCTTTCTGGGGTAGAAACACCAATAAGTTTTAGTCCAGTTTCTAGAACAATCTTAACAGCTTTAGAAAGTGCTAATAAACTCTCTTCATTATCAGAATTTAAAATTTTAGAATTTGAATAAAAAGAGTTAAAGTCTTTAGCTAATTTAATTAAATATTCGGGCAGTAAGTGAATTTTGTAGTTACTGCTAATTTTTTTAATTAAATCTGGAAAATCTTTTAAAGTATTAACTAATTTAATTTCATTTTCATTATTAAAGCTTGAAGCTAATACTTCTTTATTATTTGCTTTACTAATTAATTGATTTGCTCTAGCATAGGCATATTGAATCATAAATACAGGGTTTTTTTGACTACTTTCTAATGCAAGTTCAACATCAAAGTCTAATCCTGAATTTTCTGTTCTATCAATCATAAAGAATCTTACTGCATCTTTACCAACCAATTCAATCAATTCTCTTGCTGTAAAGGTAATTCCTTTTCTTTTGGACATTTTTAATTCTTGTCCATTTTTCATTAATCTAACAATTTGACAAGTTAAAACTTTTAACTGTTTTTGAGAATCAAATCCTAATTGATCGATTGCAATTTCCATTCTTTTTATATAACCAATATGATCAGCACCTCAAATATTAATTAATTTGGTAACTCCATCATTTCTTGTTAATTTATCATTATGATACGCGATATCTGGTAAAAAGTAGGTAAAAGAACCGTCTTTTTTGATAAGAACTCTGTCTTTATCATCTCCGTATTTTGTAGTTTTTAATCAAAGCGCTCCATCATGTTTATAAGTGTTTTTTAATTTCTCTAAAGCAAGTTTGATTTTGCCATCTTTATAAAGAGTTTTTTCACTAAAAAAGTTGTCAAACTTAATTCCAAAAAGACTTAAATCCCTTTTAATTTGACCGAGCATTATGGAAGTTGATGCTCTCTTAAAAAAATCTCTAGTTTCTAAATCATTAATAGAACTATTTACGTATTTATCTTTATAGTGTTTTATGATTACGTGAGCAGCTCATTTTATATCACTACCTTTATAATAATCTTCTTTAAATTCTACTTTTTTACCAAAGTGCTGTAAGTATCTTGCAAAAACAGATTCAGCAAGTAGATCAATTTGATTTCCAGCATCATTAATATAATATTCTTTTATAACTTTGTTACCAGCAAATTCTAAAATATTAGCTAATGTTGCACCAATTGCAGCCCCCCTTGCGTGCCCAAGGTGTAAAAAACCAGTAGGATTTACAGAAACAAATTCTAAGTTAATAAATTGATTTTCTTTTTGTTTTCCGTAATTTTGATTTAATTTTAAAATATTATTTATTTCTTCTACATAAATATTATTTTTTACGAAAAAATTAATAAATCCAGGTTTTGCTACTTCTATTTTAGAAATAGAATATTTTTCTTTGTTTATTTTGGAAACAATTAAATCAGCAATCTCTAAAGGATTTTTATTTAGATCTGATTTAAGAGTCATTGCTAAGTTTGTTGAATAATCACCAAATCCCTTGGATTCAGTTAATATAATATTTTTTTCAATTTTTAAATCATTTAAAACGTCTTTTAAAGATTGAATAATTTGTTCTTTTGTATTCATTCTATTTACCTACTACTACTGAAGCAGGTTTGATTACTCTATCATAAAGTTTATAACCATTGCTTTTAACACTAATAATTTTATCTTTTAGTTGTTGGTTACTTTCAAGTTCAAAAACTTCGTGGATTTCTGGATTATAACTTTCACCAACAGAAGGTTCAATTTTTGTAATACCAAAATCTGCAAAAATTAATTCAATTTGTTTTAATAACATTGAAAAACCTTTAACATAGTTTTGAACTGCAGAGTTATCTTGTTTTTCTCCTGCTTTAATTGCTAATTCAAAGTTTTTTAATGGAATTAAGAATGATTCAAAGAATTTTTGAATTCCATATTTTTTTATATTAGTTAGTTCTAGTTCATATTTAGAAGATGTTTCATCTTTATGTTTTTGAATTTCTTCTTTTGCTTTTTGTTGAAGTTCAATTGCTTTTTGTTTTAATTCTTCGTTATTTTTATCTAATTCTAGTTTGAGTTTAGCAATTTCTAATTCTAAAAGAGAGGTTTTAATTTTGGTTTTTTCTTGTACAGAAACAGAGTCATCTTTTTTATTATTGTAATTTCTTTTATATCTAAAATTTCTTTTTGTTCTTTTGTGTTTAACGTTTTCAGTATTATTGTCTTTTGATTCAACTTTTTCTTGTTGTTTTTTAATATCTTTTTCCATTTCTCTCCTTAAAGTAATATAAAGTTATATTTCTTTTTTGAGAAATTTTTCCAATAGATTAAGTGCTGCTAAAACTTTAGAATAATCTAATCTTGTAGTTGGAGCTACAACACTAATTTCTTTATTTATATTCTCGTTTTCAAGTTTTTTAGAAATAAAAACAGCTTCTTGTGATTCAATTTGAATTTTTATGTTTTTTTCTTCATCCAATTTATTTTCAATAGTTTCTCAAATTGATTTTTTTTCTATTAAATCTAAAATTTCACTTAATTTTTCTCTCGATATATCTCTAGATAAAATTAAATTATTTTTATTATAAATTTTTGATTCAAATTCATTTTTAAAATTAAAAATATTTTGCATAAAGGTTTTTAAAACATTATCTAAGTTTTTTATTTCTTTAGCCAATATTGGAACTAAAATTTCTACAATTTTTTGGATTTCATTTAACGCCACATTAATTAATCTTTCTTTGAAAATCCTTATAGCTATTTTTATGTCTTCTTTTTCTACTTCATTTGAAAAAGAAACTATTTTGTTTTCTACTTTTCCTGTTGAAGTTACTAATACAATAACTCCCATAAAGTTATCAATTGCAGTGAATTGAATAGATCTTAATCTTTCAGATCCTAAGGGTTCTGATGTTATAACGGTAATACCGACAAATTCTGATATTAATTTTGCTGCTTCTTCAAGTGTTTTGTCAATAGATATTCTTCTTTTAGCAAAAATATCGTTTAGTTTTTGCTCTAGATCTGCATCGGTTTGTGAAGTTAAATTTTTAGCATAATATTCATATGCTTTTAAAGTAGGAATTCTCCCACTGGAAACATGAGATTTTTCAAGAAAACCATCTTTTTCAAGTTCAGCCATTATGCTTCTTATTGAAGAAGAAGAAGCATTAATTTTATATTTTTCTTTTAGTGATTCTGAACCGATTGGTTCCCCTGTTTCAATGTAACTTTCAATTATAAATTTTAAGTAAGATTTCTTTTTAGCGGCGCTCTTATGTTCCATAATAAAAATTATATTCTAATTTCTTTTTTTTACAAACTTTTATTAAGGATTTTTATTAAAACAGAAATAATTTGTCACCCCAATTACCAATATAAAATGTCACTTTTTATAATTATATGTTAATTGAATGATATCATAAATTATCAATTGTATAAATTTAATCATTTTACTTACAACATCATTTTTTTATTATAGAAGAGGGACATTTTGATTGATAATTTATAAAAAAATAATGTAAAAATTTAGTAAGTAAAATGTAATTAATTGGAGTATTCAAAAAACGTTTTACCGTATAAACAGGGACATAAATTTGGGACACCAAATTTATGTTTTTATTTAAGGAGAAAAATGTCAAAACAATTAAAACCAGAAGAATGAAAATATTGAATTAAAAAATATTTAGCTAATTGTGAGAAAATGAGAAATTTAGATTTATTTTGAACCGAATATTTTCATTTTAGAAAAACAGAACCAACTAATTTTAAAAAAATGTTTTTTAAAGAAAAAGTTAAACTTTATAATTTAGGTATGAATTTAGAATCTCAAACAGGAAAATCACCTAAGAAAAATAAAGGCGTTGGAAGAAAAAGAAAAATCTTAACACCAGAAGAAGAGAAAAAAATTTGGGATAGTATCCCAAGATAAATTTTAATTAAATCCATAAAAATTTATCAAGATGTTTTACCTAAAGAAGTTTTTGATGAGATTTTTAATCGTGTTGTAAAAGAACATGAAGAAGAGCAAAAAAAGAAAAAAAAGAAGCAAGAAATTTTAGAAAATTTCTCTTCACTATGAAAATTTCTAAATCAACTTTTTACAGAAACAAGAATAAAAATGTTGAAGCAAAAGAATTGAATCAAGAAGAAAAATTGATTTATGAAGGTTTTACTGAAAATAACTGTTTGTATGGAAGAAAAAGACTTGAAGTTTTTATCGAAAAAAAACATAAAATAAAGATAAATTACAGGAAAATAGGTAGAATTATGAATAAATTAAATTTATTTTGCATAGTTAGAAAAAAATCCAAAAGAAGAGAAGATAAAAATACTTAAGTAAAATTTGAAAACATAATTAATAGAGATTTTCAAGGAAAAAACAACAATATTTTTGCAACAGATGTTTCTTATATAATCTCTCCTAAAGATGTATTTGATTCTAATCATGTATATTTTTCAGCAACAATTCATCACAAAACTAAAAAGATTGTTTCTTGAAATTTATCAAGAAATAATGATTTAAATTTGGTTATAGAACATAATAAAGATTTAAGTTTTAATGAAAAATGAATTATGCACACTGATCATGGAAGTGTTTATTCTTCTAATAAATTTGTAGAAATTATTGAAAAAAATAATGGAATAATTTCAATGTCAAGAGTTGGTAATTCATTAGATAATAGAGAAATTGAATATTTCTTTTCTAATATAAAGAGCGAATGTTTATCACACATTAAAATTAAAAATTTAACTTTTAATAATTTAAAAGAAATGATTAATAATTATATAAATTGATATAATGAAGAAAGACCACAATCAATTTTAAATTGAAAAACCCCAAATGAAATTTGAAATTCTTGAATTTCAAAGTAAAAAAATTTTACCAGTGATATCACTGGTAAAATGTGTCCCAATAAATTGTCCCACTTTAGAGTTTAAATTTACTGATTTTCTTTGTTTTCTTCAATAACATTTACTTTTAATTCTTTAACACGTTTAAATCCAAAAATGGTGAAAATAAATGAGAAAAATATTGATAAAATAAAGTAAAGTTTTGCTGTTTGGAATTTCTCATATTTAAATTTAGATAATCTTATTGATATTTTTAATTTAAATACAAATGAAGTTATGCTAATAACAACAAAAGTTAAATAGAGAAGAGCTACCAAGATGAATGATATCACTATTCCTATACTGTTATGTAAAGAAGAAGCTATCATAAGCATTCCTACACTAAAACTAGAAAACACTAAAAAACCAAAAGAAATAAAATCTAAAATTAAAATAGTTCTACTCATTTTTTTGATTTTTGTAATGATTTGATTAGTTCCTTGATTTACTTGTATATCTTCTTCTTTTTGTTCTTCTATTCCTTCTTCATGTTTGTCAATATTGTTAAATGTTAGAAAAGTAAATAATAGACCAAAAAATATAGATAAAATAGCAAACAATTTAGCATTCTCTAATTTTTTAGATTTTAAAGTAGACAGTTCTACACATAATATGAGTTTAAAAATAAAGACAGCATTTCCAATAAGTGTAGCTATTACAAATAGAAGTGAAGCAAAAATTCTATTTATTTTATTTACAGTTCCTATTGTAGAAATGTCAAATAAGTCATATACTGAAGTACCTGAAAATATTTGAATGATACCCGCTGCAATGAAAAATCAAGCAACAGCATCAATGATTAAAGTATTTCTACTTATTCTTTTTACTTTTTGAATTCGATTCATTTAAATCCTTTCTTTTATAATTTGTATATTTAAATTTTACTCTTTTCTAATAAAAAATAAATAACTAGTTTTTTTTATTTTAATAATAATGGTTTACTCTTCAAGTTTTTTGACATAAACAAAACCTAAGATTGTAAACAATAGTCCAAAGAATATTGATAGTATAAAGAATATTAGAATTGTTTGAACTTTGTTCATTTCAAAATTAGATAATTCAACACAAATAATAATTTTGAAAACTAAGGCTGCAAGTCCAGTACCAGATGCTACTACTATAAGCAAAATTGCTAAAATGAATGCAGCACCAAAACTAGCAATACTTGCTGATTGGTCTGGACGCGCTTCAGATGGTGAATAATAACCAAAAGCACTTACAGCCAAAACACCACCGGCTATAAGAATAATAACACTTATTACAAATAAGGCAAAAGTTACAATTTCTAATATAAGAGCAGTTTTGCTAAAATTTTTTAATTTTTCTAGATTGTTTTTCATAAGTTCCTCCTATATTTATATTTTACTGTTTTTATTTAATAAAAAAGTAAATATTAGTGAATTAATATTAATTTAGATTTAAAAAACTTGTTTATACTAAACACAAACAAGTTTTTTATGATTTAATAGTTACTAGTCTTTGATCATTCTTTTTTGTGTTTTTTCACATATCTATAAGCTAATGCTGTAAATACGAGTCCAAAAAAGATAGATATAATGAAAAATATTCTTGATGTTTTTAGATGACTTGCTTTAAAGTTAGAAAGTTTAGTTGCAGAAATTATTTTGAAAACAAAAGTTGTTATACAAAGTCCTATATAAACAATGAATAATATTATCACAAAAACAAAACCTGCTCTTGCTTTTTGTGCAGTCAGTTCAAAAGATGAATAGTAAGTTGGATCATAAGATAAAGAATTTTTATTAGCATCAGAAACAATACTGTTAATAATTAAAACTATAGTAATAGATATAATTTGAATAACAACAATAGACATTATTTCAAATATTAAAGTTAGTCTGGTTGCGTTTTGTAATTTAAAAAGTTCAAAACCATATTCATAACCTTTTATACATTTTATACATTGACAATCTTTCTTTATTTTTTGAATATTTATTTTTTCTTCTTTTGCTACTTCGTGTGGATATTCAAAAGATTCAAGTTTTTTGTAACCCATGAAAGTAAATATTATTCCAAAGAAGATTGATAGTACATAATACAACTTAGCATCTGCTAATTTTTTACTATATAAACTTGGTATCCTTCTACTTATCATTATTTTGAAAACCAAAGCAACTAAACCTACAATTAAACTTATTAGTGTAAATAAACTTAAAAAACTCACTTTTATTATGTCTAAACTATTTTCAAATAATTCTTCATTTTTGTTAACAAGAGCTTCAAAAATGTAGTTTATTTGAAAATTTATGAGAATACCTGTTGTTATTCAAACTAAAACAAAACTAATTATATCCATAATTAAAGTTGTCTTTCCAAATTGTTTTATTTCCTTGATTTCACTCATTTTGTTCCTTTCTTATTGTTTTAATTTTATTACTTTTTCCAAAAAAAAAAAAAAAGTTGATATAGCAAACAACTTTTTGCAAAATTTTGTGTTTTTAAGGCAAAAATACAGGAATTGTGAGCTTTTTTTCAAAAAATACTTCTTATTTTTTTAAAAAAAGAAACAAAAAACTTGTTTATATTAAATACAAACAAGTTAATTTTTTTAAGCTAAAGTTTCTTTTTGGTTATTTACTTTATAATAATTTTTTATATGCACAAATCCAATAATTGTAAAAATAATTCCAAAGAAGAAAGATAATATATAAAATAATTGTGCTGTTTTTAATTTATGTTCTTGGAAATGGGAAAGCTTTACACAAATAATTATTTTAAAAACAAATATTATAATTGAAAACGCTCCACTAATAGCAAACAATACTATAGCAAAAATAACTCCGCCTGCTAATTTTGTTAAATCCAATTTATGTGTTTCAAATGAGTTGTATCCGTATGGATTATAATAATTATGATTATCATTACTTGCGTTTAAAATAGTATTAGCAACAGAGATAACAACAATCAAAGTTGCAATAAAGATTAAAATTGCATTAACTATTTCAAAATTTAAAATGAATTTATTTATTCTTTTTATATTAGAAAGTTCTAAACTTTTACCATATGCTTCAAAAGTTTCCAAATTTATTTTTTCTTCTGTTTTTTGTTCTTCCTGGTATTGAAAATTGTCAAGCTTGTTGTAAGCTATTAAAGTTAATATTACTCCAAAGAAGACTGATAATACATAATACAATTTTGCATCTGCTAATTTTTCACTGCCTAAATTTGATATTTCTGAAATGATCATTATTTTAAAAATAATAGATATGAGAAAAATTATTGTATCTATTATAAATAATGTAAATATAATTAAATTCTTTGTCTTTAAATAAGACGGATAGTTTATTTCTCTATATGGTTGTCAATAACTTGTTTCCAAAATATTAGAAAGCAAAAGATTTAGAATAATTGCTATAAAAATTAAAGAAAAACCAATTATATCTATAATTAAAGTATTCTTTCCTAATTGCTTTATTTGTTTGATTTGATTCATTTAACTCCTTTCTTTTTACTTCAATTTTATTACTTTTTGCAAAAAAAAAAAAAAAAGTTGATATAGCAAACAACTTTTATATAAATTTTAGTTTTATAGGACAAAAATACAGGAAATTGAGTTTCTTTTTATATTTATTTTATATTTTTCTTTACATAATTTCAATTCCGTATTCTAATTTAATTTCTTTGGACTTTCTAAAATAATGAACAGCAATACTAGAAAATATCAATCCTAAGAAGATAGATATTAAGAAAAATAATTTTGATATCATTAATTCTTTTTCTTTATAAGGAAAAAACAATATTATTGCTTTAATTTTATAGTAAAGTAATGGTAATGTAGTTGCAGGACCTATTAAGAGTAGATAAATAAGTCAAAATATTTCTACAGCTCATTTTGAGTTGTGTAATATCCAATAAATAACAGCTAAATCAATTAACAGAAAAGCATTTATAACATCCAATATAACAACTGAAAAACATTGAGTTTTAATTTTTTTATATTCAATATGCATTTTTCTCCTTTTTCTAAAACACAGTAAATTCCTGTATTTTAAAACATTTAATTAAAAAACTTGTTCATATTTAAAATAAACAAGTTAATTTACGATTTTGAAAACTAATCTTCTAATACTGGTTCATTGTAATTATTTACATAAACAAAACCAACTATTGTAAAAATAATTCCAAAGAAGATAGATAAGATAAAAAATATTTGTGCAGTTCTTAATTTATGTGTTTTGAAATGAGAAAGCTTTACAGCGGTAATTATTTTTAAAACAAAAACTAAAATTGAAAGTATTCCACTAATAACGAATAAAACTATTGCAAAAATAACTCCACCTGCTAATTTTGTTATATGTCTTACAAAATCACTATCGTTTCTACCGTAATTTGGATTATAGTTATAAGAACCACTCGCAACATCAGAAGCTGCAGTGATTAAAGAGATAACAATAGTAATTATTGCAATAAAAATTAAAACAGCATTAACAATATCAAAAATTAAAGTTAATCTACTTGTCTTTTTTAAATTTTGAATTTGATAATTTTTCTCATATTCTTGCACATCTTCTTCTTGATCTCTTATTATTCCGTATCTTGGATTACTATTTGCATAAGGAGCAGAATTTGAGTCATATTTTTGTGAAAAATTTCTAATATTTAGTCTTTCTTCCTGTTCTATTGGTTCTTCATACTTGAATGCTTCAAGTCTTTTATAACCCATAAAAGTAAAGATAATTCCAAAGAAAATAGATAATACATAATACAATTTAGCATCGGCTAATTTTGTATTATTTAAGTTAGATATTAGTGCACTTGCCATTATTTTAAAAATTACAGCAACAAATCCTATAATTCCAGCTATTATAAATGTGAATAACACTATTAAATCTCTTGTTTTATAGTTTGCTACTTCAGCTTCAAAGCTTTTTGGTTTAGAAACTCCAATAATAGAGTTAATTTGATAACTTAAAACTATGGCAACAAAAATAAAAACATAAGAAATTATGTCGACAATTAAAGAGTATTTTCCTAATTGCTTAATTTGTTTGATTTGATTCATTTAATTCCTTTCTTTTTATTTAAATTTTATTACTTTTTGCAAAAAAAAAAAAAAAAGTTGATATAGCAAACATTTTAGGGAAATAAAAATTCCTAATATAAAGGAATTTACTGTATTTTTAGGAATTTTCAAGTTTATACATATTTTTAATCTATTTCTGCTATTCATCTGTTTGTTAGAATAAATGCAGCTATTCAAACAAAGGGAATAACTGCAGCAAGAATTCAAGCAGTTTTAGCTTTTGCTGCACTTGGGTTATTAAATATAACTGATAGTTTTAATGTTAATAAAACTAAAAACACCAAATAAGTAATATAAATAGCAGAAGTTACCAATAAAAACAAACCTTTGAAAGCTAGTGCTCATAAATTAAAAAATAAGAAAGAAAATGTTATTAAAAACATTAAAACTATATTTACTATTGATAATATGAAACAAGTTAAATTATTTTTTCTAATTTGTTCTTTTTCAAATGACATTATTTTCTCCTTTCAAGATTTATATATCAATAAAAACATTATACAGTGAAACAAAAAAAAAAAAAAACGAAGCAAAAAATAGAAAATTTTAAGCGTTTTTACGCTTTTTGCCTTGCTGATTGAACTTTTATGAACTTTTTTGAACAAATATGAACAAATTAGTATATAATAAGATTGCAAAGAATTGGAGGAAAAATGAAAAAATTTGCTAGAACAGTTCTTGGAGATATTGATCCAAAAGAACTTGGAGTGGTAGATTGCCATGATCACCTTATAAAAAATTATGGACCAGAAGCACATGAACATCCTGATTTTGTTATGATGTCAGTTGATGCAGCATTAAAAGAAATGGATGAATTTGTTGCTAAAGGTGGAAAAACCATGGTAACAATGGATCCGCCTAATGTAGGACGTGATGTATATAAAATGTTAGAAATTGCTGAAAAATTAAAAGGCAAGGCAAACATTATTATGGCTACAGGATTTCATAAAGCAGCCTTTTATGACAAAGGAGCTTCATGATTATCACTAGCTCCAATTGATGATATTGTTGAAATGGTAAAAGCTGAAATTGAAGTTGGTATGGATGAAATGAATTACAGTGGACCTGTAGTTAAAAGATCTAAATCTAAAGCTGGAATTATTAAAGCTGGTACTGGATATGCAGCAATTGATAGACTAGAATTAAAATCTTTAGAAATTGCAGCAAGAAGCAGTATTGAAACAGGGGCTCCTATTTTAGTACATACACAATTAGGAACAATGGCTTATGAAGCAGCACAACACTTAATTGATTTTGGTGCTAACCCAAGAAAAATTCAATTATCACACTTAAATAAAAACCCAGATAAATATTACTATGAAAAAATAATCAAAGAATTGGGAGTTACTTTATGTTTTGATGGACCTGACAGAGTTAAATACTACACAGATGCAACTCTTGCAGAAAACATTAAATATTTAGTTGATAAAGGATACCAAAAACACATTACTATGGCTCTTGATGCAGGAAGAATTCTATATCAAAGACATTATGGAATTGAAAAAGGTAAACAAACATTTGGTTTAGGATATCTATTTGATAGATTCATCCCACTATTAAAACAAGTAGGTGTTAGTGATGAAGCAATTCAAGATATTCTTGTAAATAACCCAAGAGAAATTTTAACTTTTGATGAAAAAAGAACATATGATGTTTCAAAAGTTAATCCACGGGTATTAGAACTTAAAAAAGCTTTAAAAGTTAAATAATAAAAATAAAAGAAAGTAAAAAAATGATCGAAAAATTAAACAAAAAGAAAAAAACAGGTTTAATAGTAGGTTGAGTTGTTTTTGCAGTAATTAACTTAATAATTATTTTAACTACTTTATTAGTAAAAGCCGCAAATCACACAAATGCATGAAGTGGACAAGCATGATTAGATGCTTTCTTCTTCTTATTAAACAAAGTATATTTAGATAACTTCTTTAAACTTCCTGCCTTATTATTAGGTTCTCTAACTTTTGTTGGTTATCTAGTAATTGGTAGGGGTATTAGAGAATCCTTTATAGGTTTTCTAAAAACAGTTATAGGATTTATTTTATTACAAATAGGTTCTGGAACACTTGTTGGTTTAGCAAAACCTGTATTTAACGGAGTAAGTCACATTGGTGGAAATTCAGTAGGAATCGTTCCTTTAGACCCTTACTTCTCACTTGCTAGTCAGCAAGCCTTTTTCTCAGGAAAAGACTTTACTTCAAACTATGCATCTTTAATCTCATTTGCATTTATTTTAGGTTTTGTTGTAAATATTATTATGGTTGCTCTTAAAAAATGAACTAACACAAATAGTTTAATGATTACAGGGCACGTTATGTTACAACAAGCAGCTGTTGTTACAGCAATTTTCTATGCAATCTTATTTAGAGACTTTAGAATTTTTGATGGAACAATCACAGTTGGAGAACAAGTTGGATTAATAATTATGTCAGGGATTTTCCTTGGTGTTTATTGAGCTACTGCTTCAACTTCAACTGTAAAAGGAACAAATGTAGTAACACAAAATGCTGGATTTGCTGTTGGACACCAACAAATGTGAGCAATTGCTACTACATACAAACTAGGAAGATTTTTTGGAAACAAAAATGATTCAGCAGAAAATAAAAAATTACCTTCATATTTAAAAATATTTGAAGATAACATCTTTACACAAACAATAATTATTTTAGTATTATTTACAACATTATTTGTTATTTTAATTGCTGTAGATCATACAAAAGTTATTGAAAATGATTTAATTAAATTTACAAAAGATTATGCAATATGAAATAGTTCATTTGGTGGAGCTAACTTTGTATTAAATATCTTTGGTGGTTCTCTAAAAATAGTTGCTTCATTATTAGCAATTATTACAGGGGTTAGAATGTTTATAACAGAGTTACAACAATCATTCCACGGAATTAGTGAAAAAATAATTCCAGGAGCAGTTGTTGCGGTTGATGTTGCAGCTGTTTATGGATTCTCAATCAACTCTGTAACATTTGGTTTTTTATCCGGAGTAATTGGACAATTTTTAGGAGTAGCAATTGTTATTGGATTAGCAGCTATTCCAGGACAATCAGTTGTTTTTGTTGCAATTCCATTATTTATTACATTATTCTTTAACTCAGGTTCATTGGGAGTATACGCAAATGCAAGTGGTGGTTGAAAAGCGGCTTTAATCCTTCCTGGACTAATTGGTTTCTTAGAAATAATAATTATTTCCTTCGCAACAAGAGCAATTTCAAATGGATTTGGAACACATATCTCTCCAGTAGCAACTGGATATATTGGAATGGCAGATTGAAACTTATTCTTTGGGTTATTAATTTGAATTTCTTCATATCATATTGTTGTTGCTTGAATTTTAGTTTCTATAGCAATAATTGCTATGGTTGTTATGGGAATGATAGTAGATAACGGTTCACAAACAAAACCAACAATATTACAAAAAGTTCTAAAATTAAAACCAGCATTAGTGACAAACTAATTCTGAAAGGTTAGTTTATGCTAACCTTTTTTTAAAAGAAAAGAGGCAAAAATGAATAATAAAACTTTAAAAATTATAGCAGCATGTGGTAACGGAATGGGAACCAGTATGATTATAAAATTAAAAGTACAAAAAATTACAAAAGAATTAGGAATCGATGCAACCGTAGATGCTTTATCTATGGGACAATCAGTAGGAATGACTAATTCAGTTGATATCATTATTTCATCAAAACACCTATCAAGTATGTTTAATCACGATCAAAAAGCAAAAATTGTAGGTGTAACTAATTTAATGGATGAAAACGAAATAAGAGAAGCTATTAAATCCGCCTTGGAGATTCAATAATGGCAAAAATAAACCTATTAAATATTTTAAAAGAAAACGAAACAATTAATTTAAATTTAAGTGCAAAAGACTGAAAAGAAGCAGTGTATTTATCAATAAAACCATTAATTGATAAAAAAATGGTTGAGAAAAAATACTATGAAGCTGTTATTGAAAGCACACAAAAACACGGTCCTTATTATATTATTGCAGATAACTTAGCAATGCCACACGCACAAAGCGATGCTGGAGTTAATGAAAACAGTTTTTCATTAGTTACTTTAAAAGAACCAGTTTATTTTGAAAACGATTCAAGACCAGTTAGAGTTTTAATTGCTTTAGCAGCAACAAGTGCAGAAGTACACACTTCTGAAGCATTACCACAAATAGTTGCTGTTTTTGAAGATGAAAACAATTTAAAAGCAATAATGAACGCACAGACAAAAGAAGAAGTTTTAGAAATTATTTCAAAAACTGATTTTCAAAAATATTTACAATAAAAGGAGAAAAATGGCATTACCATTATTACAAATAGCTCTTGATAATTTAACAATTGAAGATGCTATTAAATCAGCAAAAAAAGCAGAAAAGTATATTGATGTTATAGAAGTAGGAACTATTTTACTTGCTTCTGAAGGGAAAAAAGCAATTAGTGAATTAAGAAAAGCTTTTCCTGACAAAATAATAGTTGCAGATGGAAAAATTGCAGATGCAGGGAAAGTTTTTGCAAAAATGTTTTTTGAAAGTGGAGCAGACTATGTTACTGCAATTTGTGCTGCAGAAAATGCAACAATGGATGAATTAGTAAAACTTTCACAAACATATGGGAAAAATAAAGAATTACAAATCGAAATGACAACAAATTTCACTTGAGAACAAGTTGAAAATTGAAAAAAATCTTTAGTTCCACAAATTGTTTGACACCGTTCAAGAGATGCACAAGCTTCTGGTGTAAATTGAGGACAAAAAGATATTGATACAGTTGCTAAATTAGCATCAATGGGATTTAAGGTAACAGTTACTGGTGGAGTTACTGTGGAAGATATTAAATTATTTAAAGATATTCCTGTATTTATTTTTATAGCAGGTAGATCTATTAGAGATGCAGAAAACCCAGAACTTGCTGCAAAGGAATTTAAAGATGAGTTTAAAAAATACTGAAACTAAAAAAAGATTTGTAGGAATATATGAAAAAGCAATTAACAATAAATTTGATTGAAGCGACAAAATAGATATAGCTAAAGCAGCTGGTTTTGACTTTATCGAATTTAGCGTTGATGAATCTGATTTTAGACTTGAAAGATTAGAATGGGATAACCAAAAAATTAATGATTTAAGAAAATTATTAATTGAAAAAGACTTTTATTTTAATTCCATGTGTTTAAGTGCACACAGAAGATTCCCTTTTGGTTCACAAAATAAAGAAACCAGAGAAAAAGCTTTTGAAATAATGGAAAAAGCAATAATACTTGCAAAAAAACTAGGAATTAGAATTATTCAAATTGCAGCTTATGATGTATATTATGAAACTTCAAATTCTAAAACTAAAAAAATGTTTATTGAAGGAATGAAAAAATGTGCTAAATTAGCACAAAAATACAGCATAACTCTTGCTTTTGAAACAATGGATACTCCTTTTGCAGGAACTATTTCTAAATGTTTATCTTTTTTAAAAGAAATAAATGAACCTAATTTCTATATTTATCCTGATTTAGGTAATTTAAATCAATTTACAAAAGATATAGAAAATGAAATATTTTTAGGAAGAGAAAAAATAGTAGCTTTCCACTTTAAAGACACTTTACCTACTAAATTTAAAGAAGTAGGATGAGGGAAAGGAACTGTTAATTTTGCTAAATCATTAATAGAGATAAAAAGAAATGACCTTAATGTACCTATTTTAATTGAAATGTGATCAAAAAATTTTCCAGATGAATCAAAAGAAAAAAACATTTATAAAATAAAAGGCGCTTTAGAATTTTATAAAAAACAATGAAAGAGAGCAAAAGGTGAATAAAGAAGAAATTGAATTATTAAAAAAAGAAGTTTATGATGCTAATATGCTTCTATATAAGTACAAACTCGCAATTCATACTTGAGGAAATGTTTCTGGAATCACAAAAGACAGAAAATATATGGTAATAAAACCTTCTGGAGTTAGTTATGAAACAATGACACCAGATGATATGGTTATTGTTGATATGGAAAATAATGTTATTGATTCTAAATTAAAACCATCTAGTGATACTCCAACACATACACTTTTATATAAAGAAGATAAAAATATAAAAGGAATTGTTCATACCCACTCACCATTTGCTGTTGGTTTTGCTCAAGCAGGAAAAGAAATTCCTTGTTTTGGAACCACACATGCAGATAATTTTTTTGGAGCAGTTCCTTGTACTAGAGAATTGTCAGATGACGAAATTAATGGAGCATATGAACATAATACAGGTTTAGTTATTATTGAACATTTTAGAAAAAATAAAATTGATTTTGCTTCAACAGAAGCGACTTTAGTAAAAGAACACGGACCTTTTGTTTGATCAATGGATAGTCCAAAAAAAGCAGTAGATTTAGCTTTAACTCTTGAAGAAATTGCTAAAATGGCAATTAATACTTTAATTATTGATCCACATAAAAAAGAAGCTAATAAAACCTTACAATTAAAGCACCATTCAAGAAAACACGGTCCAAACGCATATTATGGACAAAATAAGTAAGTTAAAAATCGAAAACATATTTTTTGATTTAGATGGAACTCTTTTAAATTCACAAAAGAAAATAACTAACAAAAGTATAGAAATTATTGAAAAATTAAGACAAAATAAAGGAATAAAAGCATCAATAATAACAGGAAGACCATATTATTTTGCAAAAGAAGAATACTATAAAATAAATTCTGATTTCCCCATTGTTAGTTGTAACGGTTCTTTAATTTATGATTTTAAAAAAGACAAAGTTATTTTTGAAAATCCTATTAATAAAGAAAAAACAAAAGAAATTTTTGGTATTTTAATTAAAAATAATATAACTTTTTTAATTTACACAACAAAGAAAATTTTTGGTTTTTACAGTAAAAAAGAGTTCCCGGAATGATTTAACTGATTAAAAAATACAGTTGATTCTAAAGAAGAAAAATATAGGTTTGATATCGTTTTTTCACAATACAACAATTTAAAAGAAAACTATTTTAATATTCAAAATCACAGCATTATAAAATTTTTAATTATTAAATCAGATTCTGAACCTAACAATATAACTAACTTCAAAAAAGAAATAGAAAAAGTAACCAATATTTATTTAATTAACTCTCAAGAAAAAGTCATTGATATAATGCCTGAAAATTCTTCAAAAGGAAAAGCATTGGAAATCCTTTCTAAAATAGAAAAAATAGATTTAGAAAAAACCTTGGTTTTTGGAGACCAAGACAATGATGTTTCTATGTTTGAAGTAGCTAAATTTTCAGTAGCAATGGGGCAATCAAAAGAAGAAATAAAGGAAAAATCAACCTTTACCACGAATAGTAACGATGAAGAAGGAATATATAATTTTCTTAGAAATTTAATATAATTTTATTATGAAACAACAATCTTTAGAAAGAATAAAAGTGAATCAAACAGAGCAAGGTTTTTGACTTGTTCCTTCAATATTTAAATTATTTACTCCTAAATCTCGTAATTTTGTAATTAAATTTTCAAAATCATTAGAAGATTTAATTGAACAAAATAAATTACTAAATAGAGAAATAAAGTTTTCTTTTAATGGTGATAAGAATTTTATACTTTTTAATAAGTTAATAAAGCAGAGAGAATGGGATTTTGAACTCCCTGCTAATAAAATAAATAAAATGAAAGAAGATGACTATATAGATTATGAAGTTATACCCAATTTAAAAATAAGATTTAATTTTAAAACAATAAATAATATTTATAAAGGTAACATATTTTTTGTATCTAATGAATATTTTCAAGAATTTTATAATAAAAACAAAACAAGTGATAATGATATATTGATATTAGAATGGACGAATTGAGATTTTAATATAATAAAAAACCCAGATTAGTTTTCTGGGTTTTCTTTTTCTTCTGATTTGTTTGAATCTAAAGTTTGGTTTTCTCCACTATTACTATTGTTTGTAAAATCATTTTTATTATTAATATTTTTTTTCTTGTTAAAGTAAGGTTCAATTAAGCTTGTGTAAAGTAAAATTATAGTTGAACCTATGGAACCAATTACGATAAAGGTATCAGCAAAGTTGAATGTTCCGTTATCGTGTCATGGTAAGAATAAAATATCTTTAACTCCATTTTGATTTATAAAACGGTCAAGCATATTTCCAAAAGTTCCTGCTCATAAAAATCCTAAAAATACTAATGTGTAATATTTTTTAGAAAAAACCATAAAATAAGGAACAACAATAACAATTAATAAACTGAAAATATGGATTAACGTAAAACCTAAATATTTATTTAATCCTGAAGTTACACCTCTATGTAATAAAGGTCTAAAACCAATAAAACCATAATTATAAAGGGTTTTTCCATCAATTCATTCAGCTCTTTCTTGAAAATATTGATGTTCAAAAATAAGATTTTTAGTTAATTGATCAATTAGTGTTAAAACTAATAAAACACCAAAAGTAATAAGTGCATTAATTATTAATCTTTTTTTATTAAAACTCAAAATTTTTGTTTTTCAATTCTTGAAAAAAATGTTAATTTTGTCCATCTTTTAAAACCTCAAAACATCTTAAACATATGTCATCTTTAATTTGAGTCATTTCAAAGTGATTTCAACATCTTTGACATTTTAATGAATCAAAAGCAGTAACTTTAGTTTCATTTGCAAATTCCACTGTACCAACCATTAAGAGTTTAACTAAGTTAAGTTTTTTAATAAATTCACTGTCTGTTTTTATATAAACTTTAGCTTCATTTTGTCTTTTGATAGCTCCATTTTTAATTTGTTCTTCAATTAATTTATATATTTCATCTTTAAGTGTAAAGAACTCTTTTCACTCTTGATCTATTTGTTCATCAATTTTTTTCTCTTTTAAAAAGTCTTCTAAGTGAATTGAAATTTGTTTATTTTCTTTTTTAAAGAAAGAATAAGCTTCTTCGGTTGTTGTTGGTAAAATAGGAGCTAAAGAAATTAAAAGTAATTGAGTTAAGTTGTAAAGGTTTTTTTGAATCATTAATCTTTCTGGCGAATTTTTTTTATCTGCATATAAACTATCTTTAGTTATAGAAAGATAAAATCCAGAAAAATCAATAATGAAATTATTTATTTCTTTTACAACCAACAAGAATCTAAAGTCATTATAGTGCTTAATAATTTCATTATTTAACTTATTAATTTTATTAGCAATAAATTCATGTATTCCTTTAAGTTGAATATTGTCAATTTTTTCATAATCAAAATCATTAATATTTCCAAGTAAAAATCTAATTGTATTTCTTATTTTTCTGTATATTTCTATGTTTTGTTCAAAAATTTTAGTTGAATAAGAAATATCATCAGAATATTCGCTGTTGGAAACTCAAAGTCTTAAAACATCAGCTCCGTGTTTGTTAATTAGGTCAATTGGTTCAACTCCATTACCAAGAGATTTAGACATTTTTTGTCCTTTTTCATCAACAATAAATCCGTGTGAAAGCAGTTCTTTATATGGAGCAGTTCCTCTATAAACTACTGAATTAATTAAAGAAGAGTTAAATCAACCACGATATTGATCTGAACCTTCAAAGTATAAATCAAAAGGTTTTGTTGTTCCTTCTATTTCTACTCCTATAGAAGTAGAACCAGAATCAAATCAAACATCCATAATATCTTTTTCTTTTGTTCAACCTAAATTTCTATATTTTTCAGGTAAAAGATCATCAACTTCTTTTTCATATCAAACATCGCTTCCGTTTTGTTTGACTAAATTAATTACATAGTCAAAAATTTCTTCGTTAATCACAGGATCTCTGTTTTTATCATAGAAAATTGTGATTGGAACTCCTCAAGTTCTTTGTCTGGAAATTGTTCATTCAGCACGATTTTCAATCATTTTTGATAAACGTTTTTTACCTCATTCATTGAAGAATTTAACTTCATCAATAGCTTCTAAAATTTTATTTTTAAATTTATCAATTGAAACAAATCATTGTGGTGTTCCTCTAAATATAATAGGTTTTTTAGTTCTTCAATCATGTGGATATGAGTGTTTTATAAATTGTAATTTTAATAATTCACCTTTTGATTCTAAAAACATTCCTATTTCTTTATTAGCGTCTTCATAGAACATTCCTTCATATTGTTCTGCTTCTTTATTTAGAGTTCCATCATCAGCAACGTGCATTATCATATCTAGATTTTCTTTTTTACCAATTAAGAAGTCATCTTCACCAAATAAAGGAGCCATATGAACAAGACCAGTACCTGCTGTGATTTCTACGTGATGTCCTAAAACCACTTTACCAGTTAAATCTCTTTTTATAGGTCTTATGTATTCTGCTCCATATAATTCTTTCCCTTTTGTAGTTTCAAGAATTTTATATGATTCTCATTTAAACTCTGCTGCAAGTTTTTCAACCAATTCAGTTGCTACTATATAAATTTTTTCTTGTACTTGAACTCTAGAATAATCAAAATCTTGCCCAATAGCAACACCTGAGTTAGCAATTAAAGTTCAAGGAGTTGTTGTTCAAATAATTAGATTATCATTTTCTTTTATAAAGGAATTTCCCTTTGTAACAAGATAACTAACATAAATTGAAGGAGATATGTGTTCTGCATATTCTACTTCAGCTTCAGCTAAAGCTGTTTGGCTTGAAGGTGATCAATATACTGGTTTTAATCCTTTTCTTAATAAACCATCTAAAGCCATTTTTTTAAGTAATTCAAGTTGTTTTGCTTCAAATTCAGGTCTTAATGTTATATAAATTTCTTTAAAATCACTAAGCATTTGTAATTTTTGCATTTGATTTTTTTGATTTTCTATTTGCTCTAAAGCATATTTTTTTGATTCTTTTCTAAGTTCTAAAATAGAAAAATCTTTTTGATTTTTATTCAAATTCTGTAGCATTTTTAACTCAATAGGTAGACCATGAGTATCTCAACCATTTACAAAAGGTGAGTAGAAACCACTCATACTTTTATATCTAACTATAATATCTTTAATAATTTTATTTAGAGCATGTCCTAAATGGATGTTTCCATTTGCATAAGGTGGACCATCGTGTAAAACATATTGTGGTTTACCTTTATTTTTCTTTAAAACTTGTTGGTAAATTTCTTTTTCGAGTCAGAATTGTCTGTATTTTTTTTCTTTTTCAACTAAATTTGCCTTCATTTCAAAATCTGTTTGAGGCATATTTAAAGTATCTTTATATTGTTTTTCCATAACTACTCCTTTTTAAATAAAATAAAAATCTGCATTCAAGGACTAACGTACCACCTTGAATCAGATTCTCTTTTTTGTTCGTTTCGTGAACCAAACGCCTTGTTAGGTCTCGGAAGTGATATTCAAAGGATCCAGATTGACTTGCACCAACCGTCAATTCTCTAGTGCTTTAACTCTTTGAACGTGTCTTCGTCATCGATATTCTATTATTTTTAAATTATATAAAAAAAATAGAAAAAATTCATTTTTTTGTTTTTAAATTATTGTTTATTTACAATTTTTATCCAAATATAAATTATTCAACAATAGTTTTGAGTTTTTTAGATGTATGTCTTTTAAAGTATAGTGTATTTACTAAAAGTAAAATATTGGAAAGAATCATTATAAGAGCAGCTATTCAAGGAAAAATTAATCCACTAATAGCTAAAGGAATTGCAAGTGAATTAAATAAGAAAGCTCAAATAAAATTCATTTTGATAACCATTAATGTTTTTTTAGCTAAATAAATTGCTTGATAAACAGCATATAATTCATTAGTCATTAATGAAATATCAGCTGTACTATTTACCAAATCAGACCCACTTGCAAAAGCAATTCCTAAATCTGCTTGTTTAATAGCTAAAATATCATTTAGGCCATCTCCAACAAAGATAGTTTCACCTTTTTCTTTGTATTCACTTATTAATTTGAGTTTATCTTCTGGTTGCAATTGTCCGTAAAATTCCTTTATATTCAACTCAGATGCAATTTGTTTTACAACTTCTTTATTATCTCCAGAAGCAATAACTACTTCTAATCCGAGTTTATGAAATTTTTCTATTATTTTTTTAGCATCTTGCTTGATTTGATCACCAAGAGCATAAACAAAAACTATTTTATTGTCCTTTGAAAGAACAACATAACTATATGCTTCAAAAGAATTGATTTTTACTTCGTCAATAAAACCTTTTTCTAACATTTTTTTATAAGATCCAAGTTCGTATTGACTTTGTTCAAATTCACCTATGATTCCATATCCCGGAATCTCTTTTTCATTAGAAATAGAAACGGGATTAAATTTTTTATAATTAGTTATAACTTGAGATAAAGGGTGGTGAGATTTGCTAGCTAAACTTTGAGCAATTGTTTCAAAATTGCTATCTCCAAAAACTTTAACAATTTCAGGTTTTCCTTTTGTTAATGTTCCTGTTTTGTCAAAAATTAGGTATTTTGCTTTTTTAAGTTTTTCATAAACATCAGCAGAAGAAAAGAGAATTTTATTTTTTGTTGCAAGTCCGCTTGCAGAATAAATAGCAGCAGGAGCCGCAATTCCAAAAGCACAAGGACAAGCTATAACAACAACAGTTACGCCAATTTTTATTCCATAATAAATTGGTTGTAGATCTTTTTCTAAATAAGAAGGTCAATACTTAGAATCAATTAGATATAAAGAAATTGTTCAAGCAAGAAAACTTATAAGAGCAATTGATAAAATAACAGGAATAAAATATTTAACTATTACATCAGCTAATCTCTGTATTTTCGAAGTTGAATCAACTATATTTTCAAGTTTATCAATGATTTTAGCAAGAGTAGATTCTCTTGCTGTTTTTTGTACTTGAATTTTTAGTGAAGCAGTTAAATTGATAGCACCAGAAACCACAAAATCCCCTGGTTGCACGGTTTTTGGTAAAGGTTCACCATTAATTGCTGCCATATCTAACTCAGAAGTATTTTCTAAAATTATTCCATCAATAGGCACGTTTTGCCCTTTTGGTAAAATGATGACATCACCTACTTTTAAAGTACTTGTTGATACTTTTTTAGTTGTTCCATCTTCTAAAACAAGCATTGAATAGCGATTTTGTAATTTTAATAATTCTTTAATTCCTATACTTGATTTTCTCATTAATTTATTTTCTAAATAGTGTCCAATGGACACAAAAAGAAGCAAAGCAGAAGGAACCTCTCAAAAATACATTTCTATTTTGTAGTATCCACCATCTTTAGAAAATAAAGTATATAAAGTCATTATTAATGAGTAAAAATAAGATATATGAACCCCGATTGCAATTAAAAGGTTCATATTCATTACACCTTTAAATAGTCTTACATAGTTTTTGAAGTATTCAACAGAAACTACAAAAACTATAAAGGATGCAAGCATTCCTAATACTATAAAAACTCAATTTTGTTGATTATTATAAATAATTTCGTGTTTATTGTTAATTGCACCAATTATATTAGTTAAAATAACTAAGAAAAAAGGGATAAAGATGATAATTTGAATTACCATATTGTTAAATGGGGTTCAAATTCATCTTAAAAATTTTGACCAAAATTTTTTAGTATGGTTCAGCATCATATCCAGCCTGTTTTGCTAATTTTATAATTAATTCATCTGGATAAAGTTCATCATCTGCATCTACTTTTAACATTTTATCCATTAAATTAAGTGAATATTTAATTTCAGGATATTGTTGAAACTGTTTATCAATATTTGATTTACATGATGCACATGAAACATTGATAGTAAAATATCTTGACATTTTTCCTCCTTGTTTTTATGAATAAATTTAAATTTATTTCGATTATATTATATAAACGCACTTAAAAATTTTTTATTTTTTTATGTTTTGAATAAAAAAAAGGCAAAATTTTGAGATTTTTTATTTTGTAGTGAATAATTTTATCTACAAAAAACAGAAAAAAATAAAAATAAATAATAAAAATGTTATAATTTTATATATTTAAATTAATGAGGTAATATGAAAAAAGAAATGACGTTAGAAGAAAAAGAAGTAAAACAAGAAAAATCTCAAAAAAAATCAAAAGAAAGTAGAAAAGCTAAAACAAGACAAGGAAGAAATAACAGATGACTTTGAGGAATTTTCTTAGGATTTGCATCTGCTGTATTTTTAGGTGCTTCTGTTTGACTAATTGTTCAAAAAGTGCAAAAAGATCATTCTGTAAATCCAGCTGTTCCTACAACTCAAAATATTCAAAAAGATAAAAATAATGATAATTCTAACAAAGAAGCAGAAACTTCAACTAACAATCCAAGCACTACTACAACAAACTAATTTTTAGAACCTTAATAAAAGGTTCTTTTTTTAATATTTGTTTTACAAAAATATTGTAAAATTTATAAATATGAAGAAAGAAAATATAAGAAATTTTTGTATAATTGCACACATTGATCATGGAAAATCAACATTAGCTGATAGAATACTAGAATTAACTGGTGCTGTTGCTAAAAGAGAATTAAAAACTCAACATTTAGATTCAATGGACTTGGAAAAAGAAAGAGGAATTACAATAAAATTAAACGCTGTACAACTAAAGTACAAGGATTTTATTTTTCATTTGATTGATACTCCTGGTCATGTTGATTTTACTTATGAAGTTTCTAGATCGTTAGCAGCAACAGAAGGTGCTTTGCTTCTTGTTGATGCTACGCAAGGAATAGAAGCTCAAACATTAGCTAATGTATATTTGGCAATTGATAATAATTTAGAAATAATTCCTATAATTAATAAGGTTGACTTACCTTCTGCTGATCCAGAAAGAGTAAAAAAGGAAATTGAAAATGTTATTGGAATCCCTGCTGATGAAAGTGTGCTTATTTCCGCTAAAACTGGTCAAAATATTGATCAAGTTTTAGAAGCAATAATTAGTAAAATTCCTGCACCTAAAGAAGCAGATGATAATAAACCTTTAAAAGCTTTAATTTTTGATTCTTATTTTGATCCATATAAAGGCGTTGTTCTTTTAGTAAGAATTGTAGAAGGAAAAATTAGAGTCGGAGATAATTTCTTTTTATTTTCTTCAGGAAAAAAATTCCACGTGGTTGAATTGGGTGTAAGAACTCCTGCTGAGTTAAAAAAGGAAGAATTAGTTTCTGGTGAAGTTGGTTGAATTGCTGCTTCTATTAGAGATGCTAAAGATATTTCTGTAGGAGACACCATTACTTTAGTTGATAATCCAGCAGATAGTGCTTTACCTGGTTATAAAAAACTAAAACCTGTTGTTTATACAGGGTTTTATCCAATAGATGGAAAGGATTACGATTTATTAAAAGAGTCTTTAGAAAAAATTTCTTTATCAGATTCTTCAATAACATTTGAACCAGAATCCTCAAAAGCCCTTGGTTTTGGTTATAGAATTGGATTTCTTGGAATGCTTCATATGGAAATATTACAAGAAAGATTAGAAAGAGAATTTAATATGGATTTAATAGCTACTGCTCCTTCAGTGGAATTCCATGTGTATAAAACTGATGGTTCAATGGAAATTATCGCTAATCCTTCTAATTTACCTGATCCAACATTTATTTCAAAAATCGAAGAACCTTATATTAAAGCATCAATTATAGTTCCTGAAAATTATGTAGGTTCTATTATGGAATTATCACAAAATAAAAGAGGAACTTATGTTGATATTGAATTTATAGATGCCAATAGAAGAAGAGTTATTTATGAATTACCTTTAGTAGAAATAATTTTTGATTTTTTTGATAAATTAAAATCTATTTCTAAAGGTTATGCTTCTTTTGAATATGAATTAATTGGATATAGAGAATCAAATTTAGTTAAACTAGACATCCTTTTAAATGGAGATAAAGTCGATGCTCTTTCAATGATCGTACACAAAGATTTTGCTTATAATAAAGGAAGAGAACTAACTGAAAAGTTAAAAGAAGTTATTCCACGTCAATCCTTTGAAGTTCCTGTTCAAGCGGTAATTGGTTCAAAGGTAATAGCAAGAGAAACAATAAAAGCTTATAGAAAAGATGTTACAGCAAAATTATATGGTGGAGATCCAACCAGAAGACAAAAACTCCTTAAAAAACAAAAAGAAGGAAAAAAACGTATGAAAGCAATAGGTTCTGTAGAAGTGCCACAAGAAGCATTCTTAGCAATTTTAAAAACTGACAACAATGGTGGTAAAAAATAATGAAAATAACACCACTAAATAACACGGAAACTGTTAGATTTACTCATTTTAAAGTTGCAGAAACAGACAAAAAACAACCAAAATATAAAAGTAGTTATAAAGATCCTGAAAATGTAATTCCCACAGGTGCTTATAAAATTTTTGCTCTTGAAAATAAAATCATACTATCTATGCTTTTGTTTTATTCAATAATGATATTAATAATTTCTATTTTAATAACGCTTATTGCAACAAATAGTTTTAAAGCAATGAAAATTGTTGATAGAGATTATAGTTGAAGTTGATTTATTATTCCTGTTGGTTTATTATCATATTCTTTTTTTAAATTTATAATGAAGTTAATTGAATTTTCTTCTATTAAAAAGGCTTTAAAGTTTTATAGAATAGAATTAGAAAAAAATACACAAGCTATTCCAACATTTATAGCTCAGTTGTATAAAAAGTTAATAAAACAACAAATTCATCACAACTGATTCTTAGTCTTTTCTATATTTTATATGGGTATTTTTACTTTATTTATATGATATTTTAAAGATAAAAATTATCACGATATATTTTTAAATTTTAAAGCTTGAATTAGTGCTTTAAGTCCCAATCCACAATTGCTTTCAATAATTCTTTCTTTAATTATTTTAGGAAATATTGTTATTTGAGCAATATTGACTATAGCAAGAAAAAAAAGAACAAATGATATACAAGATTATTTTGGTTATCAAATAGTTAAAGATACAGAAATTGATCAAATGAAGATTAAAATGAATAAAGGATATTTAAAATTATTTTTCTTATCTATTGCTATCATTTTAATTCTTCCTATAATTACCTTATTGATAGTAAAAAGAATAATTTTAAAAAGAAAAAAATAAAGGAAATTCCTTTATTTTTATTTTATTTGTTTTATTTAGAACACAAAAAGAAAATCGAAGAAGCTTGAATTTTTCTTAGCTCATTTTAAATATCTTTCGTGTTTATCAAGTTGCTCAATTGCATCTAATGCAGCATAATATTTACTTAATGTAGAAATTCTTACTGATTTGTTTTTAGATAATGAAAGTTGAATTTCTTCATCTCCTGCTTTTTTTCCTAATTGTTTTAAAGCTTTTCTATTATTAACAAAATTAATTATAAAAAATATCAATAAAATTATAGATATTAAAATTGTTATTGCTGAAATAATTGAATATGCTATTTTATATGAATTTTGTCTTTCTAAAGGAAGAATAGCATAAATTATTCCGTGAAAAATTGAAAACAATGCAAATAATATAAAAGGCAATCAAAACATAAAGAAATTTTCTCTAGAAGCATAACCAATAACTTTTTTAATTTTTGTTTCTTTAATTGTAAGTTCAACTTGAGTATTTTCTTTATTTTTCATATCACTCCTATTTGTTATGTAATAAAATTACTAAATAATTATAATACAAAAAGCGTTTTTATAAAAGAACTGAAAAAAAGAAAAGAATTTTTAAAAACTCTTTTCTTTATTTTTCTTTATATAATCATAAAGGATTTTGTTTTACTTTAAAATAAACATAAATTTCTAAACTATAAAAAGAAACAGAAAGAATATAAATTAAAGTAGAAAATAATGTTAAGAAAACTGCAACAGATAAAGAAAAATGGTTATTAAATAATTGATAAATTACATTAACTAAACCACCTAATGAAGCAAAAACATAAGTGTTATAAGTTAGTAAATTGAATTTTTCTATTTTTCCTCATACATGAGTTTTTCTAAATGTTTTATAAGGTTTTTTAATTCTGTTATATAAAATAGCAGCAGATGCTATATTTCATAAAAAGAAAATTATAATTTGAATTATTGGTAATCACATATTTTAATTATATTAAATTTTATAATAATTCTCCATAATTTGATATAGATTCAATTCATTCATTTAGATTTTCAATTGGAACTGTTTTAAATTCTTCTAATTTTTTTTCTAACTCTTTAATATCACTATTAATTTTTTCTCTTTTTTCTCCAAAGGCAAAAAAGGAAGAAATAGAAGTAAGTAAGGTTGTTAAAGCAGAAGCTAAAGTTATTTCTAGTAAGTAATAAATTGATTTTTCTGTTCCTTTTATGTCAGGAAATTGATTAAATCTTAATGAGTATAAGTTGAATACAATCATTAAGGAAGTCATAACTATTACTAAAATATTAAGTAATAAAAATAAATAGTATGAAATTATAAATTTTCTTTTATATTTGTTTCTTGTTTTATTTACAAGTTGTAATAATTCCTTTTCTTCCATATTTTCTAGGTTTTTTAATACATATTTTTTATGTGTTTGACTTGCGAGAATAGTTTCTGAAGATACATCACTTTCTCTATCTAAATAGTTTCATTTTAATATTAAAAATAATCTTTTTAAAAGGATTTCTCCTTTATGCTTGTTTTTTTTGTACAGACCAAGATTAGCATCATAAAGAGCTTTTTCTAGTTTGATAGTAGTAAGAGCTTTTTTATTTTTTTTATATTTTGCTTGCATTGCAAAGAAAGAAATAATAGATGTTATGAAACTACCTGAAGCAGATAATCAAGCAATTATAATTGCATAGTTATTTCTAAATTCGCTGTTTGTGAATTGTTCTGGCAATACCGGTCTAAATCTTTCTCCTACTCCGGCTAAAAAATAAGCAGTAAGCATAGAACTTAAAAAGACCAAAATAAAAGTCACAAAAGTTAATGTAAAGAAAAGAAATCTTAATACAAAAACTTTGGAAAAAAGAATATTATATATTTTCTTGTATTTTTTTTCAATTTCCATATTAGTTTACCTTCTTCAATAGAGTTGATTTTAATTCTTTTTTTAGACTTTTTTTGTTTCTGTTAATTAGTATAGGTTCAACTAACTCTAATTCTTTCTTAAATTGTTCAATGGTATATTCTTCATCTTGTGATTCATATTTTATGAGTAAATAAGTTAACTGTCTTTGGACTTTTTTATATTGATTGTAGTGAAAAGAAGTTTTAAATATAGCTAAAAATAAACTTAGGAAAAAGATGGTGATAAGAAATACAACAAAAATCGCAGTATATGAAAGAGTTTTTAAAATTTCAATTCATTGACTTTTTGAAGTTATGTGTCTTCCTATCTCTGAATTATCTTTAACTAACTCAGTGGCAGCATAGTCTAAATAGATAATAGCGCTAATTATAGAGTAAATATTTAAGATAATAATTAATGCTGAAAAAGCAATGTTTGCTCAAAAATATATTTTTGATATTTTTTTCAAACTTTTTATCTTATTTTCTATATGTTTTATTATTTTTACATTAGGTTTAAACATCTATTTCTCCTTTCTCTATTTCTTTATAAAATTTAGTTAATTTAGTTTTTGTTTTTTTCAATGAATCAAAAACTGCACTTCTTGTTGTGGCACAAATTTCTGCAATTTCTGCCAATGAAAGATCTTCAAAATAAAAAAGCTGGAAAATTTGTTTTTGATTTTGTGTTAATAATGAAGAATATTTATCGAATAATTTAATTAATAAATCTCTATCTTCGATATTACTCATTGCTTTCCTTATTCATAAAGTCTTTAGTTAAAGCATAAATAAATGCATCTAAATCAAACTCTTCTAAATCTTCCATTTTTTCACCAAGACCTATTAATTTAACATCTAAATCAAGTTTTTCCTTTATGGAAAGAATTATTCCACCTTTACTTGTACCGTCCATTTTAGTTAAAACAATACCAGAAATAGGGGTTACTTCTTTAAAGTGCATAGCTTGAGAAATTCCGTTTTGACCTGTAGTTGCATCAATAACTAATAAAGATTCATGAGGTGCTTCCGGTATTCTTTTTTGAATAATGTTATTAATTTTAGCAAGTTCATTCATTAAATTAACTTTATTTTGTAATCTTCCGGCTGTATCTATTATTAATAAATCATAGTTTTCAGCAATCGCTTTATCTAAAGACCTATAAACTATTGAAGCAGGATCGTGTTCATTTGGATTAGGCATAATAATATCCGCTCCTGCTCTTTGTGCTCAAATAGATAATTGTTCTACGGCAGCAGCTCTAAAAGTGTCACCAGCAGCAACTAAAACTTTTTTATTTTGGTCACAATATTTTTTTGCTATTTTGGAAATAGATGTTGTTTTTCCTGAACCGTTAACACCAACCATTAAAATAATATTTAAACGGTTTTCTTCGATGTTTAGTTGAGTGTTAATTATTGAATTATTGGCATAAATTGTGTAAATTTTGTCAGCAATAATTTCACCTATTAATTTAGGATCACTAAGATTTTCTCTTTTTACTTCTTTTTTTATTTCATAAATAATCACTTCAACAAGCGAATAAGAAATGTCAGACATAATAAGAATTTCTTCTAATTCTTCAAACATTTCTTCATCAATTTTTTTATAAGAATTTTGTAAATTTATAATTTTTTCAGTTAAAGAAACATTGGATTTTTTTAAACCAGCAACGTATCTTTCTACTTTGTCTTCTTTAATTATTTTCTTTTCTAAATCTTTTTCAATTTTCTTTTCTAATTTTTCTTTTTTCTTTTCTAATTCAAGTTCTTTAAGTTTTTCTTTATCTTCTTTTGAACCGAATAATCTTGTTTTTAGTTTTTCAAAAAATTTCATAATTATAATTATAAATGTTTATAAAAAAAATTCTAAAATATAAATAAAAAAAGTACCTTCAGGTACTTATTTTAGAGCGTTTTCAATTCACTCAATTAAGACTTCTTTTGGAAAATATTCAAATCCTTTGTTTAAAATTTTTCCATCTTTTAAAACAAGGTGAGTAGGAACTCTTAAAACTTCAAAACGAGTTCCTTCTTTTCTAAATAATTGTGCTTCTTCAGCATCAACATTAATCATTTTTAAACCTGAGTTTTCATCAAAGTGATCTGCAACTTTTTGCACCACTGGTGCCATCATTTTACAGTCTCCACATCAAGTTGTTGTAAATTCTAAATAAACAACTCCGTTTTCAATGTGTTTTTGAGCTTCTTCTCAACTCATTTTTTTTATTTCCATATATTAATCAAAAGGATTTTCAAAAGGTAAAGTCTCATTTAAGTCTAAATTATTTTTAGATGGGTTATCTTTATTTTCATCAATTACTTTCTGATTGTCATAAGTTTCTTGATGTTGCTTAACACTAACTTCATCTTTTGAAATTCCTTCTTTATCCTCCGTTGATTCTTGATTTATTTTTTTCTTTTTAAATTTTACTATTTTTTCTTCATTTTTTTCATTTTTCTTAATTTTGGGCATTTTTTTCATAAAAATCAATATTTTTACCAATAAGTAAGTTATAAATGCTACAAGAGGAACAAGAATAACCCCTATTACTGAAGTGGTGGATTTTAGTACAGAATAAAGAAAAATATTGATAAATCCCAAGTGATTTAAATTTGGTAAAGATGAATTTACTTTTTCAGGAGCTAAAGTATTTCATCACTCTTGAAAATTGTGATTTCAAACATTAGCACCCACACTAAAATAGAAATTGCCTTCATATTGCACAACTTCAAGCACTATAAAAGAAACAAACATATTTACAAAAATTAAAAATAAACTAATTAAAAACAAGTCTATTTTGAAATTTTTAATAAACATAATTTTAGGTGTACTCAATTTTATTATGCACAAAATAAAAACAATTAAAAAGTAAGAATATGCTAAATTTCCAAACAAAAGACCAATAGTGTATGAATAAATAGTAGTTAAACCTTTGATATTTAAAAATGCAAAAACAATTAGTGCTAAGTGAATAATTATGATAATAAATCAAAGAAATTTATTTTCTAAAATTTTTTCAACATTTCTGTTTTTAAATTTCATAAAACACCACAACAATGATTGGTTCCTTATCAAAAATTTTGAAAATTTTCTTTTTAATTATTTTTTTAATTTTTTCTTGTAAATCTTTTAAAACTATTTTTTCTGCATCTAAAAAAGATTGATAAAAAGCAGAAGTTATTATTTCATGAATTATATTTTTGTTTTCTTTAGAAATAATTCCAGAAGAATTTATTTGTAAATCACCTTGAAGTTTTTTGGTTTTATATTCCACTAAACTGGTTATTGTTATGATTCCATCACGGGCAAGAGTTTCTCTTTCTTTTATTACTTCAGAAGAAATATCTCCAATTCCAAAACCATCTATAATTACTTCACCAACTTGTTTTAGGGTTCCTTTTTGTGAAAATAAGTTTCCATCAATAAAAGTTGCTATTTTTCCATTTTGTAAAATTATAGAATTACTTTTATTAACTCCAGCAAGTGCTGCTATTTCAGATGCAACCACAAGATATCTATAAAGTCCTTGTAAAGGGATAAAGTATTTAGGTTTCAAACTGGAAACAGTTTGGAAAATATCTTCTCTTGCAGGTCTTATTCTATAATATTCATTTTCTGTAATATCTACAACTTTAGGGGTAATTCTTGCAATTTCATCTAAAGTCATAGCATAAAGAACTTCTAAACCATTTAATGGTGGTGCAATCATAATTACTGTATCGGTGCTTAATAATTTAAAAAATACATCGTTATTTTCTGTAATTCTTAAGAATCTTTGATACAGTCTTTCACTTGTAGAAGTGATTAATACAACAGCATTTTTGTGATTGTTAACTTCTTTATAATCGATGAATTTGGGTAATTTTAAAAATTGACCTTCATATTTTATTTTTTTAATAAGATCTACCAGTTGTCCGTATGTTCTACCATAAACAGCAACAGGTCTATCATATTTTTTAGCTAAATCTAAAATTTCTTGTAAAAGGGCCATTTCTTCATCAAATGAACCAATAACGATTCTAGAATTTTGATCAGTTTTGAAAAAAATATTTTCAATAGATGGAGTCACATCTATTTTATCAATGGCTTTTCCTTTATAATTAGCTCTTCCAGAATCAATTAATAAAGTGTGAATTCCTTTTGGAGATTCAATTGATGATTTAATATAATCTAAATTTGTAGTTCCATATATATTTAAAGATCCAACAACAAAATTAAGCATCACAACAATAGAACCATCTTCTGTTTCGAAGTTGTATCCATAAACTCCAGGCATTGATCCAGCAAGTGGAATAGATTTAACTATTGCATCATTACAGTCAATTTTTTCATTTGTTATTGAAATAACTTCAAAATCTGTGTGTCCTATTTTATACTTTGAAATCCTGTCTAAAATTAAAAATTTAGTAAAAGGCGAACAAAATATTTTTAAACCTTTTATTTTCATCAATAATCAAGGAATTGCTGAAAAAGATTCGTTTTTCCCATCTGTAATGAATATTCCTTTAATTTTGTCTTTGTTTTGTTCTAAATAGGTAAAATCAGGGATTAAAGTATCTACACCATTAGTTGAACTTATAGGAACCTTTGCTCCTGCATTAACTAGAAAAATAGAATTATTTACTTCAATAACATAGGAGTTTTTTCCATTTTCATCTAATCCTCCTAAACCAAAAATGCTAATTTTTGCCATTTTTTCCTTTCTTTTCATTATTAATTATTAATTTAATAAAAACATCTTGTAATTTCTTTTTTAAATTATACTTTTTTTTATTGAAAAAGTAAGATAATAATGAATTTTATATAAAAGATTATCTAATTCTTTTTATTTTAAAAGAAATTTGCAAAATTTTATAAATTTAAAATAAAAAGTGTTATATTTAAAATATGATAAAAAAGAAAAATAAATTAATAAATTTAGTTTTAGTAACATCAATAGTTACAACATCTATTGTTGCTGTTTCTTGTAAAAAAGAGCAAAATGAATCTGATATTTCACCATTTCCTCCAATTAAAGTAATTTCATATGATGTTAATGATTTAAAGTTTAAAAATGTTAAGGAAACTTCTGTTGAAATTGAAGTAGGTTTTAATTTAAATATTGAAAAAGATATAACTTTTTCTTTTGTTCTTAAAAATTTAGATAATTCCGAAACAAAGGAATATTACGTAACTCCAAAAGCAATTGAAAACAAAAGAGAGTTTAAAATTGAAAATCTTGAAGAAAATACAAATTATAAATTAATTTCAATAGATGCAAATAAACCTAATTCTGATATTTCTATATCAATTTCCCCTATAAAAGAAGAAATAAATACAATTTTTAGAACAAAAAATAGCAAAATTTTAGATGAAAATGAGCAAGAAATAATGAAATCAGTTGATGAACTTGGTAATTCGTTAAATGTAATTGATTTTTATAAAACCTATGATGCATCTTCATTTTATGAAAGATTTAAAAATAATGATGCAGAAAGTTTAAGTTCTAGCATAAGTTTACCTTATGATATTAGACATAAATTTTCTAAAATTATAGCTACTTTTTCTAAAGGAATCAGTGATGTAAAAAATAATGTAGGAATAATAGATAATGTTAAAATTTCCTTTTATACAGAAAAAAACAACAAAAAAGATATTTTCGTTTCTTTAAAAGGTTTTAGTTATTTTCAAAACAAAAATACAGAAAAAGATGCTGAAAAAGAAAACTTTTTAAGAGCAAAAGAATTGTCAGCAGAAATAAAAGAACTTTATCCTTCATTAATAGCAAGTTTATTACTTTATAACGAAAATAGAGAGAGTTTTCAAGATATAGAAAATCAACCGAAAAGTGAAAATGAAACGATACTAAATTATGAATTTTTAGTTTCTGGCACAAATGCAAAAGACTTATTTAGAAATCCTAAAATTAAACTAAATCCTTCATTAATAACAAAATTTTTAGAAAGAAATATAGAAAATAATAATAATCCAAAATTTCATTATGAAGTTTTAGGTGTTAAAGCAGATGATTTAGCAGGAACATTAGATATAGAAGTTGGAATTTACAATAGAGATGAAGAAGAAGTTAATGCAAGTGTTCCAAGGTATTTAAAAATATTTAGTTTTTCAGGATTAAGAAAACATAACCTAAATGAAAAAGGCAATGTTGATAATGAATTATTTAATTTCAGTATAAATAAAGAAAAATTTAGTGAATATTTATCTAAATTGAAAGTTAAATCCCTTTTAGAAGAAGAATCTAAAAATCTAAATAATACAAAAACCAAAGTCAATGTTAATTCATTAATTAAAAATGCTAATTTATTTGAAAGAATCAAAAATTACGTAATTAATAATTTACTAGTAAAAATTAAAGATAGTAATTCTTCTAAAACTTATGAGTGAAAATATGACTTTTTACCTTTAAATTCATTAATTTCAAGAAACGATCGTTTAACTGCTTATCCTTTTGTAACCATTATAAATAATTCTAATTTTGACAACATTAATTTTTATTTAAATAAAAAAGAAAATAATGAATACGAACTAAGTCTTGAATTAAATGCACAATTTCCTTTATATAAAGCAGAAAGAATACAGGACATTAATTCCTTTGATTCATTTTCTGATAAAAATCTGGTCTATACAGGAGAAATATTTAAAGTAAATATTGATGAATTAAAGTCAACTAATAAAAGTAAATAGAAAAATACAAAAAGTTTAATTGAAAAAGTTTGAACTTTTTGTATTTTAATTATGCTATTTTATTCAAATTATGTATAATTATATTATAAGGAGGGAAAGTGAAAAAAAGATGAATTTTGCTTAATTTAAGTGCTTTTGTATTTTCATCTATTGCCATAACTTCTTGTAATTCTAAAACAGAAGAAAATAAGAAAATACATAGCGATTCTGAAGGTGGAGAATTTCGTTATACAACAGAGCCTTTAGTTGATGATTGAAATCCTGATATTCATACTTTCAATAATCAAAATCTTAAGAACGTAGAAAAACTAAAAAATATTTTTGGAATAGATTTAACCAATTCAGATACTTTTGAAAACAAAAATTTGTTTTTAAGCGACAAACAACACAACATTTATTTTAATAATGAATATATAAATCATTCTAATAAAGAAAAAGAAGAATTTTTAGAATTTTCAAAAAATAGCGAAAATGCTTTATTTTCTATAGAAAACAACTTAAATATTTCTAATTTTGAAAATTATAATTTTGCTTTAAGTGTTAAATTATTGAATTATAAAAATTTTAGATATGACATTAATTTATTACCAAGTATTTTAAGCGAAGCAGTTCTTATAAACTTTTATGTTAAGGCTCCTTCTGATTTTAATCAAGAAAATATAAAAAAATCAGGATTAAATATTGATGTTTCTGATAAAAAAGATAGTTTATCTTTAGGAACTATAGTTAAAAATAATTCTCTAGATTATGATGTTTTAAAACGAATTTATCCTATGTTTAATTCAATTTATTTTGATTATAACAACAAAACACTTCATATGAATTTTCAGTTAGAAAAATCAAAAGAAAGGAAAACTGATTTTAAATTTTTAAAACAAACAAAATTAAATAATTCATACAAAATATTGCAATTTTCCTTTATGGTTCCAATTAATAGTATGGATTTAAAAGACTTTAATTCTATTAGTGATTTAGAAGTCAAAATGAATAATTGAGAGCAAATTTTTACTAAATAAGTTAAGTTACTTTTTGATAAAAAAATCATAAACCTGTATAAGATTTATGATTTTTATTGTCTATTTTTTACCAAGAATTTTAAACATATTTGATTTATATACTTCAACACCTGGTTGATTAAATGGATTAACTCCAAGTAAGTATGCTGAAATTGCACAAGCTCTTTCAAAGAACATTACTAATCACCCAAAACTTCTTTCTTTAGAATCTTCTAATAATAAGTGAATGTTAGGAACTTTACCTACATTTACGTGTGCATCCATTGTAGCTTCAAAAGCTGCATTATTTACAAAATGAACTGTTTTATCTACTAAATAATTTAATTTATCTAAATTCTCTTCATCTTCATTAATTATTAAATCGTGTTCTGGGTGTTTTAAGGTTATTATTGTTTCAAAAAGAATTTTTGATCCTTCTTGAATAAATTGACCTAATGAATGAAGATCGGTTGAGAATATAGCAGATGTTGGTAGTAATCCTTTTTCATTTTTACCTTCACTTTCTCCAAATAATTGTTTTCATCATTCATTAAAGAAAGCAAAATTAGGTTCATAAGAAACAAGCATTTCTGCTTTATTTTTTTTACCTAAAAGGAATCTTGCAACAGCATATCTATAAGCATCATTTGTTTCAAGCGAACTATTTTTATAAATTTCATTAGCTTCTGCAGCACCTTTAAGCACTTCATCAATATCTACTCCAGCACAAATTAAAGGGAATAAACCAACTGGAGAAAGCACACTGAATCTTCCACCAATATTATCTAAAATAACGAATTTTTGGTATTTTTTAATTTTTGCCATTTCAAATAATGTTCCTTTATTTGCATCGGTAGTTGCAAAAATTAATTCTTGTGCTTGTTCAACACCTACTTTAGATTCTAAAAGAGATTTAAAGAATCTAAAAGCAATAGCAGGTTCTGTTGTTGTTCCTGATTTGGAAATAACATTGATTGCAAATCTTTTGTTTTCCACATATTTTAATAATTGATATAAAGAATTTGAACTAATGGAAGTACCTGCAAAAATGATTTCCATTTTTCTTTCAATTCCAGGATACATACCTTGAATAACATCAAGAGCGGCTTTAGCTCCTAAATATGAACCCCCAATCCCTATAACTACTAAAACTTCAATATTATCAGCATGAAGTTTTTTAGCAGCTTTTTTCATTTCATTTATTTCTTTTCAATTGCTATTTTCTGGTAAATCTTTTCAACCTAAAAAATCAGAACCAATTGCAGAAAAATCATTCATTGAATCGTTAATTTTAGTCACTTGATCTTGAAATTTTAAAATTTCTTCTTCTTTTATTGCATTTTTTAAATTTAAAGTTATTTTTTTCATTTTTCTACCTCGTTTTTTGTAAATCTTAATAAATTTTTAAAACCATTTTCTGTTTCGGTTAATTTAAAAGAAAAAGGACTTTTTAAGTATTTAGGTCTTATTTGTTTAAAAGAAAGTGTTGCTTTTTTTGTATGGTGATTAATACTTAAAATTTTTAGTTTTATTTCATCCCCTATTATAAACATTTCTTCTAAATTTTGAATGTAATAATCACTAATTTCCTTTATAAAAACAATACCTTGATAACCATCTTTTAAATTGACACAAAAGTAATTTTTAAAGATTTTTTTAACTTTACCTGTTACTATTTCTCCATTTTCCATAATTATTTAAAATTATAGCACTATAAAGCAAAAAGAAATCAAACTGTTTTTAAATTTATTTTTTTATCACTAAGAGTGAAAAAAATTGGAAATTTTATTTTTTGAAATGGAAAAAAGGGACTTTTTTCCCAAATAAGTATCATTTTTATAAATTTTATTAATAAATCAATTAAAAGTCTTATAATTTATAATACTTAATATGAAGAAAGGATTAATTAATGAATTTTTTAAAGAAAAAAAAGTGAACTGTAGTATTAATTACAATTTTAACTATCATACTTTTATGATTTTTATGACAACTAATTTTTGGTTCTCATCCACAAACAATTAGTATTACGCAGTTTGAAGATAAAATAAGAGAATATAGTGCATCCACTACTGATGATAAATTCTTCGCAAATATAACAATCAGTGAAAACGAATGAGTTTTAAGGTTTCAGGAAATAGGTGGTCAAAAAAATAATAATTTTTATGTTCAAGATTACATAGTGCAAATTTCACCAACTATTGCAAATAAATACAATGGAAATATAGCAAAAATAATGGGTGATACTACTTATTTTGAAGCAATTCAAAAAGCACTTGCTTATAAACAATTTGATCAAAATGGACAAGAAGTTAAAACTGAACTTTCTAAATTTATTTTAAATAACAGAATTCAAACTGGTTATTATAGTTTAGGAATTCCACAACCATCAACTTTAAGTAGAATTTTAGGATTTATTCCATTACTAGTTTCTGTAGGTTTCCCTTTAGTTTTATTATTTTTTATTTATAGACAATTTAGAGGTTCAGGAAACGGAAATGGATTATTTGGTGGTCTTCAAAGTAGTCAAGCAACTAAAATAACTTCTGACAAAAAATTTAGTGATATTGCTGGAAATAAAGAAGTAAAAGAAGAAGTTATGGAGTTAGTGGATTATTTAAAATATCCACAAAAATATCAAGCAGCTGGAGCAAGAATTCCAAAAGGAATTTTACTTGGTGGTCCTCCAGGTACAGGAAAAACATTACTTGCAAAAGCAACTGCAGGTGAAGCTAATGTACCTTTCTTATTTATTTCAGCTTCCAATTTTGTTGAACTATATGTAGGTATGGGAGCAAAAAGAGTTAGAGAATTATTTAGAGAAGCTAGAAAAGAAGCACCAGCAATTATATTTATTGATGAATTAGATGCTGTTGGACGTTCTAGAGGTTCAGGTATTGGTGGTGGAAATGATGAAAGAGAACAAACACTAAACCAATTACTTGTAGAAATGGACGGAATGGCTGATAATAGTGGTCTTTTAGTAATTGCTGCAACAAACAGAACAGATGTTTTAGATCCTGCTCTTCAAAGACCTGGTCGTTTTGATAGAACTATTACAGTTGGTTATCCAGATGTAAAAGAGAGAGAAGAAATTTTACATTTACATGCAAGAGGTAAAAGAGTTGATAGTTCTATCGATTTTAGAAACATTGCTAAAAGAACTCCAGGTTTTTCTGGTGCACAATTAGAAAATGTAATAAATGAAGCTTCCATTTTATCAGTTAGAGAAAAAACAGAAGTTATAACTCCAGAACAAATTGATGAAGCAATTGATAGAGTTATGAGTGGTCCTGCTAAAAAACACAGAACAATTACAGAAGCTGAAAGAACAATGGTTGCTTACCATGAAGCTGGTCACGCTGTTGTTGGTATTAAAGTTCCAGGTGGAAGTAAAGTACAAAAAATCACTATTATTCCAAGAGGAAATGCTGGTGGTTACAATTTAATGCTTCCAGAAGAAGAAAAATATAATGCAACTAAATCAGAATTATTAGCGACAATAGCATCATTTATGGGTGGTAGAGTTGCAGAAGAATTAATTTATGGACAAAAAGAAATTTCTACCGGAGCAGCAAACGATATTGAAAAAGCTACAAAAATAGCAAGAAGAATGGTTACTGAATTTGGTATGTCTGCACTTGGACCAATTCAATATGAAGAAAATACAGGTTCTCCATTCTTAGGTAGAGATTATGCAAAAAATATGTCATTTTCACACCAAGTAGGGCATGAAATAGACTTAGAAGTAAGAAAAATAATTTCTGAAGCTTATGAACAAGCAAAAGAAGTGGTTAAAAACAATAGAGAATTATTAGAATTAATTAAAGATTCTCTTCTTGAAAATGAAACTATTGTTTCTGAAGAAATTGAATATATTGCTAAATATATGAAATTACCAGAAAGAAAAGAAAAAGAAGAATATAAAAAACAAGAAGAAATTGATATAGATAAATTAATTGAAGATGTTCAATTGGAAAATTCTAATGAAAAGAATTCTGAAATGGAAACAGAAAAAGAAACTCAAGAAACACAACCAATCTTAGATTCAGAAAACCAAGATAAAGAAGATGAAAATAAAATAATCTAAAATATTAAAAGGTGAGCATAAAAAAGTTCATCTTTTTATTTCTAAATTTACTTCATTAAATTAAATTCTGCTTACAGAACACAATTTAATAAAAGCAAGATTAGAATATCTAAAATTAAATAATAAATAGCATATTTATTTATATAAAATAAAGAATTTATAATATAATTTAATATATTAATTTATAGTTAGAAAGAAAGGGTAAAATGGAAAGAAATTTTAATGAACAAGAACTAATTAGAAGAAAAAAAATAGACAAATACAAAGAAATGGGTATTAATCCTTTTTCACAAAATCAACCAATTAGCGATAACTCAATTTCACTACTTGTTAAATATAATTCTTATAGCAAAGATGAATTACACAATAAAGAATTTAAAGCTTCAGTGGTTGGAAGAATAATGACTTTTAGAGGACCTTTTATTGTTATAAAAGATGAAGAATCAAGAACACAAATTTATTTTAATAAAAAGGAAAATACTGTATATTCAGAATTAGTAGAAACTTTAGATATAGGAGATATAGTTTATTTTGAAGGTATTGTAATGAAAACAAATACTGGAGAAATTTCACTAAAAGCAGAAAAAGTTCAATTATTAACTAAAGCACTTAAACCACTTCCGGAAAAATATCATGGTTTAACTGATATCGAAGAAAAATACCGTCGTCGTTATGTGGATTTAATTATCAATGAAGAAGCAAAACAAATTTTTTGAACAAGAAGCAAAATTATTTCTTATGTTAGAAAATTTTTCGATGATTTAAAATATTTAGAAGCTGATACTCCTGTATTACATCCTATTTTAGGTGGTGCAAGTGCTCGTCCATTTACCACTTTTCACAATGCTTTAAGTATGGACTTTTATTTAAGAATAGCTACAGAATTGCCTTTAAAAAAACTTTTAGTAGGTGGTTTTGATAGAGTTTATGAAATAGGAAGAATTTTCAGAAACGAAGGTGTCGATACCACTCATAATCCTGAATTTACTTCAATTGAGTTTTATGAAGCTTATTCAGATTTACACGGAATGATGAAAAGAACTGAAGATTTAATTTCATCTTTAGCTAAAAAGTTAGGAAAAGAAGAAATAATGTATGGTGGTCATAAAATTTCACTAAAAGCACCTTTTAGAAAAATTGATATGGTAGATGAAACCTCTAAATATGTAGGTATTGATTTGAAAAAAGCAACATTTGAAGAAATTAAAGAAGTTGCTATCAAAAACAAAGTAAAAATTGAAAAATATTTTACATCAGGTCACTTAATTAATGAATTATTTGAATTATTTGTTGAAGATACATTAATTCAACCAACATTTGTTTATGGACATCCAATCGAAATTTCTCCATTAGCAAGAGAAAACGAAAAAGATCCAAGATTTACAGACAGAGCAGAATTATTTATCAATAAAAAAGAATATGCTAACATGTTTAGTGAATTAAACGATCCAATTGATCAATTAAAAAGATTTGAATCACAACTAGAAGAAAAAAATGCTGGAAATGATGAAGCTAGTGAAATTGATATGGATTTTGTTGAAGCTTTAGAATACGGAATGCCGCCAGCAGGTGGTTGTGGTATTGGTATAGATAGATTAGTAATGCTATTAACTCAAAAAGAATCAATTAGAGAAATACTTTTATTTCCACACTTAAAAAATAAAGGAAACTAATGAAAAAATTATTTGCATTTGATTTAGATGGAACATTACTAAGAAGTGATGGAACAATACATCCAGAAACTATTAAAATTTTAAAACAAGCAAAAAGTAAAGGTCATTATTTAGCAATCGCTACAGGTAGAGCAATTGCTTCCACTACAATCTTTTTAAGTCAATTTAGTGATTTTGATTTTTTAGTTTCAAACAACGGAGTAGCTATTTATGATGTTAAAAATAAAAAAACTACAATAAAAGAGTTTTTACCTGTTGAATTACTTAAAACACTTTTAGAAGAAGCGAAAGAAAGCGAAAGTTTCTTTACATTAAGTACAGAAAAAAACGTTTATCCTTTCAAAGACAATAGTAAAACTTTTTCATGATTAACAGAGCAAGAAAAAATGGATTATGATGAACAAGGTTTTAAAACAGAAGAAGAAATTTTAAATGCAATTTACAAAAATAATGAAAAAATTACCCAATTAGCTTTAAGAAATTCTGAAGAAAAAATTAAGCAATTATTCGATAAATACAACAAATTAATAGGGGATTCATACACTTGTTTATTAACAAATAGAGTCTATTTAGATGTTAATCCAAAAAATACAGATAAATTTTATGGACTAAAAAAAGTTTTAGAGTTATTAAATTTAACAACAAATGACTTAATTACTTTTGGTGATTCTGGAAACGATGTTTTAATGATAAAAAACGCTTATAAAGGATTTGCTATGGAAAACGGAACAGTTTCATCAAAAGAAGTGGCTTGTGAAGTTATTGGAAATCATAATACAGATGCTATTGCTAAAACAATGGAAAAACTAATTTAAGACACAAATTAGTGTCTTTTTTAATAAAATGAAATTAAACATATATAATTTAATATAAATTACTAACTAATAAAATAATAAATTAAATACTATTGATAAAAAATAAAGGAGTAAAATGTTAGAAATCAAAAATCTGTCCAAAATTTTTTATGATAAAAAATTATTCGACAATGTTAATTTAAAATTCACTGAAGGAAACACTTACGGAATTATAGGAGCAAATGGAGCTGGAAAATCTACCTTTTTAAAAATAATTTCAGGGCAAATTGAAGCTTCTTCAGGTGAAATTATCAAAGATAAAAACCAAAGAATTTCAGTTTTGAGTCAAGATCACAATATGTATAATGATTTTAATGTGACTGATGTGGTTATTATGGGAAATGAAGAATTATTTAAAATTCAACAAGAAAAAAATGCAATTTATGAAAATCCAGAAGCTACAGAAGAAGACTATACAAAAGCAGGGGAATTAGAAGAAAAATTCGGTCTAATGGGCGGTTGAAACGCTGAAAATGATGCACAAATTTTATTATCTGGGTTAGATATTCCTAAAGAAAAATGGAATGTAAAAATGAGCGATTTAAAAGCTTCACAAAAGGTAAAAGTTCTTTTAGCAAAGGCTTTATTTGGAAATCCAGATATTTTGATTATGGACGAACCTACTAACCATTTAGATCTAAAAGCAATCAAATGATTAGAAAACTTTTTAGTTGATTATCAAAATATTGTTATTGTTGTTTCACACGATAGTGACTTTTTAGATCAAGTATGTACTAACATTGTAGATATTGATTTTGGTGAAGCTAAAATGTTTACAGGTAATTATAGTTTCTGAAAAGAATCTTCAACATTAATAAGAGAAATGCAAAAAAATTCTAATGCTAAAAAAGAAGAACAAATTGCTAAATTACAGGCTTTTATTGCTAAATTCTCTGCAAATGCTTCAAAATCATCTCAAGCAACATCAAGAAAAAAATCACTTGAAAAAATTACTCTTGAAGAAATTAAACCTTCTTCAAGAAAATATCCTTTTATTAGATTTGATATTTTTAAACAACCAGGAAAGCAAATTTTAAGAGTAGAAGACTTATCTTATGTTAATCCAGAGACAGGAGAAACTTTGTTTGAAAGTTTATCATTTGATATTTTACCTGGCGAAAAAATGGTTTTACTTGGTGAAGACGACATTGCTAAAACCAAACTACTTGAAATTCTGCTTGGACTTGAAAAACCAACTTCTGGTCAAGTTATTTGAGGATCCACAATAACTCCAGAATATTTCCCATCAGATAACTCTAAATATTTTGATAAAGATGAAAACTTAATGGAATGATTAAGCAAATGACCAATTGAAAATACAGAAGAATCTAATAAAGATAACTCAGATCAAAGAATGAGAAGTTTTTTAGGTAGAATGCTTTTTAGTGGTGATTCTGTTTTTAAAAATGTTAAGGTAACATCCGGTGGAGAAAAAGCAAGATTAATGTTTTCTAGAATGATGCTAAAAGAATCTAATTTTCTTGTATTTGACCAACCTTTAGATCACTTAGATGCAGAATCAATTGATTCAGTAATTGAAGGACTTGCTGATTATAAATCATCTATGATTTTTACAACTTATAATCGTGCTTTAGTTAAACAAGTTTCTAATGTAATTTTAGAAATCAAACCAGATTCCTCTTTTATTTTTAGAGGGACATTAGATGAATATGAGAAAAAAATGGGATACTAATGTTTGATAATATTGCCGCGATTTCATCTGGAGGTTTGGTTAACCAAGCAATTTCCATAATTAGGATCACTGGTCCAGACGCTTTTTTGATTGTTAAAAAAATTTTCACAGGAAAAGTTGGTAAAGATAAAGAAATTACTTATGGTTGAATCAAAAATAAAGATGAACTTATTGATGAAGTTTTAGTAATGTGATTTGAAGGCAAAAATAATTTTATAGGGGAAAATACCGTAGAAATAAATGCACACGGTGGTATAGTTAATACTAATTTAATTCTAGAATTAGTACTAGCTAATGGAGCTAGAATGGCTGAACCAGGAGAATTTTCTAGAAGAGCCTTTTTAAATGGAAAAATGGATTTAATCAAAGCAGAAGCTATCAATGATTTAATCCATGCTAAAACCAAGTTACAAACAAAAGCATCTATTGAAAAATTTGATGGAAAAACAAGTAATTATATTAAAAATTTAATTAGTGAATTGTTAGAAATAATAGCAATTATAGAAGTTAATATCGATTATCCTGAATATGATGATGTAGAAATTTTAACTAATCAAACCCTTTTACCAAAATTAGAAATATTAAAAGAAAAACTCAAAACCACTATAGACCTTTCGGAAAGATCTAGAGTTATTTATGATGGTGTAAAAATCGCTATTGTAGGTAAACCAAATGCTGGAAAATCTTCTTTATTAAATGCTTTTTTAAATGAAGAAAAGGCAATAGTAACAGACGAAGCAGGAACCACAAGAGATGTTATTGAATCTGAGTTTGTTTTACAAGGGATACCTTTTATAATAAAAGACACTGCTGGTATTAGAAACTCAACAAATAAAGTTGAAAAAATAGGTATAGAACGTTCTTTTAAACAAATAGAAGAATCTGATATTGTCATCCACTTGCTTGATGCTTCGGTAGAAACCGACCAATTTGATCAACAAATTGTTGATTTTTCTAAAAATAAACAATATATCCCTGTTTATAATAAAAAAGATTTATTGGATTCTAAAAAATTAGATAATACCAAAATTTATATAAGTGCTAAAAATAAAGAAATAGAAAATCTCGAAAACGAGATTATAAAAAATTATCAAAATATTGATATTAATAATGAAAAGGTTATTACAAATATAAGACAACTTTCTTTAATTAAGTCTTCTTTTCTTTCAATAGAAAACGCCATTTTTTCTTTAAAAAATGGTTTTGAACCAGATGTAGTTATAGTTGATTTAAGAAAGTCTTGAGAAGACTTGGTAAATATTAAAGGTAAAGCTGATAATGAAACTTTATTAGATTCAATGTTTAAAAACTTTTGTCTTGGAAAATAATTATATTTTGAATAAATCATACCAGTATTTTTACTGGTTTTTTTCATTTCAAAAACTATTTAAACAATATCACTATTTTGCATATTTCAAAGAAAAAAAACCGAAAATGCAAAAAACATGAACTTTTTTAAAATTTTTAAATTTGTTGTATAAAAAAAAAAAAGAATAAATAAGAATAAAATTATATTGAAAGGAGCAAAAATGTTTACACCAAATACGGTTATAGAGAAAAAAATGATTTTAAAAAAAGAAAAAAAAGAGGGAAAATATGGAAAAAGTATTTTATAGATTTGCTTATGCAATAATAAGAAATTCTATTTTGTTATTTGTTTATAATATATTATTAGTAATTTATTTATCTTTGTTATCATATTTTACAATAATTAGAGATCTATTCTTTTGACAAAGTAAATGAACTTTATTTTTTGCTTTTATTTGACCAGTTTTCATAATTGTGCCTTTATATATTTGAAATTTGTATAACTTATTGAAAATTTTTAAAATCACTAAAAACAAAGAAAATTTAGAAGAATGAGAAATAACAAAAATTAATAAATATTTTAAAGTTTTATTTTTAATAGGATTTTGAGGAAAAAAATCAGAAAATAAATTAGAAACAAAATCAATTAAACAAAAAGAAAAATTGAAAAAAATAGCTTGTACACATCCTTTATTAGGTTTATATCTTCAACTAAATTTAGTTTTATTTACTAAAGAGGTGAAAAATGATAAATTTAAAAAACAAAATTAGACTTTCTTTTTATTTAAAGACTTACTCTAATATTGTATTTTTTCTTTGAATAAGTCAAATAATAATAGTATCAACTACTTTTTCTTTAGATTACAAAGAAATTGCATTACTTTGATTTGGATGATCAACTTTATTAGTTAATGGTATTTTATATCTTTATATTCTGTTTGTATATATGAAATTAATAAAAATAAGAATTAAATTAGAAGAGAATCCAGATATAGAGATAAAATTTAAATCCTTTTTTATTTTCTTTATAAAAGAAAAAACAATAATGAAATTTATTTCTGATTCTAAATATCAACAAAAATTAAATTTTGCTTTAAAAATGTATAACAAGATAAACAGGGACATAAATTTGGGACACCAAATTTATGTTTTTATTTAAGGAGAAAAATGTCAAAACAATTAAAACCAGAAGAATGAAAATATTGAATTAAAAAATATTTAGCTAATTGTGAGAAAATGAGAAATTTAGATTTATTTTGAACCGAATATTTTCATTTTAGAAAAACAGAACCAACTAATTTTAAAAAAATGTTTTTTAAAGAAAAAGTTAAACTTTATAATTTAGGTATGAATTTAGAATCTCAAACAGGAAAATCACCTAAGAAAAATAAAGGCGTTGGAAGAAAAAGAAAAATCTTAACACCAGAAGAAGAGAAAAAAATTTGGGATAGTATCCCAAGAGAAATTTTAATTAAATCCATAAAAATTTATCAAGATGTTTTACCTAAAGAAGTTTTTGATGAGATTTTTAATCGTGTTGTAAAAGAACATGAAGAAGAGCAAAAAAAAAAAAAAAAGAAGCAAGAAATTTTAGAAAATTTCTCTTCACTATGAAAATTTCTAAATCAACTTTTTACAGAAACAAGAATAAAAATGTTGAAGCAAAAGAATTGAATCAAGAAGAAAAATTGATTTATGAAGGTTTTACTGAAAATAACTGTTTGTATGGAAGAAAAAGACTTGAAGTTTTTATCGAAAAAAAAACATAAAATAAAGATAAATTACAGGAAAATAGGTAGAATTATGAATAAATTAAATTTATTTTGCATAGTTAGAAAAAAATCCAAAAGAAGAGAAGATAAAAATACTTAAGTAAAATTTGAAAACATAATTAATAGAGATTTTCAAGGAAAAAACAACAATATTTTTGCAACAGATGTTTCTTATATAATCTCTCCTAAAGATGTATTTGATTCTAATCATGTATATTTTTCAGCAACAATTCATCACAAAACTAAAAAGATTGTTTCTTGAAATTTATCAAGAAATAATGATTTAAATTTGGTTATAGAACATAATAAAGATTTAAGTTTTAATGAAAAATGAATTATGCATACTGATCATGGAAGCGTTTATTCTTCTAATAAATTTGTAGAAATTATTGAAAAAAATAATGGAATAATTTCAATGTCAAGAGTTGGTAATTCATTAGATAATAGAGAAATTGAATATTTCTTTTCTAATATAAAGAGCGAATGTTTATCACACATTAAAATTAAAAATTTAACTTTTAATAATTTAAAAGAAATGATTAATAATTATATAAATTGATATAATGAAGAAAGACCACAATCAATTTTAAATTGAAAAACCCCAAATGAAATTTGAAATTCTTGAATTTCAAAGTAAAAAAATTTTACCAGTGATATCACTGGTAAAATGTGTCCCAATAAATTGTCCCACTTTAAGAGATTATTATTAAGTGTTTTTTTGCCTATTCCTTATTACTAAATTTTAAAGTTAAAAATTAAAAAAGAAGAAAAAAATAAATAGATAACTTTATTAAAGTAAAAATAAATTTATTTTAAATTATTAACAATATAAATTGTATACTTAAAAAGATTTTAACCCTATATATAATAAAACAACCGAAACACATCTAAAAAGATTTTAAAAGATATGTTTCGGTTTTTATTAACGAAAAATAAGAATTTATAAACATTTTTATAATTAAAAATTTATAATTTTCTCATTTTATCTATTTTTTGTTCATAAAAATTCAAATTCTATGTATTATATTTGATATAATTAAATATATATAAGTATTTAAAAAGGAAAAAGTATGAAGAAAAAAAGAAAATCTTTAAATTTGTTATGAACAATTCCAACTGTTACATTTTTCTCTTCTCTTGCTGTATCTTGTAAATATGGAGAAGAATCAACAGAAAAAACTAAAATAGATAATCCTAAAACTTCAACAGAAAAAGAAAAAAGAAAAGAAACAACTGATGTTCCAACTGTTCCGGTTGTTGAAAAAGAAACAGAAAAACCCGTAGAAAAAGGTAAAGTAGAAAATCCAAAACCAAAAGATAAAAAAGAAGAAAAAGACAAAATTACAACCAATCCAGATGATCAAAAAACTAAAACAGATTCTGAAATTCAAAATTCAGAAAACCCAGGTAAAGACAAAACTCCTGTAGATAATCAAAATGAAGAAGAAGTCATTGACAAAACTCCAGTTTGAGATGAAGAAACTCCTGATTTAACAGGAAATAGAGTAAATAAATATAGTATTGAAGAATACTTAAATTCTCCTGAAAGAGCAAAATTATCTAAAATAAAAACTTTAAGAGGTTGATCAAATGAAAAGTTTTTAAAAGATATTAAAAAATCAGGTGCTCTTGATAATTTAACTTACAAAGATGAAAGTGATTCAGTTCAATTTATTGCTCCATTTGATAATAGTAAACCTAAATCAAATACAATTTATCAATTAACTGTTTATTCATTTGCTGATGGAAATAATGATGGTATTGGTGATTTTATAGGTTTAAAAGATAACATCGATTATTTTGTTAATTTAGGAATTGATACATTATATCTTTCTCCAATTCATCCTGCAAGCTCATATCATGGATATGATGTGATCGATTATACAAAAGTAGCTCCTGAACTTGGAGGTTTAAAAGCTTTTGAAGAATTTTTAAAAGTAGCTCATTCTAAAGGAATTAGGGTAGTAATTGATATGGTTCTTAACCATACATCTTATGAACACCCATGATTCCAAAGAGCATTAGCTGGAGATGAAAAATATCAACAATACTATTATTTCTACAATCCTGAAAATAATCCTTTAGCAAATGAAGGGCAAGATAATATAAGACAATATTTTAAAAATGTTTATGATAAAGAGCATACAGAAAATAATCCTAAAGCTTCAAATAAAAAATGAGTATCTCAATTTTGATCAGGAATGCCAGATTTAAATCTTACAAATGAAAACGTCTTAAAAGAAATAGATTATATTCACAAATTTTGAGCAGCAAAAGGAGTAGATGGATTTAGATATGATGCTTTTGAGCATTATTTTAATTCAAACAATCCTAAAAAACCAAGAGCACATAATAGTGATATGGTAAGACAATTATTTGAAAGATGAAGAGGCGTAGTACAAGACGAATATAAGAAAGCAAATGATTCAGGAGTTTCCAGATCTAGCGATAAAACCTTTTTATTTGGTGAATGATGAAAAGATCCAGCAGAACCAGAAATCAAAGGATATTGAGGTGGTTGAGAAGGAACTAAACCAGGATTAAGTTCCGTTATAGATGGAAGCAAATGAAAAAATCAACTCAATGTCTCATTAAATCCAAATGATGAAAAAAATGTAATCAGAAGTTTAACAGACTCACAAAATCAAAAACATGAATGATTACCATTTTTAGATAATCATGATGTGGAAAGATGAATTACAACTTTCAAAGAACAAAATCATAGAACAGTTACAATTTCACCACATAGATTAGATGATGATGAAAGATCTGCTTATGAATATGCTCTTACTTCGTTACTTTCTCGTGGTGGACATCCAATCTTATATGATGGAAACGAACTTTTAATGCAAGGTGGTAAAAAAGGTGGTCAAACCGATACACACATTAGAGAAGCATTTAACTGAAAAGATCTTAAAAAACGTGTATTTTTCCAAGATGAAAGGGATAAAGATAATTTTATCACAACTTTATCTTCTCCAGGAGAAGGAAAAGTAGAAGATATAGTAGCTAATCAAAATTCTGCTTATAATCTAGTTACTAAAATGAATAAAGCAAGACAAAGATTTGCATCAATGAGAGAAATGGATGAAAAATATGTAGGTGATCCAAATGAAATTCTTTGAATTTGACACGATAATGCACTTAGATATGATGAAATGACTGTAAGAAAAAATGAAGATGGCACATACTTATTAGCAATTTATTCTTGAGGTAATAGACCACAAGCAAATACTTCTTTAAAAAATGAATTTGAAATAGCAGAAACATTAATCTCTAAAAATATAACAACAAGAGTACAAGATGGAACAACCTTTATTGAAGGTACAGGAAACGGTAAAATTGGATTATTCTTAGTTAGAAGAAAACCTTAATATAATAAAAGAATTCCAGGAAACTGGAATTTTTATTTAAAAAAAGTAAAAAATCAAATTATAAAGAAATTTTTGAATAAATATGAATTTTTTACCTTGAAAAAATAAAAAAATATGAATGAGTTATATAATTAAAATAAGGAGGTGTTTATGAAATTATTTAAAATAAAAAGAAAAATTTTATATTCTATAGTTGTCACAACTATTCCTGCTTTTTCTATTATTTCTTGTTCTAACCAAAATTCAGTTGGAGAACAAAAAGAAGATAAAATTAATGATTTTTATTATTGAAATTTAAAACAAATAGAAGATTTAAAAGATAAGGATAATATTGATTTTATAGACTTAAGCAGAGAGCAATCTAATAATCTTTTTCAAAATCAAACATCAAAAGTTATATTTTTTAATGAAAAAGAAGAAAAAGAGTTGGATTTAAACAGATTTTGATCTTATCGAACAAAATACGAAGAAACTCAATTTGATTCTAAAGTGCTTAACATTACAGAAAATAAAGCAAATTATAGGTTTTTAAGTTCAGAAGAAAGTATTGATTCACAAATTAAAAATTATGACTTTGCTTTAGAAATCAAACTTCTTAATAAAAAGAATTTAGAAAAAACTTCTTTTTGGCGGTCTAAAAAAGAAGAAAAAGAAAATTTTCTTTTAGTAAATTTATATAGAAAAGTACAATCTAAAATAGATTATAGTTTAAACTACAGATTGAATAATGAAAAAGATAAAGTTGACACAGCAAAAGAAAAACCAATTGTTGATTTTTATAAATATTACGATTTAGTTGCTTCTAATGTTAAATTTAATTCTTTTGATTTTGATAAAACTCAAAAGAAAACGAAAATTTCAATTAATTTTGATAAAGGACAAAATTTAAAATATAGAAACTTTAATTTATTAGATCAAAATGATTATTTTAGTATAAAAACCATTTTAATTGATATGCCTAATAAAAATTGAAGTAAAACAAGTCAGCAAAAAATTAAATCTTTTGAACCGTATCATTTAGTTAAAGATTATATTTTAGAAAAAACAATTTTTAATCGTTTAATTCAATATTCTTTTATTGTGCCAACTAATTTAACTGAAAAAGAATTTAACTCATTAAAAGACATAAACTTGATTTTTAATGATAATGCAGGAGTATATTAAAATGAAAAATAAAAAGATTTTATTAAGTACTATTTTAATTTCAACATTACCGTTAACTGTTTTTTCTTGTTCAAAGGAAGTTCCAAAAGAACAAAAAGCAGAAACAGAAGAAAAACAAAAAAATGAATTTTATAATTTAAATTTAGAAAATATAGCTGATTTAAAAAATAATTGAAAAATTGATTTTATTCAATTAAACAATGAACAAAATAGAGAAATTTTTGCAAATAATGAATCTAAAATAATCTTTTTTGAAAAACCTTATCAAGAAGTAACAGAATTATCTAAAACTCAAAATTCAGAAGAAAAAATAAATGTTACATCTAACAAAAGAGATTATACATTTATTAATAAAAATCAAAACATAGGTAGTGAAATTAAAACTACTGATTTGGGCTTAGAAATTAAACTTCTTAATAAAGATTATTTAAAAAACAAAATTAATTTGAAATTTAAAGAAAATCAAAATTTATTATTAGTAAATTTTTATAGTACTGCAATATCAAGACTTATTGATGGGCATCCTAAAGATCTACACGATCCTTTTAACAAAAACATTACAACAGATATTGTAAAACCAATAGTTGATTTTTCAGAATATCAAAAGTTGGTTTCTTCAAAAATTAAATTTAACTCATTAAATTTTGATAAAAATCAAAATAAAATAAATTTAACTATTGATATAGATGAAAATCAAACAGAAAATGAAAAAATGATTAATTTATTAAATCAAAATTATTTTTTCAATATAAAAACAATATCAGCAATAAAAAAAGAAAAAAAAGATTTTTATATCAATGCAGAAGAACCAGTATATGAACCCTATGGAGTTTCTAAAAAGTATATTTTAAATAATTGAATTTTAGTTCGTTTACTTCAATATTCATTTATTATTCCTGTAAATATTTCAGAAAAAGAATATAATTCCATCAATGATATTAATTTAACACTTAATGATAATGCAGGAGTTTTTAAACATTTAGTACAAGAATCAAAGATTTTAGAAAATTAATAAAGATATTAAAAATTTAGAATTTAAAGAACATTTACAACTTTTTTACCTTCATATTGATATTCATAAATATATAAAATCCCGTTGATAAAAGTTAATTTTAAAGCATTTTTAATAGGAGAGAGTGAAGCTCTAAAAAGTTTCACTCTTTTATTTTGTTCGTTAATATAAAAAGCACCAGGATTATCGTTTAAAGCCTTTATTTTTCTATATGCTTGAATATAATCATCACTTAAAAAAATTTGAGCAAATTCTTTTTCTATTTTAGGCGAAAAAACTACAAGATTGTCATCTTGTTTTTCAGATTTAAGTTCATTTTTAGATAATTTATTTAATCACTGGACAATATTATTTTTTGCAAGTAAAGAAAGTTTATGAAATAAATCTTTTGATGTGTCTTCTTCTTTTATATCTAATTTTGCTTTTGCAAGCATATCTCCTGCATCCATTTCTTTTACCATATACATTAAAGTTACTCCTGTTTCTTTATCACCGTTTAATAAAGCGTGTTGAATAGGAGCAGCACCTCTATATTTAGGAAGTAAGGAACCATGTATATTAATAGCGGCTATTTTAGGTATGCTTAAAACTGAAGTAGGAATTCATTGTCCAAAAGCAGCAGTGACTAAAATATCAAAGTCTATTTTCTTTAATTCTTCCGTAATTTCTGAAATTTTTGTAGGTTGAAATAGCTTTATGTTATATTGGTTAGCTAAAATTTTTACAGGTGTAGGTAAAATTTTATAACCTCTATTTGATGGTTTGTCTGGTTGACTAATAATTGCAACCACTTCAAAATTATTAATAATTTCTTCAAAAATAGGAACTGCAAATTCTGGAGTTCCTGCTAATACAATTTTCATCTTTCTCCTTTAGTTTTCTTTACTTTAAATTATAAAATAAAGAAACAAAAATTTTAATTTAAAATGAATTAATTTATCTAAAAGTAATATAATTAAATTATAGGATAAAAAAAATGAGCGGAATAATTGTTATTATAATTTTAATATTAGGATTAGCTGGATTAGTTTGATTAATTAAACTAGCTAAATTTCTATTTTCTTTAGCAGTAGGTGCTGTGATTATAGGATTAATTTTACTTTTAATTTTTGGACATCATTTCCTGTTTTAGTTAAAGAAAAACTAACAAAACAAGTCTTTTTTACCAAAAGATTTGTTTTTTTTTTTTTTTTTTGTAAAATTGAATTATGCAGAAGAAAGAAAAATTAGAAGATTTATCAATTTTTTCTAATTTAATGGGTAAATTAAAAGAAAAATACAGAAATTTAATTAGTAAACTAATAGATAAATTTTGTATCTATTTATTAACATTGCCAAAAGCAAAATTTTTACAAAATATTTCAATATACAAAAATACAATACTTGCTATATCAGTTTTTAATAAAAAAATCTTAATAAAAAATTTTAAGGTAGATTTTGTCTTCTAAAAAAATAATAAATGTTCTCGAAACATTTGCAGGTATTGGTGCACAACATAAAGCTATAACAAAAATAAACAAAGAAAAAAAGATTTTTGAGATTGTTTCAACAGTGGAGTGAGATGCAAGAGCAAATATTGCTTATGGTTTAATTCATAATTCTTTAGATAAAAAATTAAAAAAAATTTTGAAAAACAATAATTTAACTTCAGAAGAAGAAATAAACAAATTTTTATTAAATTTTACAATTTCTTTAGATTCTAAAAAACCAGCAAAGATAATTTCTAAAGACTATGAATTTAAGCAACTGTTAGCTGCTTCGATTATTTTATCAAACAATAATGTTGATATAACTAAATTAGATCCAAAAATTATTCAAGAAAAAGATATAGAACTTATAACTTATTCTTTCCCTTGTCAAGGTTTATCAATAGCAAATATGGGAAGATCAAAAGGAATTAATGATGATAAATCAACTTCTAGTTTAATTTGAGAAATATACAGAATTTTAAAAGGAGCAAGTAAAAAACCAAAATACTTATTAATGGAAAATGTAACAAATCTATTAAGTAAAAAATTCAAACCTGAATATGAAAAATGGCTTTCTGTTTTAGAAGATTTTGGTTATAAAACTTTTACAACCACTATTAACAGCATAAATGCTGGTTCTATTCAAAAAAGAGAAAGAGTTTTTGCTTTAAGTGTTAAAAAAGAAATAAAAACACCATTTAATGATGATAAAAGTTTTAAAGAATTTGTAGATAATATTGCATTTAAAAATAAATTAAGCCTAAATCAAAGAAAAAAAGTTTTTGAAAAAATCTTTAATTTTGACTTAAATTACAGCGAAAACCTAGATGTTTTAATGAATAATACAAAATCTAGAATAAAAATGGTCAAAACACAAAAGATTATTAATAAAAGTGAAAATTATATTATTAATACCTTGACAACCGTTCAAGACAGAATACCTTGTGTTGGAATTATTGAACATAAAAACAATTTAGAGCATAAATTAGATTATCGTTATATAACACCAAGAGAAGCTTATAAATTAATGGGTTTTAGTGATCAAGATTTTAATAAATTAAAACCATACTATGAAAAAAATATTCTCACAAAAGAAAGTCTTTATAGGCAAGCAGGAAATTCTATTGTAGTAGAAGCAATAGAGAATTTATTTAAGGTAATAAAAATCATTGAAAAAGGACAAGATAATGAATAAAAACATAAAATGATGAAAAGACAGAATGAAAGAAAATAATTTTATTACTTGAACAATTGGAACTAATATTTATTCTTATTTAAGTTTCACAGTACTTCAGTGACTTAATGAAGTTGATGAAAATGAAGAAATCATTTTAACAATTGATAAAAAAGAAGTTTTAGCTGAATTTAAAAATAACACACAATTCCCCTTTTATAAAGACAAAAAGTCTAAATCAGACTCTACAATTAGACAAATTTTAGATGTTTTATCTTCTCTTGGGATTATAGAACCGATAGGAGATAATTACAAAATTAATAAAGAATTAATAGATGTAAGAAAGACTGAATCAAACAATTTCTATGCTCTTAAAAAATTTGTAAAATCTAATTTTGCTAATTATATAAAAAAATTTGTTATAGATAAATTAAGAGACATTAAGGAAGAAAAGGAAATTTCGAATTCTTCTATTGAAACAAAATTTTGATGAAATGTTTTAGTAGTTTCAGATGAAACATTATTTAACGATAGACTTAAAGGCATATTTAACACTTTAGTAAAAGTTGGTAATGAAAAACGATTTTATGAAGACTTTGTATTAGAATTTTTATATAAAGAAATCGATAATGATGATATGGAAAAAATAATTTCTGACATAAAAAACATAACGGGGATAGAAGATTATTTATCTATTTTATATGAAGTTATAGATAATTATGAAAAAAATATTGTAAGATATGAAGACAACTCTTTAGATGAAGCAATTAAAAAAATTTCTAATTATTCAACCAAAAGTGAATTTGAAGTCATTAAAACAAGTGTTAAAGATATTTTTACTTCGCAAGAATTAAAATATATTTTACCTTTATATCAAAGAACTTATTCTTGAGATTCTAATATTATAATTGGACTTTTTGAATCTATTTATAATGATTTTATTAATACTAAGCAAAGAAAAAATGATTTCAGTTTTCTAAATAATATAATTATTGTTCAAAATGCAACAACAAACTCTATTGTAGATGGTCAACAAAGAATGGTGTCTTTAATAATAATTATTATTTTATTATATAAATTTTCTAAAAATAAATTTTTTGAAAATGCTCAAGAAAAATTAATACACTTAATTCCTAAAATAAAAGAAATGATTACTGAGTTTGCAAAAGATGATAGTAATTATTTAAGTCTGCAAAATATTTTTAATTCTATAAAAAAAGATGCTCAATTACAAAAGGATAGATTTTACGAAAACTCTTTTGAAATAATAAACCTTATTGTTAAGAAATTTGATAAAAAAGACGAGGATTTTCTTTTAGATTTCATTGATTATATTTTAAATAAAACATTCTTAATTACTACATATATAAAAGTTATGGATGATGATTTTGTAACTAAAATTTTTCAAAATTTAAATCAATATAGCAAAAAATTAGGAGTGCTTGATTTACTAAGAAATAAAGTTTTTGATATATATCGTGATGAAAAAGAGAATAAGATAAAATTATATAATTTAACTGTTAATATTTATTTTAGACGAAAACAGAAAAACGTTTGAAATGAAGATCTCAAAAAAATTTCAAATTTTTTAGATGCAGTTTTTATAAAATATAGATTATTTGAAGAATTGGAAAGAACAAACAAAAAATTTTATGACGAAATAGCAAATTGTTATAATAAATTTGAAAATTTATTTGAATATTATAATAGTAATTTTGAATTTGAAGATAAATTGGAATTACTATGAAAAGATATAATTGAATTTGAATATTGTTCTACTGGACATTTTAATAAATTCTCTACTTTATTAAGTGATAGTGAAATTAAAGAAAATAATAAATATTTAAATAATTTTAATGCCATTTTAACAGAGTATGAGCAAAAAATTTATGACTACAAACAAGTTAATTTTCAAATTAATAATATTTCTAATTCTGGTTCTAAAACTATTTTTACTCAATTAATTTGATCATTAGCATATAACTTGCAATTATTTGAAAATGAAGAAAATACAGAAAAAATGGTTATTTTTAGTAAATATTTAGCTGAAATAGAAAAATTTTCAGCTTTATGAGAAATAAGATTTGCTGGACAATCGCTTTCTAGTTCCATAAAATTAATTTGTAAAAATGATTTATTAAATTCAGATTTTAATTTAATAAATGAATCAAAACTTTACGAACTTTTAGAAAGAATAATAGTTGATTTAACAAAATTATCACTTGTTGAAAAAATCAATGAATTATGAAAATATTTATATGAAAAACAAAATAGTAAAAGCGATAACAAACTATACAAAAACATTATTGCAAAAGTTATTTACAGCTTACAAAATTCAAAAACTCCAAAGAGTTTTACAGGTTTTAAATCACAAGAAGAAAAATATCAAAGTATCGATTTTATTCCTTATACATATGAACATAATTTTCCACAAAAATTAGATCAAAGTACATTGAAAAACTTACTTGAATTAGGAATAAACAGAGAACAAATAGAGAGAATAACTAATTTAATTGGTAATGGGTTTTTATTGTTAGGAAAAGATAACTCTAAATTTAGTAATAAAACAACGAAAAACTATAAAGAAAGCAACATTGAAAACAAAACTATTGAAGGTTTTCAAAATACAGATTTTTATCTACTTGATTTTGAACAAATGAAAACATCAAATTCTATAAAATGAACTAATAATAAAATTCAAATTTCAAAATTAGATAATTTAGACATTGATAAAATTTCAAGTAAAGATGAATTTTTAGAATTATTAAATCAAAGAGAAAAAAGAACAAAAGAAATCATTGAAGCTTACATTTCTATATTGTTTTATGAATAGAAATAGCGAATATTTGATTTAATCCTTTTAATATTTAATAAATACTAATAAAGTAACAAAAAAATATTAACTAAAAAACAAAAAAATTTTTGTAACAGTTGCTTTTAATAGAGAAATTCATAAATTCTTCTTAATTAAAAATAGTTTTTTAAACTTTTTAATAGTTTTATAATATAAATTGTTTATAATTTATAATAAATTAAAAGAAAAGGAGAAATATGAAAATAGCATTAACAGTAATTTTAGTAATAATTTCATTAGTTATAATGATAGTTTCTCTTTTAATGTCTCCTAACTCTAATGGTTTTTCAGGAGCACTTGTTGGTTCTTCAGATTTAGATTTATTTAAAGTTTCAAAAGAAAGAGGACTTAAAAAAGTACTAAAATGAACAATGTTTTCAATGGGTTTTGTTTTACTTTTAGTTTCTTTAGTCATTAGGTTGTTTTAAAAATGAAAACATTTAATTTAAAAGCAATACAATCATTAGTAACAAATAAATCTTTAACTTTTTTAGAATTAGTAAAAAAAATGCAAATAGATAGAAAATTAAATAAGGAATTTTCTATTTTTTTAAATAAATCAGTGCAAAATAATCATTTGTTTTGTAAGGATCAAAAATACTCTTATAAACATGAATTTAAAAAAATTGTAGGAGAATTTTCTTTAAATTCAAAAGGTTTTGGCTTTATAAAAGTTTCAGAAACCGAAGATTTCTTTGTTCCAAAAGTTTATACTTGCAACTCTTTGGACAAGGATTTGGTTGAAGCAACATGTTTTGAAGAAAAAGATGGGGAAATATGATGTGCAATTAACAAAGTGGTTGAAAGATCAAAAAGTTTTCACTATGGTTACATTAAAAAAAATGGTTCCTTTTTTGATTTTATTTCTTTAGATCCACGTTTAAAAGCAAGATTTAGATGAAAAAATAAATACGCTTTTAGTGAAAATGATTTAGTAAAAGTAAAAATAGTAGATATACAAGGTAATAATTTAGTTATTGACTTGATTAAAAACTATGGTGATTTAAATAAACCTTTTCAAGATATTGAGTTAAGTATAGAAAAAAGCGAACTACCACATATTTTTCCTGAAGATGTTTTATTAGCTGCTAAACTTTTACCACAAACAATTGATAATGAAGATATAAGTGACAGAATTGATTTAAGAAAAGAAATAATAGTGACAATTGATGGTGATGATACTAAAGATTTTGATGATGCTATTAGTGTAAAAAAACTTGAAAATGGAAACTATATTTTAGGAGTTCATATAGCTGATGTAAGTTATTATGTTAAAGAAAATGAAACAATAGATTTAGAAGCAAGAAAAAGAGGAACATCTATTTATTTAGCAGACAGAGTTATTCCAATGTTGCCTTTTGAACTTTCTAACGGTATTTGTTCTTTAAATCCTAATGTTGATAGATTCACTATTACAATGGAATGTGAAATTGATTCCAAAGGAAATAATGTATGAATGAAATTTTATCCATCCATAATTAACTCTTACAAAAGACTAACATACAAAGAAGTTAATGATTTTTATAATAAAAACAAAGAATTTGATAAAAACATTTCTGAGTTATTAACTAATGCTAAAAATTTAACAGAAATTATTCGAAAATATAAGGTAAAACAAGGATTTATAGATTTTGAATTCGAAGAATCAAAAGTAGTTTTAGATAAAAATGGAAAAACTGTTGATATAGTAGTTAGAGAAAGAAATGAAAGTGAAAACATGATAGAAGATTTCATGGTAAGAGCTAACGAAAATGTTGCAGAATTTATGACTAAAAAGAATTTTCCTTTTATTTATAGAATCCATCCAGCACCAGATGTTGAAAAAATAAATGCTTTTAACCATGTTTTAAAACTATTAAATATAAATGTAACTATTCCTTTAACAGAAGAACCGAAGGAATTTGCCAAAGCAATGGAAAAAATTAAAAAAATTAATTTTGATAACTTTATAAAAATTAATTTATTAAGAACTATGCAAAAAGCAATTTATTCAGAAAAAAATGTTGGTCATTTCGGACTTGCTTCAGAATATTATACACACTTCACAAGTCCTATTCGTAGATACCCAGATTTGATAGTTCATAGATTACTTAGAGAACTAGTATTTTTAAAAAATACAGAAAAAATCGAAGCATACAAAAATGAATTACAAGAAATTTCTTTAAAAAATTCTTTAAGTGAACAAAGCGCTATTTCTTTAGAAAGAGAAGTTCTTGGAATAAAAATGGCAGAATTTTATGAAGACAAAATCAATAATAAAGAATTTAAAGCACAAATAGTTTCAGTTAAAAAATTTGGTTTTTTTGTTGAATTAGAAACTGGAGCAAGTGCATTAGTTCACGTTTCCGCTTTACCTGGGGAAGGATTTGAAGTTGATGAAAATGAGTTATTTTTATCTAATCAAAAAATAACATATAAAGTTGGTGATTTTGTAAATATAAAAATAGAATCTGTTTCTAAATTTGAAGGAAAAATAAACGCAATTTTAGCATAGTTTTATACTATGCTTTTATTTTGAAATTTTTGTAAAAAATCCTTTTATACCTATAAATCCTTTATAAAAGTATTTTTTTTAAAAAAAATATAACAGAGATTTAAAAAAATGTAAAATTTATGTTATGAAAAGTAAGGAATTTTGAAAAGTTTTTTTATTTATTATTAAATGTACTTTTATTGGTTTTGGTGGCGGAAATGCACTAATGCCAATAATAAAAAAATATGCAGTTGATCAATATGGATGAATAACTGAAAAAGAATTTAATGATGGAATTGTTGCTGTTAATTTAATTCCTGGGCCAGCGGTTATAGAAATGTTATCTTATATTTCCATAGTAAAACTAGGTAAAATAAAAGGAATGATAGTTACACTTTTAGCAATAATGCCACACGTTATTATGGCAATGCTTCTTTATTTTTTAACAACATTTTTACCTAATAAATACTTATATGTAATTAATGCAGCAGTTATTCCTGTATTAATTGGAACAATAATAGCATTTGCTTATAGATATTTAAAAACAAGTTTTAAAACATTAAGCTTACCAATTTGAATTCCACTTTTTATACTAACATTATCATTTTGTTTGTTTGCTCCAAGTCCTTTTAATATACCAGCAATTCCTTTAGTATTAGTTATTTTTATAGTATTTATAGTTGAATTTATTAGAGTTAAAAAGGGGAAAAAATAATGATTTTAGCTATTTTAGCTTGTTTTTTAGGAGTACTAATAATAGGTTTAATTGTTTTTGGTGGTGGTCAAGTTTTCATACCTATTTTTGAAAATTTTTGAAATTTTTTATCAAATACATTCAATCTAGAAATTACAAAAGATCAAATTGATACAGTTATAACCATTTCTAATTCTACTCCCGGTGTAGTTTCTACCAAATTTGCAGCATTTACTGGTATTTTAGTTTCAAACGGACAATGATGAGGATGAATAATAAGTTTTTTTACATATTTAATTTTTTGTCTTCCTTCTATATTTTTAATGATTTTATCTGTAAAATTAATAAAAAATACAGAAAAAAATAAATATTTATCTAAAGTTATAAAATATTTAAATCCAGTTTTAGCAGGAATTTTATTTGCTCTTGCTATTCAATTATTTATAAGCATTACATTTCCAAATATTTATTTTAATGATACTAATTTAAGATATTTTGGTGTAAAATCAACAGAAAAAAGTTCGTTTTTTAGTGGATGAAGGTTTATAGCATTAATAATTTATTCTATATTTTTTATAATTATTTCTATAGTGTGAAATATAAAGAAAAAACCCGTATTTTTATTAATTTTAATTTCTATAATAACTGCATTTATTGTTTTTGAACCTTGATTGTAAAGGAGAAAAGTGTTAACAAAAGTAAAAAAAGTTACAACTAAACCTGGAGTTTATTTTTGAAAAAATGAAAAAAATGAAATCATATATATAGGTAAAGCTAAGAATTTGAGAAACAGAATGATGCAATACTTTAAAGGTAGCATCAATTCTCGTTATACTTATAAAATGGTAGAAGAAATCAGGGATTTTGAAATCATTGAAACTAATAGCGAAAAAGATTCTTTAATTTTAGAAACCAGATTAATTAATGAAAAAAAACCAAAATATAATATTCTTTTAAAAAATAATAAAAAATATCCTTATTTAGTAGTTAAAAAAGATAAAAAAATCTCTATTTTAAGAGAAAATAACTTTAAAGAAGGAAAGAATTTATATCACTTTGGACCACTTCCACCTAGTTACGGTTTTAGAGAAATTCAAAATCTAATTGAAAAAATGTTTTTATATAAAGATGGACTTAAAATAAAAGAAGATCAATGAAATGAAGAATCTCTAAACTCTACTTTTTTTCAAATAAAAAAGTTATTATCAAACAAAATGTCCTTTTTTATAAAGGAATTAAAAGAGAAATATGAAATTTATAAGTTTGATGATGTAAAGTTAGAATTAGCTTTAGAAATTAAAAAATTTATAGATAAATTAGAGAAAAATCTTAATGAGAAACAGACTATAGAATTAAATATCGAATACGATGTTGATATTTTTGATATTCAAGAAACTGAAAAATTCTTTTTTACTACAATTTTTATTTATCGTGCAGGATCTTTGTTAAGCATTATAGATGATAAATTTGACAAAAATACAGATAAAAACCTTTTTATAGCAAATTTTATTAATGAGTATTATAAAGAAAATATAATTCCTAAAAAAATAGTTTTAGGTGCTAATTTTTCAAATATAGATTTTAATTTAATTAATTTGGATAAAAAAATCCAAATAGCAAAAAAAGGACAATTTAAATTAGCTTGTGAAAATGCAGAATCTCACAATAAAAATAGAATATCTAAAATCGATGAAATTAAAAATCAAAATCAAGATTTTATTATTTTAGAATTAAAAGAGAAATTACAATTACAAAAATTAGAAAATTTTATTATTATTGATAATTCTTTTGAATTAGATAAAGTTCCAGTCACTTCTATTCTTTATTATAATAAGACTGAAAACATTGAAGATCTAAACTTTTTCTATGTTCATAAAAATAGTAAATCAAACTCTGATGTCGATTTTATGAAACAAGGTTTTCAAAAATATTTAGAAAAATTTTCTCATTTAGAACTAGATTTAATTTTAGTTGATGGTTTCCAAAATCAAATTTCAGCAATAGATAAAATTCTATTTAAAAACTCTTTATCTATACAAGTTTTTGGTCTTAAAAAAGATGAACATCATAGAACAAAATACTTAGTAGATTATAAAGATAATCAAATAAATGTAAGTGAACACTTATTTCTTTTTCTTTCTAAAATACAGGAAAAAGTAGACAAAACTGCAAAAAATTACAGAAACGCAATAAAGTTAAAAAAATTCAATTAAAGCTATTTATAGATAAAAATGTATAAGATTTTTATACATTTTCTTTATTTTTTTAATTTTATTTTTTTCTTATGGTATTATTTTTGCAACTCAAGGAGGTAATATGAAAAAGAAAACAAAAATCATATTAGGAGCTTCTGCAGGGTTGACATTATCTGTAGCAGTTATAACAATACCGAGCGTTTTATATGTTCAACAAAACTTAAATAAATCTGATAATAGTAATAACTCACAAAAAACTAAGATTACTAATAATGATCAAAAAGATTTATTAAAAGACAATATTAATTATTTAGCTATTGGAGATTCCATTAGTGCCGGTTTCAATAGTGAATACGGTTTTGAAATTGCAGGAGATTTAAAAAATAATCAAATTGAAGGATTAAGTTTTCCTGCTTTTTTAGCAAATTATATAAACAAATTAAAACCAAATGCAATACACCAGTTTAATAACTATGCTTTATCAGGTACAAGAATAGTAGATTGATTATATTTACTAGATGCACCTAATGCAAACTATAATCTTAAAGCAGAAAAAGGTTATTTTCAATTTCTTTTATCTTGAGATGATGACTCTCTAAATCCATTTAGACATAGAATAAAAGAGGCTTTTGGTGATTTTCAAAAAGAAAATTTAGAAAATTTAAAAAATAAAATAAAGGAATCTAATCTTATAACAATAAGTTTAGGGGCTAATGATTTATTTGGTTCTTTAAATTTTAATAACTTAGAAAAGTTATTTAATAAAGAAACTCAAAAAGAAGCAATTTTTAATTTAAAACAAGATTTAGAAAGAATTTCTAAAGAAAATTATGTAAATTTAAATAAATTAGTCTCTAAAATAAAGGAAATAAACAGTAAAACAGAAATTGTACTTGTTGGTTATCCAATGCCTTTATTGAGACTATTAAATATAATTGATCATTTTTTTAGTTCAATAGCACAGGAAAAAGTTAATTTAAGTAACCAAATTTTAGATTCCATTAATGCAGTCTCTAAAAAAGTAGCAATTGAAACTAAAATTAATTATATTGAAACTTTTGATGAAGATGATTGAAAATCTAATAATGATAAATGAGCAAAATCTATTTTTGATATTCATCCAACAGAATTAGGATATAAAAAAATGGCTCAAGATATTATTTTAAAATTATCTCTAAATGACATAGATAAAAACTATAGTTTAGTTAAGAATTGAGATGAAAACTATATAGATAAAGATAAAAATGCTTTTCATAAAATTTTTGATTTTTCAAAAAATAACGAAGAGATAGTTAAAATAATTTCAAATTCCAAACTATTTAATGATGAGATTTTAGAAAAATCAAATTATCAAACAGAATTAAATAAAGAAAAAAGCAAACTCTTTTCAATGAAAAGAATAGTCTTAAATTGAATTAATGCAAATCACCATTTAACTAATCAAATAATAAATTCGTTTATTTCTAAAATAAAGGAAAAATACGGAATAAATGATGAAATTGTAGAACTTTTTAATGAAAAAACAGAAGAAAATAAAACATTTATATTTAAATTAATGGAAGAGTTTTTAAGAACCGATTTTATAGATGTTGTAATTTTAAAACTACAAAAATATTTTGATGAAAATGATTTAGATTTAAATGGCATAGAAGGTACACAAATAATAACTTCTAAATTGTTATTAGAAGAATTAAAAACAATATTTAAAGATCAAAAATTTATTTTAAGAATTTTAAAACAATTTTTAAAATCTGATTTTGCTATAAAAAATAAGAATAAATTAACTGCATTAACTAATTTTGCAACAACCTTTATTTTAGAAAATCTGGACAAGTTAAACTTAGTAAATTTAAAAGAAAATAAAGCAACAATTTTAACTTTAACAAAGGAAAAATCCTTTATTAAAGTAATTTCAGATATATTAAATGATTTTATTATAAATGAAAATCATTATGATTCAATTAATGATTTTAATTCTTTATTTGTAGTTTATTTAGAAAACCATAAAGAAGAATTCAAAACCAATTTAATAAATTTTATTAAATCCTTAAAAAACAATGAAACCATTTTAAATGTTATATCTAATACTATAGAACAAAAACTAAATTTAGAAAATCCTCAAGAAAACAAGGAAAATATTTTACCTTTTATAACTGATTTAATAGGTTCTGTCGATAAAATTGATTTAGTTTTACAAAATATTGATAAATTAATAGATTCTTTTGTTAAAGGAGAGTTGAGTTTTAATAACTTTTCTTTTGAAAAAGTAATTAGTATTTTGGATTTCAATTCACTAACTGGTGATTTAACTAAATTAGCAGATTTTTTTAAATTAATAGAAACTGGCGATATTTCAATAGAAAATTTTGTTAACTTTTTCAATGTAATAATAGAAAATTCTCCATTTAGCAACACCGAAAACTTAACAAAAGAAAAGAATCTATTCTTTTATTATTTAAATAATATAAATAATGATCCTGACACAAAAAAAAGAACAAGTTTAAGTATAAGTGATATTACTAAATTAAGCGGTGATTCTTTAGTTTCAAAAATTACTTTAATTTCAACAAAAGCATTTGAAAAATATAAAGAGTTTAAAAAGACTCATCCAAATGTTAATGAATTGGACAATCCATATAGAAAATTTCTATATAGATTTTCAGGATTAATTTTATGATATGCATATGAAACTTATGCAAGAGAAAGTTCTGTCCGCGGTATTATTTACTATTCTTTTTCACCATTCAATATAGAAAAAAGCATATATAATTCCTTAGCAGGAAAATCAAAAGAGCAACAATCATTAATAACTTCAATATTTGGCAATAGATATTCATCATTTTTTGGTGATTCAGCAAAATCAATTCATAACAACGATTTAATGAAAATGATTTATTATAATACTGAAGCTAACAAGCACAATATTAAATGAAGAGAAAATCTATTTAAATTTATTAAACAAGGAAAACCAGATTTAAACAAATAGTTTGCTTATACAAGTAAAAAAAATAAAAAAATTATTGACTATTTTTAAAATTGTGGTAATATATATACAAGCGACCATAGCAAAGGGGATCACCTGATACCATTCCGAACTCAGTAGTTAAGACCTTTTACGCCGAAGATACCAGAGATGGGAAAATAGGGAGTTGCTGCTTTTTTTTTGCTTTTTTATAGATATAAAGGAGGTTTTATGTCATTTACTCATGAAATAAAAATGGAATTAATTGAAAACAAGATGAAAGAAAAGCAATTTAAAAGCTTCTTAAAAGGTTTAATCTTTACAAATTGTCAATTTAATAATAATGATTTAGAAGTTGTTATAAAAATTAATAGAGCAGATATTTCTATGAAAATAAAGGAAAAATTAGATAAATTTAAGATTAAATTTTATCGTTCAATTAAAAATAAAAACTGAATAATCATTTTAAAAAAAGATATTGATTTAGAATTAGTTATTAATGAACCAGCTTTCTTTTTTGCAGGAACATTTTTGGGTGGTGGTACTATTTCTGGCATAGATTCTACTTCTTATCATCTTGAAATAAGTTATTTTGAAGAGAAAATAGGTAATTTAATGATTGAAAAATTAAATAACTATGAATTTAATTTTATTTCTAAAAAAAGAAAAAATAAATTTTTTATTTATGAAAAGAAAGTAAATAATATTTTGGACTTTTTAAGTGCAATTAGAGCAAACACTAGTTTTTTAAAATTTTTCAATTTGAAAAATGAAAGAGATATTGAAAATAACGCAAATAGACTTGCTAATTTAGACTTTCATAATCAACAAAGACTTGTAAATGCTTCTCAAAGAGATATAAAAAATTATTTATTTTTAAAAGAAAATAATTTGGTAGATCAACTCACTGATGATCAAGTGATTTTTTTTGAAATAAGAGTAAAATTCCCGTATTTACATTTAAATGAAATAGTGGAAATTTTAAAAGAAGAGCATAATATAATAAAAACTAAAGGTGGCTTAAATCATTGATCGATAAAATTAGCTCAAATCGTGTCTAAATATAAAGCAAAATAATATTTTTATAAAAAAGTCAAAAATAATATATAATAAATTTGTTATATAAACTTAGGAAGGGTATGAAAATGAGCAAATCAAGTTCAATTATTATGTTCTGAAATAACTCAATTGAAATTTATGCAATTGCTTTTTTTCATACCTTTTTTAAGTAAGAGAATAAAATTATTTTAAAAATAATAAATAAAACAAACTCTTACTTTTAAAAAAGTAGGAGTTTTTCTCTTTTATATAATAAAAAATAATAAGGAGATTTTATGCAAGAAAAATCAGTAAGAAAAATTGGCTTATTTGTTTCATTGATGTTGCTTATTGGTTCTGTTGTGGGAATAGGAATATTCTTCAAAAACGCATCAGTAGCTAAAGCAACCGGAAATAATGGATTAGCTTGATTATTGAGTTGAATTATTGGTGGAGTTATTTCACTTGGTGCAGCTCTTAGTTTTTCTGAAATAGGAAGTTTCAGAAAAACTAAATTAACAGGTTTATCTAGTTGAGCTTATAAAATTTATGGTGTAAAAGCAGGGTATGGAGTATCATTTTTATATTCACTTTTTTATTATGGGTTATTAACTAGTGTTTTAGGTATTTTTGGATCAGAAATATTTTTCTTTTTCTTATCAGGAATAACAAGTTTGGAGTTTGGTAAAATTCCATTTTGAGTAATTGTTGTAGTAGGTTTATTATTCTCTGTTCTATTTTTAGCTTTAAATCATTTATCTATTAGAACAAGTGGAATAATACAAACAGTAGTAACATTTACAAAATTTATCCCTTTAATAGTTGCTGTTATTGTGGGAATTGCATTTTTTGACACCCATAATTCAGAAGGTGGAGTAAATGCGTTTTTAGATTTTGAAGGGAAAGCACCTTTTGGATTAAAAGGAATGATTGTCGCAATTCCTGCAGTTCTCTTTTCTTATGATGCTTTTTTAGTTGCCGGTTCTGTAAGAAACAAAATGAAAAATGCATCTAAAAATTTACCTTTTGTAATTTTATTTGGAATGACTCTTATAGTTATTTTATATACTTTAATTGCTGTGTCATCCATTTTACATAATAGCGGTATTGTTTGAACAGTTTTAGCAGATACATTACCAAAAACTGTATCTAAATATATTATTCCATCTGTAGTGTTCTTTATTTTAATATCAACTTTTGGAGTAATAAACGGAATAACATTAGCATTTATTAGTGAAACATATAGTGCAATTGACTTAAATTTATTTTTTGGTTCATATGCACTAAAAAGAAAAATAGGTGCTAAAAAAACAGAATTAATATACAATGCAATCATTTTAACTTTTTGAGCTATCTTGATTTTAGTACCTTCAGTGGTTTTAAAAATGGATAGTTGAATAGATGGAGCAACAAATTATCCTACAGTTTTCTTTTTTGGTATATATGGATTTGTAATTGGTTCATATTTAATAAAAAGAAATAAAATTACAGAAACTAAGAAATTAAATAGTTATTTATTTTATACATTTTCTGTAATTTCTGTTGTAGGTATTGCTTTTGTAGAAGTAGTTTATTTATATACAATTTTTTCAGATTTATTTAACCCTGATTTTAAATCTTCATGAGGTTTATTTAGAGACAATGGAAATTTAATATATAAATGAGTTCCTGTTTTAGTTTATTTCTTATTTTTAGGATTCTGCATTGGTTCTTTATATTTAAATATTTTCTTAGAGAAAAAAGTTTTCAAAAGAAATATTTTAGAAGAAATGAAGTTAAAATTACAAGAATATGAAGCAGAAAATTAATCGGTTACAAACCGATTTTTTTCTTATATTTAGTCATTTTTATAATATTTTTGAAATATTTATAATAAAAGTGTAAAATTTTTATATTATGCCAGAATTACCAGAAGTTAGAGTCGTAAGACAAGAATTAAATAAATATGTTCAAAATAAAAAAATTGAGAATATTCATATTTTTAGAGATTCATTTATAAAGGAAATTTCCGTAGAAAAGTTTAAAGAAGCATTGATTGGGCAAACAATTTTAGAAGTAACTAATGAAGGAAAATTCCTTGTATTTCATTTAACTAATGACAATATCATTTTAAGTCATTTGAGAATGGAAGGAAAATATAATTATTTTGAACCAGCCAAAATAAGATTAAAACATGATTATGTTCTTTTTGAATTTAGTGATAATAGTAATTTACACTACAATGATACAAGAACATTTGGAACTTTCCACTTAAGAACAAAGAAAAACTATTTAACAACAAATCCACTTGCTAAATTAGCTAAAATACCTGCACAAACAAATCTAGAAGAATTTTTTAATAAATTAAAATCTAGAAAAAAAGCAGTTAAAACTTCTTTATTAGATCAAACTCTTGTTTTAGGATTAGGAAATATTTATGTAGATGAAGTACTATTTGCAACTAAAATTCATCCAGAAACTCCTAGTAATTTAATTTCCAAAAAACAAGCTAAAGAAATTTTAGAAGTAGCTACAGATATTTTAGATCGCTCCACTGAATTAGGCGGAAGTAGTATAAATTCTTACACATCATTAAACAAGAAAAAAGGTTCTTTCCAAAACTTTTTACAAGTTCACACTAAAAAAGGATTACCTTGCCCTATCTGTCAAAATGAAATTTTAAAAATAAAAGTAAATGGTAGAGGAACCTATTACTGTAAGGAATGTCAAAAATAAATGAATAATTGAAGTTATGAAAAAACAATTGATTTGCACGGATTAACTACATCAGAAGCAGAAATAGTATTATCAAATGCCATTTTTGAATTTAATAATTCAAATCAATATGACAGTTTAAATATAATTGTAGGAAGGGGTACAGGAACATTAAAAGTTTTTGTTAGAAGTTTTCTTGAAAGAGAAAATCTCTTTTTTACAGAAGGTGAAATAAACTTTTCAGTGTTCAAAAAAGAATTTTAAAAGCAAGCTATAAAGCTTGCTTTTTTGGTCAAATTAATGATTGGAGCGAGTGAAGGGAATCGAACCCTCATAGTCAGCTTGGAAGGCTGAAGTTCTGCCATTAAACTACACTCGCGAGATACTCTATTATTATAAACTATTTTTTGTAAAAATCAAGAATTTTTATAGAATTTTTTGTTATTTTTTAAAAAAATTAAAAAAAACGCAAAAAATAAATAAAAAAATAGATTTTTATTCATTAAATATTATGTGATTTTTTACTTTATAAAGAAAAATACCTTTTTTTAATAAAAAGGAAGATGTCCTATTTTGAGAAAAGAGAAATTGTAAAATTAAATTAATTTTATTTTCAGTTAAATTTATATTTAAAAATTTTTGGTGAATTAGGTTATATATTAAATTTTTTTGCTTTTTTTCTGTTTGTTGTTTTAATCAATCAATATCAAAATTTGTTTTTTCTCATTTTTGCAACATTTTTTTATTTTTTCTATCTTTAAATAATAAAAAAATGTTTTTAATTTTGTAAGAAAAAATTGTTAGATTTTTATAAAAAGATTTATTTTTAAACTCAATTCTAATTTTATTTCTTTCATAAATTGGTAAGTTATTTGTATAGTCAATGGCAAAATTTATGTTTTTATTTTTTAATATTTTTTCAATTTTGTTTTTTGAATACTTAAAAAGTAATGGTCTATAAATTTGCATATCAAAGAGTTGACTTTTCTTTTTTATACCTCAATAATTAACTATTTTATTTTTATTTTTTTGAAGCATTATTGTCTCAAAAAAATCATCTTTATTATGGGCAATATAAAGGAAATTACAGTTATTTTCTTTATAAATTTTTTTAAAAAAATCATATCTTATTTGTCTGGCAAAATTTTGGAAATTTTCTATCTTTTCATAATTATCATAACTAACAGTTAGAACAAAAAAAGGAATTTTGTATTTTTTACAAAAATTCTCTACTATTGTTTGATCTTCATCGCTAGTTTCTCTTTTTTTATAGTTAACGTGTGCCACAACAATATCTTTATTTTTAAACTTATTTAACATAAAGATAGAATCTGGCCCGCCACTAACTGCTAAGAGAAGTCTTTGCTTTTTTATTTTTAGCATTAAACCTTTCAATAACCATTCTTATATCGTTAGAAATAAATTCAATTGAAGCAAGAGCAGCATCTTCAACAACTTTATCAATTATTTCTTTTTCACTTTGACTAAAAGGGGTTAAAACGTAATTTCTAGTGTTTTTATTTTCTGGTCGACCAATACCTATTTTTAATCTTTTAATTTGATCAGTTCCAAGTTGTTCAATAATGTTTTTCATACCATTATGCCCAGCGTGAGAACCGTGATTTTTAATTGCTGCTTGACCTATTTTAAAGTCCATATCATCATAAATAACAAGAATATCATCAGCAGGAATTTTAAAGAAAGACATTATTTCTCTTACAAAATCACCTGACTTATTCATATAAGTAAATGGTTTTACTAAAACATAATCTTCTTTTTTTGCAAAAACACCATTGAATTTACTTTTTTCAAATTTTAATTCTAATTCATTAGCTATTTTATCTAAAACTCAAAATCCCACGTTGTGCTTTGTATTTTCATATTCAACACCAGGATTTCCTAAACCTATAATTAATTTCATATTTTAAATTATATTCCATTATAAGAATAATTTTTACAAATAACAGTAAAATTCTTTAGTCATTTTGTTCTAAAAAATAATTGATATTTGTTTTTCTTTCTCTCTCTTCTGTTGATACAGCTATTTCAATAGCATCTTTTTCTCCAATAATTATTAATTCATCCTTTGCTCTTGTAATTCCTGTATAAAAGATTTTTTTATTTAAAAATATATTATATTCTTTAAAAATTAAATATATAAGAGCAGATGTTTCAGAACCTTGAAATTTATGTACAGAAACACAATAAGATAAAACTATAGAATTTCTGAATTTTTGCTCTGTAAATTTAATTAGTTTATCATTAAATTTAATTATTATAAATTCCACTTTTTCTTTATAAAACAGAATATTTTCTATATAACCGATTTCCCCGTTTACTAAATTTTGACTGGAATCATTTTCTGTTTGCATAACTTTGTCGTTAACAAAGTACTTAATGCCGTCTATTTCAAAAAAAGTATTATTTTTTTCATCAAAAATTTTGCTTTGAATTATTTTATTAATATTATTAATTCCTGCATTTCCTGCATATTTTGGAGCAATTACAATAAAATCATTTATTGAAAATTTTGATAAAAATAAGTCAATTTGTTTATTGAAAATTTCTAGAAAAGACTTTGTATTACTTTCATAAAATTTTACATAATTATTTTTAAATACAGGTATTTGACCATTATTTACAGATGATGCAATTTCTAATATTTCTTGTTTGTCTTTTTGACGATAATTATTTATTAATTTATTAGTAATAAATTTATCACTGTTAATAAAGTCATTTAATAAATTTCCATAACCTATTGAAGGTAATTGATCTTTGTCTCCAATTAAAACTATCTTTTTGATTTTATTTAAATCTAAAGATTTTAATAGTTTATAGAACAAATCAGTATTTACCATAGAAAACTCATCGATAATTAAAGCATTAATTTCTTTTGTTAATTCTAAATTATATTCAATATTTTCATTTTCTCATGAGACTTCTAAAAATGAATGTATTGTTCTAGAAGGGATGGATGCTTTTTGAAAAATGTGAAAAGATGCTCTTCCAGTTGGAGTAAGAACTGCAACGTTTTTTTCTCCAAAAACATCGCTAAATCCTTTATAAATGAATTTTAAAATTTCTGTTTTACCAGTCCCTGGACCACCTGTTATAATAGTTAAATTATTTTCAAAAGCAGAAATTACAGATTTTTTTTGTATATCATCTAAATACTTACCAATAATAGATTTTTTATATTTAAATTTATATTCTTTCTTTTTAATTTCATTAATAGTTTTTGCAATAAATCGCTCTTGTTCATACATTATAAAGTGAGTAATATTTTTTTTATCTTTCACAAAAAATAAAAATTTTTGATCCATTAAAATCTTTACATATTCTTTAAATTCTTCAATAATCATAAAAATTTTTTTATTTGTATTTTTATAAATGTGTTTTATTTCTTCTGGTTCTAAAAAAGTATTTTCATTATCTTTTAAATAAGATAAAAACTCATTTAAAATTATGTATTTTTTTCTAATTTTACTTTCTGGTTTTATACCTAAAGCTAAAGCCATTTTATCTACATCAGCAAAAACATATTCATCAACTGTATCTAAAATACAAAAAGGTTGTTCCTTTAAGTATTTTCAAAATTCTAGAAGTCTGTATTTTTTATCTAATTTAGAATATAAATTTTCTAAACCATTGGAAAAAAAGAAAATCTCTATTTCTTGTTTTAAAGAATTGGCAGAAATTTTGTCAAAAATAATTTTTGCTTTTCTTTCAGGAATTAATTTAGGAATAGAATAAATGAGATTAGGATCGTTTTTTAAAATAAATATGGATTTATCTCCTCAAGTGTTATAAATGCTTTGAGCCATTTTTTGACCTATTCCTGGAAAAAGCGAAGAAGAAAAGTATTTTACTATTTCTTTTTCGTTGGTTTCAATAATTAATTCACATTTTTTTAATTCTCAACTATTTTGATATTTTGGATGGTTTTTTTCTAAAGCAGTAATTAAATAAGATTTTTTTAATTCTAAATTAATTTTTGAAGTTAGACTAATTATTTGTTTTTCTTTAGTTTTTACTAAAAAAATAAAGAAATTTTTAGTATTGTTTTCAAAAATCTTTCTTTCTACTTTGACTTCAAATTCTTTCATATGGAAATTATAAACTACTATTAAAAAATATCAATTCAATTTTAACTAATAAGATATATTTTTAGTTTTTGTATTATAATTTTATTTATGTTAAATATTAAATTTATATTAAATAATAAAGAAGAAGTTATTAATAAACTTAAAACAAGAAATTTTGATATTTCTTTAGTAGAAGAAATTTTTAAACTTGGAGAAAAAAGGAGTGAAGTTATGTCAAAACTTCAATTTTTAGAAAGTCAAAGAAATGAAAAATCATCCAAAATTGGGCAAATGGTAAGAAATAAAGAAAATACTGACCAAATCAAAAACGAAGTAAGTGAACTTAAAATTCAAATCGATTCATTAAGTGAACAAAGCAATGAAATTAACTCTAAAATTGAAAATATATTACTAAATATTCCTAATTTACCTTTAGATTCAGTTCCTGTAGGTTTAGATGAAAATGATAATGTAGTAGTTGAAGTTAAAGATAAAATCGGTAGAGGTCTTGTAAAACCATTAAAACCACATTATGAAATTGGTTTAGATTTAGACATTTTAGATTTTTCAAGAGCAGTTAAAATGTCTGGTTCTAGATTTGCTATTTTTAAAAATGAAGGAGCAAGATTAGTAAGAGCATTAGTTTCATTTATGTTAGATGAACACGTAAAAAATGGTTATACAGAAATGGTTACTCCTACAATGGTTTTAAGCAAAATGCTTTATGGAACAGGACAACTTCCAAAGTTTGCTGAAGATTTATATAAAATTGAAAATAATGATATGTGAATGATTCCTACAGCAGAAGTAACTTTAACCAATTATCATAATGATGAAATTTTAGATTTAAATGTTGCTAAAAAATACGTTGGTTATACAAAATGTTATAGATCTGAATCAGGAAGTGGTGGAAGAGATACTAAAGGATTAATTAGATCTCACGAATTTCACAAAGTAGAATTAGTTAAAATAGTTAATGATAAAGACAAAATGAATGAATTTCACCAAACTGTAAAAGATGCTGCTAATATTTTAGAAAAACTAGAAATTCCATATAGAACAGTAGCATTAAGCACAGGAGATTTAGGTTTTTCTTCTAAACAAACATTTGATTTAGAATTATGACTTCCTTCAGAACAAAGATTTAGAGAAGTTTCATCAATTTCATTCTTTGGTGATTTTCAAGCAAGAAGAGCATTAATTAGATATAAAAATGAAGATAATAAAACAGAGTATGCAAATACTATAAATGGTTCTGGTATAGCTATAGATAGGGTTTTTGCTGCTATTTTAGAGCAATATCAAAATGAAGATGGAACAATTGATATTCCAAAAGTTTTAGTTCCTTATATGAATGGTTTAACCAAAATTTCAAAGTAAAATCCACAAAATATCTTACACTACCTTTCACATTAATTTTTTGATGAATTCAGCCTCAAAGGGCTGAGTTTTTTTAACCCCCCCGCCCCTTAATTGCAATTAAGGGCCTTGTTTTTCGCCAAAAAGAGCAAAAGGCACAAACAAGATTACGCCGACTTCGTCGTCTTATCTTGTGTCTTTGGAATCATTGTCGTACCACTTGTTCCATTTTGTTTAAAATTTTTTCGTTTATGGTTATAAATTTTTGTAATAATTCAAATTCTTGGTTATCAAATTTATCTTTATTAGTTGAAATTTTTTTGTCAATCATTTTATAAAAACTTTGTCCGCGAGTTTTAGTATCTTTTATTATTTTTTCAATTTCTTTCTTTTCTAAAAGTTCAAAATCATATTCCTTTTTGTTCTCTCTACTAAATTCTTCATTTATCTCTCTTGTTGTTCATATTTCATTTCCAATTCTGATTTTTATATTTAAATCACTATCTAAAACAGCAACAAATTCCGTATTAGGAATTCCGAATGTTTTTTCAAAAGTATTTTTATCTAATGTGTAATATTTTTTTATCGATTCTAAAAACAATTTGCTTGTGAATTTTCTTTTTATAGGGAGATAAATTCTTAATTGTTCTGGCTGTGCTTTTGTAAAAACATTATTTTTTGTCACTTTTTTCTTGAAATTCTCGTTATAAGAGTTTATGATATCATTGTGATTTGAATTTAAATCTTCTATGGATTTAAATTTTTTTTTGAAAAAATATAAAGGATAAAATTGTTGAGAACTTTTAAATGATTCTTCTACATTAGGTTTATGAGTAGCAATGCTGCTCGAAAACACCTGTATACCCCTATTTTTCAACTCTTGAACCATATTGGTTTCAGGATTTATATAGTTAAAAATGTTGTTCTTTTATCAGTAATAATTAGTTTTGGAAAACCATATTTTTCAAAAAGCATTTCAAGTAATTTCATATAACCTTTGTTTGTTTCTTGTGTATCAGCATAAAAAGCAAGAAGTTTTCCTGAACTTGCATCAATTGCGTGATAAATAAAAATCTTTTGGTCAAGTGATTTAATAAAATATTCATAACAAGCGTCAATTTCAACAATTTCACCAAATTCTAAAGCATTTTTGCTTATAATTCTTCTGTTATTATTTTAATCTCTTAATTCATTTTCTTTAGCAATTGCAAAAATATGGTCGGAAATTTTTACTTTTATTTTTCCGCTTTCAATTCCACTAATTCTTTTTTTAATGTCTGCTTTAGTTTTCTTTTTTGTATAAGGAGTCATTAAACATTGTTGGTTTGTTCTTCTTATTACAGTAGAATAAGAAGGTTTTTCTTTCATATTTTGCATTTCATCTTCATAGAAATATTTAAGTGGTATTCCAAGAGTTATCGCTCTTTGTTTTATTATATTTCTTAATTTCATCATTATATTTAGTAATAAATTAATCAAAAATATCATCTTTATATTTTTTTTAGAATGATCATTTCTGGCATTTTTATGTTTTACATAAATTGATTTACCAGCATTTTGTTTAATTAATTTTCTATGTCTAGTGACAGTTTTGACTGAGATATTTAACAAATTAGATAATTCTTTATTGGTTTTTTCTATGTTGTTTCTAATAAAAGTTAGTTCTTTTGCTCTCTTTTTTTGTCACTTTGTTATTTCGATTTCTGTATTTTTCATCCCTATTCTCCTTTAGCAAATATTCAATTATTATTATATATTACTAAAGAGGACATTTTGATTAGTAAATACCCCGGGACATTTTGATTAATAATTTGCATTTAGTATAAAAATAAAAAAATAATATGATAGAATTTATGTATTGAAAGAACGGTCGCTAATTAGCGGATCCCTTATTTATGTTCGTTTTTTAGACTTGGTATGGGGAACAAAGAAAACTCACTTTAAAAGTGAGTTTTTTAAATTAAATAATAGATTTATAAATTTCATATTTTTACTTCTATTAATCTTTATAAGCACTCTTCAAAAAGTATGATATTTTTTTATTTAATGTTTTTAAGTATATTTTCTATTTCATTTACCTTGTTTAATCTTTCTCAAGGTAAATCTAAATCATTTCTTCCAAAGTGTCCAAATGAAGCAGTTTGTTGATAAATAGGTTGTTTAAGATTTAAATCTCTAATAATCCCTGCTGGAGTTAAATCAAAAACATTATCTATAATTTCTAAAATTAGTGCATCACTATAATTAGATGTATTAAATGTGTTAACATTTATTGAAATTGGTTTACTAACACCGATTGCATAAGATAATTGAATTTCAATTTTTTTAGCAATTTTTGCTGCTACTAAATTTTTAGCAACTCATCTTGCTGCGTATGCAGCACTTCTATCAACCTTTGTATAATCTTTTCCACTAAATGCTCCACCTCCATGTTTAGCTGCACCACCATATGTATCTACTATTATTTTTCTTCCTGTTAATCCAGCATCTCCAATAGGTCCGCCTATAACAAATTTTCCTGTTGGATTAATTAAAATTTTATAATTATTATTTAAATTATACTTATTAGAAATAAATAGCATAATCTCTTCTTTTATAAAGGATTTAAAGGCATTTTCGTCATAATTAGCATCATGTTGAATTGACATAAGTATAGTATCAATTCTAATATTTTTTTCATCTGTATAGTCGATGGTTACTTGACTTTTCATATCTGATTTAGCTCATTTAAATTTATGACTCACTCTTAACTCTTCTGCTCTTTTAACTAATGCGTGAGCAAGGGTGATTGCTAAAGGCATAAATTCTGGTGTTTCATCAGTTGCATAACCAAACATAATACCTTGATCACCTGCTCCTATTTCTCCGTCTTTTTTATCAACTCCTTGGTTGATATCTGGACTTTGACTATTAACGTTAGAAACAATAGTAAAATCACTTTCACTATATCCTAACTTCTTAACTGTATTTCAAGCTACTTTAACAACATCTACATAAGTCTTAGTTGTTATTTCTCCTCCTATAATAATTAATCTATTAGAAGCCATAACTTCACATGCAACTCTTGCATCTGGATCTTTCTTTAAAATAGCATCTAAAACTCCATCACTAATTTGATCACATATTTTATCTGGATGTCCCTTTCCTACACTTTCACTTGTAAATAATTTTTTATACATATTTTTTCTCCTTGTTATTTGTTTTTTTAAAAAATAAAATTCTCTAATTTACAAAAGAGAATTTTTGGAACATTAAAGATTTCTATACATGACAGATATTTAATATCCCAAGGGTTTCCACCTTGCATTGCAGGTTGGCTCACTTCAAAGTTCCCTTAAACTCAGTGACTCTTAATGTATTTTTTTACACTAAAATGATACAACATTTTCCCAAAAATAAAAAAAAATAATTTTTTTTGGCAAAAAGTTAAAAAAATGGTAAAATTTTAATGAAAAATAAACTTTTTAGCAAAATGAACCAATTTTTACCCCCCAAAAATTTAAGAAAAATAGGATTTTGCAAAAATTGAGTTATATTTTTCAAATATGCCTGTTTTTCCCATATATTTGGAAAAAATAGTTAATAAAAAGTAAACAAAATAGTAAAAATAATATTTCGTATAAAGTTTATTCTTTTTAACAAGAATCTTTCTTATTTTTTTGATTTTAATTACCTCGAAATTAAAGAAATAAAAATTTCAATTAATGATTTTCTCTCTGATTTTAAAGAGAGATTTTTTTATTTTTATTAAATTAAAATATTTGAGTTGTAGTTATAAAAATTGAAGTTCATCACAACTTAAAACTAATGTATTTTTTTAAATGATTAATTTAGTTTTATTCTTTATACTTCTCCCTTTTTACATAGTTGTTAAATGTTGCTTGTAAGTCTTATAATAAATTTCAATATATTATTTTTATTTCTATATAAATAATTTAATATTCTTTGGTATTAAGATTTTTATTAAATTGCTTAATTTAGTTTTTTGTTTTTTTATTTAAATTTTAATTTTGTAGTTACCGATATTATTTATTAAGTTTTTTATTAATATAAAATAAGAATTTTGAAAATCATATAGGATTTAACTATTTTAAATTAAAAGAAAAAAATTTTTGAGTTGATTTTAATATTAAGCACTTCTAATTTTAATTGTTAATATTATCTACTTATTTTGTTTTAATAAATTAAAAATTTTATTAATATATTTTGATTTATAATTAATGTTTTTTAAAATATTTATTTCTTAAATTTATTTTTTATTTATATTAAATAATTAAAAAATTTTGTATATTTACAAGAAAAATACAACTCTTTTTTCTTTAAATTTAGACTAAAAACAAAGAAAAATGGACTTTTTTACCAAAATCTTTGTTTTTTTTTTTTTTGTATAATGCTTTATGAAAGGAGGTTTTATGAATAATAAAAAATCAATTATTTCTAAATTATTTTATTTATTGAAAGGTTATACATATTTTGAAGAAAGTTGAGAAAATGTTTTAACATCAGGAAAATTAGATGAAGTTGATATGAGTGAAGAGTGAACTTGAAAATGACATTTAGAAGGTTATAAAAACAAGAAAACAAATAAAATTAATGAATTTTCTCTTTCCTATGAATATGATTATAAACAATATCAAACTATTTCAAATTTAGTTCATCCTATTACTGTAAAATCAGAATCTAAATCTGAACCAAAATATTTTTATAATTCCGATGTCAATACCTTAGAAGAAATTTATAAATTAGCAGGAAATGAATCTGTATTAGAATGTTTTAAAAATCCAACATTAAAAGACAAATCTTTAGATGAATGATTAAATTTTGATGCTAAATTTAAAAATTATACATTCAATCCATTTTCTTTAGAAAATATAATCTATGTTGCTTTTAATGAAAAAGAAGTAATATTTAAAAAATATCTAATTAGAAAAATTGTTGAAAAAATTGCAATTGAATTCTTCAATAATGCAAAAGAAAATGTTAAAAGAAGCAAATCTTTAGAACAAGCTGAAATTTTGGATTTTAAAATTTATAAAACCAAGATACTAGATAAATTAAAAGACTATTCTTTGGTTGAAATTTCAGAAAAAACAATTGAAACTTGTTGAAATGAAATTATTAAATTAAAAATAAAAGAATATGAAAAAGAAGCATATACAAATTCAGAAAAAGTATTAATATTTTCAAATTCATCAGCTTTTGAATTGGCACTTAAAAATCACAATCCTTACTATCAAGCAGGAGAATTTATACTTTTACAAGATGCTGATGAAGAGAATAGTAATCCAAATCCAAAATATGGAAGCATAAAAATTAGCGGGCAAGAAAAGAAAGTCCTTGCAGCACAAGGACAAGGTTTTCTTGAAGCAGGTACTATGGTTAATATTCAAAGAGAAAAGCATGGAATCTTTTATGTGACTAAAGTTAAAAAAATAAAAAATTAAGAAAGGATATTTAAAAAATGATATATATAATTATATCTGTTATTGTTGCAGTTATCGTAATAGGTGCTGGTGTTTGATTCTTTTTAAAGAAAAAGAAAGAAAAAGAAGCACAAAGAAAAAAAGCGGCTTTTGAAAGAAAAAAATCAGAATTAAAAACTAAAATAGAAACTCTAAAATCTCCTGATAAAGAAAATAATTTAGCAAAACTTAATTCTATGCAAGTTGAAAATAATACAATTAAGGATTTAGAGACTTTCAGTACAGAAATCGATAATTTAATAGCTAAAATGCTTTTAGAAGAAAAAGAAAGACAAGAAAGAAGAATCGATCTTGCTGAAAATGAGTTTACTGTTATTGAAAACAAAAATACAAAAATCATTACCCAATTTTTAAAAACTCCTGGAACATATTACTGAGAAGAAGATGAAGAAATTAAAACTTCTTTATTTGAAAACGAAGGAGCAAGCAAAGCAACTTTTGGTTTAGACGAAACTCCAATGAGATTTGATATTAACAAATTGTTTACCAAAGATAACAAAAGATTAAATATTGAATTAGTATTAATGTGAAAGGTTTTAGAACCAGAATTATTTTATAGACAAAAAGAAGCTCATAAGAAAAAATTAGAAATTGGTGTTAAAAACTCTATTTCAGATTTTATAAGAAGCAAAAATTGAGAAGAATTATCAGGTATAAACAATCAACTAAAATCTAATTTATTAAAAGAAATTGAATCAATTGTATCTAATACAGGTTTAGAAATAGTTAATTTAAATAATGATATTAATTTAGACGAAGATGATGTTAAAGCATTAAAAGAAATTAACACAGCAGAAGAAAAAAGTAAAATTAAAAAACTTGAAACAGAAGATGAATATTACAGATTAAAAAGATTAGCAGAAGCAGAAAGAGACTATATTGAAATTATAAAATCTGCAAATATTTCAGAAGAAGTATTAGTTTGAAAAGCCATTGATAAATTATCCGATTTAATCAAATCAAAAAACACTAATACTCTAGTTGTTTCTCCAAATTTAAAAGAAACAGCATTGGAAATAGTTAAAGGCGAAACTAGCGTAAACAAAAAATAATGATAAATAAGAGAAAAGAGAATATAAGTTCCATACTATATCTAATCACAATTCTAACATCGATAATCATTAATTCGATTTTATCTTTTAGTGAAATAAATATTTCATTTCTTAAAGAAAATGAGCAGTTTTTTGTACTTATAATTTATATTGCGTTTTTAATATTTTTTCAATTCTATCTCATTTGGAATATTATAAGAAAAGGAACATTTTCAATATTGTGATGATTCTTGACTTTTTCTCTTGTCCCGATTACAAATGTTTTATTTAGTGTTTCTATTCTGTTTTTTAAAGGTGCTAATGAAATAGATTGGGCATACAAAGTAGGATCATGATGTTATGGAATTGCTTTTTCGATATCAACATTATTATTTATTTTAGTTTTAGTTATATTTATAAGGAGACAAAAAAAATAAATGTTTAAAAAAAATAAACAAAAAAAAGTTAGAACTTGAGAAGATGATTTGTGAGAGTTTCAAAAAAGTATATTTTTTTTTAAAATTATAGTTATTATATGTTTGCTTTTATTATTTTTTAAATTATTGTATATTTGAACAAGTTGGTTCTATATTATGAAAGATCAATTATCAACTACATTATGAGTGGTTATGTTTTTAGTGTCACTGTGGTATATTTTTTTTAGTTATAAAACTTTAAAAAAACCTTTTTATATTTTTAGAACTATAACTCATATAGCATTTTCATCTTTTTCTCTCATTGTACTTCTTTTATATATTTATTCTTATGACGGAATTTATAGTGATAACCTAGCAATCTCTTATGCACGTATAATTTTAAATCTTTGAGGTGAATGAGCGTTTTGAATTTTAGCAATTTTAATACTTTTTCCTATTTCTCTAATTAGTTATTTAAAACTTAAAAAGATTAAAAAAGATCATCCTGAGTGAAAAAACTTAGGTAAAAGAAAAATTTCAGAAAAAACAGCAAAAGGGATTGAAATAATAACTTTGGATGGGGTAAAATATTATGAACCAGAAGAGTTTGATGAAGTATGAAAAGAATATAAAATTTTACCTAGTGACATCCATGATTTAACAAAGGAAAGATTAATAAAAGTGCAAGAATTACTAACTAACAAAGAAACTATAATTGACGGAAATAAATTTAAAATTTTTGATAATAAAACTTCAGTCCTTCCAAATGAAGCTTTCGATTTCATAAGAAATAGAATTCATTATAAATTAAAGGACGTAAAGAAAAATATTGAAGATTATAAAGAAAAAAATCCAAGCATTAATCAAGAATGAATGAGAGAAATTTTAATAGAATTACTTAAATGTATAGATCTTAGCGAATAATAAAATAAATTTTAATTATAAAATTAAAGGAACATAAATTTGGTTTTCCAAATTTATGTTCCTGTTTTTTTCTTTTTTTAACATAGTTTTTTTATTCGTTTTCTTTTAATTTTTCATAATAAATTTTGAATTTTTATATATTACTTAAGATAACATTTGTTTGCTATTTTATAAATTTTTATAATTTTCTTGCAAAAAAAAAAAAAAAAGTATAATAAATATGAAAGGAGGAAAATGTTTTCAAAAAAGGATGAAAAGAACAATAAAATTATTTTCAATTATCAAGAAAATAAAAGTGAAAAGAATTGAGCGATAACGTTATTAATTTCTTTATTTTTAGGTTTAGTAGGGATAGATAGATTATATATTGGTAAATTTAATTGAGCAAAAACTATAACTGCTGGCGGTTTAGGTGTTTGATATATTGCAGATTTGATACTTATTATGTTTGGATTGATGAAAGATAAAGAAGGAAAACAAATTAAATAATTATGTCAGAACGAATAGTTTCATTGATAAAAATAAGAAAAAATTTTAAAATAATAGTTGTCATATTTATTTTATTTTTTATATTACTTATTTCCACAAGTATCTTTTTAAATTTATTAGACATATACAAGAATGATACTATTAATAGTATTTATTATTATTATAATTTATTAATATTGCCGATTGGTTGAATTGCCTTGTTTATTGCTAGTATTATTTACATAATAATAAATCTTATATATTCTTTAAAATTACAAAAAATAAATAAAGAATATAGGAAAATTTTGATTGTTAATATTTCTGTCTTAACTTCATTATTTATAGATATTATTATATTTTCTATTTTTTTAATAATTTTCGTTAAAAGAAATATACAAGATGAAAACTGATTTTTAAATATTTCTAATATTGATTTAATTATTTTAGGTTTAATAATAATTTTAATATCTACCTATCTTTTTTTTGTAAATTTATTTATGGTTTGAAAAATGGATAAAACTATACTTCCATTATTATTTAAGCACCAATATAATATCCATAATATTTAAAATAATTTGTTAAAAAAAAGATTCAAATATATTGCGATAGGGGATTCTGTTGCATCTGGTTTTAACTTAAAATATTGTTTTGAAATGCCAGATTTACAAACAAAAAATGTTTTACCATCATCTTATCCTTTTTATATTTACCAGAATATTAACGATTTAAATAACAAAAAAATTCAAAAATTTTCTAATTTTTCATTAACAGGATCGAAAATTGAAGATTGATTAAATTTATTAAAAACAAATGAAGTAAAAAATAAATCTTTTTCTGATTTTTTGCTTTTGTGAGATTCTGATATTCAAAACCCGTTCAAAAATAGAATTTCAAAACAATTCAAAAATTTTGTTAAAAATAGCGGTTCTTTGTTAAAAGAAGAAATAAAAACTGCAGATTTTATAACAATAACTTTAGGAGCTAATGATTTCTTAGCTAATTTAATTGAATATATATTTCAATTTTTGGTTAAAAAAGACACTTCTTCTTTAATTAAATTAAGAGAAAAAATAATTGAAATTTATGAAGTTAACAAAAAAAATTTATTTGATTTGATAAACTTAATTAAAAAAGAAAATAACGAAATAACTATATTTTTAGTAGGTTACCCTCTTGGGTTTTTAAATATATTTCCACTTTTTAATCATTTCTTTTTAAAAAAGATAAAGGTTGAAGATTTCTTTTTTTGAATCAATAATTCAAAAAAAGAAATAGCAAAAAAAATGAATTTAATTTATGTTGAGCCTGATAATAAAAAATGGATAAGAAAAAGAAAAAAATTTTCAAACTTTTTTTTAGATTTACACCCAACTGAAGATGGTTATAAGGAATTAGCATTAGATTTTATAAAACAAAATAAAGATTTTTTTTCAATAAATAATATAAAAAAAGCAAAATGATTTTGAAAAAACAAAAAAAGAATTTATGAAAATATAGATAATTCTTATCATCTTTTTTCAATTAGTAGAATCGTTTTGTATTGAATAGAAGCTAAACTTTTAATGACAAAAAAAATAATTCAAAAGTTTTTTTTGCAAATAGAATCGTATTTTATATTTAAACAGGAATTTAAATTGTTTTTAAGTCAAAATGACTTTTTATTTATATTTGAATTAGTAAAACAAATAATAAAAACAAGAATCTTAGATAAAATTTTTATAGAGATTCAGTTTATATTCGAAAATAAAAAACTTGATTTCTTTAAATTTAACAAAATAAAACAGTTGAAAATTCTTAATTCAAAAATAATAAGTGTATTGTTACTAAATTTTAATGATTTATTTATATTATTTAAAAAAATAAATAAAAAAGAATCAAAAGAATTTATGAATCATTTGATTAATTTTTTCTTAATAAATAAAAATAATAAACTTTTTAAAAAGATTCCTTTGTTTTTGATTTCAAAAGAAACTAATAAATTTTTAAAAGTATTACTAAAGGAATTATGTGACTTAACTAATCAAATCCCTAATTTTGATTTACATTATTTTTTGAAAAACATCAGACAAGAAAATTTTTATGAACTGTGCCTTCTGTTAAATTCAATTATACAAACAACAGATATAGAAAAATTAGAAGAATGATTTCTGTTAACTTTTAAAACAAGAAGAATAAATAATTTGAATTACAATAATATTGAAATAATAGTTAAAGAAATTTTTAAATATTATTGAATTTTTAAAAAAAATAATCCACTATATAATGATAGACTTAATCCGTTTTATAAATTAATTAATAAAATTATAGCAATTATTTTGTGACTTTTATACAAGAAATATATAAATAAAAACAAATTTAAAAAATTTTTATTTCATTCTTACTTGCCGATAACAATAGAAAGAAAAGTTTTTAATTTCTTTTGTGAAAAAAATCCTGAATCAAAAGAAATTATCACACAAATTTTTGGTAATCGTAAATTTATACCTTTTTATAAATTTAACAAAATAGATAAAAATGATTTAGTTAAAATTATATATTTTAGTGATAAAAAAGTAAAAGGTCAAGAAATTTTTTATAGAGAAATTTTTATACAAAATTTAAAAAAATAAATAAGGAGAAATATATGCAAAAAGCAGGATATTGAAGAAGATTTTTAGCAAACCAAATAGATTTTTATTTAGGTGGTTTAACATTTGGAATTATGTTTATAGTTCAATTAGTTCAGTATTGTAAAGGAGAAGCTACTCTTGGTATGAAAATTATGCATTTAAAGTATAGTTATGGAAAAGGTAGAATGTTGAAATTATGATTACATAATTTTTGATGAAAAATGACATTTATAAGTTTTATTGTAGATATTATTACAATTGTAGCAAAAAAAGGAACTTTTCCAGAAAAATGGGCTGATAATTACATAATTCTTGATAATAAAGAATATTAAAATAGAAAAATTTTATAAAAAGGAAAAATAGTATTTTTGTAAAAAACACGAATTTTTTTGTGTAAAGTAGGATAATTTATTTAGACACATTTTATCAGTAATACCACTGGTAAAATTTTTTTATTTTGAAATTTAAGAATTTCAAATTTTGTTTATTGTTTTTCAATAAAAAATTCAATTTTTTCTTCCATACAAATAGTTATTTTAAGTAAAACTTCATAAATTAATAATTTTAGCATAAATATTAAGGCAAACTGCAAAACACAGGAAAAATAAAGAATTTTGTAAAAAAACACAAACAGATTTGTTTGTAAACAGGGACATAAATTTGGTGTCCCAAATTTATGTTTTTATTTAAGGAGAAAAATGTCAAAACAATTAAAATCAGAAGAATGAAAATATTGAATTGAAAGATATTTAGATAATTGCGAGAAAATTAGAAATTTAGATTTATTTTGAACTGAATATTTTCATTTTAGAAAAACAAAACCAACTTATTTTAAAAAAATGTTTTTTAAAGAAAAAGTTAAACTTTATAATTTAGGTATGAATTTAGAATCTAAAACAGGAAAATCACCTAAGAAAAATAAAGGCGTTGGAAGAAAAAGAAAAATCTTAACACCAGAAGAAGAGAAAAAAAATTGAGATAGTATCCCAAAAGAAATTTTAATTAAATCCATAAAAATTTATCAAGATGTTTTACCTAAAGAAGTTTTTGATGAGATTTTTAATCGTGTTGTAAAAGAACATGAAGAAGAGCAAAAAAAGAAAAAAAAGAAGCAAAGAATTTTAGAAAATTTCTTTTTACTATGAAAATTTCTAAATCAACTTTTTACAGAAACAAGAATAAAAATGTTGAAGCAAAAGAATTGAATCAAGAAGAAAAATTGATTTATGAAGGTTTTACTGAAAATAACTGTTTATATGGAAGAAAAAGACTTGAAGTTTTTATACAAAAAAAACATAAAAATAAAGATAAATTACAGGAAAATAGGTAGAATTATGAATAAATTAAATTTATTTTGCATAGTTAGAAAAAAATCAAAAAGAAGAGAAGATAAAAATACTTCAGCAAAATTTGAAAACATAATTAATAGAGATTTCCAAGGAAAAAACAACAATATTTTTGCAACAGGTGTTTCTTATATAACATCTCCTAAAGATGTATTTGATTCTAATCATGTATATTTTTCAGCAACAATTCATCACAAAACTAAAAAGATTGTTTCTTGAAATTTATCAAGAAATAATGATTTGAATTTGGTTATAGAACATAATAAAGATTTAAGTTTTAATGAAAAATGAATTATGCATACTGATTCATGGAAGTGTTTATTCTTCTAATAAATTTGTAGAAATTATTGAAAAAAATAATGGAATAATTTCAATGTCAAGAGTTGGTAATTCATTAGATAATAGAGAAATTGAATATTTCTTTTCTAACATAAAGAGCGAATGTTTATCACACATTAAAATTAAAAATTTAACTTTTAATAATTTAAAAGAAATGATTAATAATTATATAAATTGATATAATCAAGAAAGGCCACAATCAATTTTAAATTGAAAAACCCCAAATGAAATTTGAAATTCTTGAATTTCAAAGTAAAAAAATTTTACCAGTGATATCACTGGTAAAATGTGTCCCAATAAATTGTCCCACTTTAGAGCTAAATGAATATCATCTAAATTTATTTCTTTAAGAATTGATTCCCTTTCTTTAATCATAATTACCTCTTTTCTAAAATAAGTATTTTTTCCACTTTGGTAGCATTTCCTTTTTTTGTATTCATTGCTCTTAGTGATTTCTTATTATTTTCAATTTTTTGAATTATTAAGTCTACTTTTATATAATTTACATCATTTTTAATTTTTGCTCAAGTTTCTTCTATTAAATTAGTATTATAAACATCCCCTACTACAAGGCAAACTTTAGATCCTATTTTAAGTTTTGGATAAATATTGTTTAGATATAATTTTATAAAATCAATATATTCATTTAATTTAAGTTTATCTTTTAATTGAATTTCTTTTGAAACGTTTTTTCTATCATATCCTAATAATCATAATTTTATTCAATTTGATCTTGTATAATCTACAATAGATAAATAAGGAGGAGAAGTTATTACTAAATTAATAGAATTATCTTCAACAAATTTTAGTGGTTTTAATGAATCTCAATATTTAAATTTTACTTCATTTTTTTTGGATAACAAAAAGTGAAATTTTTTTTCAATTCTATTTTTTATATTATTAAAGATATTAATATTCGGAGTTGTTAAGTTATTTGTTTTTTTATATTTTTCAACATATCCTGGAGACATCGAAATAATGTTAGACATAGACACCGAGAAATAAATTGTATCACCATTTTTTTTCATTGGTCCATGCATCAATCCTAAAGATATTGCAAGTAAAGCATTCATATATTTACCATTAAATTTTCATTTTTTACCAATTTCTTCTCTTATAAAAATTAATTGCTTTAATGTTGGTTCGGAGAAATAAATAAGCATTTCTTCGAAGTTTGTTATCTCTATTTCCTCTTCTTTTTCTTTAAATTTTTTTTCTAGTTTTTCTAGTTGAAGTAGAAGTTTGTGTTTAAAAAGTTGAGATATTTTAAATTTAGACAAAACATAGCTATAAGGGTTTAAATCATTTCCAACAAATTTTCTATTTAAAAATCTTGAGCTAATTGCAGTAGTGCCTCTTCCTGAAAAATTATCCATTATAACATCATTTTCTTTTGAATATTTTTTTATAAACTCTAATGGAAGATCAATTGGAAACATAGCTAAATAAGAAGAAATTGAATTAATTTCTTTCAATTTATTAATTTCTTTTTTTTCTAAATAAGTATTTCTTTCCATATATACTCCATTATTTTAATTTTATCATTTTTCAATAATTTTAAATCAAATATCATATCCTTATTTTTAAGACATAGTTTCATTTATAGTATGTTTAAAACAAACAGATAAATTATAATTATTATATTATAATTTAATACCTTATTTTTGATTTTATTATATTTAACTACATAAACAAGAAAAAGTTTATATGTTTTATTTAAAAAAATGGAATTTTACCAAAAGAATAAAAATATATACAAAATAAAAATAAAAAATAAAGAAAATGATAAAAAAACACTATTTTTTATTTTATGTTTTATAATTTTAATGTAATAAAAATTAATAAAAGGGAGATTTTTAATAAATGAAAGCAACAAAAGTTATTTTAGTAGGAGCAGGAGCGGTTGGTGCTTCTTTCTTATATTCTGCTATTAATCAAGGATTAGCTGCAAAATACGGAATCATTGATAAATTTGAAGGACCAAGAGATGGAAATGTTCTTGATTTAGAAGATGCTATTGTTCCTTCTGTTAGAAAATATGAAGTATTTTCAGCAAATTATTCAGATGCTAAAGATGCTGATATAGTTGTTATAACAGCAGGAAGACCACAATTACCTGGTGAAACAAGATTAGAAATGGTAAAAGACAATTCTTTAATTATGAAAGATATTGCAAAACAAATTAAAGATAGTGGATTCAATGGAATTACAATCATTGCATCAAATCCAGTTGATATCCTTACATATGTATACCTAAAAGAAACAGGTTTTGATCCTAAAAAAGTTATTGGTTCAGGAACAATTCTTGATACTTCAAGATTAAAACAATTACTTTCTAAAAAAACAGGAGTTTCAACAAGCAATATAGAAGCATTTGTTATTGGTGAACATGGAGATTCTTCATTAATTAACTATTCAACTTTTAAAATAGCAGGGTTACCTTTTAGTAAATATGAAGAAAAATCTGGAGTAAATGCTTCAAATTATGAAGAAGAATTAGAAAAACCAGTTTATACAAAAGCATATAAAATTATTGAAAGAAAAAGAGCAACCTTTTATGGTATCGGTGCATGTTTAGCACAAATAGTTAGAGTAATTCAAGAAGATTCTAATGCTGTTTTACCTTTAGGAGTGTATTTAAATGGCGAATATGGTGCTTCTGATGTTGTAATCGGAGTTCCTGCTATTGTTGGTTCTGAAGGAATAAAAGAAATAGTTAATTTAGATTTAAATGACAAAGAAAAAGCAAAATTCGCTAATTCTGTAAGAATTGTTAAAGAAACAATCAAATCAATTCAATAAATAATTTAAGAGAAACTTTTCTAAGTTTCTTTTTTATTAAAATAAAAAATATATTTTAAAAACTTAAAATAATAGTGGTAAAATTTAAATAATTATATATAAGGAAAGATTTATGAGAAAATTTAATGCAAAAACAATAGCCTTTGTTGCTGTTTTTATGTCCATATCTACAATAATGCTTTTATTGGGTATTAGATTTTTTCCTTTTGCAGCTTTACCTAATTTTCGTTTTTCAATAATTGGTTTACCTATTAAAATTACAGGATTTATTTTTGGACCAATTGTAGGTTTATTAACAGGATTTTTATCAGATTTAATTTCTTTTCAATTTGTTCCTAGCACCTATTCAATTTATTACACTTTAGCTTTATCTATTACTGGATTTATTCCAGGAATAATTTCATGATTATTTTTTGATTTTATTAAAAAAAGATTAAATGAAAATTATATTCAAAAAAATATAAAAGAAAAAAGTAAATTTTATGCTTTAAAAATAGAAAATCTTTCTTTATCACTACTTTCTCTTTCTAATGAAAAAGAAATAAAAAAAATTAATAAAAAAATTTCAACAATTTCTAAAAGAATTAATAGATTAAATAAAGAAACACAACAAAATACTTTATTTACTTCTATGTTAATTTTTTGTTGAATTATAATGATAGTTGTTGCTGCTATTGTTTCTACCATTGTATTTTTAGCTCCTGATAAATTATTAGAAGAATCAAAATACATAAAAAATAAAGTAGGTTTTTTAATTTTAATGTTATCTGGAAACGGAACCATGTTGATTTTTATAACAATAGCAAGATTTTTAAAATTTTTTCAACAAAAAGATAGATTTACTACAATGGTTCCTATTATTGCTTTTTCAGTTATTTTAGAACCAACATCAAGTGCAATATTAGCTTTAGGTGATGTTCAATCTGGTGCTTTCCCAACTTTTGAAGTAGCACTAATTACACATTTTATTGTGTCGCCTATTAAAATTTGAGTTAATTTATTTGTTATTTACCTTACAAGTTTAGTAATCCTTCCGATTGTAAAAAACAAAAATAGAAATAATTATTAAAGGAAAATATGGAATTTACAAACAAAATAATTTCTTTACTTGATGTTACTTATGAAGACAAATTAAAAAACTTAAATTTAGAAATAAATAAAGGAGAAGATGTCCTTATTTTTTCTTCTAATAAGAAAATCCCTTTTTGTTTTAAAGAACTCTTAGTTTTTAAAAATAAAAATTATTCAGGCGTCATTAAAATAGGAAAGAATTTTTTAAAAAAGAATTTTAAAGATTTTTGAATACCTGAAAAAGTTTTATCAATTTTTTCTAATAAAAATAAAAATCACTATTTCGATAAACCATTATTTGAAATAATGAAATATTCTTTTAATACTAATGAATATGATTTTAAATTAATGAGAGATTTCCGTAAAGATTGAAAAGAAGTCAGTGACGAATATCATTTTTTCATAAAAGAAGAGGAAGAAAAAATATCATACGATCTTTTTGAAACACAAATTAAAATTTTTGATCAATTTTTTAAAAAAATTAATTATAAAGAATTTTTACAGAAATTAGAACAAAATAATTTTAATTTAAGTGAGTTAAATGATTATTTAGATAAAAGAATAGATATGCTAAATACAAGTTTAAATAATATAACTTACTATGAAATTAAAAAATTTAATGTTTATGAAAAATATAGAGATAAATACAGAAAAAACGAAGGAAAATTACAAAATTTAAGAACTGAATTTGAAATTGCTGAAAAAGAAGTTGAATCATTTGAACATTCTTCAGAATTTGAAATCGCTTCTCATAATCACTTTCAAGAAATTAATCAATTAAAAGCAGAACTTAAAAAAAGAAATGAATTTTTAAAAAACGGGTTTTTAAAAAATGGAATATATTATTTACTTATAAAATCATTGAAACTCAAAATTAAAGAAACTAAAAAGGATTTAAAAGAAGCATATAAATCTGCAAACAAAGAACAGATTGTAAAAGCTAAAATTAATTATTGAATCAAAAGAAAAACACTTTATATTTTTAAACATAATAAAAAGCATCTAAAGTATGTAAAACCGAGCGTTGTTAAAGGTTTTTATAACACTATTAAAGAATTTGAAATTGAATTTTTCAATAACCTATTTTTTGATTTTAAAAGGGGTAAAACAATTAAATTGGATAATCAACTAGAAATAATAGAAGAATATCACGAAAAGAAATTTACACTAAATAAAATAAAAATCTTAAATGAAAAGAAATTATTAGACACTTTAATAGAAAAAAAAGAATTAAAAAAAGAAATAAACTTTTTAAAAAAAGCAACAATTGAAGGTTCTAAAGAAATCGATCAAGTAGAAAAACATAAAAAAACAAATGTTTTATGAGAAAAAAAAGCAAATTATGTATGAGAAAAAGAAAAAAATGAAAATTTATTAGCTAATAGCATTGAAATTAAAATGCAAAATAATTCTAAATTAGAACAAGAAATTATCAATAATATTATTGCAATTACTAAAATTGATAGATTTTTATTTTCTTTCTTAAAAAGAAAAAATGAAAATAGCAATGAAGTGGAATTAGAAATATTTAAAAAAATAAAAAACGTAATTTTTTTAAATGATCATTTTTATGTTATTTATCACCCTATTTCTTTTTTATATACAAATGACTTTGAAGATAATGAAATCATTCAGAACGTTATTATTAAAAATGAATTATATAATTTTTTAAAATCTATTAATATAGGTATTGATAAACTCTGAATTCCTTATTCAGATTTAACACAAGAAGAGAAAATAAAAATAGACATAGGAAAATTAAAATTATATTCTCCAGAAGTTGCTCTTGTTGATTTAAATAAGACAATTTTTGATAAAACGTATGTAGATCAATTGGTGGCAAATAAAAATCCAAATACTAGTTTAATAATTTTTGCAAGTGATTTTATTGAAACAAAGCATATTAAAAATTTTGTTTTTATAGAAAAATCAAGAATAATTGAATGTTCATTTAATAATATTAAAAAGGAATTTGAAAGTGAATTTGCTAAAAAATTTTATAAATTTAAATCTTTCGATTTTTCTATTATTGATAAAATTAGCGAACATGAATATGATGAATTATATTCTTCAAGAAGATACTTTAAAAGTAATCGATCAGAAATTTATATTTCAGATAATGAATTAATTTCATCTAAAATTTTAAGTCATAGACAAAAACCGAAAAAAACACCTAATTTTGTAAAATTAGAAGACACGGTTATAATTGATTATACAGAAGAGAAAAGTTTAGAAAATACAGAATAAAAGGGGAAATATGGATAAAAATTTTAATCATAAAGATATAGAAAAAAACAGAAACCAGAAATGAATTAATAAAAAATATTTTTCATATCACGATTCGAGTAAAAGACCATTTACAATCATTGTGCCACCTCCTAATGTTACAGGAAAATTGCACTTAGGACATGCGTGAGATGAATATATTCAAGACACTATTATTAGATATAAAAAATTAAAAGGGTATGATGTTTTATTTTTACCTGCAGTTGACCATGCGGGTATAGCAACTCAAACAAAAGTTGAAGAATTATTGAGAAAAGAAAATAAAACTCGTCATGACTTAGGAAGAGAAAAATTTTTAGAAGAAGTTTGAAAATGAAAAGATGAATATTACAATAAAATTAAAGAACAGTGAAATTCTTTAGGTTTAGCACTCGATTACACAAATGAAAGATTTACATTAGATAAAGATGCTAATGAAGCAGTTTTAAAGATATTTGTTGATTTTTATAATAAAGGATGAATTTATAAAGATAAAAAAGCAATTAATTGAGATCCTAAACAAAAAACAGCTTTATCAAATATTGAAATAATTAATAAACCAATTAATCAAAAAATGTATTATATTAAATACTTTATTGAAAACAGCGATGAATTCTTAACAGTTGCTACAACAAGAATTGAAACAATTCCTTCTGATGTGGCACTTGGTGTTAATCCAGAAGATAAAAGATATAAATCACTTGTGGGTAAAAATGTTATTCATCCTTTTACTAAAAAAATAATTCCTATAATTGAAGATGATTATATAGATAAAAAATTTGCTTCAGGTGTTATGAAAGTATCTGCACATGCTATGGCAGATATTGATATTATAAAAAAACACAATTTAGAAATTAATGAATCAATCAATCCTGATGGAAAAATGAATAGTTTAGCTTTAGAGTTTGAAGGATTAGATCGTTTTCAAGCAAGAGAACAAATTTATCAAAAACTATTAAAAGAAAATTATATTGTTAAAACTGAAGAAATAATATCTAATGTAGGGTATTCAGAAAGAAGTGGTGAAGTTTCTGAAATAATTATGTCAGAACAATGATTTGTAAAAATGGAAGACTTACAAAAAATGCTGCTAAATCATTTAAAAAGCAAAAATGCTGTTAAATTTTATCCAAAACGTTTTCAAACAGTTATTAAAAAATGAATGGAAAACGTATATGATTGAACCATCTCACGTCAATTATGATGAGGACATAGAATACCAGCATGATATAAAAATGAAGAAATGAAAGTGCAAATTGAGTCTCCAGGTGAAGGATGAATTCAAGATCTAGATGTTTTAGATACTTGATTTTCATCAGGACTTGCACCATTTGTTTTTTTAGGCTGACCACAGTCAAACGAAAAAATCAATAGATATTTCCCTACTTCATTGCTTGTAACTGGTTGAGATATAATTTTCTTTTGAGTTGCAAGAATGTATTTCTTTAGTTTAAGTGTTATGGATGAAAAACCATTTGATGAAGTATTGTTGCACGGATTGATAAGAGATGAAAAAGGGATAAAAATGTCTAAATCACTTGGTAATGGTATAGATCCTATGGAAGTTATTGAACAATACGGTGCAGATGTTTTAAGAGAATCTTTAATATTTAATTCAACACCAGGGCAGGATATTAAATTTTCTAAAGACAAAATAGATGCTGCTTGAATTTTTAATAACAAACTATGAAATATAGTTAAATACTTTTATGAATTAGAAGAATGCAGCACTTGTCAAGAAATTACAGACAAAGATAAATGAATATCCAATAAATTGAGTCATTTAAATAAAAATATAGATAAATTTATGAAAAAATATGATTTTACATTAGTTTATAAAGCAATACATAAATTTATTTTTGAAGATCTTTCGTCTTGATATATTGAATTATCTAAAACTAACCCAAATAAAACATTTGGATTAGAAATAATTAAAAAATTATTAATTATTCTTCATCCATTCTGTCCTTTTTTAACAGATTATTTATTTGAAAAATTATTTAATCAAGAACTTTTAGAACACGAAAATACAGATATTACAACTTATAGAAATGTTAATTATATAGATAAAGTTATTGAAATAGTTAAAAATTTAAGACAATATAGAGAAAAACATAGCATTTCTAAAAAAGAAGTTCTAAAATATTGAATCGTAGATAAAAAACTTGATGTAACATCAATATTAATGATAAATAATATGTGTAATGCTGAATTATTTGAAAACAAACATTCAGTTTTAAAAACAGAAAATTTTGAAATTTATATTCAGCTATCTGCAGAACATGAAAAAAAAGAAGCAGAAAGAATAAAAGAAGAAATAAAAATAATTGAATTTGAAATAAAAAGAGCAGAAAATATGCTATCAAATTCTAACTTTTTAGCAAAAGCACCAAAAGAAAAAATTGAAAATGAAGAAAAAAAGTTAAAATTATATAAAGAAAAGTTAAAATTATATATAGAAAAAAATAAATAAAACATATTTAAGGAGAAAAAATGATAAAGTACGTTGTAAACCATAATGGAGATTGAGCTGTAAAAAACGCAAATGCAGAAAGAGCTACAAAAATTTTTAAAACTCAAAAAGAAGCTATTGAATATGCAAAACAATTAAAAGAAACAACAGCTGTTATGATCCAAGGAAAAGATGGAAAATTTAGAAAAGGGTAAGATTACCTTTTTTTATTTTCAAAAATTAAAATGACAAAAATTTTAGATGGTAAAAAAGCTTCAGAATTTTTTTTTCAAAAACAGCTTAATTTTTTTAATCTTTTACCAAAGAAAGCAATATTTAAAATTGTTCAAGTAGGTAATTTAGAAGCATCAAATCGTTATATAAAAAATAAATTAAAAAGAGCTAAAGAATTAGGTGTTAATGGTATATTAATTAAATTAGATGAAAACATCACCGAAGAGTCTTTGTTATCTATAGTTAGACAAGAATCAATAGATTGCAATGGAATAATAGTTCAATTACCTTTACCAAAACACATAAACTCGCAAAAAGTTTTAGATACTATTCCTGTTGTTAAAGATATTGATGGACTTTCAAGTAAAAATCAAAATCAATTTTATAATAATCAATTTTCATTAACTCCTGCGACAGCAAAAGGAATTATGATGTTATTAGATTTTTACAATATTCAAGTTCAAAACAAAAAATGTTATGTTATTGGTGAATCTAATTTAGTAGGAAAACCCACAAAAAAATTACTTACTAATGCAGGAGCTTTTACTCATAGTTTCAACAAAGAAACAGGAATTAAAGGTTCTGAAGAAGCTGATATTTTAGTTGTAGCAGCAGGAGAATCACATTTAATTAAAAAGGATAATATAAAAGATAAATCGATAATTATCGATGTTGGAATAAATACTTTATCTAATAATAAAATTACTGGTGATGTTGATTTTATGGATGTTATAGATAAAGTAGAAGCTATTTCTCCAGTGCCAGGTGGAGTTGGTCCTATGACTGTAACAGCATTATTTGAAAATTTAATGATAACTATAAAAGAAAATTTAAAAAGTAATTCATAAATAAAATATAAGTCAAAAATGATTTATATTTTTAATTAAAATAAGTTCAAAACTATCATAAAAATAATATTTTTTTGAATTTAAATGTTAAAAATTCAAAAAATTAATAAAAAAATGAATTTTTATACTTTAAATTGAAATAAAATCAATAAAAAGAATATAATTATAATATTAGTTTAAATTCTAATTAATTTTAAAAAAATAAGGAGTAAAAATGCAATTTAAATTTGTTAAACCTGGCAAAGTTATGTTTTCTAAAGACGAAATCATTCGTTTTTTAGATATAGATGGAAACTTAACTAAAGAAGGTAAAAACAACGAACCAAAATTAAGCAAAGAAGAATTATTAAAAGCTTATAAATTTATGGTTCTTTCAAGAAGACAAGATGAATATATGTCACAGTTACAAAGACAAGGAAGAATGTTAACTTTTGCACCTAATTTTGGTGAAGAAGCACTACAAGTAGCTTCAGCTATGGCTTTAAAAGAAGATGACTGATTTGTTCCTGCATTTAGATCAAATGCAACTATGTTATATATGGGAATGCCTATAAAAAATCAAATGTTATATTGAAATGGAAACGAAAGAGGAAGTGTTACACCTGAAGGAATCAATTTACTTCCAATTAATATTCCTATAGCAACACAGTGTTCACATGCTGCTGGTATTGCTTATGCATCAAAATTAACTAGAAAAAATGTAGTTTCAATGTCATTTATTGGTAATGGTGGAACTGCTGAAGGTGAATTTTATGAAGCAATTAACACATCAGCAATTTGAAAATGACCATCAGTATTCTGTGTAAACAATAACCAATGATCCATTTCAACACCAGAACATTTAGAAACTGGTTCAGAAACTATTGCAGCTAAAGCAGCGGCTGCTGGAATTCCAGGAGTTAGAGTTGATGGAAATGACTTATTAGCTTCCTATGCTGTAGTTAAAGAAGCTGTAGAATTTGCAAGATTAGGAAATGGACCTGTTGTTGTTGAGTTTATAACTTGAAGACAAGGACCACATACTACAAGTGATAATCCAAGAATTTATAGAACTATAGAACAAGAGCAAGAACATGAAAAATGAGAACCAATGCACCGTATTGAGACTTATTTAAAAACAAAAGAATACTTAACTGACGAAGAAAAAGATCAAATTTGAGAAGATGCTATGGAACAAGTAAAAGCAGCTTATCAAGAATCATTAAAAGAATTAGATGTTGATTTAAACGAAGTATTTGATCATACTTATGCAACATTAACACCTGAATTAGAAGAACAAAAAGCAGAAGCTATCGCATATTATTCAAAGGAGAATAAATAATGGACAAAAAAATGTTAGAACTAAATAACATCGGTGCTGTAACCAACGCAATCGATTTAATGATGGAACAAGATGCACACGTTGTTCTTTGAGGTCAAGATGCTGGATATGAAGGTGGAGTGTTTAGAGCAACTGAAGGATTACAAAAAAAATATGGTGTTGAAAGAGTTTGAGATACACCTATTGCTGAAGCCTCTATGATGGGAATTGGAATTGGAGCTGCTCTTTTTGGACTAAAACCAATTGTTGAAATGCAATTTCAAGGATTTTCTTACCCAGCATTCCAACAACTTATGACTCATGCAGCAAGATATAGAAATAGATCAAGAGGAAGATTTAGTGTTCCTTTAGTATTAAGAATGCCAATGGCTGGTGGAGTTAGAGCTCTTGAACACCACTCAGAAGCAATTGAAGCAATGTTTGCACATGTGCCAGGATTAAAAGTTGTTATGCCTTCAACACCTTATGACACAAAAGGTTTAATGATTGCAGCTTTAAACGATCCTGATCCTGTTGTATTTTTAGAACCTAAAAAAATCTATCGTTCTTTTAAACAACAAATACCAGCTGAAATTTATGAAGTTCCAATTGGAAAAGCAAATGTTTTAGTGGAAGGAACAGACTTAACATTAGTAACTTATGGTGCACAAGTTCACGATTCAATCGAAGCAATTAAAAAACTAATAGAAGAAAAATCTTCAATTAGTGTAGAATTAATTGATTTAAGAACAATTAAACCAATAGATACAGATACAATTATTAATTCTGTAAAGAAAACAGGAAGATTATTAGTTGTTCATGAAGCTGTTAAATCATTTTCAGTTTCTGCAGAAATTATTACAAGAGTTAATGAAAAAGCTTTTGAATACATTAAAGCTCCTTTAACAAGATTAACAGGTTATGACATTACAGTTCCTTTAGCAAGAGGAGAAAAATATCACGCAATCGACAGTGATAAAATTGTTTCAAAAATAAAAGAAGTAGTAGGATTTAAATTCTAAAAGAAAGGAAAATATGAATAAAATAATTTCAACCCCTTTAGCAAGAGCAATTGCTGCAAAAATGGGAATTGACATTAATCAAGTTAAAGGTACAGGTCCATTTGGAAGAATTTTAAAAGATGATGTTTTATCTTTTAAAAGTGCACCTAAACAAGAAACAGTTGCTACAACTTCAGCTAAAGTTGAATCAGCTGCTTCAGTTAATTATTTAGATGGTAAAAGAGAAAAAATTACACCAATTAGAAAAGCAATTGCAAAAGCAATGATTAATTCAAGAGATTCAGTTGCTTACTTCAGTTTAGTTAACGAAATCGATATGACTAAATTATGAGATTTAAGAAAATCAATTGTAGAAGATGTACAAAAAACTACAGGTGTAAAATTAACATTTTTACCTTATATTGCAAAAGCAATTTTAGTAGCATTAAGAGAATTTCCAATTCTTGCTGCTAAATACGATGAAGCAAATTTAGAAATTGTTTTTCCAACAACATTAAATCTTGGAATTGCTGTGGATACAGAAGCAGGATTAATGGTTCCAGTTGTTAAAGATTCACAAAACTTAACAATTGTTGAATTGGCAAAAGAAATTTCAAGATTAGCACTTGCAGCTAGAGATAGAAAAATTAAACCAAATGAAATGTCCGGCGGATCATTTACAATTACTAACTATGGTTCAGTAGGTGCCTTATTTGGAACACCAGTTATTAACTATCCAGAATTAGCAATAGCAGGAGTGGGTTCAATTGTTGACCGTGCAGTAGTTAAAAACGGAGCAATTGTTCCAGGAAAAATTATGAATTTAACTGTATCAGCTGATCACAGATGAATTGATGGAGCAACTGTTGGAAGGTTTGCTTTAAGAGTTAAAGAACTATTAGAAAAACCAGAAATTTTAGGAGTTTTATAAAATGCATAAATTTAAATTTGCTGATATAGGTGAAGGATTACACGAAGGTGTAGTTGCTGAAATCTACAAAAAAGAAGGGGATATGGTTAATGAAGGAGATTCTTTATTTTCTGTTGAAACAGATAAAGTAACTTCAGATATCCCTTCTCCTGCAACAGGAAAAATTGTTAAAGTTTTAATGGCAGTAGGAGATACAATCCACGTTGGACAAGAAATTTATCACATTGATGATGGAAAAGGTGATGTAGTTTCCCAAGAACCTAAAAAAGAAGAGTCTAAAAAAGAAGAATCTACTGGAGGAGGTGCTTCTGTTGTAGGAGAAGTGAAAGTTTCAAATCAATTATTTGATTTATCCTCATTAAAAAAACCTTCTACAACTGCTACAACTAAAGTTGAATCACCATCAGAAAGAAAAGAAGCATCTTCAAATAAAGAACAAGGCAAAGCATACACAGGAAAAATTGAAGAAGAATTCGATGTTATTGTTATTGGATCAGGTCCTGGTGGATACTTAGCAGCTGAAGAAGCTGGTGGAGCTGGACTAAAAACATTAATTATTGAAAGAGAATTCTGAGGTGGAGTTTGTTTAAATGTTGGATGTATCCCAACAAAAGCACTTTTAAAAACAACAGAAGTTCTTCACTCAGTTAAACATGCTACAGAATACGGAATTACAGGAAATATAAACGTAAAAATTGACTGAACTAAAATGCATGCAAGAAAATCTGAAGTTGTTAAACAATTAACTTCAGGTGTGCAAGCATTAATGAGAATGAATAAAGTAAAAACTATTTTTGGAACCGCAAAATTTGTAGGTGCTCACGAAGTGGAAGTTGATTCTAAAGTTTATAAAGCTAAAAATATTATTATTGCTACCGGTTCAAGTGATAGAAAAATTCCTTTACCTGGATTTGAACAAGGTTATGCTGAAGGAAAATTAATCACTTCTAAAGAAGCTATTAATTTAGAAAAACAACCAAAATCATTAACAATTATTGGTGGTGGGGTTATTGGAGTTGAATTTGCTCAAGTATTTGCTTCAGCAGGAACAAAAGTAACAATCATCCAAAACTTACCAACAGTGCTTGGAATGCTAGATAAAGATATTATTAAACAAGTTTCAAATGACTTAGTAGAAATGGGTGTTGAAGTTATAGCAAATGCCAACACAACTAAATATGAAAAAGGTAAAATTTTCTATGAAGTTAATGGAAAAGAAGAATCAATTAAATCTGATTTAGTTTTAGTTTCAGTAGGTAGAGTTCCTGAATCTCTTGGATTAGAAGAAGTAGGTATTAAACTTGGAGACAGAAAACAATTAGTAGTTGATGAATACTGTCAAACAAATGTTGAAGGAGTATATGGAATAGGAGATGTTGTAGGACAAGCTATGTTAGCTCACGTTGCTTATCGTCATGCAGTTGTTGCTGTTTCAAATATTCTTAAAAAACAAGTAAAATATTCTGCAAAAACAGTTCCAGCATGTATTTATACACACCCTGAAATTGCTGTTGTTGGTTTAACAGAAGATCAAGCTAAAGAACAAGGTAAAGACTTTATTGTTGCAAAACACCAATTTACTTTCATCGGAAAAGCATTAGCAGCTCATGAATCAAAAGGATTTGCTAAATTTATTATTGATAAAGAACATGGAGAAATTATTGGTTGTCACATCATTGGTGCTGCAGCTACAGATTTAATTTCTGAAGTAGTTCTTGCAATGGATTTAGAATCAACAATTTATGACATCGCTTCAACAATTCACCCACACCCAACATTTAGTGAAGTGTTATGAGAAGCAGCAAGAAACGCAGTTCACCAATTAAACAAACTTAAAAAATAAGTTTTAAAATATAAATAAATAAATAAACACCACTTTAAAATTTAGTGGTGTTTTATTAATTTTATTGAATTTTTACCAAACAGAAATAATTTTCATTTTAATAATATATTAATATAATAGTTAAATTTGATAAATTTGAGCAAATTTTTAATATTATATTAAATTTTATAAATAAATTAATGAGTATTAATAAATTTTTATGAATTTTTGCTATAATTTAATTGTAAAAAACATAAAGGAGATTATATGAAAAAAAGTATCAAAAAGAAATTTTTAATGACATTATCTTTACCAATTATTACATTTAGCACCATTTTTCCTACAATAAGTTTTAAGGAAAAAAGCGACAATAACAGTCAAAAATATATTGAATTTACATATAATTCATCAGAAAACGAGAAAGACAAATCATCAAATAACACCGAGTTTTGAAAAAATAAAAATTTAAAATATATTTCAAAATTTGCAGAAAAAAATAAACTATTAAAATTTGAATTTAGTTTAATTGAACCAAAAATTTGAGTTTATGGTTCAGAAAAATTATTAATAGAATTTATTGATAAAGAGTTAAAAAACAATTTAAAAATAAATAAATTTTCTTTAAAAAATATTGTTGATAATTTTAACACTATTAAGAATTATATTCCAGATTATTATAAAAGCGAATACAAGCAAGAACAAAAGGATTCTAAATATAACAATATTTCCTTTGAAAAATTGTTTAAATTAATAGAAATATATTATGAAAGACAAAAAGAAAATAATTCTAACCTTTATATAAAAAACGAAAATAATATTGGAATAATGGAGACCAGAACAAAAGATGATCAAAACAATTTAAATATAAATAATAGCAATTTTAAAAATAGATTAATTGTTGCTAAAGATTTTGATAAATTAGATTCTAATGTTTCAAATCACGGTACAAACGTAACTTCAATCGCCACAGGAAATGAAGGAATAGATAGATTTTCTTCAATAAATTACGCTAATTTTTCTTCTTGAAATGAATGGAGAAAAAAAATAGAGTGATTAATTTTAGAAAGAAAAGTGAAAGTGATAAATCATAGTTATGGAACTAACGGAGATAACGATGAAAATGAAGAAGCAGAAGAATTTTTAAACACAATTGCTAGAAAATATGGAATTATAAATGTTTTTAGTTCAGGAAATAATGATGACGAAAGAGAAACTGGAAATGAATTTATAAATTCATACAAAAAAGCATATAATAATATTGTAGTAGGTTCATCTTATTATGATTTTGATAATAATATTATGTTAAAGTCTAATTTCTCAAATTATTTATTGCATGAAAAAGATAAAGAATTACCTCACCCACTTCTTGTTGTTCCTGGGGAAACTTTATTTCTCAATGATAAACCAGAAAAAACATTAATTGGTACAAGTTATTCTGCACCGATTGTTACTGGAGTTATTTCTCTATTAATGAGAACAAAAGATTTAGATTTTGGAATTTTAAATCCTTTAATTTATAAATCAATTCTGACTACATCTGCTGATACTGAAGATTATAATGGAGCCATTGTAAAAAATACAAATGGTTTGGATAAAAAAATAGGTGCTGGCTTAATTAAATACTCAAAAATTTTAGAGGCTAAAAATAATTTAAAAACAGTTTCCATTCCTTTTGAAGATAAAGAAAAAAAATATGTATTAACTTCTGAAAATATTCATTTAAATAAAGGTGAAACATTACAAGCATCTATTGCTTGAAGTTATAATGCAGGTTTACTAAAAGAAGAGGAAAAAATCCCAGAAGTAGGATGATGAGAATTTTGAAATTATTGAAAAAAAGATGATTGGAATAAAAAACATATTTCATCAAAACAATTAAAAAAAGAAGAAACAATAAAAAGACAAAATAATTTAAAATTTTCTAATTATAATTTAATTTTAGAAAAAAAATTAAAAAATAATACATGAGATAAGGTTGTTGAAATTAATTCAAAAGATTCTAATGTTGAATTTATTAGATACAAAGTAAATGAAACTGGTGATTATAGATTAAGAGTTTTAAATAAAGAATCAGCTTTATTTAAAAATTCAGTAGATGATTTATTAGCGTTATCTTATGTTAAAAAATAAATTATTTTTTTCATTTATTTTGCCCATTTCTGTATTAACAACTTTTGTTTCTTGTAACATAAATGCACACTCAATTGATGAAAGTGAGCAATATAATATATATAAAAAGGAATTTAATAAATATCAAGAAAGTAAAATTATAAAAAATAATAAAAATTTTACTTTCTTAACTAATAGCGAAAACACCAAAAATGAATTGCGAGAATTTTATATTATTCAAAATGAAGAAGATATTAAGCAAATAAAAGATATTTTTGCATCTTATATTGAAAAGTATAAAGAAGAAAAAAATGAAGCGAGATTTAAAAACGAAAATCTATATAATTCAATCAATTATCAAAATTTATTAATTTATTTAAACAAATTAGACTTAAATAACAATATATATATTTTCAATAATTTTGCTAAAAGTAGAGATTTATTTGCCACTTTTCAAAATTTGTATAAAAGTTCAGATTCAGATTTTAATAAGATAAATAATTTTGAAATTGAGATTCCTTATTATTCAATAGTACAAAAAAATAAAAATGAATTAATTTTTAATTCCGCAGATTTAGAACATTATTTATATTTAAAGAGCAAAAATAAAGAAGAACCTATTTTTAAAACTACTGAGTATTTTTGACCAACTTTTAGTTATACTGCTTTTAAAATTTCTAAATCATTATTCTCAAATGATGAATTAAATAATTTACAAATAAAAAGCAAATTCTTAAATTACAAAGAATTTAGAGAATTTATAAAAAAATAGCTTTAAAGAATAAAGAAACACCACTTCAAAATTTAGTGGTGTTTTATTAAAACAATGTAAATTATTAATCAAAATGTCCCTTTTTTAGTGATATAAAAAATAATAATTATTTTAATTAAAATAATGATATCAAAAAATTAAATTTCATATTAATTTTTTGTTAATTACAGCTCCCAAAGGGCTGATTTTTTAATCCCCCCCGCCCCTTAATTGCAATTAAGGGGAGCACTCTTTTTCGCCAAAAAGAGCCAAAAGGCATTAACAAGATCAAGCCGACTTTGTCGTCTTATCTTGTGTCTTTAGAATTGTTCTCATACAACTCTTCCATTTTGTTTAAAATTTTTTGGTTTAAAACTATAAAATTTTTTATTAATTCAAATTCTTCATAATCAAATTTATCTTTATTTGTTGAAATTTTTTTATCGATCATTTTTTAAAAACTTTGTCCGCGAGTTTTTGTTTCTTTTAATATTTTTTCTATCTCTTTCTTTTCTAAAAGTTCAAAATTATATTCTTTTTTGTTTTCTTTACTAAAATCTTCATCTATCTCTCTTGTAGTTCAAATTTCATTTCCAATTTTAATTTTTATATTTAAATCACTATCTAAAACAGCAATAAATTCCGTATTAGGAACTCCAAATGTTTTTTCAAAAGTATTTTTATCTAATGTGTAATATTTATTATCAATTCTAAAACAATTTGCTGTGAATTTTCTTTTTATAGGAAGATAAATTTTTATTTGATCTGACTCTGCTTTTGTAAAAACATTATTTTTTGTTTCTTTTTTCTTGAATTTATCATTATAAGAGTTTATAATATCATTGTGATTTTGATTTAAATCTTCTATAGATTTAAATTTTTTTTAAAAAAATATAAAGGATAAAATTGTTGGGAACTTTTAAAAGATCTTTCTACATTAGGTTTATGAGTAGCAATACTGCTCGAAAACACCTGTATACCTCTATTTTTCAATTCTTGAACCATATTAGTTTCAGGATTTATATAGTTAAAAAATGTTGTTCTTCTATCAGAAATAATTTGTTTTGGAAAACCATATTTTTCAAAAAGCATTTCAAGTAATTTCATATAACCTTTATTTGTTTCTTGTGTATCAGCATGAAAAGCAAGGAGTTTTCCTGAACTTGCATCGATTGCATGATAAATAAAAATCTTTTTATTAATTGACTTAATAAAATATTCATAACAAGCATCAATTTCGACGATTTCACCAAATTCTAAAGCATTTTTACTTACAATTTTTCTGTTAATATTTTCATCTATTAATTGATTTTCTTTAGCAATTGCAAAAATATTATCAGAAATTTTTAATTTTATTTTGCCGCTTTCAATTCCACCAATTCTTTTTTTAATTTCCGCCTTAGTTTTCTTTTTTGTGTAAGGAGTTATTAAACATTGTTGGTTTGTTCTTCTTATTACAGTAGAATAAGAAGGTTTTTCTTTCATATTATCTATTTCTTCTTCATAAAAGTATTTAATTGGTATTCCAAGAGTGACTGCACTTTCATTTATTGTGTTTTTAAATTCATCATTATAATTAGTAATAAATTGATCAAAAAAAGCATCTTTATATTTTTTAGAATAATCATTTCCGGTATTTTTATGTTCTACATAAATGGATTTTCCGACATTTTCCTTAATTAATTTTTTAAGTCTTATGACGGTTTTAACCGAAATATTTAATAAATTAGCTAATTCTTTGTTTGTTTTTTCTATGTTATTTCTAATAAAAGTTAGTTCTTTTAGTCTCTTTTTTTGTCATTTGGTTGTTCTGATTTTTGTGTGTTTCATTTCTATCTCCTTAAGTAAATATTTTAATTATTATTATATATTACTAAGAGGGACATTTTGATTAGTAAAACCCTAGGGACATTTTGATTAATATTTTATATGTTTTATTAAAACAATATGAACAAATAGTATAATTTATATATACAAATGGAGGTATTATGTCATTAATTAAAAAAGTATTTAACATAGGTTTACTAACAGTAATTTCAGCAACTTCTTTTATTTCTTGTAGTCAAATACAAAAAGAAGAAAAAAGAGATATAGGTAAAAAAGAAGAAGAAAAATTTGAATGAAAATATGATGAAACAAAAATAAAGGAAAAACCTGTATTTTATTCTAATATTGTTTTGAGTGATAAAGAACTTCGAAATAACTTCTTTACCAATACTTTTGAAATGGAAGGTTTTATAAAACTTCTAGTTAACGAGATAAAAACTAATGAAAAATATTCAAATATAAATACAGAAGAATATCTTAGAAAAATAACAAAAAGTTTTGAAGAAAAATTTCCTAAAAGTCTTTTTTATGATAAATTTGTTGTTTTTATTACAACACCAGAATTTATTGTCGATAAGGAAAAAGACTATGAATTAGTTTATCATGATAATATCAACATTGAGTTTTATAGATTAATTGAAAAAGACTATTATCAACTACCGGAAAATGTACCAACGATATATTCACCAGAAAAAGAACAAGAAAAAAAGATAGATGAACTCATTCTTAGTGAAAATATCAGTAATGAAGAAAAATCTAAAAACAAAATTATGAAATTTTTTATTTTTGATAAAAAAGACGTTATATTCAATAATTTAAAAATTTATTATGATTATAAAACTTATAATGAAGATAATTCCATTAATGATAAATTACACCATTTTCAAGAAAACAATATTAACCATATTTATTGAGAAAAAGTTGAAAAACTAAATAAAAGATAATTTTCCATTATTTTTGAATTTTTATAAACAATATTATCTAATTTAATAAAATAAAATGAATAAATGCTATAATTTATTAACATAATTAAAGTTATTCATATGGAGGTATTATGTCATTAAAATTATTAAATAGTGTAGTGGGAATGTTGAATATCCCAACAGCAGCAGTTGCACAAAACTATGAAAATCAAAATATAAACTATAAAGATTTATTAGAAAATTTTGATAAAATTGATTTAAATGATTTTACAAAAGAAAAGGAAATAAAATCACTTAATTTATCAATAACTTTTGAAGAAAACTCAAAAGAAGAAATTAAAGAACTTCTTTTGAAAACTAAAAATATTAGTGAAATAAATTTTACAAAATACTTTAACTTAGTTTTTTTTAAACTTGAATTAAATAAAGATTCTTTGTCAGATGTTATATCTATAATATCAAACCCAAAAGTAATAAAATTAAAATTTTCTAATTTAGAAAATAAATCAATTGTTGAAGAAGAATCTTCTTCCACAGAAGAGAATATACCAGAAAATGATAATACTTCGACAAAAGATTTTTTAATTAAACAAAAAGAAACTATTCATTTTGAAAAGTCAAACAAAGATGAAACTGATAAACAACCTATAAAAGTTGGAGTTATGGAAACCGGTAGTACACCTTATTATAAACATTTTAAAAATATAGTATATTTTGATAAAAATGACAAAGGAATAGAATATTCTCATGCAGATTCTGTAGCAAGAATAATAGCTGATAAAGATTATGGTTTAAACCCTAATTCAATTATTTATGCAGCAGATTTTAAAGGTGATGAAAACGAAAGTGAATTTAGCAAATGAATAAAAAGAATGGAGTGAATGATTGATAATGGTGTAAAAATTATTAATCATAGTTATGGTGTCAATTATGTAAATAGCAAAGGTATACCTACTTATAAAAATACAAATGAAATTTTGAAAAAAGAAAACTATAATAATTGAGCATATTATTTAGATTTTATTTCTAGAAAATATGGAATAATTAATATTTTTTCATCCGGAAATGATGGTGACAATAAAGATTTTCATTTTGTAGATGGAAAAAAACTATCGCAAAATTCAATAATAGTTGGTTCAACCAATATAAAAGGAAATTCGATTTCTTCATTTTCTTCTTGAGGTTATGTTAATGAAAAAATAATAAATAAACCATTATTAGTTGCTCCAGGAGAAGGATATGAATTTCAAAAAGGAAAATATTCAAATGGAACATCATTCTCTTCTCCTTTAGTTGCTGGAATTATTTCAAAATTAGCTTATGAAAATAGAAAAATAATAAATAAACCAGAAGCCATATTATCAATTTTAAGTTCTGATTCAGAAGAACCATTATTAAATAAAAATGAACTTTTACCTAATAATTTTAATTTAAAATTCGGTTCAGGTTTAGCTAATTACAAAAAAATTAAAGGGGCCATAAGTAATTTATTTTCATTTGATTTTAGTGAGTATTTTACTGAAAAATTTTATGATATTAATTTAAAAGAAAACCAGATCATTAATATTTCAGGAGCCTGATTATTTAATGCAGGATATGTGAAAGAAGGAATTAAAGAAGTTTATAAACCTATTAAACCCAATAATTATAATAACCCTCCTAAATTAGAGCAATTACCTTGATTTTTGGATATTTTTGGTATTGCTAATGCTTCATATAAATCAATTTACGAAATTCAATACAAAAATTGATTAAAAGAAAAAAATGATTATGATCTTAAATATTCTGAATATTTAAAAGAAAAAGAAATATTTGATTCTAAAGTTAACAACCCTTTAATTAATAAATATTTAATTCTTAATAAATATAAAAATTTTTGAACTTCTTTTGATTATGAAAAAAAAGAAAAATCAAATGATGATTTATGATTTACACCTCGAGATATAGATTTATATTTAGAATTTTTTAATCCAAATACTCATAAATGAGAAACAGTTTCTTCTTCTACATCAAATTATAGTAATGTGGAACTAATAAGATATAAAGTAAAAAAAGAAGGTAATTATAGAATAAAAGTATCTTTAAAAAGAAATGATAACTTAAATGAAGAAATAAGAGGGGCTATTTCATATGTCATTAGTTAAAAAAATATTAAAACTAGGTTTACTAACAACAATTTCAGTAACTTCTTTTATTTCTTGTAATCAAGTAAAAAAAGAAGAAAAAAAAGAAATATATAAAAAAGAAGGAAAAATTATGAAAGAACAATTTGAATGAAAATACGATGAAACAAAAATAAAGGAAAAACCTGTATTTTATTCAAATGTTGTTTTTGAAAAGTATAAATTACAAAATAATTATTTTACAGAGACAGAATTTTATTCTTTTTTAAATTTATTGAGAAACGAATTTGAAACAAATTCAAATTATTCCAAAATTAATTCGAAAGAAAATATAGATAAATTAATTAAAACATTAAAAGAAACCTTTACAAAAGATTTATTTAAAGACAAGTTTGTTGTTTATATAACTTCTCCCAAATTTGTTGAAGGTAAAGAAAAAGACTATGAATTAGTTTATCATGATAATGTAAATATTGAATTTTATAGATTACTGGAAAAAGAATATTATGATAGTTTGAGGGTTAATAGAAGTAATGATAGTAATAATGAAAATAATGAAGAAATTGAACAGGGAGAAAATAAAGTTTCATCATTGATATTAAAAAATAGTGTTTCAAATGAAGAAAAATCAAAAAATCAAATTATGAAATTTTTTGTTTTTGATAAAAAAGATTTTATTTTTAACAACTTGAAGATTACTTATTTAAATGAAACTTTTGATGCTAAAACTAATTATATTGATAGTGACAGTCATGCATTTCAATTGCCACATTACAATTCAATATTTAGAGATGAACTTGAATTAAGAGAAGATAATTCTAAAAAATAATAAAGAAATTTGTGAATTATTTTTTGAATATTTATAAATAAATAACATAATATATATAATATATATGGAGGCGATATGTCATTAATTAAAAAATCATTAAGTTTGTTTTCATTATCTGTTATTTCAACATTTGCTTTTATTTCTTGTAATCAGGTAAAACAAAAAGAACAACTAAGTATCAATCCAAAGGAAGATGAAAATATTCAAATTCAAAATAAATTTGAATGAAAATACGATGAAACAAAAATAAAGGAAAAACCTGTATTTTATTCAAATGTTGTATTCGATAATTATGAATTACAAAATAACTATTTTGCTTCTTTGGAAGAATTTGATGATTTTTTACATCTACTTAAATATGAACTAAAAAATAATCAAAAATATTCTAATATTAATTCAGAAACCAATGTTAATGAATTGGTTAATTCTTTACAAAATCAATTCCCAAAAAAATTATTCGATGATAAATTTATAGTTTATATTACAGCTCCACAGTTTGCAAAAAACAATGAAAAAGATTATGAATTAGTTTATCATGATAATGTAAATTTTGAATTTTATAGATTGTTAAATAAAAGATATCTTGAAAATTTAAGAAGTCCAGAACCTACTGGTTGAATTGGAGAAAGAAGTACTAATTCAAAAGTAAAAGATACTAAAATACCATCTTTAATTTTAAAAAATAATATTTCCATTGAAGAAAAAGAAAACAACGAAATAATGAAGTTCTTTGTTTTTGATAAAAAAGATGTAATTTTTAACAATTTAAAAATTTATTATTCAACAGTAACATATAATCCAGATAATTCAATTAATGAAGAAAAACTTAATTTCGAAATGCCACATTATAATTCTATATTTAAGCAAAAAATAAGGGAAATTAAAAGAGAAAAGTAATTAAAGACGTGTAAATCAAAAATATTTAGAACAAAGAAAAATTAACACTATTAGGTGTTAATTTTGTTTTTAGTTTTTAGGATTTAATTCATAGTATATATCTGGTTTTTTGCTAAAATCAGTTGATTCGTATTTATCTGGATATAAATATGACATTAATCTTGTTCTTTCATAAAAAGAAGAAGGATTAGTTGGATGATTTCCACTGCCATAATAAGTATATTTTTGATTATCTATTATATATGAACCAAATTTATTAAAAGTTCCATCTGTATTTTTATTTAATGAAATTGTTTCAAATACAGAAACTAATTTTCCATCTGCATCATAAGCAAAAGTTCCTGATGAACCTGAAGATAAATCTATATTATTTCTATCAAAAAGATAAGTGCTGTTTTTAAAATAGTAAGTTTTATTTTTATTGTTTACTGGAAACGTTATAACTGAAGCACCGAAGTTAGTGTGTGGAGAATTTCCAAGTAAATATTCTCTATATCTAATAGATCTTTTTTCTGGAGAAGCTGGATCATCGTTTGTTTGTGTTCTTTCTCAATATGGAAAGGATGCAAGAGTATAATTTAAATTATAAATATTGCTAATAAAATTAGAAGTATTGGAAATTTCAAGAGTTTTGAGATTTTTCCAATTTAAAAAGAATTTAACAACTTCTTTTTGATAGTCACTCAATTTATTATTTTTATCTAAAGTTTCAAGTTTATAGTTATTTTCAAAATAACTAATATCCATAATTCCTATAAATAAATCTGCTTTTGAATATCAATAATCACTATTATCGACTTTATCTACATTGTCATTAGCAACTTTTTTACCAAGATTATTTCTAAAAGAAGCAAATATCGGGAATGAAGATTCATCATTAAAATTCATATATTCTTCAATTTTAAAAATGTGTTCAAAATATCCATAATATTCATGCTCATTTTCTAAAATTGGTTTTGTTTTATCTGTTTCATTTTTATCAGTTAAAACAGGAATTTTAAATACAGGATTGTGGAATCATTTAGTTAAAACATTTGTTTTAGGATCTCTATGATTAATTTCTTGTTCTGATCATCAAGAACCTATTTTGAAAGGATCTTTTCTTCAACCACCATCTCAGTTTCAAACGTGTCATGCTGTTGAAATATAATATCTATGATCATTTGGATCATTTGGTTTAACTTTTCCAATTAAATTATAAGTTCCACCTCTTCTAGATAAAGCAAAGGATCTTGCACGAGCTTCTTTTAGTGCTTCTGATGAATCATCTTTAAATAACCTTTTAGCATTGTTGTTTTTATCATCAATTTCTGTTTTAAATGAATAAGTATCTTGTGTTTTATTAATTATTTCAGTATTGCCTGCTATTAAAGTTTCTTTTTTGTAAGGTGTTTCTTCAAAAGTTATTGAATTATCTTGATTTTGTTTGGACTGTCAATGAACATAAAAGATAGTATTAGAAATAAATACTGAATCAACTTGTGAAAAATTATGCGAAGTAGTGTCATCATACAATTTGATGTTTCCATTTTTTGAATTTACATTAAATGTTACTGTATTGTCTTCTAAATTATAAGAAGCATTAAAATTAAATTTTTCTTTTAATTCTAAATATCGTTTTTCATTTGTTTTTTTGTCATCAAAATTAAAATCAAAATTGAAGGGTAAATAATTTAAATGTTTTTTATCTTTTAGATCTTTTAATGGAACAAATACATTTATTTTTGCACCAGTTTTTCATCCGTCTATTTTTTGATCATTTACTCTATATGGTATTTTAGTGTTTAACACAAAAGAAAATTCTAAAATTATATTTTCATCTTGAATTTTATCTAAGTTTTTATATCTATTTAACTCTTTTGTAATGCTTGCTTGAGTTTTGTTTGAATTGAAGTTAAAAAGAGTTTTATTAATAATTTCTCTACCACTAATTGAATTTGCATACATAACTTCATTTTTGTTGTTTATAAAGGAAAAAACCTTTTTATTTGGTAAATTTTGATCAGAAAGTCAGCCTTTATAAATTTGATATTGTTTTAAATATTCTTGGTAAGAAATAAAGTTCTGAATTGAATAAGGAATAGAAGATTTAGTATTTTGATCCAGTCATAAACTAACTATTTCATCTTTTATTAAATCTTTTCTTTTAGTAATTAAATTATCATTATTAACATTTAAAATTTCATTATGATTGTATTTTAAGCCTAAATCTTGTCAATTATAATTATTAAAATTAAAAGCAAATTCTTTATTTATTTCATTTTTTATTGGGTTTATAGAATTATATTCTTTTAATGAATATGGCTCATTAACTGTAATATTTGTTATTTCATATCTTTTGTTTTCATCTAATTTATCTAAACTAAATTTTCATAATTTAGAAAATGGTACAACAATTTCTGGTCTAATATCAAAAGGAAGTCAAGGAACTTCTTTTATTTCATTTCTTAAAGCATGGAAACTTACAACAAATCATTTATCTTTATATTTTTCAATATCTTGTTCTGAAAAATCAAAAGAAATTGAACCAAAAACCTTTTTATTTTCTTCATCTTTAAAAACATTAAAATCTTTTAATGTTAATTTATCTTTAAAATTACCAAGATCAAATTGAACTTTATTAGTGAAAGCAAATTCTTTACCTTTATTATTTATAGAGATAGCTGTAAAAACTAAATTATTTAAATTTGCAGGTATTTCACTTCTTAAAAATCTCACTTCTTGAGCCACAATATCATAATCTAGATCAATAACTTTTGATCAAGGTTTTAAAGGATTTAGATTTTTAACTAAAATCTTACCTTTATTAAATTCATAAATGTTTGTTTGGTGGAATTTTAATGCAATATATTTTTCAGTTACTTCAACTTCTCTTTCATCAAATAATAAATCATTTGATTTTATTTCTAAATCTTTTTTAGAAGCAGAAGTGGTTGTGTCTTCATTTCCTTTTGTTTCTAAATATTTTTTGTAATTTTCATTTTGCTTGTTTAGTAGTGTTTTATTATCATTTTCTTTTATTTTCGTTATATTTTTATCATCAGAATAATAAAAATTAAAAGTTTGAAATACTAAATTATTTTTTTGTGAATTAAATTCAGGATTAAAATCAGTAATTACTTTTTCATCGCTTAAAAAGTTAATTTCTTTATTTAAATTAACTTTTTTGCCATCAATTAAAATTGATTTAACAAGAAAATCTTGTTCTTTTTCAATGTTTGCCTTTGATAAATTAAAAACAACTTTATTTGTTAAATTATTTTTAATATTTTCTTCAATAGAAGATTTAACTTTGGTATTTCTGTTTAATAAACTTATAGAAGCGGAGTTTGCTCCAGTAAGTTCTTGATTAAAAGTTAATTCAATAAAAGATTGGTTGTTTTTAAATAAGAATTTGCTATTTTCTAGTTTATATTCTTTTTTGTTTTCTGGTGTTTTTTCAGAAGTTTGGTTTTTATCAACACAAGAAACTGCAAACAAAGTAGGTAAAGTTACTACTGACGAACCAATAAATAATAATTTTCTTTTTTTCATATTCCCTCTTTACTTTCAAATATAAATATTATTAAATTATAATATGAAATACAGAAATAATAAGGATTTTATTCTTTTATAGTAAGTTCTCTTAATTTGAAATAAATTATTAATTTTTTTAAAAAAATAAAAATTTTTGCAAAAAAAAAAAAAAAAAGAAGCGTTTTTATGGTAGAATAATAACGCATAGAGAATTATCTATGCGAAATATTATAATTACTTTTAGATTTGTTTTATTTAATTTATTTTCTTAATTTTTAATTTTATTTTAATATAGTTTTGTTAACTCCTTTTACTTCACACATAATTTACACTTAATATACACACTATATATTTAAATTTTTAATTAAATTCTTGTAATTCATAAATTATATTTGTTTTCAATCATAAATTTAGTTAAATAGTCATATATATTAAAAATTCAGATAAATTAATTAATACTATATTCATAGCACCCGTCAGGGTGCTTTCTTTTTATTTTTTTGTGGTATGAATAATTTTTATTTTTGCTTTTTTTTGGTAAAATATTAATGTATTTTATATAATAAATAAATACTAAAAATTAAACGCGATTGGATAGGAAATAGATGAAAGACTATTCTTTGGTTGGTTTTAAGCGCGTTTAAAATAAAATAAATTAATATAAATGAAAGGAAATATAATGGCAAAATTAAATTTTGATCGTTCAAAAGAACACGTTAATATTGGTACAATTGGACACGTTGACCATGGTAAAACTACTTTAACAGCAGCTATTGCTACAGTTTTATCAAAAAAAGGATTAGCAGAAGCTAAAGACTATGCATCAATCGATGCTGCTCCAGAAGAAAGAGAACGTGGAATTACAATTAACACAGCTCACATTGAATACGAAACAGAAAAAAGACACTATGCACACGTTGACTGTCCAGGTCACGCTGACTATGTTAAAAACATGATTACAGGTGCAGCTCAAATGGATGGTGCTATCTTAGTAGTTGCTGCTACAGATGGACCAATGCCTCAAACAAGAGAACACATCTTATTATCAAAACAAGTTGGGGTTCCAAAAATCGTTGTTTTCTTAAACAAAGTAGATATGTTAGTTGGTGAAGAAGAAATGGTTGACCTAGTTGAATTTGAAATTAGAGACTTATTATCTTCTTACGAATTCGATGGTGAAAACACACCTATCATTAGAGGTTCAGCTAAAGGTGCTTTAGAAGGAAAACCAGAATGAGAAGAAAAAATCTTTGAACTTATGAATGCAGTTGACACATATATCGATGCTCCAGTTAGAGAAATGGATAAACCATTCTTAATGGCGGTTGAAGATGTTTTCACAATTACAGGACGTGGAACAGTTGCTACAGGAAAAGTTGAAAGAGGACAAGTTAAAATTAACGAAGAAGTTGAAATCGTTGGTTACAAAGAACAACCTAAAAAAACAGTTGTTACTGGAATTGAAATGTTCAGAAAAAACCTTGATTCAGCTATGGCTGGAGATAATGCTGGAGTTTTACTACGTGGAGTAGATAGAACAGAAATCGAAAGAGGACAAGTTATTGCTAAACCAAAAACAATAGTTCCTCACACAGTATTTAAAGCAGCTATTTATGCTCTTAAAAAAGAAGAAGGTGGACGTCATACACCATTCTTCCAAAACTACAAACCACAATTCTACTTTAGAACAACAGACGTTACTGGTGGAATTAAATTTGAAGCAGGAAGAGAAATGGTTATGCCAGGAGATAATGTTGACTTAACAGTTGAATTAATCGCTCCTATCGCTGTTGAACAAGGTACAAAATTCTCAATCCGTGAAGGTGGAAGAACAGTTGGTGCTGGTTCAGTAACAGAAATTATTAAATAATTTCAAAGCAAAAGAAAAAAGTTAACATTCAAAATGTTAACTTTTTTATTAAATAAATAATGAAATTAATTGCTTTGTAAAAAAGTAATCAAGAGTAATTTAAACAAAATGTCTTATGTTACCTAAATACACTCAGATTTTACATTATATTATTTTATTTCCTTTTAATTACTCATTTTCCGAGTTTGGAAGAACCCTCATAACGTACCAATCCTTCCTTTTTCATTTTTCTTAAATGATAACGAACTCCATCTATTGTGATGTTTAATTTTTCTGATATTTCTTTTGTATTTATTAATGGATTTTTCTCTAATAAATTAAGAATTTGATCATATTTAAGAGTAGTTTTGGTGGTAGTTTTGGTGGTAGTTTTGGTGGTAGTTTTGGTGGTAGTTTTGGTGGTAGTTTTTTTAGAAAAACTATTATCAAAATTTTTATAAAATTCTTCATTTATTTTAATAATTGCATTGGTAAAATTACTTTTTTCATCCCCTGAACTAAATAGTAATTTAGGTGAATTATTTTGCAAAAGAGTTGATTTTGCTCTTCTTATCCCTGAACCATAAGATTCTATTAATTTCAGTGCAAAAAACATATTTTTGATTTCATTGTTTATATATTTTCTTTGATCGAAACTGGTTTCATTATTTAGAGATTCTATTGTTACTGGCGGTAATGGCTTGTTGTGGTTGATGAAAGAGATTCTATCTTTATAAATATAAATCCCAACAAATTCATTATTTTCATATTCTTTGTGTAAAATTGCGTTTGTTGCTAATTCTTTGAAAGTTGCAAGTGGATAATTATAAATAATTTTATGTTCTATTTTGTTATCTTCTCTTATTGTGTAGTATGTCATTATATTATTTTCAAAATACTTATTAACTTGTTTTACTTGAAGTCAAATTGGTCCATCAAATATTTTTTCTTCCATCTTGTCAGTACCATCTACTTCTCTAATCACTTTAACAAATGCATTAGGAATAAATTTACTTGGATTTTCTGCAAACATTAGAACAGCAAAATTTTTTGCTCGATAATTTTCAAATTTATTATCACTTATTAGTCCCATACTTTTTGCCATATCAATTTTAGACATTTCTATAATATCTTTTTTAGCATTTGTTAATATCAAATATTCTTTCATATATTCATAATTTAAATCATCAATTGTTGCAATATGATTTAAATTAGAACTAAAAGAATAGTTAGCAAATTTTCTTAAAAGTTCAAATTCTTCAAGGGGTTTAGGTAATCTTGTGTCTCTTCCTATTCTTATATATCGTCCAGGTTTTAATCCAATCTCTTTTTCTGCCTTTTCTGTTGTTTGAAAAGGTCCGTTATTATTGTCTTTTATAGCGATAATTAAATAATACTTGTCATCTATTTGATCAGTTAGGAGATTGTAATTTATTTTAGGGTAAATATTAACTAGTAGAGATTTTATTTTATTTTCTAGGCTTTCTATTTTTGATTCTTTTATACCTGTTATTGGGCGTTTTGGAAATGCTTTATCACCAGTAGTTGTATCATTTACTTCTTCAATTCCAATAAATAATAGACCAATTTCATCATTCATATAGTTATTAGCAAAAGCGCAAGCAGTTTTTAGAATTTTATCTTTAAAGTCTAAAGATTTTTTATATTCTATAAAACTATTTTCTATATTTTGGTTTTCAATGATTCTATGAGCAATTTTTTTGATGTCTGAAATTTTCACACTATCCCCTATCTTTTATAAATTATAATATATTTAATTTTATTATATCATTTTACAATTTTATATTTGAAATTAATAATTGATTTTAAAATATTTTGGTTTTATTTTGAAAATTTTGCAAAAAAGTATTATAATGAAATTATGGTTGCAGGAGGAAAAATGAAAATAACTAAAAATATTATTATTTATAATATCAAGAAGTTAATTATTAAAATTAACCAGTATTTTCATTTTTACTTTTTTAGGACTTTAAAATAAATTTATTTATTTAATAAAATAATAAACTAAACAAAATCCTAATTAAGTTTAGGATTTTTTACAACCTTTTTAAATAAAACAAAGGAGTTATCTAAAATGAAACTTAATTCCAATATAGCACTTAAAATAAATTATTTTAAGTTAACGTCTTTTTGATCGTTATTTTGAGACATTGTTTTTGTTATAAACTTTATCATATGTTTTGTTGGTTCATTTTATCTTATTAATACCAATTATGATTGATATACTTATCTTTTTTTCTGAATTGTTTTCTTTATTTGAACTTACCTAAGTATTATTGTCATTTTTCATATTTTATTTATAGTTTACTATCAAAAAAATAAATTTGTAACAGCAAGAAAAATACTTAGTATTATTATGTTTCTAAAATTTAATTTTAAATTATTTTCTGAATTTAAAATGGACAAAGAAACTAAAAATATATTCAAGGTAGCAAAAGAAATCAGTAAAAACAACCAAAATGCCTTATTTTTAGGTAGTTTTGCTTCCTATTTAACTTTTGAATTTAATAGGAAAATAAATGATTTGGACTTTTGTTCTCAAAGTAGCAAAGTTCTTAATTTAAGTAGTTTAAACTTAAATAATAATGAAAATTTAGTTAATACCAAATTAGTTGCAAAAGGAAAATATAAAAACATAAAAATTGATAGTTTATTATTTAGATTTATTCCAGAAGAATATTTAGTTAAAAAATATAATTTCACAATTCCTAATAAAGAATTTCAATTTGCCTCTAAACTTATTCAGTTATATAAACAACTCAATTTAGAAAATAAAGATGAAACCAAAATAAGTAATTTAATTTTGGATTTAAAACATTTAAGTTTGGAGAATTGGGAATTTTCTTTAGATTCTTTCAAAGAAATTTATAAAGATGTTATTTTACACTCATCTCAGTTTTCACTAATTTCAGCTTTTGATCAAATGTTAAAATATAATATTGATTTAAAAATTGAAAAGATTAGTTTTTTAAAAGAAGAAGAAATATTTCTTGAAATAAACTTTAAAAAAATTAGTTTATATTCCTTGTTGGAAAATTTAGAAACAAATTTTGAAGTAAAAACACTTAGAAAATCTTTTGATAATGAATATGATGATATTATGAAAAATTATGTTATTCATAATACTACATTTTCATTTGAAAATCCTGTATTTTTCTTTAAAAACGAAAAAGAAAAAGAAGAATTTTTAGAAGAACATAAAATTAATAAAAATTTTGCTTTGTTAGAAAATTTCTCTTTTGAAAATACTAGAAATTCTATGGATAGAAGAGAATTATATATGAGATTAATAGCAAAAAAATATGAAAAAATACTTGGAGAAAAAAATGAATAAGTTTGAATTGTTAAGTGTCTATATCAAATCTTTGAAAAGCACTAAATCAGTAATAATAAGTTTCTTTATTAGAATACTTTTAATTATCTATTTTTTAAGTATGGTATTACTTCTTTCTTTTATTTTAGTTCAAGATCCAAAAACAAAGGACGCTCCATTAATATTGATTATTGTGATTCCACTTTTTCTACTGAGTTTACTAACATTTATTAAACCTGTTTTTCTATTATTATATTTAAAAAGAGATTATAAGCAAATTGAAAAATTAATTCAAAATAAATTCCTTTTATTTTTACATAATTTTAGTTTTTACTTTATTCTTAAAAAAGTAGAAATTAAACTAAAATACTTAGAAAAATACAAAAAATTAAATATTTTATATAAAAAATAAAAGTTTAAAAAGTAAAGTTAATGAAAATAAATTCATATTATCAATAATAAAAGAATTAAAATTAAAAGCAAATTCCTAATAAAAATTAGGTTTTTGCTTTTTTCATAACTTATTAATCTTTTTTTGAATGTATAATTTTTAAAAGGACAAGAAAATATGAATATTAAACTTTTTACTTCTAAAGAATTGGAAAAACTAACTTCAACCGAAATGAATTTAATAAATTTTGCTTTAGATAATCCTAAAGAATTTTATAGTTTTTCCATTAAACAAATAGCATTAAAAACTTTTATCTCCACTTCAGTGATTTCAAAAGTTGTAAAAAAATTAGGTTTTAACTCATTAAAGGATATGCAATTCTATGTATTTCACAATTATTTGAATTCTAATGAAACACTAAATGGTATTAAAAAAGAAAAAATATAGAAATATTAAATAAATTATTTAATTATTATAAAGAATCAATTTTTCAAACTGCTCATTTAGTTGACTTAAAAGAAATTAATAATTTAGTTCATGATATTGTAAATTCGGAAAAAACTTATCTTTTTGGAGCAGGAAGTTCTTTTCTTTCTGCTGGCGAGTTGGGAATTAATTTGCAAAAAATCGGTTTGAATGCCTTACCTTTTAAAGATTTTCACTCCTTTTTACTTATATCAGCACAAGAAAGAAAAGAACAAGTTACAAATATTTTATTTTCAAAATCTTGTGATACAAAAGAAATTAAACATATTATAAATTTGTTTGAAGAGCAAAAAATTAAGTTTTATTTAATAACAGCAAACAAAACCATGAAAGAAAAATATCAAAATGTAATTATTTATCATACCTTAGAACAAGATAAAAGATTAGTATCCATTTCTTCCAAAATAAATCAACAATTTATAGCGGATTTGATATTCTTTCTTTTAATAGAACATAAGAATCATAATTATGATGAAATTTATTTAAAGAATTTAAAAATATTAGAAGGTTGAAATAAATAAGAAAAATATTTTTCTTAATTTTACATATAAAAAGTAAATTTTTTTCCTTTTTCCTTTTTGTTTTCTTTATAAAAATATAATTTTATTATAGACATAAGGAGGAAAAATGGAAATTTTTTCAAAAGATAAAATTTTTATCAACGAAGATTTAACAACTCAAGATGAAGTTTTTAATTTCATAGCTAAAAAAGCAAGTGAACTAAAAATAACTTCAGATTCTTATGAAGTTTATAAATCATTGATAAATAGAGAAAATCAAGTTTCAACTGGTATGGAACAAGAATTTGCTATACCCCACGCTCAGTCTGAATACATTGATAAACCAGCTTTATTTTTTATAAAGTTGAAAGAAAATATAGAATGAAAAACATTTGATAATTCTAAAGTAAAATACATATTTTCAATTTTAGTTCCATCTAAAACTGAAAATAATATTCATTTAGAAACATTAGCAAAAGTTTCTACAATGCTTTTAGATTCTCAAATGATTGAAAAACTTAAAAGTAGTTTGGATAAAGAAGAAATAGTAACTTTATTTAATAACTTTATAAGCAAGAAAGAAGAAACAAAAGTAAAAGATTTTAATGGTAAAAAAGTTATAGGTATAACTTCCTGTGCTGTAGGAATTGCTCATACTTATTTATCTGCAGAAACATTAGAAAAGAAATTAATAGAAAAAGGATATATTCCTAAAATTGAAACTCGTGGTTCAGTAGGTTCTAAAAATACTTTAACATCAAAAGATATTGAAGAAGCTGAATTTGTGATAGTAGCAAGCGATGTAGAAGTAGATTTATCGATTTTTAATAACAAAAAATTATATACAACTTCCACAAAAGAAGCAATCCACAATACTGAAGAAGTAATCAAAAAAGCAGAAAAATCTTCAGTGTATAAACACACTGAAAAATCAACAAATATAAAGGAAAATACAGATAAAAAAGGTTTATTAAAACATATTGTTACTGGTATTTCTTATATGATTCCATTTGTAATTTTTGGTGGGATCATGATTGCTTTATCTTTAGGAATCGGAAAAAGTATTTATGGAAATAATTCTGCAGCACCAAAAGGTGATTTTCTTTGATACATACTACAAATAGGAGTTGTATCATTTACCTTAATGATAGGTGCTTTGGGAGCATATATCGCTTATTCAATTGCTGGTAGAGCTGCAATAATGCCAGCATTTGTTGTCTCCACTGTTGCAAATATGAATAGTTTATTCTTTAGTATTGGTAACATAAGTGTTCAAACTCCAATGGGATTTTTAGGTTCAATTCTTTTTGGAATTTTAATTGGTTATACAGTTAAGTGATTAGCACAACTAAAAATTCAAAAATCTATTGCTGCAATAATTCCAATGTTTGTAATACCTATCGCTGTAACTTTATTTTATTCATTATTAGTTATTTTTATAATAGGAGCTCCTATTGGTTTTATAATGGATAAATTTATTAATGCACTACAAAACTTATTTAAAAGTGGTGGAGCATTAAATTTAGGAATTGCATTTCTAATTGGTGGTTTACTTGGTGGAATGGCAGGATTTGATATGGGAGGACCAATAAATAAAGTAGCCTTTTTAACTTCTACAGCCTTAGTTGCACAAAAAGTTTTTGAGCCAATGGGAATGGTTGCTGCTGCTATACCTGTAGCACCACTTGGAATGGGATTAGCAACAATAATTTTTAGAAAAAAATTCAATGAACAAGAAAGATCATTAGGTATTTCTGCTTTAATTATGGGATTTATTGGAATTAGTGAAGGAGCAATACCTTTTGCAGTAGCAGATCCAAAAAGAGTTATTACTGCTAATGTAATTGGTTCAGCAATTGCAGGAGCAATGGCTGGATTATTAAGTGTTACAAATGCAGCAGCTCATGGTGGACCTATTGTTGCAATTTTAGGAGCAGTTGGTTCTAATGTTCATGGTAGCGGATTAGGAATCTTATTCTTCTTTTTATCAATTATTGTAGGAACAACAATTACTTGTTTAATTTATGGATTTTGAAAAAATTCAAAATCATCAAATATAAATATAAACATACCTTTTTTAAATAATTTAAAAAATAAACTCAATTTAAGAAAAGGGGCTAAAAATGAATAAAATAAGTTTAAATAAAGACAAAGTAATTTTATATCTATTTATATCACTTTTCTTAATTTCTCTCATTATTGGTATAATATTAACAGTTTTAGGTACAGCAGATTATGATAAGTTTGTTGAGTTAAACAAACAATTATCAACACTAAAAGAAGGAAGTGAAAAATATAATTCTATTAGTAAGATGCTGGAAGCAGTTAACATCACTAAATTTATATATGGAATATTTTTATTATTAATTTCATTTCTATCATTAATTTTTAGTAGTTTGACTGCAAATTCATTATTTAACAAAAAAATGAGATAAAATGGAACAGATTATTTTTTTAAAACCATATTTTAAAAAAACTTTATGAGCAAATAACAACATAAAAAAGATTTTTAATTTAAAAGAAAATATTGGTGAAGCATGATTGATTTCAGCAATAAAAGATTGTGAATCAACCTTGAGCAACACAAATCAAAAATTTAGTGATTTTATAAAGGGAAATCCTTTATTTTTTGGTTTAGACAAAAATGAAGTTGAAACATTTGTTTATCCTAATTTAACTAAATTTTTAGATGCAAAATATCCTTTAAGCATTCAAGTTCACCCCGATGATGAATATGCTAAAAAATTTAATTCATTAGGTAAAAATGAATGTTGATATGTATTAGAAAATACAGGAAAACCCTTTATTTTAGGTTCTACAACAACAGAAAAAAAAGTTTTTGAAAAAGTTATTAATAGTAAAGAAACTGAAAAATATTTAAATAAAATAGAACTTAAAAAAGGAGATTTTGTTTTTATAGAATCTGGTTTAATTCACGGAATACCGGAAGAAACTATGGTTTTTGAATTGCAACAATCTAGTGATATAACTTATCGTCTTTATGACTATGAAAGATTGGATACAGATGGTAAAAAAAGAGAAATTCATATTAGAGAATCTCTTGAAACTATGAAATTAAATTTACAAGCTATTATTCAAAAACAACTAAATCAAGAAGGGTTTTACAATACAAAAAATTTTAATTTAACTAAAAAAGAAATAAATAATACTACAAAAATTATTGACACAACAAAAGCAAAACATTGTACAGAAGTTGTAGTTTTTGAAGGAGAAGGTTTTTTAAATAAAACCACAAGAATTAAACAAGGCGATGTTTTTATTATTTCTAAGCAAACTCCAAATTTTTCAATAAGTGGAAATATTAAAATTTTTATAAATTTTGTATAAATTAAAATCAACCATCTTAATTGTGGTTGATTTTTTTATAATTAAATCTTAATTTTCAAAAGTGTGACTTTTGGTTTCTAATTTGGGATTATTTTTGTCTGTAATGTCAAATATAGCTCTGTATGTTCTATTTTTATATTTTATTTTTCTGACTTGATAAGTATAACCATCAATATTTCAGGTATTTCTATATTCTCTTTCTGAATTTGTTTTGATATGAGTTACTGTTAAATTTATATAGGCGTCTGTTCCACCTTCTGATACAGGTACAATATGTTCAATATTTCATGCGTATTTAGAATCTTTTCCGTATTGGTTTAAATGTATTTCTCTTCCTGCATAATCATAAACAGAAGAAGCATCACCATAAATTTTTCTTCATAAAGAAATGTGTTTCATAAAAGTTCTCCTTTCATTTTTATAATTAATAAAACTCATTTTAAACTAGAAAAATTTTTAAAAATATTTACTCAAAATTTAATTTTTAAATTTTATTTAAAATGAGTTACTTTTATTTTACAAAAAAAAAAAAAAAACAAAGCAATTGGAACAAAAGAGTGCCAAATTTGAAATAATTTTTATTTTTTAAAACTTCCTTTAAAAATAAAAAATCTCTTTTTTTATCTTTTTAAAAGAAAAATGCTATAAAATAATAATATGAATTATGATGCTAGTAGTTTAAAAGTCTTGAAAGGACTTGAAGGTGTTAGAAAACGTCCAGGAATGTACATTGGTTCTACTGATGTTAATGGTTTACACCATTTAGTTTGAGAAATTGTTGATAATGCAGTTGATGAATGTTTAGCAAGTTTTGCTAAAAAAATAGAAGTAACTTTGAAAACAGATGGTTCTATTGTTGTTGAAGATGATGGAAGAGGGATTCCTGTAGATAAACACGAAAGTGGTTTAACAGGAGTAGAACTTGTTTTTAGTGAATTACATGCAGGTGGCAAATTTTCTGAAGGAGCTTATAAAACATCTGGTGGTTTGCATGGAGTTGGTTCTTCTGTAGTTAATGCATTATCTAAATGATTAAAAGTTTGAGTTTTCAAAGACGGAAAAGAATATTATACTGAATTTGAAAATGGTGGTTCTATAAAAAATAAAACCAAATTAATGGGAAATACAGGCAAAAGAGGAACAAAAGTTCACTTTTTTCCTGATTATGAAATTTTTAAAAAATCCAAATTTTCTTTTGAAACAATTAGTGAAAGATTAAGGGAGTCATCTTTTTTATTAAAAGGTATTACAATCAAAATTGTAGATGAAAACACAAATGAAAGTGAAACCTTTAAACACGAAAACGGAATTAAAGCTTTTGTTGAATTTATTAATGACTCAAAAGTTGCTATTAATAAAGAAATAGCAACTTTTAGTGATAGTAAAAATAAAATAGAAGTAGAGTTTGGATTTCAATATACAGATAGTTACTCTGAATCTATAATTTCGTTTGTAAATAATGTTAAAACCAAAGATGGTGGAACACATGAAATAGCAGCAAAAACTGCATTTACAAAGGTTTTTAATGATTATGCACAGGAAAAAAACCTTTTAAAAGGAAAAATTACATCTTTTGATGGTAGTGATATAAGAGAAGGTTTAACTTTAATTTTATCTTTAAAAGTTCCTGAATCAATTCTTGAATTTGTAGGGCAAACTAAAGATAAACTGGGAACTCCTGAAGCTAAAACAATAGTAGAAGAAGTTGTATCACGTGAATTAAAATTTTGAATCAATGAAAATAAAGAAGAAACTCAAAAAATTATAGAAAAGATTAAAAAATCTTTTGAAGCAAGAAATGCAGCAAGATTAGCAAGAGCAGAAATAAGAAAAACTAAAGATGCTTTAAGTGAAAAGAAAATTTTGTCAGGTAAATTAACTCCTGCACAAAGTAAAAAACCGGAAGAAAAGGAAATTTTTCTTGTTGAGGGTGACTCTGCTGGTGGAAGTGCTAAATTAGGAAGAGATAAAAAAACTCAAGCTATTTTACCACTAAAAGGTAAGGTAATAAATGCAGAAAAATCTAAATTATTAGATATTTTAAAAAATGAAGAAATTGCCACTATTATTAACACAATTGGTGCTGGTGTTGGAAGTGAATTTAACATAAAAAACGCCCAATATGGAAAAATTATAATAATGACAGATGCTGATACAGATGGTGCACATATTCAAATTTTATTATTAACTTTTTTATTTAGATATATGAAACCATTAATTGAATATGGAATGGTTTATATAGCCCAACCACCTTTATATAAAATAACAAGAAAACCTAAAAATCAAGTAGTTTATGCTTGAAGCGATGAAGAATTAAGAGAATTATTAAAAAATAAACCTAATTCAGAAATTCAAAGATATAAAGGACTTGGAGAAATGAATGCAGAGCAACTTTGAGAAACAACAATGAATCCTGAAACAAGAACTTTAATTAAAGTTTCAATTGAAGATGCTGCAATTGTGGAAAGAAGAGTTTCTATTTTAATGGGAGATAAAGTGGAATTAAGAAAAGAATGAATCAATAAAAATGTAGATTTTTCATTGGAAGACGATTTTGAAATTAATATAAATAAAACAGGAGCAAATAATGATATTTAATAAAAATAAAGAAAATTTTTTAGCTAAATCATTAGATGCTATTTTATCAGATCGTTTTGGTAGATATTCTAAATATATAATTCAACAAAGAGCTCTCCCTGATGCTCGTGATGGTTTAAAACCAGTTCAAAGAAGAATTTTATATTCAATGTGAGAATTGGGCTTAAAAAGCGATAAACCTTTTAAAAAATCTGCTAGGGTTGTAGGGGATGTTATTGGTAAGTACCATCCACACGGAGATTCATCTATTTATGAAGCTATGGTCCGTATGGCTCAAGAGTGAAAAATGAATGTTCCTTTAGTGGAAATGCACGGAAATAAAGGTTCTATTGACGATGATCCTGCCGCTGCAATGCGTTATACAGAAACTAGATTAAGTTTAATTACTAATTTAATGTTAGAATCAATTAATAAAGATACAGTTTCTTTTGCTCCAAACTTCGATGATTCAGAAAAAGAACCAACAGTATTGCCTTCTTTAATTCCTAATTTATTAATTAATGGAGCAAAAGGGATTGCTTCTGGTTTTGCTACAGAAATCCCACCACACAATTTAGGCGAAATTTTAGATGCTGCTATTGCCAAAATAAAAAACCCTAATATTGAATTGAGAAAATTATCAGATATTGTTAAAGGACCAGATTTTCCTACAGGTGGAACAATATACGGAAAAAACGGTATTTTAGATGCTTTTGAACGTGGTCAAGGAAGAATCGTTTTAGTTTCTAAATATAGAATTAATGAAGAAATTAATAAAAAATATATAGAAATTTACGAAATTCCTTTTGGTGTAGTTAAGTCCAAATTAATTAAAGATATTGACGAAATTAGAATCGATAAAAAAATTAATGGTATTAAAGAAGTTAGAGATCAATCAGATAGAAATGGAATTTCTATTATGATCGAAATTGAAAATGATACTAAAGTAGAATCTGTTTTAAATTATTTATTATTAAAAACAGAAATGCAAGTTTATTATTCTTACAACTCAATAGCAATTGAAAACAATGCACCTAAATTAATGTCTTTAAATAACCTTTTAGATGCTTATTTAAATCATGTTAAAACTTATAAAACTAAAGAGTTAAAATTTGATTTGGAAAAAGATAAAAGAAAATTAGAAATAACTCTCGCTTTAATTAAAGTTGGCGATATTACTGAAGAAGTAATTAGAATCATAAGAAATTCAGATAATTCAAAAAAAGGAGTAATTGAAGCTCTTATGAAAAACTTTGGTTTTAGTGAATTGCAAGCTACAGCAATTGCTGAAATGAGACTTTATAGACTTTCTAGAATTGATCAACAACTTTATATAGATGAAAAAAATATGCTTGAAAACAGAATTGAAAAGACATTAGATCTTTTAAACAACAAATCTTCTTTTGATCAATTTTTAGTTTCCATATTTAAAGACATTAAAAAAGAATTTGCTACAGAAAGAAAAACAGAAATTTTTGATGAAGAATTTAAAGTGGAAATAAATAAAGAAGAATTGATAAAACAAGAAGATTTTTATGTAGGTATTTCTCGCGATGGTTATATTAAGAAAGTTAATGTTAAAACATATGATTCCAATGAAATAAATTCTTACTTATTAAAAGAAAAAGATCCACTTTTATTTTTAGATAAAGTTGAGTCTATTGATAAACTTCTAATTTTTACAAACTTAGGAAATTATATTTATTTACCTGTTCATAAAATTGAAGAATCAAAATGAAAAGATTTTGGACTTCATTTAAATAGTTTTGTTTCTTTAAAAAACAACGAAAAAGTAGTAAGCGTTGTGGTTGTAAAAGATTTTGAAAAAAATAATTATATTACTATGGTTACAGCTCAAGGAATAGGAAAAAGAGTTTTAGTGAAAGATTTTGAAGTTTCAAGATTTAATAAAACAATTTGTGCTATAAAAATTAAGCAAGATATTGACTACTTAGTCAGTGCTAAAATAAGTGATAATTATAAAGATATAATAATTATTTCTAGTGAAGGAAAAGCAGTAAAATACAGCGAAATAGATATTCCTATTTATAACACCAATTCTTCTGGAGTAAAACTTATTTCTTTACCTAAAGATTCAATAGTTTCATCATTTGTTTTAGTAGATCAAGAAGATGATGTCCTTTTATTTACTAAAAAATCCCAATACAAAAAAATCAATGCTAAAAACGTTCCTTTTAGTAATAAAACAACTCAAGGAAAAATGATTTTTTCTCAAAACAAAGTTTCCAAATTTGATGTACTTGATTCAGTAGTTATTCAAAAAAATACAGCAATTTATGTTTTTGACTTAGATAATAATGTTTCGATTTTTAATTTTAATTCCTTAAATTATTCAACACCAGAAGAAGGGTTTACAAATAGCAAAAATAAAAACGCTTTTTATGTTGCAAAAATAAATGCTAATATTATTGGAGAAAACACTAAAAGAAACCAATATACAGAGACAAAAAAAGAAGTTCCTATTTCCAAAGAAAAGGGAAAATCCTTTATAAAAAAAGAAAAATCAACTAATAATACAAAGGAAATTGCTTCAGACAAAGAAACTAATAAAGTTCAAACAAACGCCGTTAAAACAGAGATGACTGAAGCAGAAAGAATTAAAAGAGCAGAAGAAAAATTAAAAAAATTAGAAGAATTAAATATAGATGAATTAATGAAAAAATTCAAAGATAAAATTAAATAAAAACTACTATTTTTGAAATTTAGTATGAATAATTTTGAAAAAAAATAAAACTTTTTTGAAAAAAATGTATAATATTAAAGTTAAATCAAAAAAGAGGAGAAAAATGAATATCATTGTTATTAAACGTATTTTTAATAAAAACATTGTTACAAAGATGATTAAAAACAATGATTTTTTCTTTAATTTCTTTGAGATATAATAAAAATTTTAATATTAATAAAATAAATATACTCTTATAGAAATTAGAAAAAACTAGTTTTTATAAGAGTTTTTATTTTAAAATATTTGAATTTACAGTAAGAAAGGAAAGGTATGAAAAAAAGAAAACTATTGATCGGTTTTTCTGTTCCTGCAGTTTTAATTGGAACATCAGCAACTGTTGTATCTTGTTCTACAATTGAACCACATTATAAAAGACAAGAAATTAGTTCAATTGTAAATTTAGCAACTTCAGGTTATAAAAAATTCGATCAAGATTTTAGTGTTGTATTAGGTTCTCCTTCTACACCTGCAAGTTACTTTACAACAGCAAATCTTTTTGCCACAGTTAGTTCAGGGCAAGCAGAATTCGAAAATGTAAAACCTAATAATGGAAATAAATTTGAAGAAGGTGTTTATAAAATCAAGAAACCTACTTATCAATGATATAGTTTAATATTAGTAGATAAAATTTATGTTACAGATTTAGATGGAACAATAAGCGTTTTTGATAATGATAAACACGAAAAAGGAATGTTTAATGAAGGAGAAGAAATAACTTCTGCTTTAGTTAAATTAACTTCAGATGATCCAAAATCAATAAACAGTTTAAACTTTTTAAATAAATTAAGTAAGGCATCTAAAATTCAATTAACTATTAAAAAAGATATTCCTTGAGTTAAAAGTAATGGACAAAAAAGTCAATATAATGTTGAATTAGAAGATTTTGTTTACGGTTGAAACAGAAAAATGCTTTATGGTGGTGACTATAGAGCAAGTCATGGTGGTTCTAAAAAAATAGATGATGATATTATTAGAAAATATTCATTAGGTTCATCAAGTAGTTTTGATAGTACAAACCACGTTTCAAATGATTATCTCTTTAAAGTTTTTGGAATTCAGAAAGATAACTTCTCAAAATCAGAAACATTTATTACTGATATTAAAGATACAAATGAAAAAGGACTAACATTTTTAAAAATTGAAAATAAAGAGGCTAATTTTAATGAATTATTTAAAAAATTATTATTAGATTCTACTTATTTTAGTCCTGTATCACATAAATTTATCGACGATAGAAACAAACAAATTTTTGATATTACTGGAAAACACGAAGGAGAATTTGGTGAAACAGGTGATGCATTTAAATATGCATATTACTGATATGGAAAACAATATGATGAAGATCAATTATATGCTTCACCATATTTACCTTTTTATTTATCAAACGATAGAACAGTTTATATAAGAAATGATTATTATGCAGAGACAGGTTGAAAAGAAAAAGAGGCAACTTCAGTTAAAAAAATAACATCAAGATATAATTTATATCCAGATTCAGTTCAATTTAATAGTGCTCAATTTAATAATTACTTAGAAGGAACAGTTTCAATTCTTCCATATTCTAGTTTATCAGATGCAAATAAATCAATAATTTATAAAGATTTATCACAAATTCATTTTAGAAAAACACCTGATAAAGGGCTTTATAAAGGAAGTTTATCTAAAGACGTAATTCCAGGTGCCAGAGATTTACTTGAAAAAGGAACAAACTTTAATGGTGGTCAAGCTGATAAAAAATACTACTTCAATGATAACTATGCTAAATTAGCTTTTGGTAGTTCTATTGAAGAATTAGCAAAAGGAAAAGCAGAGCTTGGAAAGACATTATTTACAGGAAAATCCTTTGCATTTAGAACAATTATCGATGCTTTATGAAATAGTTATACATACATAAAAGATAACTCTAAAACTGCAATTCCTTGACTTTCAATGATTGGTCCAGACAATCATTTAGGTGGAAGTGAGTTAGATGGAAAAACAGCAAGAGACTTTTATGACGATATCAACACAACTTTTTCTATAAATGAAAGTGGAGAAATATTTTATACAAAAACTATTGAAGAGCAAAGAAAACAATATTTAGATAATTTACAAGATAAAAACAAACAATATGAAGCACCAAGAATTGAAGTTTTAAAAGCTGAATTGAAAAAAATACTTGATGATTTCTATGCAGAAAATCATTTAGATGCAAGTAAAGATAAAATTGAGTTTTCAATTTCTAATAGATATAGAAATGAAAGTTCATCTAAAATCGCTTCACTTGATTCTGTAATTGATATGATGAATAAATTAGACAATAGATTAAAAATCAATTCACAAGCAGAATTTAAATCAGAAGATGTTTGAAATGTTTTAATCTTAGGTTTAGGAAATTCACAAATAGTAGGTTGAAGTGCTGACTATGATGGTTCCGGAACCTTTATTGATGGTTCCGGACAACTAAATGGAAGTCCACTTTATTTAGCAATCGCTCATTTTGCTGAATTACCAAGTGATAGTCCTTACGTTAAATCTTTCCCAGAATTCAAAAAATATGCAGATGCTTTTAAAACAGAATTTGAAAAAGAAAGATTAGCTTATCCAGATAAAAAACAAGCATGATTACCTTTTTCAGAATGAATAAAAGCAACAAATGCATATGATGCTAATTATGAAGATATTCAATACGAATATGAATATGAAAAAAATGCAGATGGAACTCCAAAAGAAGTTGATAAAGATGGAAATGCTGTTCCAAAATTAAATGATAAAAAAGAAAAAGTATATGTATTTACTGGTGAAGGATTAAATAAAAAACCAGTTTGATCACAAAAATACAAATGAGTATTAAATAAAACAACAAATAAATATGAGAAAAAATTTGAACCAAGAAAAGTTTCTGGAAAAAACTCAGTTATTAATTTCATTTCTAATGTTACTTTCTATGATCAAACAACTAAAAAATACTTTAAAGATCAAACATTAGAACAAGAATTTGAAGAAAATGGAAAAAAAGTTAAAAAAGTATTTAATCATAGTTTAAACAAATGAGTTGATGCAAGTGCAGAAAATGAATTTAATGAATTAACTGCTATTTTTAACTTAAATTATGAATCAAAAGCTACAAATAAAGAAATAGTAGAACTTGCTAAAGAAATTAGAGTTTTAACTGGTTATGTGCCAGAAATCGATTTAAGTACAAGTTCAAACGTTCCTTCAATATCAATTTGAAATAAACATATCGAAATTCCACTATCAGAATTTGAGTATATACCTTATGGAGATGTGGTTATAAGAAAAGGAGATAAATAGAATGTTTAAATACTTTTTTAAGAGGCTTGGTTTAGCTATTATCACCTTTTTTATAATTATTTTTATAGTATATTTATTACAAGCTTCATTTGGTAAAAGTCCTTTTACCGAACAAAGTTTACAAGATGCCGCAAAAAGATTAAATCCAACAGGTGATGAAAACTTAAAAATCGATCCTAAATCATTTTATGGTTTTGATAAAGATCCAGTAACAAGGTTTGTTTTATGATTTAAAGATTTCTTTACAGGAAATGCAGGAATAATTTATTCAGACACAAGTGATTATAGTCAAAATATTCCAAAATTATTTTTTGAACCTTTAAGATGAACAATTGCTGTATCATTACCAGCGTTTGTATTAAGTGTTATTATTGGTATATCTTTAGGAGTAATTGCTGCTTATAATAGAGGAAAATGAATAGATAGTGCAATAACAACTTTTGTTACACTATTTGTTGCTTTACCAGCTTTTGTTATAGCACCTATTATTGTTTTAATTACTTCAAAAGCAGGATTACCATTTGAATTTAAAGATCCAAGAGATGTTCCTGTTGATATTACAATTGCTTCTTTAATAACACCAATCATTGTATTTACTTTATCATCATTGGCTGGATATACAATTTTTGTTAGAAATCAAGTTGTAACAGTTTTAACTTCAAATCAAGTTTTAATTGCCAAATCAAAAGGATTATCTAAGTGAAATATCTTTAAAAAACACGTTTTAAGAAACGCATCTGTTATTTTAGTAGGATCTATTTTATTCTCATATATAGGTTTACTATCAGGAAGTATTATTTTAGAAAAATTCTTTAGAATTCCTGGATCATCATCAATTATTGTTAATTACACTGAACAAGGAGAAATTAACGTTATTATGTTCTCACTTGTGTTCTTTACATCATTATCGATGGTTACATTAATATTTGTGGATATGTCTTATGCATGAATGGATCCAAGAATTAAAATTGCTAATTCAAATAGTTCTAGAAACTATTGATTATTATTTAAAAATTATTTAGTTAGAAGAAAAAGTTATCAAGGAGGGAAAAAATAATGGAAAAACAAAATTCAAGTTTAGCTTTTGAGAAAAAATATAAATTTTCCAAAGCTGATAAAGAACTTTTAAAACTTTCTGCCGCTAATAAAGATATTATTTCTTCATCTTCTGTAACCGGAAAACCTTCTAAACTACTTTTAGATGTTATTAAGAGGTTTTTTGCAAATAAATATGCAGTTATTGCTTTAGTTATCTTTATTTTATTAATTATTACAGCATTTATTTCTTGGCTAACTTCACCATTTTCAACAACTAAACCTATTTCTGGTGCTTCTCTTTCTTTAATTAAAGAGTTAAAACCAAGTTTTGAAGGAGATGTTACTTTTACCTTATCTACTGAGTTATTAGATAAAATTCATAAGCTAAATCCTGAACTAATAAAAGGAGAAGCAACAAACATCGCTCCAGAAACTTGATTAGTAACTTTAAATCCTTATGAAGTTATTAACGCTTTAAATGGAGATGAACATTCAAAAATTTATGCCTTTATGGGAACTGACTCATACGGAAGAGATATTTGATTAAGAACTTGAGTTGGAACATTAAACGCAATAGGAATTGCTTTTGCAATTGCAATTATTGAAACAATTATCGGAGTATCTGTCGGTGCTTTTCTTGGATTTAACGTAGGAAAAAAAATAGATACATACGGACTAAGATTAATTGAAATTTTTAATGCAATCCCTTGAGTAGTATTATTTATAATCTTAATTGGAATTTTTGGAACTAACACACCGGCAATTATTTTAATTCTATCATTAACAGGTTGAACCGGTGCTGCTGACACCACTAGATCCTTTACTATTACAGTAAAAGACGAAGAATATATTTATGCTTCACAAGCGATAGGTGCTTCAAAAATGAGATTAATATTTGCTCATATTTTACCTGCAATTTCCGGAAAATTAGCAAATAGTTTTGTTTTAAGAATTACCGCTGGAATTCAAGCAATAGCAGGAATTGCATTCCTTGGATTTATTAAAGAAGGTACAGATTCAGTACCTAATTTAGGACTTTTAATTACAAGTTCAGCAAGTTTAATTAATCAAAACCCTTGAGCACTTGCTTTCCCTTCAATTATTTTATTAATTATTTCACTTTCACTAAGATTTGTGGCATTAGGATTCCACGATGCCCTTGATCCAAAAGTTGTTAAAAAAGGAGCTAAATAAATATGGAAAAAGACTTAAATAAAGAAGAAATCCTTTTAAAAGTTAAAAATTTAAGAGTTTCCTTTAAAGATAAAAAACAAAAATTTATTAACATAGTACGTGGAGTGGACTTAAAAATTAAAAGAGGAGAAATTGTAGGATTAGTAGGTGAATCAGGTTCAGGAAAAACAGTAACTTCTAAAGCTCTTTTAGGAATAAATGAATTAGCTTATACCAAAAGTGATCAAATGGAAGTTTCTGGAATTGATATTTCCAAATTTACAAAAGATAAAGAATGATTAAAAATAAGAGGTAAAAAAATAGGTTATATACCTCAAGATCCGTTAACAGCCCTAAATCCAACTAGAACAATTGGAAAACAATTACTAGATGTTTTAGAAAAAGATTCTAGATTTAAATCAAAAAGTGAAAAAATTGATTACTTAGTAAATTTACTTGAATCTTTTGGAATTACTGAAGCAAGAAGTAGATTTAATGTTTATCCACATACTTTAAGTGGTGGGCAAAAACAAAGAGTTGTGATAGCTATGGTTGTAGCAGCGCAACCAGATTTAATTATTGCTGATGAACCTACAACAGCTCTTGATCCAACAGTTCAAGCATCCGTTTTAGCTTTATTTAATGAAATAAGAACAAAATACAAAATTTCTTTAATTTTTATTTCACATAATATTTCAGTAATTGCTAAATTCTGTGATTACATTTATGTTTTATATGCAGGAAAAGTCGTGGAAAGAGGAACGAGAAAAGATATTTTCACTGACCCAAGACATCCATATACTTGAGCTTTAATTAGTGCAATTCCTGAAAACAAAAATCAAAAACTTTACAACATAAAAGGAACCCCACCAGATATGGCTAATTTACCAGCTGGAGATCCCTTTGCACCAAGAAATGATTATGCTTTAGAAATTGATTTTGAAAAAGAACCACCTTTAATTGAGATTTCTAAAACTCATGCTGCTGCTACCTGATTATTACACCCAGATGCACCAAAAGTAGAATTAACAGAACAACTAAAAAGTAGATTAAAATTATTTAGAGAGGTTTTTAATAAAAATGAATAAAAATACGGAAAAAACAATATTAGATGTTAAAAATCTTAAAAAGTATTTTTACAATAAAAACGGAATTGTAAAAGCTGTTGATAAAATTAATTTCAAACTTTTTGAAGGAGAAGTTTTAGGATTAATTGGTGAATCAGGTTCAGGTAAAACAACTGTAGGTAGATCTATCATTAGATTATATGATAGATATAATGGACAAGTAACATTAGAAAATAGAATTATTTCTGGTAAAAAAATCGGAAGATCAAAAGACAAATTTATGAGAAAAAATATGCAAATGATTTTCCAAGATCCACACGCTTCTTTAAATGGACAAAAAAATATTTATTCTATTTTAAAAGAACCTTTAAAAGTTAATGGAATCATTAAAGACAAAATGGTGGATATTTTTAAAGATTGACAACAAGTTACTTCAAACTTCCATTATACTTTTTTAAGAAGATTCAAAGAGCAAAGATTAGATAACTTAAATAGTACTATTTTTGAAGCTAATGAATATTTTAAAGAATGAGAATTTCACTTTGATGACTTTGCTTCATTTGATCAATTATTTGAATCTAACACATATGAAGATATTTTCAATGCTTACTTTTCATATTTAACAAAAAGACAATTTCACGAATCAAAAGCTATTAATTTTATGTATAAAGGAGTTACTAATTTAAGTAATTTCTATTTCGAAAAACAAAAAGAATATAGAAATGGTGAATTGAGCTATGATGAAAAAGCATTAAGAGAATCAAAAGCAGCATTAGTTAAAGCAGAAGAATTAATCAAAAATTCAAGAGAAAATGTAGCGATTTTGGAACAAATTGCCCAAAAAGAAAAAGAGTTAAATGATTTCCAAACTTCTTGAAAAGAAAAGTGTACTAATTCCAAAAACTACGTAAAAAGCTATATTTATGAATTTAAATCAGAATATTTAATCAATTTAGATAACGCTTTACTTTCAACAGATTACAAAAACTATTCTTTTTTCTACAAAAGAGCAGTTATCAATTTATTTACAAAGGAATTTTTAAAAAATAAATCCTGATCTGGTGATTTAAAAAGTAATTTATTTTATTGATTATCTATCGAAGAAATTGATAAAATGGTTGAATTATTTAATAATCACAATAAACTTTTAATAGAAAAATATGAAAATAAATTTTTAAAAATACCTAACGAAAATAATGAGTTTTGAACTTCTAAAAAAGAATTAAAATCAGAATTACTTGCAGAATTTGCTAATGTTGATTTAGAACACTTTTTAAAAACAGCAGCAGATAAAAAAGTATTATATAAAAACAAAATTAAAGGTATTAAAGCAGAAATTGAAAAACTTAAAAAATCACTTTCAAAAGAAAAACATATTTTAGAAGAAGATAAAGTTAAATTCAATCTTTTACAAGCTATTCATAAGAAAAATAAACATATTTTTAATCACGAATTAGAAGACTTCAAAAAAGATTTTAAAGTATGAGAAACTAACATTAATGCTGAAATTAGCAAACAAGAAAAAGTTATAAAAAGCATAAGTGAAAAACAAAAAGTATTAGATGCAAAATTTGCTGAAATTCACAAAAGATTTTTAGTTTGAATTCACCAAAAATTAATAGCTGATGGATTAAATGCTCACGAAGTAAAAATTCAACTAGAATCATATAAACAAAAAGTAAATGAAAAATATTCATCTCTTAATTCATTTAATTTAGAATTAAAAGTATTAAGAAAAATTTATAATAGAATTACTTATTTACTTGGATTACACAACAACAATCAAAATCTAACAATAACTAAAAAAGTTGTTAAGAAAACTTTATATGATGAATCAATTTATAATGCACTTGAAGAAGTTGGTTTATTAAGACAGTTTGCTTATCGTTACCCACATGAATTTTCTGGTGGTCAAAGACAAAGAATAGTTATTGCAAGAGCATTAATAAGTGAACCAAAAGTTATTATTGCTGATGAACCAATAGCTTCTCTGGATATTTCTATTCAAGCACAAATTGTTAACTTACTAAAAAGTTTAGTTGATAAAAAAGGAATTGGATTAATTTTTGTTGCTCACGACTTATCAATGGTTGAATATATTGCTGATAACATTATTATTATGCATCTTGGAAAAATAGTTGAAAGAGGAAAAACAGAAGAAATTTATTCCAATCCAAAACACCCTTACACAATCAACTTATTTAAATCTATTCCAAAAATGTCAAATGCTAACGAACCATTTGAAGCATCTAATTTTGAATTAGATTATTTAAAAGAACAAAATTTCCCTAATGTTATTGAAGAAGAATTAGTTGATAATTCTTCAACACACAAAGTTTATGGAACAAAAAATCAATTGAATAAATGACTAAATAAAAATGAATAAAATTAAATTTTTTTGAAAAAATAAAATAATTAGAAAACTGAGAAAAATAGATTATATTTACTTAGTTTTCTGAATTATTACTTTTAGTGTTTTATTTCTCTTAATGACTTTAACATTTAATAAACTGAATTGATATAAGTCTTTATTTACAATTTCTTTTTTAATATTAGGAGTTACAGTTTTAGCTCTTGTTATAAAATGAGGACTTTTTGATATTTATTCTAAAGGAATAAAAAATTGAAACATAAAAAGAGAAAATAAAATATTAAAAGAAAATCAAATGGAAGAAAAAGAATTAATTTCAATTGAAAAATTAAGACAAGACAATAAAGAAAAAAGTTACCTAAATATTTTTATTGGTCTTGTTTGCTTTCTTATTTTATTTATCATTTCTTTGCCTTTCATTTTAATGTAAAGCAGTTAATACTGCTTTTTTTATTTTTAACAATTGATATATTACATATTTAATTTTTTAAATAATAGGCCATTTATTATTATAATGTAAATAATATATATGGAAAAAACCTTTATTTTCTCTATTAAAGGGCTTTTTATGTAATTTTATATTATAATTTAAATAATAGAATAGCAAAGTAGGAAAAATGAAACCATTAATATCAGATATATTTAAAGATTTGTTCTTTTTGTCCAAAGACAACAAGAAAGACAATAAAATAAAAGAAATAATAATTCCAAGATTTCAAAGAAAATTTGTTTGAAACGAAAGAGAAGCAAGTAATTTTATTAAAAAATTTATTAATTTTTACAAAGAAGAAAATAATAACACAACTGAAAATAATGATTTATATTTTGGAACTTTTGTAGTTTTAAGGGAAAATCCACAAAAAGATAAAATAAATATCATTGATGGGCAACAAAGATTCTTGACTACTTTTATTTTTTTAAAATCTTTACATGATTTTTTCTTAGAAAAAGAAGATGAAATAAAAGTTAATTTATTAAAGGGAAAATGAGAAGAAAACAAAGTAGCCATTCAAAATAAAGTTTTAAAATTAGATATAAAATTTGAAAACAAAAATTCAAATTCCTTTTTTGATAAAATAAAAAAACCGGAAAATACATGAGATAGAATCACTACTTTAGCAAAAGAGTCACCAAGGGAATATGAACCATTTTACAGTATTTATAATTATTTTTTAAAACTTTTAAGAGAAGAATTTAAAGAAGAGAACAAACTTTATAATTTAATAGAAAAATTTCACAAAGCAAACCAAAATGACGAAAAAAATTTTAATATTGTTGTTTTAATAGTTGAAACCAAAGAAGAAGCAATTGAATGATATAGAGAACAAAATTATATTGGTATTAAGTTAAGGGATTATGAATTAATTAAAAATATTATTTACTCTAACCTTCCAGATAGTCAAATTTTTGAAGATATTTTTAATGATTCTAAAATAGATAATAATGTTTTAGATAGATTCTTTTATCTTTTTGTTAACCACTTAAATTTTGCAAATACAGAACATTATTCAGATTCAAAAGCAGATGAAAAATTCAATGTTTATGAAAAATTTGAAAGTTGATGAAGAGACAATAAACAAGATTACAAAACAAAAGAAAAAATGATCATTGATTATTATGAAAATTTCAAAACTTTAAGATTGATTTGAAATGATGAAAATATTGAAAGAAAATTAAGCACAGAAAAGACAAAAGATATAAAAATTGAATTATTTAAGTTAAAAACTCTTATAAATGAAAACAAAGGTTCTTTATTTTTTTGCTATCTAATTTTAATAGAAATTTGTGACAAAGATAAAGGTGATAAAGATAAATTACTAAACGCTATTAAATTTTTTAACAATTTAATTTCTAGAATTCAAATTTCTAATCTTTCAAGAAACATTAATTGAAAAACTTTATTTTTAAAATTTTATTGAGAAATTAAAAATAGTGGAGATTTTAATTCATTTAAATCAATTTTAAAAGATTATATAGAAGAAGCAAATAAAAAAGAAATTTTTAACATTGATGATGAAATTATAAAAAACTCCTTACTAAATCATTTTTTATACAATAAACAAAATAAAATTGCAGACTTTTTACTGTTTTATGATTTATCATTAGAAGACATTAATAAAAATTACCAAATTGAACACATTTTTGCACAAAATTTAAGTTCGGATAATGAAGGTTTGGAAAGTTCAGAAATCGAAAACATAAGAAGTAATTATTTACATACAATTGGTAATTTAACACTTCTTAATGATAAAACAAATGCTTCGTTAGGTAATTTAAATTTTAAAGAGAAAAAACAAAGTTATATTACTTCTGATTTTAAACTAAATAAATATTTTAAAGAAGTAGATATATGAAATCAAGAAGAAATAGAAAAAAGAACAATTTTTATTTTTGAAAAAAACTTTAAAAACAAATATAAATATTCTCAATTGATTGGTGGAGAAAAAGTTGAAGCAAGAAGTAAAAATATAGAAAATACGGAAAAAATACAGAAAAAAGTTATAGAGAATGATGATTTACCTTCAACTCATTCTTATACAAAATTAAAAAATAAAATTAGTTTAAATGACTTTTCAAAAACTAAATATATTGTTTTTGAAAATAAAACATATGACTTAACTAACAAAAAAGCGAAAGAAAATATTGAAAAAATTTATCAAGATATAGCAGATAATTATTTTGATTTAATTATCCAAAAACAAGAGTCGATTTTAAAATTAGGAAATTTTCTAAAAAACAAAGAACAAAAAACAAATTCCTACCAATATCATTTATTAAATAAAACCGGTTTATATTTCCATCTTCATGCTTCTAATGAAATTAAGATGATGTATCTTTTCAAATTTGCACAAATTTTAAATTTGGAAAACAAAATAAAATTTCTTGATGAGTTACCAAATAATGATTTAGAGATAAAAGAAAGCAAAGTGATATTAACTAATAAAATTAATAATAATTTTTCAATAATTAATAATTTAAATTTTAAAAGTGTTGAAAACAAAACGATAGAAAAAGACAAAATAAAATTTATTTACTTTAATAATGAATGTTTTGATATGCAAAAAAATAAATTTTATTTAGTGATTCACAAAATTTATAATTATTTATTTGAAAATTTTATTAATGAAATAAATAACAAACAAAAAGAGATTTCGCTTATTAAAAACTTTTCATTTGCAGAGAAAAAAGAAGGAAATAAATATAAATATTCTTCTGTTCCGGGAACAAATTTATTTATATCTTTAGAAGGCGATAAAGAAAGAAGAATGAAACAATTGTTTAAACTATTGCAAGTTCTAAATTTAGATAATTTACTAGAATTACAAATAGAAAAAGATGAAAAATTTGAAAAAATAGTATCTAAGCACATGTTTCATAATAAAAACAAACAAGAAAGTATTAATAAAGAATCTAAAGATGTCAAAACTTATGATAACTCTCATGAATTATTTATGATTAATGAAAACAATTTTAAAAAAATTAATAATGATCAAGTAAGAGATGATAAAGTAAAATACATTATTTTTAAAAATACAAAATTTATTTTTGAAAAGCATTTAAGCATTTTGCTTAATAAAATATATAAGAATATAACAGAAAACCACTTAGAATTAATAAACCAAAAACAAAATGAATGATTAAATTTAGCTAGTCTCTCTACAGATAAAGTTAAACACTCACAACCAAAACGACTCTATGCAAAATTAATTGACAATTTTTATATCTCTCATTCTTTTGATAATGTGACAAAAATTAAGTTATTATATAGATTTTGTAATATTTTAAATTTATCTAGTGAACTAAAAATATTTATAAAAAAATAAAATCAAAACAAAAAAGCAATAACATAAATTTAACATATTTCAATTATGTTAACGCTTACAGTTTTGATTTTTTATTTTCCTGAATTTGGGTTTATGGGTTGCAAAACTGAAGAAAAAAACAAGAATCAAAGTTCTTGTTTAATTATTCTTATAAATCGATATTTTTAACAAATTTAGCGTTTTCTTCAATAAATTCACGTCTTGGTCCAACTTCTTCTCCCATAAGTTGTTCAAATACTTGTGAAGCAATCATAGCATCTTTAATTTGCACTTGAAGCATTTTTCTTACAGCGGGATCCATGGTTGTTTCTCAAAGTTGTTGTGGATCCATTTCTCCAAGTCCTTTGTATCTTTGAATGGAGAATTTACTATCACCTATTCTTTGTAAAATTTCTTCTTTTTGAGCATCATTATAAGCGTATTCATCTTTTTTATTATAAGAAATTTTGTATAAAGGTGGCTGGGCTATGTAGATAAATCCATATTCAATTAATGGTCTAAAGTATCTATATAAGAAAGTTAAAAGAAGAGTTCTAATGTGAGCACCATCAACGTCGGCGTCGGTCATTATAACAATTTTGTGATATCTAAGTTTATTAATATTAAATTCTGGACCAATACCTGTTCCAAAAGCGGTAATTAAAGAAAGGATTTCTTCGTTTTTAAAGACTTTTTCATCACTTGTTTTTTGAGAGTTAATAACCTTTCCTCTTAAAGGTAAAATAGCTTGATAGTGACGATCTCTACCCATTTTAGCACTACCACCAGCAGAGTTTCCCTCCACGATGTAAAGTTCAGCAATTTCAGCATTTTTTGTTGAACAATCAGCTAATTTTCCAGGTAGCGATCCAACTTCAAAAGGATTTTTTCTCTTTGTTGCTTCTCTTGCAGAAGCAGCAGCTTTTCTAGCTTTTTGAGCAAGTAAATTTCTTTCAATGATTTTTCTTGCTTCTCCTGGATTTTCATTTAAGTATCTTTCAAAAACTTCAGAAAAGATTTTATTTACAGCGGGTCTTACGTCTTTATTAATCAATTTACCTTTAGTTTGTCCTTCAAACATAGGATCGCTATGTTTGATGGAAATTACAACAAACATACCTTCTCTTAAGTCTTCTCTTGAAAATTTATCTGCTTCAGATTTTAAAAATTTATTTTCAATTGCATAATTATTTAAAATTCTAGATAAAGAGTCAAATAAACCGGTTTCATGAGTTCCACCTTCTTTGTTATAGATGTTATTGGCATATGTTAAGATTTCTTCTCTATCTTCAGTTACATATTGTAGTGCTACTTCTACATTTATGTCTGTTGATTTTTCTTCGCCTAAATTAAAAATACCTTCAGCATAAATGGATTTTTCTGTAACTTTTTCATATCCTTTAGTTAATTCAGAAATGTAGTCAATAATTCCACCTTCAAAGTGAAATTCCTTTTTAATATTCACTCTTTCGTCTTGAACAATAAATTTTAAACCTTTTGTTAGGTAGGCAGTTTGTTTGATTCTATCAATAACTGTTTCTAGTTTGAATTCATGTTGTTCCATGATTTCAAAATCTGGTTTAAACATAATGGTGGTTCCTGTTTCATCACCACATTCACCAACCACTTTTAAGTCATCAACTTTTTTTCCACCATTTACAAATTCTTGGAAATAAACTTTATGGTCCCTTTTAATTCAAACTTTTAAATTAGAACTTAAAGCATTAACTACAGAAGCGCCAACACCGTGTAAACCACCAGAAACTTTATAAGCACTACTATCGAATTTACCACCAGCGTGAAGAACTGTTAAAACTACTTCTGCAGCAGAAACTCCGTGTTTTGGATGGATATCCACAGGGATTCCTCTACCATTATCACTAACTTTAACATATCCATCTTTAGTTAAAGTTACTTCGATTGTGTTGGCAAATCCAGCAAGTGATTCATCAACTGCATTATCTACTATTTCTCAAATTAAATGGTGTAAAGCAATTATTCCAGTTCCGCCAACATACATTCCAGGACGCTTTCTAACAGCTTCTAATCCTTCAAGAGATTGAATACTACTTGCTCCATACTCTTTACTCATAACTACCTCTTTCTTTTTGTCTTATAATTTATTATTAAATTATACTCTTTTTAATCGTTTTTAGAATAAAAAAATCAATGGAAAACCATTGATTAATTTGAATTAGTTTATTTTTTGTGGTTTTTTGCAAATGATGCCATTCTGTTGAATCTTTCAATTCTTCCTGTTGCTCTTGCAAGAGATTTATCTCCAGTAAAGAATGAGTGGCATCCAGAACATACATCAACAGAAATTTTATTTACTGTTGAACCAAAAGTAAATTCAGTTGAACAAGTTGAACATACTGCTTTTACAGTTTGATATGTAGGATGGATATCTTTTTTCATATTTCCTTTCACATAGGAACTTTGTTCCCATATTTTCGTATTCTAATTTTGTTTAAATATATTAAATTAGTATTATAATAATAACATAAATTTTATTAATTAAGGTAAAATTTTAAAAAAAACGAGGAAATATGCACGATTATAAGAGTAACTTTACCAATGCAATGGATTATGGTTATCAAAAGACTAAACTTGTGTGATGAAAAATCTTTTTAATGGGGATTTTAGCATCAGTTTATGTTGCAATAGCTTATGTAGCTTATGTTTATATTTTGTCATGATATGGTAATGATGAATTAAAACAAACAGGTGAATTTCACTTATCTGGCCCAGCTTTATTTGTTGCTTCATTAATTTTCCCAGTTGGTTTGATGATGATTACAATTCTTGGTGGTTCGCTTTTCACTTCAGATACATTAGCAATGCTTGCTGTATTTGATAAAAAAGCACGTTTATACAAGGTTTTTAGAAATTTAGGAATTGTTTTTCTTGGAAATTTAGTTGGAGCTTTAATTTCTGCAGCAATTTTAAGAGGTGCTGCAGCTTTCAAAGCAGAACAACTAAGAGTTATAGAATATTTAATAACTAAAAAAGTTTCAAGTTATTGATGAGAAATTCTGTTTTCTTCAATGTTTTCAAACTTAATTGTTGCTGGAACTGTTTGATCAACTTTAGCAACAAGAGGGGCAATTGGAAAAATTTTCATAATTTTCTTCTTTATTTGATTATTTACAATAACAGGATTTCACCATGTTATTGCTAACTTAATTATTTTTTCATTTGGGTGATTATTTAGCGATATTGAATATGTTCAATATTTTAAAAATGGAAATGAACAAGTTATTTTAGATTGAGCTCATAATGCTATAAATAACGGAGTTATTACAAAAGATTATGTCTTAGCCCACATTATAAATGTTAATGCAGATGGTGTAAAAGGATTTAAAGATACTTTATATAACATAATTAATATAAATTCAGCTCATAAATTATCAGCTTACAATATTGATTGAACACTAAAAGCTTTCTTTGTAAATGCATTACCTGCTTTAGTAGGTAACTGATTCTCTGGAGCAATTATTTTACCTGTATCTTATTGAGCTATTGTTAAATTTAAAGCAGGTAAATACGGAACAATTGATACAGAAATTATTATTGAAGATGAAATTAGAGAAGTTATTAAGAACACAGATGTTGATAATCTTCATGAAGCTGAAAAAATTGCTTATGTTAATCTAAAAAGAAAACAAAAAGAAGAAATTAAAGAAGAATTAAAAAGAGAAGTTTGATTCGATAAATGATTTAGAAAATTTAAAAACAAAAAAAATAACAAAGATAAAAAATAACGACTATAAAAATAAAGTAGGTAAAATTTACCTACTATTTTTTATAAATACACTGGTTTTTCCTTTATAAAAGTAAAATTATAGTTGTAAAGTTATTTTGCTTTCTTCAAGTTTTCTTGTTTTTACAAAAGAATCTTTAAATATTTTTCTTGCAATTCAAGCATCTTCAGTATCATGATATTTATCTTGAAAATAAACAACTTCTTTTATTCCTGATTGTACTATTGTTTTTGCACAATTAGAGCAAGGGAATAAGGAAGTATATAAAATAGAATTTTCTAAAGAAGTAATTGAATTTAAAATCGCATTAATTTCTGCATGTACTACATATGCATATTTAGTTTCTTTAGCGTTTTCACCTTCTCTTTGTCAAGGGAAGTCATCGTCATTTCCAGAAGGCATTCCATTATAACCTAATCCTATAACTCTTTTTCTTTGATTTATAATACAAGCTCCAACTTTAGTATTTGGATCTTTTGAACGTAAAGCACTCAATTTTGTTAATGCCATAAAATATTGATCTCAATTTATTATTTTTTCCATAGTTTATATTATATAGGAAAATAACAAAAAATTAAGAACGGCTCACCCTTCTTAACATATTAACCTATGAAATAATGCTTTCTGCATCGGAAATATTATCGTACTGAAACATTTAGTTTCGATAATCCTTCATATCAATGAAGAATTATTAACATTATAGCATATTTTTGTTATAAGTCAATAATTTTATAAATAAGTATTTTATTGATTATTATTTGGAATTTGAGTTTTAATGAATTCTAAATGTTTTTTAACTGCTAATAAAAAATCATTTGTTTCTTCTTGTTGTTCTGGTCCTTTAACTGTGTTTTTTAAGTGTTCAAATGTATATTGTAATCTATTAAAATTTTCTTTACTTGGATTATTAAAGAAAGTTTCGGTTCGATCTGTATATTCTTCATAAAAATTGTTGGAATATCTAATTTGATTTGTATTATCAGGTTGGAAAAAACTTAAATTAGAAAAAATATTTGAAAATGTTCAGATAGATAATAAAGAAATAAAAAGTGAGAAAAATATTTTTTTATTAGGTAAAAAAGGTATTAAAGTAGAAACAACAAAAATCTGAAATATAACTATATGAAAAATTAAATTTTTAATATTATTATTCTTTTTAGATTCATGATTTAAACTATCAATTAATTTATTAAAAGTTTCAGTAACTTCTTTCAAAGAACTTTTTGCTTTATTACTAGTATCTTGATCAGAAGAAAATTCTGATAAATTGAAATAATTTTTAAAATTTTTATATAAATCATTTTTTCTATATTTTTCCTTTGTATTTGAAAAAATATCTTCATATTTTAAACTCAGAATATCTTCTTTTAATTTTAGTAACTCATTTTTTCCTTCATTTGTTAAATTATTAATAAATTTTTTTATATTTTTTTCATTTTTTAATTCTGGAATAATATTTAATTTGTATTCTATTTTAGGTGTTGATTTTGAATTAATAGTAAAATTTCAAATCATTGTATTTTATTAATTTTCCTTGGTAAATACATAAAATAGAAAATCTGTTTTTCTTTTTTCTCTATCCATTCCTACGTGAATTTGAAGATGTTTTTTAAATAAATTATCTAAATATACAAGCAACAGAAGAATAACGGCTAAAGAAAATAAAATAATTGCTACATTAGAACTTTTTAAATAAATATTTGCAAAGTTAAGAGCACTTGCACTTAAAAATAAAAGAATAATACATAAAAAATTTACTATCATTATTTTTTTAAAATTTCTAATTTGTTTTTCAGTCATTATTTTAGAATTTTCCATTCTTTCTTTATTAGTAAAGCAAATATAAAGTTCTCAAAGTTTTGCTTCTTTTGGAGGATTATTTTTACTAAAATAATTTTTTGAAATAAGTAACAAACTTCCTATAATAAAACCCCCAATCACTAATGATATTGTTAAGTAAAAATTAAATCTTTGTAAATCAAAAAATAAATTATAAACCGAAAATCCAATTATTAATACTATAATAAAACTAAAAAATAAAACATTCAAAAAAAGAAAGAAAATCTTTATAAATTTTAAATTTTTGTTAGTAGTTTCCATAATGTGAACCGTGACCATAAAATTTTCTTTCTATTTTATTTAAATTTTTGTTAATAGCATTAATAAAGTCATTTAATTCTTCATTATCTGCACCACTTTTTTGTATAAATTCTTGATTCCATAGTCTTTGAAAAATTTTTCTAAGTTCTATTAAATTTTCTTTTGAAGGATCAGCAAAGTACACCAATCTTTGTTGTGTATAATTTTCTAAAAATTCTTTAATATATGAAGACATATAAGTATAATCTTTCTCTGTTAAAGTAGATCCAGCTATAGAAGTTCCTACTGAAGCAGCGAGAAGAGTTCTTGAAACAACACCGGAAACAGCAGCACTTGCACCAAAAGTAAAAGGTATTGCAGTTATACCAAGAAGACCTATAAATACTTGAGAACCAATTATTCAACCTTTTTTTGTTACATAGTCATTTCTATCATTAGAAATTCTATTTTTATAAGATTCATATGTTTTTTTTAGTTCCTCAAATGTGGTTTCTTCATAAGTTAAGGAACTTCTGTCAGAAATAAAATATTCTTTTGTTTTTAAAGAAGATTTTATTTCATTGTAAAAAATGCTTTTTTTATATTCTTCTTTAATTCTTTCAAAACTTCTTTTAGGAAATTTTAAGCCTGAAAGTTTGTAAAAATCCTCATAATTTAAATTTAACACTTTTTCTGCTAATTTTAAAAGTCTTATTTTATGTTTTTCTGATAAAGAATTTATCATTTCTTTATAGACGAATTTATTTTTACTTTCATTTTTATAATTTAAATTTTGTATATGTTGAACATTGATTTCCATGTTTTCTCCTTTTAATTTTTTAATTTTGTTTTTAATAGATCTAAAACTAATGTATAAAAATTAAATACTATATATAAAGATAAAACCTCATTTTTATAATATTTTTCTATTTTTACTTTGTGAAAAGAATCAGAAATAAAATTTTGAAATAACTCCAATTTATTTTTAATATTTTTATCTTGTTTATTTAAGAAGAAATTTAATCCATAATTTTGCTCTATGTTTTCTAATTTATTTTTAGTTAAGAAAACAGAAAAGAAAGAATCTCTTAATTCAAAAATAACTTCAATTTTTTCAAAAAACTTTCTTTTTCTTTTAATTAAATATATTAAAAATTTTTTTAAATTTGGAAAATTATTAATTTCTATTTTAAACTTTTCAAAATTCTTAAGTATTTTTTCATAATTTTTATAAAAATTCATTTTAGAACCAAGTAATTGAAAATATAAATCACTTATTATATTATCTTTAAAATATTTTCACAATTCTAAATTGCAAGTTTTTTTCATAAAATTAAAGTTTTGTTCTATTAATTTTAGTGATAATAACAATTTTTTTCTAAAATATATATTTTTTTCATATAAATAAGTTAATTTAAAGATTTGTGAAAGTTTTGAAGCAAATCTATATTTTTCATTTGTGTAATAAAAATTTAATATTGGATGTTTTTTATAATAAATTGGTTTTATTTCTTTAGACAAAATTATTTCCAATTTTATTTTGCTAAATTTTTTTTAATTAAGTAAGATTTATAAACTTCGTTATTTATATATGATTTTTCTATGTTAAGTGTCTCTTCTATTTTTTCTCAATCTGTATTTTTTTCTTTAAGATTTTGATTATTTTTAGGAAATAAAATATCTAAATCATTAGGTTTAACATCTATAAAACCATCTAAGTAAAAGCTGAAACTCCCTTGGATTATAAAAGGGATATCGACTTTTAAAATAGATTTTAATAGTAAATTAATTATTTTTAAATTATCTTTTATAAGAAAATTATTTTTTATAAACATAAAATAAAATATCACTTCACTTTATTTTTCTCCCCATTCCTACATGGATTTGTAAATATCTATTTAAAAAAAATATAATATATAAAATTAACATAAAAGAAATGAAAGTTAATACTTGAGTTAGACTAAGAAAAATAAAATTTTCAAAATTTCAAATATTTACTTTGAAACAAATATTGAAAATAATTAATAGAGTAAAAGAAATGTATAAAAATGTTATGATAAATTTAATTATTTTTAGTTTTTCTTGACTGATTTTCTTCGTAGATTTAACTCTATCATAATTAGGAATACAAAAATAAAATTCTCAAATTTTTACGTCTGTTTCATAATTAAATTTTTTATTTTTTTTAGTTATAATATTTAAAATTACTATTGGAATGGGTATTAATTTAGATAAAATTTTATAGTACCATAAATCATTTTTTACAAAAATTAAATTTTGTATAATAAATCATAAAAATAAAATTAACAAACTTAATATAAAAGTAATATGAAAAAAAATAAAAACATTTTTTAAAATAACATATTCTTTTTTTGTTATTTTAATAATTTCCATAATAATTAGAATAACCAACTAAAATATCTTTTAATCTCATTAAATCTTTGTGCAAAAATTCTAGAAAATTATTTAATTCTGTGTTTGAATCGTTTCTATATTTTACAAAATCTTTTTCTAAAAATTGATTATAATAACGGAATAATCTATCTCAGTTTGCTTGAGTTTGATGGTTTAAAAATACAAGTCTTCCATCTGTATGCTCTTCAATTAAATTATTTAAATATTTTAAATTTCTTCCGTTTTCATTTTCACCTTGTGCTAAATTAGCAATTAAAGTTCCTAAAGAAACAAAAGATAAAACTCCACTAATTACTGGAGACAAAAATGAAACAGCTCCAATTCAAGTAGCCTTATCACTAATATTTTCTAATGTTTTTTTTCTATTTTCTAAACTATTAGAGTCTTGTTTAAGTTTTTTGCTATAAATATTGTACATATTTTGTAATTCTTCAAATGTTGTAGCTTCATCTGAAATTCTACTTCTTGTAGAAATAAAATATTCTCTTGTTTTTAAGGAAGATTTAATTTCATTATAAAAAATATTTTTTTTATATTCTTCTTTAACTCTTTCAAAACTTCTTTTTGGAAATTTTATAAAAGACAATTTATAAAAATCTTCATATTTTAAGTTAAGTACTTTGTCAGCAAGTTTTAAAATCCTAACTTTAGTTTTTTCTGGCAAGTTTAGTAATATATTTTTATAATCAATACTTTTAATTTTATGTGTATTTTCAAAATTATTTTTATTAATTTCTGATATATTTTTATTAATTTCAATGTTAAAATTCATAATTCTCCTTATTAATATTTTCCAAAATTTCTTTGGAATACAATTATATTACTAAAAATAAAAATATTCATAAAAATCCAAATTTTTTTTGAAAACTTGAATTTTTTTATTATTTTTTAATAAATTTATCAATTTCTATATTAATTTAGAAAAAATAAATGATTATTTTTGCTTGTTAATCTTATTATTTATTAAGTTTATATTTTCTATTTTTATTTTCTCCAATAGATATTAACTTATTATTTTTAACCATATTTAAAAGTATTTTTCTAACTCTTGAAGATTTAATATTTAAAAGTTTTTCTATATCTTTAGATTTAAATTCTTCTTGTTGTTTTGCAAAATTTAAAACAATAAGTTCCTGATCTAAATTTTTATTTTCTTTATTAGCATCATTTTTAACATTCTTAAGATCTTTATTATGCTTTTTATTTTTTAGTTTATATTTCCTGTTTTTATTTTCTCCAACAGATTCTAATTTATGACTGTTAATCATATTTAAAAGTATTTTTCTAACTCTTGAAGATTTAATATTTAAAAGTTTTTCTATATCTTTAGATTTAAATTCTTCTTGTTGTTTTGCAAAATTTAAAACAATAAGTTCCTGAATTTTATCGCCACTCTGACCATTTATCGCCACTTTATCATTATTTTTATCGCCACTCTGACCATTTATCGCCACTTTATCATTACTTTTATCGCCACTATACCCGTTTATCGCCACTTTATCATCATTTTTATCGCCACTTTGCTCATTTATCGCCACTTTATCATCATTTTTATCGCCACTTTGCTCATTTATCGCCACTTTATTTTGTGTATTATAGTTTAAATTTTTTAACACAATAAAGAAAGAACTAGTATTAGAAATAAATTGTGGAATTAATTTTTCGTTGTAATTTTCTTGCTTTTTGTAACTTTCTATAATTTTCTTTAGTCCGCTTCCGCGTCTTTCCATTAAATTAAGTCTGCTGAAGACATCAGCAATAATAGGGTTTCTTCTTTTTGAAGCAATTTGATAAATATTTTGTTCTTGAATTAAAGAACCATCGGACATCCCACCAGGAGAATAAATTTCTAATCTATCATCATAGATATCAATGTGAATTTCTGAACCTTTTTCTGTATAATCCCTGTGAATTAAGGCATTTACAATACTTTCTCTTATAGCGATTTCTGGATAATCTGGATATTCAATTCTACTTACATCAGTTTTCTTTCACATTTTTTTATAATTAGAATTAATGAATTCTTCAGCACTTTGCAGTAAATACAAGATTGAACCTTGAAATTCTTTATCATCTAAGGCTTCAAGGCGACTATTTGCTTTATCTAAACCATTTCATCTAGTTGCAAAAACTCTTGATTGATAGACAAAATAATCATCTGCAAGCAAGGCACCAGCAAATGTTAAATTGCCCTTTTCGTTTATTAATGAAAAAGATAATAAATCACTATCATTTAAATTTTGTCCTGTTTTTTGAAAATAAACAGCTTTTAGTTTGCTAAAAGAAGCATTTTCGCTTTTTATATTACTATCAATACTATCAAAAGTTTTATTGCTTCCTTTTAAAACAAGATTTTTCATTTGTGAATAATTTGCAGAAACACTTTGATTTCCAATTCTTACAAATATTTTTCTATTTCCATTATCTATTATGTAGTAAGGTGTTTCGTTTCCTGGAGAAACTGTCAATATTATAAAATCTTTATTTTCATATTTTTGTATAGTTAGTTCTATATCAGGAATTGGATCTAATTTGGTTTTAATTATTTCACTAATTTTTTCAGAATCTTTTTTAGCATTAACTAAACCCACAAATTGATCATTATCATCAATACCAAAAATGATTTTTCCGCCTTTTGTGTTGGCAAAAGCAACAACAGTTTTTAATCAATTAGTAACTTTTTTTTCTTCTAACATTACTTTTTTTTCACAAAAACTTGTTTCACCAATATATTTTTTCAAATCCATTTCATTTCCTTTTTATTAAATATGTATATTAAAATTATACAATTTTTGTTTTAATAAAGTGGAAGAATTTAAGATTTTATAATAGAACTATTTTGTGTTTATATTTATTTAATTTTATATTGTTTTTCTTGAATAATTAAATAAAAAAGCATATTTTAAATAATTAAAATTACTTAAATTTTTAGCTTCTTTTTTCTTATTTATAGGACCAAGATCTCCATTAATTTCTTTATATCTTTTTGCTATTTCGATTAATTCTTCTCTTGTAAAATCATCTCAGGTAATTTGTCTAGGTTTCTTAATTTTTTTGGTACCTTGTTTTCTCTTGGAAGTTCTTTTTGTTGACAATTCTAATCTCATATTTAAATTATATAATACTTAATTATTATCTTTTTCAATATAAAATATTAATCAAAATGTCCCTAGGATTTTACTAATCAAAATGTCCCTCTTAGTAATATATAATAATAATTAAAATATTTACTTGAGGAGATAGAAATGAAACACACAAAAATCAGAACAACCAAATGACAAAAAAAGAGACTAAAAGAACTAACTTTTATTAGAAATAACATAGAAAAAACAAATAAAGAATTAGCTAATTTATTAAATATTTCAGTTAAAACCGTCATAAGACTTAAAAAATTAATTAAGGAAAATGTCGGAAAATCCATTTATGTAGAACATAAAAATACCGGAAATGATTATTCTAAAAAATATAAAGATGCTTTTTTTGATCAATTTATTACTAATTATAATGATGAATTTAAAAACACAATAAATGAAAGTGCAGTCACTCTTGGAATACCAATTAAATACTTTTATGAAGAAGAAATAGAAAATATGAAAGAAAAACCTTCTTATTCTACAGTAATAAGAAGAACAAACCAACAATGTTTAATAACTCCTTACACAAAAAAGAAAACTAAGGCGGAAATTAAAAAAAGAATTAGTGGAATTGAAAGTGGCAAAATAAAAGTAAAAATTTCTGATAATATCTTTGCAATTGCTAAAGAAAATCAATTAAGAGATGAAAATAATAACAGAAAAATTGTAAGTAAAAATGCTTTAGAATTTGGCGAAATTGTCGAAATTGATGCTTGTTATGAATATTTTATTAAATCAATTAATAAAAAGATTTTTATTTATCATGCAATCGATGCAAGTTCAGGAAAACTCCTTGCTTTTTATGCTGATACACAAGAAACAAATAAAGGTTATATGAAATTACTTGAAATGCTTTTTGAAAAATATGGTTTTCCAAAACAAATTATTAGCGATAGAAGAACAACCTTTTTTAACTATGTAAATCCTGAAACTAATATGGTTCAAGAATTGAAAAATAGAGGTATACAGGTGTTTTCGAGCAGTATTGCTACTCATAAACCTAATGTAGAAAGATCTTTTAAAAGTTCACAACAATTTTATCCTTTATATTTTTTTAAAAAAAAATTTAAATCTATAGAAGATTTAAATCAAAATCACAATGATATTATAAACTCTTATAATGATAAATTCAAGAAAAAAGAAACAAAAAATAATGTTTTTACAAAAGCAGAGTCAGATCAAATAAAAATTTATCTTCCGATAAAAAGAAAATTCACAGCAAATTGTTTTAGAATTGATAATAAATATTACAAATTAGATAGAAATACTTTTGAAAAAACATTTGGAGTTCCTAATACTGAATTTATTGCTGTTTTAGATAGTGATTTAAATATAAAAATTAAAATTGGAAATGAAATTTGAACTACAAGAGAGATAGACGAAGAATTTAGTAGAGAGAACAAAAAAGAATATAATTTTGAACTTTTAGAAAAGAAAGAAATAGAAAAAATATTAAAAGAAACAAAAACTCGCGGACAAAGTTTTTATAAAATGATCGATAAAAAAATTTCAACAAATAAAGATAAATTTGATTATGAAGAATTTGAATTAATAAAAAATTTTATAGTTTTAAACCAAAAAATTTTAAACAAAATGGAAGAGTTGTATGAGAACAATTCTAAAGACACAAGATAAGACGACAAAGTCGGCTTAATCTTGTTAGTGTGCCTTTGGGCTCTTTTTGGCGAAAAAGAGCGCCCCCCTTAATTGCAATTAAGGGGCGGGGGGATTAAAAAATCAGCCCTTTGGGGGCTGTAATTAACAAAAAATTAATGTGAAATTTAATTTTTTGATATCATTATTTTAATTAAAATAATTATTATTTTTTATATCACTAAAAAAGGGACATTTTGATTAATAATTTACATTATCTTTTTCAATTTTATATTTAATAAAAATAAAACTTTTGTTTTTTTTTATAAGACGAACAAAAAACTTAACACAAAGTTAAGTTTCTGTCTAATTTTACTTTAAGGCAGTATTAGTGAAATGACTATTTTGCTAATTCTTGTTTTAATTTTGCAATTTCACCGTCTAATAATTTTTCTCATTCACTAGACTTATCATTTGGTAAAAATAAGTTTAGTGTTAATCTTGCCCCTTCTCTTTGTTGTTTTTCATATTCTTTTTTTTCTGCTTCTGATTTTTTATCATATTCTGATTGATTTTGTTTAATTTTTACTTTTACAGTTAAATCAATGTATTCTTCTTTCTTTTTATCTAGTGAAGATTGACATGAAACTGCTAATGCAGCAGTTGTTAAAACAGAAATAGGGGTAGTTAGTAATAAAAGTTTCTTTTTCATATTTTTTTCCTTTCTAAACAAGGATATAAATTGTCCCACTTTATATTATTAAGAAACTGAAGGGCCGAAAACTATTAATTTTAATGCATTAATTTCTCTATCAAGATATTCTTCATTCGGAATTTTAGCATTAGGAAAGTCCTTAACTCTATCTAATTTTTCTTTTATTTCTTCAGCATACTTGTTTCTTATATTTTCCAGTTGTGAAGGATTTGCGTATTTTCCAGCAAATGTTTTATACAAATCAAATTCACTTTGAATTAATGATTCATAATATCTTTTTACTAAATCTTTATATTCTTCTATTTTTTCTGGAATAGATTTTTTCTTTTGTTGTTCAACTGCTTTTTGTGTTGTTTCGCTGCAAGAAATGGTAGTCATTAAAGCAATTGGACTTAATAAACAAAAAACAAAATAAAATTTTACTTTTTTTATATCTCACCTCCTTTCCATTAAAAAGTATTGAAAAATTTCATTAAATTTTATTTTTTTAGTTTTTTTATAAATTAATTTGTCTACATATTTTTTAATTACATAATGAATTTTCGAATCTTTACTTTCAACAGAACAAGATAAAACTGTAAAGAAAGGAACGCTTAATGTAGAAGAAAATTGTTATATTTTTTATCTTTTTCATTTGAATTTATCCAACTTTCTTTTTATTTTTTAATATTTTTAAACGATCTTTTCAATCGTCACTAGCATATTTTTTAAAATCATAAATTGATAATAAATATTTAAAATTAGTTACACTAAATTCTAAATTTTTAATCATAATTTTTTCATTTTTTATTTTTTGTTCAACAAAATTTTTTAGACCTTTTTTCAATCATTTATTTACTTTTTGTAGTTCTAGTTTATCATTAAAGATAGAAACAAAAATAATGAAAAACATTTTACTTTTGTTTCATAATTTATGATTTTTATTCACAAAAGAAATAGAAAACTCTGAATTTTTCTTTATTATTTCTTCAATTGTTTTTTCTGCTTTTTCTATGCTTTTTCTGTTATTTTCCTTATTTATGTAATTATTTAATTTATCATATTGTCTTTTTAAAAAAGGTTCTATTTTTTTTCTATTAATATTAAGATAATAAAAACCAAATGAAGAAATAATTTCATTTTTACTTTTTCATATTTGATCTATGTGCTTTAAGTAATCAATTTTTTGTTTTTGTTCAATTATTTCAAAGTAATTTTTAATAAGATCTAATGATGTTCCATATATAACTTTTATGAATCCTTCGTTATTGCTATTTGAATTTGTAATTGAATCATATACACGAGAAATTTCCGCTGTTTTTCTAGAAAAACCAGCTTGTATAATTGAATCAAATATTTTTTTATATTTGTCTGTTTTAATTTTGGATATTGTTATTTCTTCGTTATTTTCAAATTTTATATTATATTTTTCTATAGTTTCAAATTCACTGGTTTTTCTTTTTTCTTTAGAGTATTCAACAAATAAAAAATTATTTTCTATATTTTTTAATATTTTTTCTTTATCTTTTATATTATTTTTTGCATATTCATAAATAATTTTTAACATATTTTTTATATTAGAATCATTTATGGCATATCCTAAAAAAATAACTGGTTGCTTTATAAACAAAGAAAGTATCCTAGATTTTATTAATTTATATTCATTTTCAAATCTCATATAGTCGCTTTTTGTTATTATAATATCTTCCGGTGAAGTAACGCAACCATGAATTTTATAAATACTTCCTACATCTTTTTCAAAAACAATTTTATCCCCTATAAGTGGTTTGAATTTTATATTATCTTCTGTATTTATTTTTTTATCATTCAATATAGTTTCTAATAATTTATCATAATTGGTTGTTATAATGCAATAAAAATATTGTGAAGCTTTTTGAAACAAGTTTATTTCTTCTTTATAAGAATCTTCGTTTATTTCAAATTTTTCTAATTTATTTTTAATAAATAGTTTAAACCTGCTAATTCACTTTTCTTCTTTTAGATAGTTTTTATAAAAATCTTCATTTATTTCTTTTCATTTACCGATCTGATCTATTTTAACTAAAGAATTAAATTCTTTTTCCATTTCTTCAGCAATTAAACTATAATCATTTTTATATTTATAAACTAATTCGAGAAAAAGATTTTCTTTTTCTTCTTGGGATAATTTGGAAGTAGATTCTAATAATTCTTTATAAATAGTTTCTAATAATTCTCTCCATGTGTAAGATTTAACTAAATATCTTTTACTAAAACCAGAACCAATAAATAAAACAGGAAGATTATCATTAAAATTTTTCTTATTGATAAAGTCTTTTAGATTTTTCTTATCCATTTTCTCCTTTCTTAAAGTTAATTTTACAAAAAAAAAAAAAAGCAAGGATTTGGCAAAAAGTAGTTAAATTCAAAGAATTTTACATATATAATCTTATTTTATTACATATAAAAACTTAATTTTTTATTTTACTTTTAATTTAAAGTTAAGTATCGATTTTTATTATAATTAAAAGTTTTATGAATAAAAAAACACTGCATTTCTGCAGTGTTGATGAAATAATTATTTTGCTAATTCTTGTTTTAATCTTGCAATTTCACTGTCTAATAATTTTTCTCATTCACTAGACTTATCATTTGGTAAAAATAAGTTTAGTGCTAATCTTGCCCCATCTCTTTGTTGTTTTTCATATTCTTTTTTTTCTGCTTCTGATTTTTTATCATATTCTGATTTATTTTGCTTAATTGTTAGTTTTACAGTTAAATCAATGTATTCTTCTTTCTTTTTATCTAGTGAAGATTGACATGAAACTGCCAATGCAGCAGTTGTTAAAACAGAAATAGGGGTAGCTAGTAATAAAAGTTTCTTTTTCATATTTTTTTCCTTTCTTTGTATGTTATTTTTAGTTTAATGCTTTTGCATCTTTGTTAGTTCATACGATTGTTAAGATATAAGCCACTATTGGTCAAATAGAGAAAATCATTCCTAAAATTGAACCAACAAATGGAATAAACGAGAATATTGAATTTATTATAATTATTATCATTACTGATAATCAAACAGCGAAGTATTTTTTGTTAGAACCATTTGTTGCATCTTTAATTTTTAATGCAGCAACAAATCCAACAATTGATAATACTAATATTACAATGTTTGAAAAGAAATTCAATATTCCAATAATTAGTATAGAACCAACAAGACCCACACCAGCAGCAAGTGCTCCTTCTGCACTTTGGGTTGCTGCAGCTCCTGCTGCAAAAGTTAAAGTTATTATAAAAAGAATTAAACCTGAAAAGGTTAATATTAGATTGGTAATTGAAAAGTTTTTTAAACTTCTTAGTTTTTCTTTAATATTTATTTGCATATTTTTTCCTTATTTTTATTTTTGATTAATTGAAATTTTAAAAAATGAATTATTGAAAAATTATTGAAAATATATTATAAGAATTTCTTATTTTATAATTTCAAATTTCAATTTGTATCATTTCTTAAAATTAAATTTTACAAAAAAAAAAAAAACAAGGATTTGCTAAAAATTCATAAAATTTGAATAGTTTTGCATATATAATCTTATTTTTTCTATGAATAAATTCATATATAAACTTTTGTAAAGTTTTAAAATAAATTACAAAGAAAATAGGGTTATTTTCAACTTAATTATTAATGTTTTTTTATTATTTTGCTAAAATTTAAATAATTATGATAAAGAAGAAATTTAATTTTTTTGTTTTTTTAAAAGAACACTTTCCAGCTAGTTGAAGTAAATGAAAATTATACTTAAAATTTTCTTTACCAATTATTCTTTCAGGAATACTTTTTTCGCTAAACGGTTTTATTGATAATTTTATGGTAACAAAAATACCTCATGGTGTTGATTCTTTATCTTATGCCAACTCTTGAACAGGAATTATAGGTGGTGTTATTGGTGGAATTTCTATAATTTGTTCTGTACTTGTTGGACAGTATTGAGGAAGCAAAAATTATAAAAAAATAAAAGAAGTAATGAGAGTAAGAGTCTTATTGACTTTTAGTTGTATGACTATATTTGCAATTTTTGCTCTCACTTTATCTGAAAAAATGATTTCTGTTTTTTATCAAAGTAATCAAGATCCAGCAACATTGCAGCAGTCAGTAGATTATTTAAGATTAATAGTAATAACATGAGTTATTTTTGGTTGAACTTCTCCAATGAGTTCTCTTCTTGCAGAAACAGGTCATGGAAAAGAAGCTTTGATTTCTTCTGTTGGTTCTCTATTAATTAACATTTTTTTAAATATTCTTTTAATATATGTTTTTAAATTAGGAGTTAAAGGGGCAGCATACGCTTCCATAGCTGCAAGAATTTTTGGAATATTTGGTGATACTTTTTTTGTATTTTTAAAAATAAGAAAAACACTAATTAATCCTTTATCACTTTTTAAAGTGTCAAGAGATACATGAAAAAAAGTTGTTTTTAGATTACATAGTGCCTTTTTAATTACAGGAAATTCTGTATTAATAATATTAAGAAGTGCCCTTTTTAATAGAATTTTTCCTCAAGGAACAATTGGAAAAGAAGAATGAGCAATTGGAGCTGCTGCTATTCTTGGATTAACAGGAGCGATAAGTGAAATATTTTTAGCTGTTTTCGGAGCTCTTAGTTCTAACATTTCTGTTTTTGTTGGAAAACATCTAGGAAATAAGGAATTTGAAATTGCTAAGAAAAACGCAAATGAACTTAAAGGTTTTCATTCAACAATTGCACTTGCATTATCATTATTGCTTTTACTTTTTACTGTATTTATCCCGTATATTGATTATTTTGCTGCTGAAATAGGAAAAAATTCAGATACAATTTTAGAAGCTAAAAAATTATATTTATCACAATTACAAGCAACACTTTTTGTAGTAGTGGTATTCAATCCAATTTGAATTTGATTTTCTACTTCAAGTAGATTAATAGCTTCTGGAGGAAGAACAAACTTAGCATCATTACTTGAATTTAGTTTAGAAATTGTTGCTTTATTATGACTAGTAATTATAACTTTTGCAATTAAACCACAATCTCTTGGTTTAAGTTTGAGTCAAACTTATTGAATTTTCTTTTTAGTTGATTTAATTAAATTCCTTATATTTGAAATAGTTTATTTAAAAGTAGATTGAGCAAGACACATAGATGATCCGTTAATAAAAAGAAAAGTGTGAGAAAAAAATGTCTTCAACAATGACTAAAGGAATTGTTATTAGTTATCAAGAATACGATGATTATGATGCAATTGTTAAAATTATTACCAACAAGAGAATTATATCTTTTCTTGCTCGTGGGGTAAGAAAAGTACACAGTAAAAACAGAAGTTCTTTATTACTTTTAAATGAAGCAGAATTTGAAATCTTTTTAGCCAGACTCAATAATAGAATGTCTAAACTTAAAAAAGCAACACTTATTAGTTTTTTTGATTTACAAAATAATTCTTTTTCATATACAGAATTACAAGAAATCCTTTTTTATTTAGATAAATTAGAATATTCTAACTCTTATTTATATGAACTTATAAAACAGAGTATAAAAATAGCAAATAAAGAAAATGTTTTCTTTATTAAAACATATCTTCTTTGTCATTTATTAGAATACTTTGGTTATAAACAATCTTTTGATAAATGTGTTACTTGTAAAAGTAATAAAGAATTAAGAGATTTTCAATTTTTTGAAGGTGGTTTTAGTTGTAAATACCACTTCAAAACAAGTTTTCAAAGAACAATTGAAGAATTAAAGACATTTTATTATTTATCTCATTCATTAGAAGTTTATATAAAATTTGCTAATTATAAAGCAAATTTCTCTATATATAAAGAGATTAAGCAATTTATTAAGGAAAATATTATATAATTAATAAATATATGTTAAGAATAATAGCAGGAAATTTACGTGGCAGAAAAATAGAACAACCAGACTTAGAAATAGTAAGACCAACAACGGATAAAACAAGAGAAGCCATTTTTTCTTCTATTCAATTTGAAATAGAAGAATCATTAGTTTTAGATTTATTTGGTGGTTCGGGAGCGGTTTCTTTTGAATTTATTTCACGTGGTGCAAAAGAAGTTTTTTTATCTGAAAAAAATAGAAAAATTTTTAATCATATTGTTAATGAACAAAAGAAACTAAAAATTCAAAATATGCATTGTTATAATCTTTCTGCTCTTCAATTGATAAATATGAAAAAGGATAATAAATTTAATTTTATTTTTTTAGATCCACCTTATGAAGAAAAAACATTATTAAATGAAACTTTAAAAGAAATAGCAAACAATGATATTCTTTTAGATAATGGTCAGGTCATTGTTGAAACAAATAGTGATAATATAGAAATTAGTGAATATTTTGAAATTTTAAAAGAAAAAAAATACGGTAAAACTTATATTTATTTTTTAGGTAAGAAATAATAAAGGAAATATATGAAAAAAAATAAGTTAGTAATTTTAGCTGGTCCTTCTGGGGTTGGAAAAGGTACCATTGAAAAAATTTTATTTGAGAATAATGAATTAAAATTAAAGTTATCTTGTTCAGCTACAACAAGAAAACCAAGAGAAGGGGAAATAAATGGGGTACATTACCACTTTATTTCTAATGAAGAATTCGAAGATAAAATAAAGAAAAATGAATTTATTGAATGAAATAAACATTTTGATAATTATTATGGAACTCTTTACTCAGAAATTGAAAAAATTAATCAAGAAGGTTTTTTACCTTTACTTGAAATAGAAACAATCGGTGCATTAAATATTAAAAAATATTACAAAGAAAGAAACGAAGAAGATTCTGTTATTTCAATTTTCTTGTTACCACCTTCTATGGATGATTTGTATACAAGAATAAAAAATAGGGGAACAGAAAGTGAAGAGCAAATTCAAATAAGAATTGATAAAGCAGTTTTAGAATTAGAAGAAAAAGATAAATTTTTACACAAAGTAGTAAATGATATTCCTTTAAATGCTGCTTCTAAAATTAAAGAAATTATTATTTCTGAATTAAACAAATAAAACTTTTATAAAGGAAATTAATGGATAATTATATTTTTAAAACAAATAAAGGCAAAAGGGTTCAAAATGAAGACTCTGTTTTAATATTAGAAAATGAAAAAGTAATTTTTTCAATTGTTTGTGATGGAATGGGTGGACATAATGCAGGAGAAATTGCTTCACAAATAACAGTTGACACATTTAAAACATTATTTTCTACTTTAGAAATAAAAGAAGATAAAAAATCAATTACTAACTGATTTTCTAAAGGGATTAATGATAGTATAATCAACATGAACAAAGCAGCAGAAGAAAACGAACAACTTTTAGACATGGGTACAACAATGGTTGCAACCATATTTGTTAAAAAAAATAAATTACTTTCCTTTGTAAATATAGGTGATTCTAGAATTTATCTATATAGCGATATTTTACAACAACTTTCAAGTGATCAAAATTTAATGAACTATTATATAGAAAAAGAAAAGGTTTCTTTCGAAGTTGCTTCACAATTACCTGGAGCATCTTTTCTTACTTCTTCGCTTGGGCCTAAAAAACGCTATACACCTGAAATCGGTTTTCTTTCTTTAAGTAAAAGAAAAGAAAAAAGTTATTTAATTCAAACTACAGATGGAGTGCATGACTTTATTGATAAACCAACATTAGAAAACATTATGTTTTTGAAAGAAAAAGATCTTGAATACAAAGCAAATAAAATTATAGAAACAGCATTAGCTAATGATTCTAATGATAATTTAACAGTAGCAATAGTGGAAATTAAATAATGAATATACCAACATATAACAAAAAACTACTTCAAAACTATTATATTAGTAACACCTTAGGAAAAGGTGGAATGTCTGTTATTTATTTAGCTGTTAGAAAAAAAGATAATTTTAAGTGTGCAATCAAACTTATGAATTATGAATCAATGAGTGATTTAAGTATTGAACGTTTTAAAGAAGAAATAAGAATAACTAAAAAAGTTGATTCACCTTATGTAGCAAGATTAATTGATTCTTGTTTTGATTTAGAAAATAAGGAATTTTGAATTGCAATGGAACTTGTTGATGGAACCATTTTAAAAAACGTTATTGAAAGATCTGGAACGCTTTCTAAAGAAGATGTTGTTAATTACGCAAAACAAATAACTTTAGGAATTAAAGCAATTCACAAAGCCGGTATTTTCCATAGAGATATTAAAGACACTAATATTATGGTAACAAACCTAAATCAAATTAAAATAATTGATTTAGGTATTGCAATAGATAATGAATCACAAAGGTTGACACAAGAAAATAAAGTCATAGGTTCTGTTCATTATATGCCAGGAGAAATAGCTGATTATAAAGAAAAAGGTTCTGTAAAAATTGATATTTACTCTATTGGTATAGTCATTTATCAAATGTTAATAGGTTGTGTTCCTTTTTCAGGAGATTCACATCTTAAAATTCTTGCTAAACACAAAGAACAATCTTTGCCAAAGATTCAGAATTTAAAACCAACTACAAGTCACGGATTAATAAACATTATTCATCGATGTTTAGCTAAAAATCCATATGATCGCTATAACAATATGAACGAATTATATAATGATTTATCTACTTGTTTAAAACCTGAAAGACTAAGTGAAAATATAATAAATTTTGACCAAAAACAAAGGAAAAACCTTTTTGAATGGCTTGCAACCAGAACCGGAACAATTGTCATAATAAGTGTAATTGTAATTATTTTAATTTTGTTAATAATTACTTTAATTCTTTTATTTAGTTTTTAATATTAAGTCAACTAAATAAAAGAATAAATTAGAAAGGAATTTTGTATTGAATAAAAAAATTGGAAGAGTAATAAAGGTAATTGCTGGTTTTTATGATGTGGAAACTGAAAATAAAGAAATTATAAGATTAAGAGGAAGTGGTAAATTAAGAAACGACAATTTATCACCTGTTGTTGGTGATTTTGTTGAATATGACGAATTAGGTTTTGTGATAAAAGTTAAAGAAAGAAACAATGTTTTTGTAAGACCTAAAATAGCGAACATCGATCAAGTGATTATTGTAATGTCTGTAAAAGAACCTGATTTTAGCTCACTGCTTTTAGATAAGTTTTTAATGATTGTTGAAAGCAAAAACATTCAACCAGTTTTAGCCATTACTAAAATTGATTTAAATTCTAACTATAAAGAAGTTTTAAAAGATTATATTAATTTAAATTATGAAATTCATTTTATTGATAATCATAATAAGAAGGAAGTAAATACAGAATTTTTTGGACTTTTTAAGGACAAAGTTTCTGTATTTATGGGGCAAACTGGTGTAGGAAAAACAAGTTTAATAAATTTATTATCTGAAAATCAATTTGAAACACAATCCATTTCTAAATCCTTAAATAGAGGTAAACACACCACTAGAGTTGTACAAATGATAGATTGAAATCAAGGGAAGTTAATAGATACTCCTGGTTTTTCTTCGTTTGAAATAAAATTAAATAAAGATCAAATAGCAACTGCCTTTAAAATATTTAAGTTAAATGCAAATTTATGTAAATTTCGCTCTTGTTTTCACTATAAGGAAGAAGAAAAATATTGTAAAATTAAATTAATGGTAAAAAACGGAGAAATACCATTAACTAGATATGAAAACTATCTTTACTTTTTAAAAGATTTTTTAGGAGAAAAAAATGAAATTAATTAGTCCTTCACTTTTAAGTATTACAAAAGAAAAGAGATTAGAAGTAGCTAAGATTCTATTTAATATGGGAATTAGTTGAATCCATTATGACTATATGGATGCTAAATTTGTTGAAAACAGAGCAATTGAAATTGAAGAAATAAAAAATATAAAAAATAATTCTAAACATCATACAATGGATATTCATATAATGGCTTATGAACCAGAAAAAATAATTGATAAGGTTATTGGTGTTGTTGATTATGCAACAGTTCATTATGAAGTTTTTGACAATCAAGAAGAGATTCTAAAATTGGTTAAAAAATATAAAAATAAAATCAAGTTAGGTATTTCAATTAAACCTAATACAGATTTTAGTGAAATTAAAGATTTACTTAAATATTTTGATTTATTATTAATTATGTCTGTAGAACCAGGTAAAGGTGGACAATCATTTATTGAAAATTCTTTAAACAAAATAGAAGAAGCAAGAAAATTTATTGATAATAATAATTTAAATGTAATTATTCAGGTTGATGGTGGTATTAATGATAAAACTGCTTTTGGTGCTTTCAAAAGCGGAGCAGATGTTTTGGTTTCAGGTTCATATTTAACAATTGAACCTTCAATAGAAAAATTAGAAAAATTATTAAAATAAGGAAATTATGTTAGAGTTTGGAACAGCAGGTATACGTGGTAAATTAGGAAATAAAGAAAGTGAACTAAACACTAAACACGTTTATAGAATCATTGATGGATATGCAAGATATTTACTAAAAAATTTTGCTAATGTAAAACAACAAGGAGTTGTTATCGGAAGAGATAATAGAAATAAATCATTTATCTTTCTAAAATTAGCAACACAAATTTTAAGTAAAAATTATGGTATAAAAGTTTATACTTCTAAACAACCAATTGCAACTCCGGTTGTTAGTTTTTTAATAAAACAAAAACAAGCAATAGGCGGTATTAACATCACAGCTTCTCATAATCCTAAAGAATATAATGGTATTAAAATTTATAATAAATTTGGAGCTCAAATCCTTCCAGATGAAGTTAAAAAATTGATTCCATTTTTTAAAAAATATAATAAAATCAACAATAATTTAAATACAAAAAAAATAAATTTTAATAAAAAAGTTATTTGTATAGATAAATATTTACCTGTTTATGTTCAAGAGATATCAAGAATTTTTTCTAATAATTTGTTTGATAATAACCTTAAAATAGCTTATTCACCACTTCATGGAACTGGTTCTCAAGTTATTAAATTAATTGAAAAGCAAACTTCAGTTAAATTTTTAAAAGTAGAATCTGAAATGAAAAACAGCAAACACTTTAATTTTGTTTCATATCCAAATCCAGAAGAAAAAAGTGCTTATATTAATTTAATTGATTTAATGAAAAGAAATAAAATTAAATATGGAATTTTAACTGATCCTGATGCTGATAGAATTGGTTTTGTAGAACAATTATCAAATAATGAATTTTATTATTTTACTGGTAACGAACTAGCAACCATAATTTTCAATTTTTTAGTAGAAGAAAATTACTATAAAGAAAACGATCTTTTAATTTATTCATTTGTGTCAAGCAACCTTCCTTCTATTATTGCTAATAAGCACAATATTAAAAGTCAAATAATTCCTACAGGTTTTAAATGAGTAGGTCCTGAAATAAACAAATATAAAGAAAAATCGCATATTTTTGCATTTGAAGAAAGTTATGGATCTTTAATAAATAGTGATATTTCTTTTGATAAAGATGCATTTCAATCATTAATTTTAATATTAAATATTTTATCTAAAAAAAGAAATATTTCCTTTTTAGAAGAATTAAATAATATTTATAAAAAGTATGGATTTATTTTTAGCAAGGTAGTTTCAATAGAATTGAATTCAATGGAACCATCGAAAATAAACTCTTATTTAGAATCATTTTTAAAAATAAATTTTAGTTTGAAAATTTCAAAAATTATTGATTATCGAAAAGGTTATAATAATATTGTAGAAAATATGGTTCAAATATTTTTTGAAAATAATTCTTGAGCTGCGTTGCGCCCTTCAGGAACAGAACCTAAAATAAAACTTTATATTTTTTCATTAGAAAAAAATAAAACTGAAGCTCAAAATAATTTAGATAAAATACTAAAACAAGCAAAAGAAATATTTATTAAATAAGACACTCGTTGTCTTATTTTTTTAATATAACAACAGCACTATAAAAAAAATAATTTTTTTTCGATACACTCGGCTAAGTTGTTATATAATTTATACACTTAATTATTATTAATAATAATGTTTATGAATAATTAAGTTTGTGAATATATAAATTAAAATTTAAAAATCGAAAGGAAAGACAATGCCAACAATAGCACAATTAGTTAGTCAAGGACGTGTTAATAAAGTAAGAAAAACAAAAGCTCCTGCACTAATAGTTGGTTACAACTCTTTACATAAAAAAGAAACAAAATTACCTTCACCTTTTAAACGTGGAGTTTGTACAAGGGTTGCAACAATGACACCTAAAAAACCTAACTCAGCATTAAGAAAATATGCGAGGGTTAAATTATCAAACGGAATGGAAGTTACAGCTTATATACCAGGAGAAGGACACAACTTACAAGAACACTCTGTAGTTTTAATTCGTGGTGGAAAAGTTAAAGATTTACCAGGGGTTAGATACCATATCGTTAGAGGAACACAAGATACAGCTGGTGTTAATAAAAGAAATCAAGCTAGATCTAAATATGGTGCAAAAAAACCTAAAAAATAATAATTTTATAATATAAAAAAATATAGGAGAAAAAATGTCAAGAAGAAAACAAGCGCCTATTCGTGATGTATTAGCTGATCCAATTTTTAACTCTAAATTAGTTACAAAATTAGTAAATGCAATTATGTTAGACGGAAAAAAATCAACAGCGCAAACTATTTTATATTCAGCTTTTGATATTGTTAAGGAAAAAACAGGAAAAGATCCTTTAGAAGTTTTCCAACAAGCTATCAATAACATAACACCTCAATTAGAAATTAGATCAAGAAGAGTTGGGGGAACAAACTACCAAGTTCCAATGGAAGTTTCTGCAAGAAGAAAACAAACTTTATCATTAAGATGATTAATTAATTATTCAAGATTAAGAGCAGAAAAAACAATGGACTTAAGACTTGCAAACGAAATCATTGATGCATCAAATAACACTGGTGGAGCTATTAAGAAAAAAGAGGATACACATAAAATGGCAGAAGCAAATAAAGCATTTGCACATTTTAGATGATAATTATGGCAAGAAAATTTGACCTTAAAGATTATCGTAATATTGGTATAATGGCTCACATTGATGCAGGTAAAACTACAACAACAGAAAGAATTTTATTCCATACAGGAAAAATCCACAAAATCGGAGAAACACATGATGGTGGATCACAAATGGACTGAATGGAACAAGAAAAAGAAAGAGGTATTACAATTACTTCTGCTGCTACAACAGCTTTTTGAAAAGATAAAAGAATTAATATTATTGATACTCCAGGACACGTTGACTTTACTGTTGAAGTTGAACGTTCACTTAGAGTATTAGATGGTGCTGTTGCGGTTTTAGATGCTCAATCAGGAGTTGAACCACAAACAGAAACAGTTTGAAGACAAGCAACAAATTATAAAGTTCCAAGAATTGTTTATGTTAATAAAATGGATAAGGCAGGAGCAGATTTTGAAGCTTCTATTCGTTCAGTTAAAGAAAGACTTGGTGGAAATGCTGTTGCTATCCAACTAAACATAGGTGCTGAAAATGATTACAAAGGTTTAATTGACCTTGTAGAAATGAAAGCATTTGAATACGATGGTGAAAAAGAAGAAAATGCTAAAGAAATAGAAGTGCCTTCAGATTTATTAGAAAAAGCTAAAAAAATGAGAGCACAATTAGTCGAAGCAGTTGCTGACTATGATGAAGAAGTAATGATGCTTGCTTTAGAAGGTGAAGAAATTTCAGCAGATAGATTAAAACAAGCAATTAGAAAAGCAACATTAACTTCAGAATTTTTCCCTGTAGTTTGTGGAACATCATTTAAAAATAAAGGTGTTAAAAAAATGATTGATGCAGTTGTTGATTATTTACCTTCTCCTTTAGATGTTCCTGCTATTAAAGGATATATAGGAGATGAAGTTGTTGAAGTTCCAGCATCAGATGATTATGATTTTTCAGCATTAGCATTCAAAATTATGAACGACCCATTTGTTGGAACTTTAACATTCTTTAGAGTTTATTCAGGAGTTTTACAAAAAGGTTCATACGTATATAATTCAACAAAAGATAAAAAAGAAAGAGTTGGACGTATTTTAGAAATGCATGCTAACTCTAGAGAAGAAATCGATGAAGTAAGAGCAGGAGATATTGGTGCTGCAGTAGGATTAAAAGATACTGTTACAGGTGATACTTTAATTTCTGAAAAGGCAAAACACTTTGTTTTAGAAAAAATGGTATTCCCAGAACCAGTTATTTCACAAGCATTAGAACCAGCTTCTAAAGCTGCAACAGAAAAATTATCAATTGGATTACAAAAACTTGCAAACGAAGATCCAACCTTTAGAACATGAACTGATGATGAAACAGGACAAACTATTATTGCCGGAATGGGTGAATTACATCTAGATATTATTGTTGATCGTCTAAAAAGAGAATTTGGTGTTGAAGCAACAGTTGGAGCACCTCAAGTTTCTTACCGTGAAACAATCACTAAGTCATCAGAAGTTGAAGGAAAGCACATCAAGCAATCTGGTGGAAAAGGGCAATATGGACATGTTTGAATTAAATTTGAACCAAATCCAGATGGTGGTTTTGAATTTATAGATAAAATTGTTGGTGGAAAAATTCCTAAAGAATACATTAAATCAATTCAAAAAGGACTTGAAGATAAAATGGCTGCTGGTATTTTAGCTGGTTATCCAATGATAGATATTAAAGCTACTTTATTTGATGGTTCATACCACGATGTCGATTCATCAGAAATGGCATATAAAATAGCAGCTTCTAAAGCTTTAACAAAAGCAAAAGATGCTATTGGTACTGTTTTATTAGAACCAATTATGGATGTTTCTGTTGTTGTTCCTGCTGATTATTCAGGGGATGTTATGGGTGATTTATCCCGTAGAAGAGGACAAGTTAAAGAACAAGAAACAAGAAGTGATGGAGCAAATATCATTAGAGCAGATGTTCCATTATCAGAAATGTTTGGATATTCTACACAATTGAGATCTATGACTTCAGGTCGTGGAACATATCAAATGCAATTTGATCACTATGAAGTGACACCAAAACAAATTGCAGATGTAATTATTAAAAAACGTGCTATTAAAGCAGATGAAGAATAATCTTCTTTAAAACATAGAATTTTAAAATAACAAAAATTCTATGTTTTTTTACCCCAAAAAAACAAAAATACAGAAAAATAAAAGAAAGAGGAAAATTATGAAAAAGAATTTATTTAAAAAATTATTACCATTAGGATTAACAATCTTAAGTTCAATAACTTTTGTTTCTTGTAATGTACAAAAAACTGAAAGCAAAGAAACAGATAAGAAGACAGAACCTAATCCAACTACATCACAACCACAACCAACTGTAGTTGCAGAACCTAAAAAGGAAAATATAGATTATAGCAATGCATTAGTGTTTAAAAATGAGAATTCTCAAGCAAACTGATTTAAAAATTTAAAAAATTTAAAGAAAAAAGGTTTTCAAGGAATAAAAGGTTTTCAAGGAATTCAATATTATGCAACAAATAAATTCTTTGGATTAATTGGTCCTGGTTGAACTGATAATGAGATTTTTGTTACAAGAGAAGGATTGGATATAGAAAAAATTAGACAAGTAATAATTCCAAGCGATCCAAAAGAAGTTAAAAGATACCGTGATTCTTCTTGAGATGAATCGACTTCTACTTTGATTTTTAAATATAAAGTAAAAGATGATGAAAGTGATAAAGAATATTCCCAAACTATTAAATTTAATAAACCTGTTGATGAAAACGAAAAACAAGACGATAAATTACAAAAAAATGATAATACAAATGATGAAACTAAAACTTCAAAAAAAGAAGATCCAAATATAAAAAGTGGCGATCCAGAAGAAAAATCAACAACAAAAACTTCAGAAGTTCCTATTAATCCTAGTGAGAATCAAAATTCACAAACACAAGGAGAACCACAAGCACCTAAACAAAAAGAAAATCCACAAGATTCAACAGGCAGTAATGAAAGACCATCTCAACCCGAACCAAAAGCAACTGAACCGGAAAATATTAAAAATCCAACTTCAGAAGAACCTTCTGTAAATAATCAAAATGTTGAAAATATGTATGAAAATGCTTTAGTTCCAGCTTTTGACGATTGAAAATCAAGATTTTTAAATAAATTATCAAATTTAACAAAACATTCTTTCAAAGGTCTTCAATATTATTCTAGTAGCAATTTTATAGGACTCCTTGGTGGAAACAGAAGAGAAGATAACAAAATTTTTGTTGCAAAAGAAGGATTAGAATTATCTAAAATTAAAAGAGTTTCAGAAGTAAGTTCTGATCCAAAAATACATGACGATGTTAAAAAATTCCCTTCAAGTTCAAATGATGCTGTATATGATGCAACTACTAAAATATTAACTTTTAAATATAAAATAGAAGGTGATTCAACTGACAGAATATATACACAAACCTTTGATTTAAACGAATCTTCTAATTAAAAAATAAATGAAAATACAGGAAATTTCTGTATTTTTGATTTTTGATTTTATTGAATTAATATAATTATTTATCTTTATATTCATCCTTTAATAATGATTCAGGGATTGAATATAAATTAATATGACAATAACCCAAAGGATTTTTTTCAAGATATTTTTGATGATATTCTTCAGCTTTTGTTTTATCATAAACTTTATCAAATTCAATGTAATTTTCTTTATTTTCTTTATTAATAAATTCTTTATTTAAATCTTCGAATATTTGTAAAACAATTGGATCATTTGAATAAATTCCAACTCTATATTGTGTTCCTTTGTCATTTCCTTGTTTATTTAGAGAGTAAGGATCAATAATATTTAAATATAATTCTCATATAGTTTTTTCATCTATTTGTTCATCATCATAAATAACTCTAACAGCTTCAGCATGCTTTGAACCAGAACAAACTTCTTTATAAGTTACTCCTTCAAAGTCTCCATTTATATAATAAGATTCAGATTGAATAACACCTTTAATTCTTGAAAAATAAGCTTCTACTCCTCAAAAACATCCACCTGCTATAAAAACTTCTTTTTTCATATTTTCTCCTTATTTTTTATTGATAAATTAATGATACTAAAATATAAAAATTAGTATAGAAAAAAGAGCAATAAAATGAAAAAAATGCATTTTTTTGCTATAATTTAAATAAAATTTATTTAAAAAGATTATTAAAGTAAGTGAGGTAATATGTTTTTTGATGATAAAGATGAAAAAGAAAAATATATTCTAGATGATGAAGAAATGGAAACTGTTTTTAAAGAAAAAACAGTAGAAGAAAGTGATGAAGAGGAGGTAGCACCTCAAGATAAAGAAGAATATGTTGTTTCTTCTCAAATTATAGAAAATGAAGCAGGTGGAATAATTCCTAAACCTATTTCAGATGAAATGAGAAATTCGTTTCTTGAATATGCAATGTCTGTTATTGTTTCTCGTGCTTTACCAGATGCTCGTGATGGATTAAAACCAGTTCATAGAAGAATTCTTTATGGTATGAGTGAATTAGGAATAACACACAGTGTTGCACACAAAAAATCTGCTAGAATTGTTGGAGATGTTTTAGGTAAATATCACCCACACGGTGATTCTTCTGTGTATGATTCAATGGTTCGTATGGCTCAAGATTTCTCATTAAGATATCCGTTGATTGATGGTCATGGAAACTTTGGTTCTATTGATGGAGATGCAGCAGCGGCGATGCGTTATACAGAAGCTAGAATGTCTAAAATTGCTTCTTTAATGGTAGAAAGCATTAAAAAAGATACAGTAGATTTTATGCCTAACTATGACGGTTCTGAAAGTGAACCAACAATACTACCTTCTAAAATTCCAAACCTATTAGTTTCAGGAGTTACTGGTATTGCAGTAGGAATGGCAACAACTATACCACCACACAATTTAGGAGAGGTTATTGATGCCACTATTGCTTTAGCTAAAAATCCAGAAATTTCAATTGATGAACTAATGCAACATATAAAAGGACCAGATTTTCCAACAGGAGCAATGATTTTAGGACAAAGTGGTATTGCTAAAGCTTATGAAACTGGTAGAGGTTCCTTTATTTTAAGATCAAAAGCAAAAATTGAAGAATTAAAAAACGGAAAAAGTAAAATAATAGTTTATGAAATTCCTTATGAAATCAAAAAACCTGTATTAATTGAAAAAATTGTTCAATTAATTAAAGAAAAAAAACTTGATGGAATTTCTGATATAAGAGATGAAACTTCAAGAGAAGGAATTAGAGTTGTTTTTGACATAAAAAAAGGATTTATCCCTGAAGTAGTGCTTAATAATCTTTTTAAATATACATCTTTACAAGTTAGTTATTCTATTAATATGATTGCTCTAGTAAAGGGAGAACCAAAACTTTTAAACCTTAAAGAATCATTAGAAGTTTATTTAGAACATCAAATTGATGTATTCACTAGAAGATTACAATTTGACCTTAAAAAAGCAGAAGAAAGAGTTCATGTTTTAGAAGGTTTAAAAATAGCTATTGAAAATATTGATGAAGTAATTAAAATTATTAAATCATCTAAATCTGATGCAGAAGCACAAGAAAAATTGGGTACAAGATTTAATTTAACTCCAATTCAAACAAAAGCTATTATTGAAATGAGATTAAGTAGATTAACTGGTTTAGCTGTTGAAAAACTAGTTAATGAAATGGAAGAGTTATATCAAAAAATTAAAGAACTCAAAGAAATATTAGCTTCAAAAGAAAAATTAATCAACTTAATTGTTTCAGAATTACAGGAAGTAAAAGAAAATTTTGCTGATGAAAGAAGAACTGAAATTACTGCAACTGAAGTAGGAACTATTCAAGATGAAGATTTAATTCCATCTCAAGATGTTGCTATAACATTAACTAATAATGGTTATGTAAAAAGAATAAATATTGATGAATACAAAACACAAAATAGAGGTGGAGTTGGTTCAAATACAGCTACTACATACGAAGATGATAATTTAAGTTCAATTTTAATAACAAATACACATACTGATTTATTAATTTTTACAAGTTTAGCAAAAGTTTATAGATTAAGATCATATCAAATACCTGAGCAAAGCAAACAAGGTAAAGGAATTCCTTTTATTAATTTAATAGGAATACAAAAAGATGAAAAAGTCATTTCAATGTTATCTATTAATGAATATAATTTAGGTACTTATTTAGTAACAGTTTCTAAAAAAGGAATTATTAAAAAAACAGAAATTAGTAACTATGAAAGAATTAATGCAAATGGAAAAATTGCACTTGGTCTAAAAGAAGGAGATGAACTAAAAAGAGCATTTGTTGTTAAAGATGGTGAAGAAATCATTATTGGAGCATCAAACGGAAATGTTGTTCGTTTCTTAAGTGATGAATTAAGAAGTACAGGAAGACAATCTGAAGGAGTTAGAGCAATAAAACTTGACCAAGATGATGAAGTTGTAGGTGCTTCAACAACTGCTGAAGGACAATATATTTTAGCTCTTGGTGAATTAGGTTTTGGTAAAAAAACTTTAATTGATGAATATAGAATTACTGCTCGTGGTGCTAAAGGTGTTAGAACTATTAATAGCGAAAAAGCTGGAAAATTAACATATATTGGAAATGTTAAAGGAAATGAAGAAATTTTAATTTTAACAAAACAAGGTATAGCAATAAGAACACCACTTTCTCAAATAGCAGAAACTTCAAGAAACACCAAAGGAGTAAAAATCATTTCTTTAAAAGAAAAAGATTACATTAAAGCAATTGCTAAAATTGATGGATTATCAGAAAACTAATATCAATTCCCTTTTAAATAAGGGAATTTTTATTTCAAATTTGTGCATAAAGATATTAAAAAAGTTAATATTTTCATATTAACTTTTAGTTTTTAGATTACTTCTTTTTCATCTCTTTTTGATCAAATAATTGTTAAAATATAAACAATTATTGGTCAGAATGAGAAAATAATACCTAATATTTGTCCCACAACAGGGATAAATGAAATAAATCCGTTTGTAATAATTAATATCATTGCAGATAATCAAATAATAAAGTATTTTTTGTTAAGTCCGTTAGTTGCATTTCCCGTCTTTCCCAGTTGACGGGATTTTTTTCTTTTTTTTCATATATTTAATACTATGTATTAAAAAAAATATTTTTTTCTTTGAAAATCTTTCTATTATGGTATAATTACAATATGAAAAATCATTTTATACTTGAATGTAGTAATGGGAATGCTAAATATGCAACCGTTGTAAAATATTGAGAAAATAAAAAAGGTTATAAAAAAATTGCAAGTTTAGGAAATATTGAAAAATTAGAAAAAATAAATCCAAAATATTTAGAGATAATGAGAAAGAAATTGAGAGAAATTGATCCTAAAAACTCAGCAGAAGAAATAAAAAATATTTTATTAAGTGAAATTAAAAAAGATAATATTGAAAAATTTCTTAAAATGACTGAGATAAATCTAATTTATAATGTTGTCAAAAAATTAAATATTTTTGGTTCATTAAAAGAAAGTAAACATAAAGATTTAGAAGGAATTTTAGAATATCAAATAGCTTCAAAAATTCTTTATGAACAAAGCATTTTCCAAAGATTCAAAAACAAAGAAAAATTCGATAATAAAATAACAACTTCTAAAAATTCTTTTTATAGATTTCTTGATGTTTTAGTTGATAATGAAAAAGAAATTTTTTCCAATTTAAACAACATTATCACAAATGAAACAGGAAGAGATATCGAATTAGTTTTTTATGATTCTTCAACTGTTTATTTTGAATCTTTTCAAAGAAATGGACTAAGAATTCCGGGTTATTCTAAAGATGGAAAATTCAAAGAAGATCAAGTCGTTATAGGAATGGCAACAGATAGTAATGGTATTCCGATTTTTATAAAAGTTTTTAAAGGAAACACAGCAGATTCAAGCACAATGATTCCTTTTATTGAAGAAATGAAGAAAAATTACAATCTCAAAAAAGTCACTATTATTGCAGATAAAGGAATGTCAATAAATAAAAATCTCCGTTATTTAGAGCAAAAAAACATTGATTTTATAATTTCTTATAGGTTAAAATCATCAAGCAAAGAATTTAAAGAATTTGCACTTGAACAAGAAGGTTATATTGATATAAACAAAAGCTTGAAATACAAAGAATATCACTATAATTCCCATTGAAACGGAAAAAGAGTAAATGAGACAATTAGAAGAAGAATTGTTGCTTTTAGTAAATCAAAAGCAAAAAAAGATTATGAAGATAGACAAATATTAATTAAAAATTTTCAAAAAAGACAAAACAAAATTGGAAGAGTTAGTGCAGAAGAAATTATAGGAATTAAAAAATATAAATTTTTTAAAAGAGTAGGGAAAATGGAATTCGAACTCGATTATGAAAAAATCATAGAAGATGAAAAATTCGATGGACTCTATGTTTATGAAACTTCTAGACTAGATTTAAGTCCAGAAGCAAATTATTGAAATATATCACAAACAATGACAAAAATTGAAGAGAATTTTAGAACACTAAAAAACACACTAAAAGTTAGACCAATTTATGTATGAAAAGATTCTCATATTTTAGGACATTTTATACTTAATTTTTTAGCATTAGTTGTATTGAAATATTCCATTTTCTTAATAAATAAATTTTATAAAGAAAATGGACTTGTAGATAAAATAACAAATGATAAATTCATTGAAGCATTCAACTCTCAAACAAGTGTTGTAACTGAATTTAAAGGTGAAATAATTAAAGTAGAAACTTTAAATTATAAAACCGATGAAAACAACGATAATATCAAGTATTGATACGATATAAAAAGAGTTTTATCAAAAATGGTATAAAGAAAAAACAAAAACAATAAAATCAACCAAAAAAATGGTTGATTTTGTCTTTTTGCTATTAACTGGGAAACTCGGGAAAATTTAGATCAAGTAGCTAAAATTAACTTCAAAATTACAGAAGAAATTAAAGAAAATTTATAAGCTTTATAATGAAAAGGGCAAAAAAACACAATTTTTTCATTTGAAAGCTCATTTTTTATAAAATTTTTGTTTTTTTTCTATAATTATGTAGTTGTTTATTTTAATAACAACGAAAGGGGAATAAATATTGAAGAATAAATTTTCAGAAAGGCAGTTTTTACTATTTGGACTAAACTATATAGTTGGTTTTGGTTTTATAGTAACAATTGCTGGTGTTATTAGTAAAGGACTTTGAGGAATGCTTATTTTTGTATTAACAGCCTTCATTTGTGGTGCTGTTATGCTTGCTTTTGCCAGAGGTGGAGAAAATTTTGGTTCTGAAGTTGGTGGAAGTTATGTATATGGAAAAAAAGCTTTTCCAAAACAAAGGTGATTTATCTTTTTTCAAGGATGGAATCAATTTGCTCAAGTTCCTTTATTTTCTGCTACGACTCCATTGTTCTTTTCTGGTTTATTAAGCGAACTCGATAAAGAACATCAAGAAATTTATCTTGCAGTTTCTATTGTGTTTTTCTTATTAACTACAATAGTAAGTGCTTTGGGTTTAAAAATATCAAAATGATTTATTTTTATATCAGCGATTATAAAATGAATAACAATAATAACAGGTTTATTTATAGTAATTTACCTTTCAGCAACACAGTTAGATTTTGCATCTAAATTATTAAGCAAAGATGAAATAACTATAGGGGTAATAGTTGGTTCGGTTTTAAGTTTTATTTATGCTTTTGGTGGTTTAGAAGGTTTAGCAGGTTTATCTGCTGATGTTGAAACAAAAAGATTTAAGAAAATTTTAGTTTTAATTTTTATAATAATTTTAAGTTTTTATTTAATCTTTTATTTAATTTTTTTAGGAGTTTCTTTTAACGATACTACAAATTCCTTTTCAAATTTATTCAAACTAGTTTTTGGAATTACAGGAGTTATATTATTTGCAATAGGGTTATTTTTTAACAGAACAACTTCTTCAATTAGTTCATTAGTTTATTATGCAAGAACAGTTGTACCTTTAGCAGAAGATGGATTTTTACCAAGTTCATTAGCAATAAAAGGAAAAAATAATAATTATAAAAATGCCATTATTTTTTGTACTATTTTTGCATCTATATCTATGATTATTTTTACTCTAATTCCTTATTTTTTAGGAATAGAAGACAAATTCCATGCAATTCTAAATGCTGGTAATATTGTGTTCTTAATGCAATATTTACTCACTATATTTAGTATTCTTGTAATTGGTTATAAGTATAAAGAATTTAAAATCCCAATTTGAGAACAAATATTATTATATTTTGGAATGTTAGTTATAATTTTCGTAATTTTAATTTCTTTTATACCACCAATGGTAGGTGAAGAATATACATTAAGTACAGCAATTTTATTACCAAGTTATGCAGGAACAATGTTAATTGGTTATGCAATTTGAGGTCTTTGACACTGAATTTCAAAGAGAAAACAAAATAAGAGTAAGTTGTAAAAAACTTACTCTTTTCATTTGAATTTTTAGCAAAAAAGATAGTATAATTATTTTTTATAATAAGCATAAATAAAAGGAGTTATATGAACGAAACATTTAAAAAATTTTGTCAAGAAATTGAATTTGAACCAACTGAAGAATTTTATGGTGTCGAAATTGAACAAGTTAGCAGAGAAGGTAATTATTATTTAGTCTATTTTAATTTTAGAGACATTGTTAAAATTTCATTATTTAGACAATTTTATTCTAAAGTTAGAAAAGCAAAACTTAATTTTGAAATTAAAATTAAATATTTTGATGATTCCAAAAAAGAATTTTTAGTGAAAGATTATTTTGAATATGCTTTTCTTTTAGTTAATAATTTATTTGATTTTTTTGAAAACAAAAATTATGAGTTTTCAAAAAGCAATATTTTAACAATTTTTGTTAGAAATGAATTAGACGCAAAAATTGAAAAATTAAATCAAATAGAAACATATATGCAAAACTGAGGTTTTGAAAACTTTAAAGTAGAATTTAAAATTGATGAAGAAAAAGAAAAAGAAGCACAAAAATTAAGAATTGAAGAAATGTTCAAAGAAGAAAAAATGAAACAAGATTTTCTCAAAAGTGTTAAACAAACTGAAAATAGCAATAATATAGGTTTCAAAAAGGATTTTACTTCTTTTATGAAAAATAAAAGTTATACTCCTTTATCTATAAAAGAAGCATTAGAAAGTGAAGAATTTAATGTTATAGTTACTGGTGAAATTTTTAAAAGAGATGTTCAAAAAACTAAAACCGGTTTATGAATAACAATTTTAACAATAACAGATTATGAAGAAGCTATTAAAGTTAAAATATTTTCAAAAACTGATCAAGAAAAAGAAGAACAGGAAAAATATGTAGTAGGTAAAACAATAACTGCATATGGTTCTAATACAAAAGATGAGTATTTAAAAACTAAAGTAATTAGTGCTAAAAAAATAGAATTTATAGAACTCAAAAAAGATGAAAGAATCGATAAAGAGAAAGAAACAAGAGTTGAATTTTATGCAAGAAGCAATATGAATGCTATGGACGGAATATCAACAGCAGAAGAATATGTGCTTGCAGCAAAAAAATTTAATCACAGTGCAATTGGTATTGCTGATGTTGATTCTGTTCAGTCTTTTCCTGAATTTTATCATTCAGCAAAAAAACACAAGATAAAAGCAATTTATGGTTCTACTTTTAACACTATCGAATATAAAAATAATGCTGTTATAAATGCAAAAAAAGATTCTTTATTAAAGAATGCTAAATACGTGGTTTTTGACTTAGAAACAACAGGTTTATCTCCTAGATATGACGAAATCATTGAATTTGGTGCAGTTGTCATAGAACACGGAAAAATAAAGGAAAATATTCAATTTTTTATAAAACCTAATAAACCTTTACCAAAGTATATTACAGAAATTACAAACATTACAGAAGCAGATTTAATTAATGCAATTTCACAAGAAGAAGGAATAAAAAAAATTAGAGAAATTTTAGATAATTCCATTGCAGTAGCTCATAATGCTAATTTTGATATAAATTTTGTTAATGAAAAAATAAGAGTTTTTAATTTACCAAAATTAGATATTGAAGCTATTGATACACTTATAGTGGCAAGAATTATCAATCCAGATGCTAAAAAATTTAGATTGGAAAATTTGGCAACAAGATTAAATATAAATTATGACTCAACTGTAGCCCATAGAGCTGATTATGATGCTAATGTTTTAGCTCAAGTTTGACTTTCTTTTTTAAGAGAACTAGAACAAAAAAACATTAATTCTAGCTATGATTTAGAATTTTTTGAACTAGAATCACTTCATGAAAAAAAATTCAGTTATGAAGTAGTTATTTATGCAAAAAATCAAAAAGGTTTAAAAGAATTATTTAAATTAATATCAGACGCATCAGTTAAAACCTTTTACAATGGACCAAAACTTTTTATAGATAAATATCAAAAAAGTGAGAATTTATTATTAGCAAGCGGGACTTTAAACTCAAGATTAATTGATAAACTTTTCTTTTCTACAACAGAAATTTTTGAACAAGAATTACAAAGATATGATGTTGTTTTTGTACCACCACTAAGAGATTTTGTTCATTGAAATAATAGAAATATTTTAGCAACTAAAGATATAAAAGAAGGTTTAAGAGATTTAGTTTATACAGCTAAAAAATTTAATAAAAAGATTATAGCAGTTTCTGATTGTCGTTATATTGAAGAAAACCAAAAGATACTTCATAATATTTATATAAATGCTAAAGGACTTGGCGGAGCAAGACATTATTTATATAAATATAAAGAAGAAAACCCAATTTATCCTTTACAAAACTTTTTAACAACAGATGAAATGTTTAAAGAATTTGACTTTTTAGAAGATTTTAACATCATAAAGGAAATTGTGGTTTCCAACTCAAGAAATTTAGCAGAAGAATTCGAAGAAATTCAGGTTATTAAAGACAAATTATATGCACCTATTTTCGATAATTCAAAAGAAAATTTAGAAAAACTTGTTTGAAAAACAGCAAAAGAAAAATATGGTGAAAATTTACCCGCTATAGTAAAAAATAGGTTAGAAAAAGAACTAAATCCTATTTTAAATTATGGTTTTGATGCAATTTATTGAATTAGTCATAAACTAGTAAGAAAATCACTTGATGATGGATATTTAGTAGGATCTCGTGGTTCGGTTGGTTCTTCTCTTGTTGCAACAATGGCAGGAATTACTGAAGTTAATCCACTTGTTCCACATTACATTTGTTCTAAATGTAAAACATCTGAATTTTTTGAAGATGGTAAATATCTTTCAGGTTTTGACTTACCAGATAAAAATTGTTCTAAGTGTAATATTCCTTTTGAAAAAGAAGGACAAACAATTCCTTTTGAAACTTTTTTAGGATTTAAAGCTGATAAAGTTCCTGACATAGATTTAAATTTTTCAGGTGAATATCAAATTAATATTCATAATGAAGTAAGAAGATTATTTGGAGAAAACCACACTTTTAGAGCGGGAACTATTTCTACAAATGCTGAAAAAACTGTTTATGGTTATATTAAAAGTCAAATAGAAGAAAATTTAGCTAATTATTCATCCGCTTTTATGGAATTTTTATCATTAAAAGCTAAAGGAGTAAAAAGAACTACAGGACAACATCCAGGGGGGATAATTGTAATACCAAAAGAATTTGATGTAGAAGATTTTACTCCAATTAATTATCCAGCTAATAATGATTCATCAACTTGAAAAACAACTCACTTTGATTTTAGTTCCATTCATGATAATGTATTAAAATTAGATTTACTTGGTCATGATGATCCTACAGCAATTAGAATGCTAGAAAATTTAACTAAAGTAAAAGCAACAAGTATTCCAAAATCAGATCCTAAAATAATTTCTCTTTTTTCTTCTACAGAGGCTTTAGGTATCTTACCAGAAGATATTTCTGGAGAAACTACAGGTGCAATGGGGATTCCGGAGTTTGGAACTAACTTCGTAAGAGGAATGTTAAAAGTAGCAAAAGCAGAAACTTTTGCGGACTTAGTTGCTATTTCTGGTTTATCTCATGGAACAGATGTTTGAAAAGGAAATGCTGAAGAGTTAATAGTAGAAAAAAAACTTACTTTTAAAGATATAGTATCTTGTCGTGATGATATAATGAGTTTTTTAATTTTAAAAGGAGTTGAACCATCAGCATCTTTTAAAATTATGGAAAATGTTAGAAAAGGAAAATCTTTAACTAAAGATGAAGAAGAGTTATTAAATAAACATAACATTCCAGATTGATATATAGAATCACTTAAAAAGATTAAGTATCTTTTCCCAAAAGCACATGCTACAGCTTATGTTTTAATGGCTTGAAGAATTGCTTATTATAAATTATATTATCCACTTGCTTATTATGCAACTTACTTTACAACAAGAGCTGATGTTAGTGATATCAAAACACTAACATCAGGAAAAACAGGGATAAAAGAAAAAATAAGAGAATTAAAAAGAAGAGAATTTTCAAAGAAAAAAGAAGAACAATTATCTGTAAAAGAAAAAGATTTAATTCCAATTTTATGTATTGCTGAAGAAATGCATGCAAGAGGATTTACTATTTCTAATGTAAATCTAGAAAAATCCAGTTCAACTGATTGAATTCTTGATTATGAAAACAACGCTTTAATTCCGCCATTTATTACAATTGATGGACTTGGTGAAGCAGTAGCTAAATCGATTGAAAAAGCAAGAGAAGAATCAGAATTTTCTTCTATTGAAGACTTAAAAAACAGAACACTTTTAAATAAAACCCTTCTTGAAAAAATCAAAGAAATGGGAATAGTAAAACACCTTAATGATACAGATCAAAATTCATTATTTTAACTAAAATAGAAAAAATATTAAATTATCAATAAAAAGAACAAAAATTCAACTTTTTTGTTTTTTTATTTCTTTTTTGTTCAAATATTTTCACAAAGTGAAATAATTATATTGTATATACATTATGGTTGTATATAAATTAAATAAACAAACAGGAGAATTATGTACCAAGATAAAAAGAAAATTTTAGCATTAGGTTTTCTTTCAAATTTAATGTTAACAATATTTATATTTTTTCTAATTTTATTTATAACATTTAGTGAAAAGCAATTGCATTATTTAGATGGAGGATGACAATTTGTATTAACTCTTTGTATAATTTACTATTCTTTATTCAATTATCTAATTTTCATTATCTATAAGTTTTTGCTTATTAAAAATGCAAAATTAGGTTTTAGCAAAAAAATTATTTTTATATTTTTCACTATGTTATTTTATTTTTTAATTTACAAAAAAGAAAATTTGAACCTAAGTTTAAATGTAAAAAACAAAAAAATAATATTAATTGCTTATGCAGCAATAGTTTTTATTGTTTTTGGTATATTAATGGGCGTTTTATTTATAGGTATACTTAAAATTGGTTTATTTGTTTTACAAATCCCATTTCATTTCACTATTTTTCCTGCCGCTATCAGTGTTTTAATTATTTCAATATTGGAATATTCTAGTTCATCAAAAGAAAAAAGTAAAATAAAAAAGGTTGTTGATAACAAAATTTAAAAAAGTTTATATCCGCTATTTAGTTTTTTAAAATAGCGGATTTTTTATTCAAAAGAATTTTAAATAAAAATTTAAGTAAAAATAATCCCTAATTTATTCAAAATTTTTTATTCTTTTTATAAAAAAAGTGAATTTTTTTAAATAAAATGATATAATTAGAATATATGAGTAAAGTAGTTATCAAAAATGTGAGTAAAATTTATAAGGACAAGAAAATATTAAACAATATTTCACTTAACATCGAATTTAAAAGTTTTTATTTAATAGCAGGAAATAATGGTTCTGGTAAAAGTACACTTTTAAAAATAATTGCTGGAAATGATTCAGATTATGATGGTGAAATTTTTATAGACAATGAGTTTTTAGAAAAAATCAAAGGTAAAAAAGATGTTTTATATTTCAACACTGATTTGAAATTTCCAAGCAACATGAGTGCATTGAAATTTATTGAACATTTTTATTATTATTTTCATCAAAAGAAAATTTCAAAACAAGCAATAAAAGATAAAATGCAAGAATATAAAATATCCTTTAATAAAAACCCAAATAAATTTTCTTCAGGAGAAAAACAAAAATTAATTTTGATATTAGTGGAATTTATTAAGCCAAAATTACTACTAATTGATGAATTAGAAAGTAATTTAGATATTTATTGAAAAGAAAAGTTTTACAAAACTATAGATAATTTAAGAGTTGAAAACGATATGACTATTGTAATCGTTTCCCATGAGATAAATAATATCTTGCCTTATGTTACAGATTTTGTATTGCTTGATTCAGGTGAAATTAAAGAAATCAATTTAAAAGAAAATAAAAACAAAAAAGAAAATTTTACAAAAGTAATTATAGAAACACTCAAAGGAGAATATGAAAACAATTTTAAAAAATAATTTTAAGTATTTATTTAAAACACATACAATTTGAATATTGTTGGTATTTTGTTTTTTATCTTCGTTTTCAGTAATTCCTGTAATTTTAAGTAAGAATAATTTAATAAACTATAATTGATTTATCTTTTATATTAATTTTGTCATTTGTGCAATTATTTCTTTTACTTTGATTTATTTACTTTTTATAGGAACTAAAAGAAATTTCTACGATGGTTTTCAAAACACTTTATTTTCTAGTAAAAGAGTAATTTTATTTTCTAAAATAATAACTATTTATATATTATTTAGTGTTACAAATTTCCTTGTAATATTAAATCAAATAATAATTTCTCTCGCCACCTCTAGTGAGTTAGTTGTAATTTATATTACTTTATTAAATTGACTAGTTAATAACTTTGTTTTTATATTATTTTCCTTTATTTTTCTTTTAATCATCAAAATTTTTAAATCATCTATGAAAAATATTTTGATCAATTCAATGATAACTAGTACTTTTATTTTAATTCCTGTTATAACAAGAAGTACTATTAACTATTCAGAAAATTATAAAAATCCAAATATTTTTCAAGCTATAGAGTTATCAAAAGAAAATAAAATGAATTATTATAATGTTTCTGAAAAGTTTTTAAACTATAAAAATAAAGAATATTTTGATTTTATTGAATCGCTATATTTACTTTCAATTTTAGTATTTAAAGAAAATATGCACAACAATATAAAACATATAGAAAATAAAGGAAATTATAATACTTTATATCAAATAAATCAATTTGACAAGCATGATTGAGATACTACTAACAATGAATATTTTTTATATAAAGAAAATCAAGAAGCACTTTTAATCTTAGATAGAAATTCATTATTGTCTACACTAAATTTTTCTAACATAAATAAGAATATAAATTATGAAAATCTAAAAGTAAAAATAAATAAAGATTTATGAGATGAAAAAGATTTTAGTGATGATGAAATTTTGTTTATAAGACAACTAAATGGTTTAGATAATATAAATATTCAAACTTTTAAAAGAGATTTTATCTATTTTCTAAAAGACCAATTTTTTATAAAACAATTTATTGAACAAAATTCACAAGAATTATTTGATTTTCTGAATTTATTGTTTATAAAAAGAAGATTTATAAATGATAAATTTGTAAATAATAAACTGAGCAAATTTTATGTAGAATCTTTGATTTTAAATAATAAAGAAATAGATTTAAATTCAAAAATAGATAATCAAGATTTTGAATTTATATCTCAAAAATATTTAATATTCAAGGATAATAAAGTTTGAATATTAAATAGTGCATTTAAATATTTTGAAGTAGATTTATCACAATTTCATATTTATTATTCAAATATTAACACAATCGATGATTGAAAAAATTATTTGATTTCTGAGTCATTTTCAATTCAAAATTTATCTGATAAATTGAAAAACTTTAAATATCTATCAAACAATGAAAATAAAAATTATGAATTTGAATTTTTAGCAAATAAACCAAAAATTACTGATTTTCAATATGTTGTAACTAATAAAATATCAGTAAAAAATAAGTTTAATTATTTAGGTTTAACTTTAATAATATTAGTTACATTACTAAATGGTTCATTTCTAATATTTTATTGGGTAAAAAGGAGTAAATAATGAAAAAATATATTAAAAATTTAGGTTTTGGTGCAATAGCAACAGTTTTAGTAGGTTCAGGAGTTGCTGCTGCCATTTTAATGCCTATAAATAAAGAAAATAAGAAAACAATTAATGAAGAAGAACAAATCAAAAGTAGTATTTTAGAACAATTAAAACAAGAAACACAATATCAAAGCAAAGATGTTTTTGTTTCAAAAACATTAGATAAACTAATCGATAATTTTAGTGATTTAAATGTAATGTTAGATCAAAAAATAGAAGCAGTTGAATTCTTTTCTAATAAAGATATTCAAGAACTTGAAAAACAGATTTTACCAAGTAATGAGTTAAATTCTAATTTATTTGGACCAACTCTTGTAAGAAAAGATGAATTAGAAAATAAAGAAGTTTTTCTTGGAAAAGATAATCAAGTTTTTACTGATGAATTAGAAGCAAAACTTTCATATTTTAATGTAAATTCCTTTTATAAATATGAAACAACTTTAGATAAAAATAGCGGCAATGCTAAAATTTTTCAAACTAAAGCCGAATTAATTAATTATTTTGAAAATCTTTATCAAGAGATTGCTACTAAAAATATATCAGATAAGCAAAAATTAAGTGAATTAAAATCAAAAATTAAGTTTGCTAAAACTAATAAACATATTAAAGCACCAAATGATTTAATTTCTTTTTCTGATATTTCAATTAAATCTAATTTAGATAATTTTGTAAAAAATAATTACAAAAAATACATTTATTTTAAAAACAAAATTTATGAATATGATAACTTTATCAAAAATCAAGTATTTGATTCATATTTAAGTGAATTACCGATTTTAAAATTAAATTCAACTAACGGACAAAATAAATTTATTGTTGATTTAGATAAATCAGTAAAAGAAAATTTCTATGGGAAATTATTTTTAGATAGTCCATCAGGTTCTATAAATGACATTGTTGATGTAAATAATTGAAATAAAAAAGAGAGAGAAGAAAAATTATTTACAAACCCAATGGAAGAAACTAAAAAAAGTCTTGTAAATAATTTTGTCTCTCAAATTATTAAACAAAAAAGTGATGCTAATTTTGACAAATTCCTTTTAAATTCCCATTTAAACGAAAATGATAAAGAAAAATTACAAAAAGATTATAATCAAAATTTCTCAATTTTAAATAATTATTTATTAAGAGAAGATCTAGAGAATTTGAAAGAAGAATTTTCTAAAATTAAATATGCTAATTTAAAAGACGTTACTCTTTGAGACAAAATTCAAGATGCAAATAAGATCCTTTTAAAAGGAAAACACGGAACTATATTTAATCAAATTTATTCCTTTTATATTTCTTCTATTTCAGCAATGTTTGAAAGTAAAATTAACTTTAAAACAGTTTATGTATTTAAGAAATATATAAAATCATTTTTAAATACTATTAATACAACTTTAAAAGAAATATTCACAGATGAATTTTATGTTACAGAAAACAACGAACACATTGATTTATTAAAATTGTATGGTTTAAAAGATGATTTAAATATTTCGGTATCAACAAGTCCTGACTACTTTTTAGGTTCGCTTACACAAAGTACTAAATTTATGAATGCAATTAATTTAATAAATTTTGCAACCGCTTCTTTAACTAACACAAATTCAAGTGAAGAATTTGATAGAATCCTTTTATTAAAAGACACTAATAGCGAAGAAGAATTAAGAAAATACAAAGAATTTTTTGAATTGTATTCTTTAACTTCAAAAACCAAAAATGCCTATAATTACAACGAAAACACTTTAGAATATGTTAAAAATGTTCCTGTTTTTAACTCTTTAAACAAAAGCCAACAAGAATTTATTGATGCTACTATTGCAGTTTCAAAAAGCATTAAATTTGTTTTAAAATCTTCAATAGAACAATTATTAACACTACCTGATGTTGATATATTTAACATTGAATATGAAGAAAGTAGTAGTGCTTATATTCCATCCAAAGAAATTAAAACATTAAAAGATCAATATAAAGATTATTTTGAACTAATTAGTTTTGTTAAATTTGCTTCAAATGATTTTGCAAATCACACTTCTTTAATTGATTCTCCAAAGTTTTATGACACTGTTCTAACTTTAAGACAAGAAAAAGATAAAATACTAAAAAAAGTGGATCAAAAAACTCATTGAAAATGAACAAAAAAATTCAAAAGTACGGGAAAATACACAAAACCAACTAAAAAACATATTAGTGAACAAAATCAAAAATTTTTAAATAAAAGTGCAGCACTTTTAGGTCTTGCAACAGATTTCATCTTCTTTGCAAGTACAGAAAAAACACTAGAATCCACCTTATATTTTATTAAAAATGCAGCAGGAGCAATTAAAAACTTAAGTCAAGTTTTAGGACCTTGAGTTTTTGGTGTTGAAATCCTTTTTGACTTTATTATTCAAGCAATAGGAACAGAAGAATTTCATGAATATGTTTTTAAACCAAATTCAGAAGAAGATTATATTTGACAAGGCGGAAGTTCCACAAAACGTTTTTGAGGATTATGAAATAAAGTAAATTCTGACATTAGCAAGATCAAAGATAAAATCTTAACACCAGTAAAAATTTTAAATGCAACAGTAAAAGATGAATTTTATTTTAATAATAAAAAATATGATCAGTATATGTTTGAATACCTTAAAAAAGAAGTAATTCAAGAAATTGAAAAAGGAAATTTACAATTAGAATATATCGATGATTTAAAAATATTATATTCCTTTGAAAAAGAAATTCCTACATCAAATTTTGATAAAAACACTATGCCTTTCTTTGAGAGTGTTGAAGAATTGCAAAATTATTTAGCAAACGAAAATAATCGCGCTAGATACTTAACAGATATTACTTATTTAAAATTTGACTCTGATAATTTTCAATATAAAGTAGATAACTATAAAGAATTAATGAAAAAATTCATTAACTATTTAAATATTAATTTAAAACCAATTTATTTATTACAGGTTCCTGAACTAAAAGATTCTTATCCATTAGAACAAGAAAAATTTTTAGAAAATCTTTCACTAGAAAAATATGATAATTCTTATTTAAGTAGAGAAGAAATTGAAAAATTATTATTAAATAATGATTTAAGCAACAGTGAAAGGTTTGTTGTACTAGATACAAATATTCGTTTTAATTCTAAATATGTCTATTTAGATGTTAAAAAAGAAATAGAGCAACTGCTTGCTAAATATGCAAACAAATTTAAAGTTAGATCAAAATTTGCATTAAGAAGAGATATTGACGGTCAATATAAATATAGTGAACTCAAAAGTTATCAAAAAATAATTCTTTATAAAACTTTTGATAAAGAAAATAATGTTAAATATTTTTTAAATTATGATCAGGCAAAAGAGTTTTTAAAAACAGATAAAAGTTTAGATATCAGAAAAGAAGTTTATCGCTACAATCCAAGAACTGTATATTCTTATTTAGGAAAAGAATTTGACTCCAAAGAAGAATTAATAAATTACTTCATAGAAGAATATAGAAAAAACAAAATAAAAGGTGAAAACAATGAAAAAAATAATATTTAGTTTAACAGCAGCAACTTATGTTGCTTTACCAGTAATTTCTGTTTCTGCTTATGGCGAATCAGAAACAGGATATTTATATGTAATGGAAATAAATGGTGTACCTAAATCATTTAGAAATCATCAAGAAATTCTAAATGAATTATTAAAAATAGGAAACAGAAGATTTACAAGTGCAATTGGTTTAAAAGACACAAATAATCAATATGGTCAAGTTTTTCTCGAAACAGAAAAACTTTATAAATACGATCGAGAAAAAATAAAACCTGCATACAGAGATATTTTTGGAAATTATGTTGATAATCAAAGACTTGCAATTGATTCATACATTTCTGAAAACAGAATAGTTAAAAAATACTTTGATAGTTTCAACAATCCTTTTGATACGCAAGAAGAAGCGCAGTTAAGTATAGTCGAAGGAATTAAAGAAAATTTAACTTATAATCCGTTTTATGAATTTAAAGTTAAAGAAGTAAACCAACCAGAATACGATTTAAAAATCAATCCATTTATACAGGATGATATAGATAAATTGAGAGATATTTTAGCTAAAGAAAATGTAATTATACGTCATAAAGATGATTTAGAAAATGTAAAAATTAATCAGGAAAAACAAGGAATTACACTCAATGGAAATGATTATATTTATCATAGAGATAATACTGATTTAGAAAATTATTTAAAAAATATTATGAATAATTTTATTGATGATTTATTTGATATGAAAAACGAAAACGTTTTTAAATTGCAATTTAAATTAGTTGAAACAAAAGGAGATAAAAACAAATCAAACAATGGTTTCGAAGTTTCTATTAATGATGATGAAAGTAATTGATCTATTATGCAAAATGATGAAAATGGTCTTACTTTAGAAAAAAATGTTAGTCAAAATTATATAGATAAATATAATGTAGAAAATGTTTTAGAAACAATGAAAAATTCTGATGATTACTTCACAACAGATTTAGAACAGAAATATAATTTTTTTGTAAATAAAGTTGGAGATGTTACTCTTAGATTAAAAGAAAAAAACTTTTTATCAATAAATAATATGTATATAAAAACAAAGACTAAATGAAAACTTAATGAACAAGCAATTGTAAGATTTTTTGGTACTTCAATAGCACCAGTAAGTATTTTGGATTCTTATGATAGAGCACAAGCGTGAAATAATTTTAATATAGAAGTTAACTTAAAATTAGATACAAATAAATTAAAAAGAATTTTTGAAAATAGAGTTAAAAACTTAACCATACAAACTCTAAATAATCAAATAACTTTAACACTCAATAAAATTTTGAAAAACAATCCTGAATTAAAAGAAAAATATAGAGAATTAAATAATGATTTAATGTTAGATGTGGAAAGTAAGAAAAAGTTTATATCTGAATCAAATAATCAATTTATTTCTTGACTCCCTGAATATATTTATAGTTATGAAAATTCTATTTCTAAACAAAATAATAAAAAAACACTGAATAAAAATTTTAATTTTAATTCACTATCAGTTTTGATTAAATATAGATTATTGGGAATAAATTTAGATATTTATAACATTTTTATGAAAAATAAATTCTTTTCTTTAAATGATAAATTTGTTTATAAAAATCAAAATAATATATCATTATTTGAAAATATAGAAAAAGATGATTATACAATTATTAATCACAAAAAATTAATAAAAAGCCCATTTAATAATCAAAAAATAAAATATATAAACAAAACTGATTCTACTATAAATGGATTAAATCAATTAAGAAGTATTTGATTAGATTATTATGAAAATAATAAAACTAAAAAAGATGAAAAATTGCTTAAGATTTTAGAAAATTTTAATGAATATTTTTGAAAAAATAAAGAATTTTTATTTTTAGAAAACACCAAAATAGGAATTTTAAAAAACTTTATTTCTGTAGATAACGCAGAGAAAAAAATCTACAACTATAATTCAAGATATACCAATATTACAAAATTAGCTAACCAAACAGAAGAGTCTAATTTAGAAGAATATCTTTTAAAAAGGATGAAACCTAAAGAAAGATATTATATCCCAGGATTAAAAAGCACATTAATTTCTCGTGGACAACCTTTTAGAGAAGAATTATTTGAGTTTAATGATCCTAAAATTTTCCAATTGAACTACAGATTAATTCTTGGAAAATTAATTCTTCCTGTAGCAGAAAGAAGATTTTATGTAGAAGATAACAAATCTATTGAAATAAAATCTAACTATTATAATTTGTGAACCATAGATTTAAATAATCAAGAATTATTCTTTGATTCTCAAGAAGGAATGATGTCATATCTAAAAGATTATATAAAATATAGAACTAAAAAAATAGAAGGAACTAAATAATGAAAAAGAAAATATTATTAACTAGTGCAGCAATCCTAGCTTTTGCTTCTGTAAATTTGGTAGTAAGTTGTAATCATGAAGAAAAATCAAAAGAACCAAATTTTCCAAAAACGCCTGAAGAACAAAAATATGAAGAACTTTTTAACAAATATAAAGAAAAATATGTAGGAACTGACAATTATGTATTTGATGATTTTGAAGAATTTGATTTCAATAATCATGAACATTATGAAATTGTAAATATGAAAAAATTAATTGAAATAGATGAGTATTTTCAAGATACTTACCCTTCTGAAGAAAATAAAAATATCAACAACAATAATAATATTTTTTGATATTTTAAAAAAGAAGAATTTCAGAAACTTTATGATTGAATAAAAGATTACAATTTTAAATTTAAAGTATACAAGGATGTAATTGATCAATTTGCTCCCAGTAAAAAAATTAAACAAAATAATAAAGAGGATATATATTTAGTTAAAGAAAGTAATTTTGATTTCACTTTTTCTAAAAAACAAGATGATTATTTAATTGTTGTGGCAATGTATCCATTTATTATGGAAAGACTTTTATTAATACCAAATGTTAAAATAAAAGGTTATTTTTATTTTAATTCTAATTTAGTATTTCAAGAAGAATTTAAAAATAATTATTTTTCTGAATTGTCTATATTTTCTAATATAAATTTTAGAAATTTAATTAATTCAAAATACAAACTATTTTCAACTCCAAAACCAAAATTAAACAAATTTTTAGAAGATATATCTAAAGAAGATATTTCTAAATTCAATTCAAATATTCCTAAAATAAATTTCTCTTCTATTTTAGATATTAGCAATAAATCAGAAAATTATTTTAATGATTGATATAATATTGAAAATGATTTAAACTCAAGGGAAAATGCTCAAATAATTGCAAATAAAGATTTAAATAATTTTTACGATTATGATTTAACTTTTTCTAGAGAAAGAAAAGTACGAGATTATGATGTAAAAACAGATGAAAGAAGAGAATACATTGAAAAGGATTCTATTCACTTTATACTTTCTAGACCGCTTAAAATTATATCTACTGAAGGAAAAAATCAAAAACAAAATTAAAATTCTAAATGAATTATTAAAAATAGGTAACAGAAGATTCACAAGTGCAATTGGTTTAAAAGACACAAATAATCAATATGGTCAAGTTTTTCTTGAACCAGAAAAACTTTATAAATATGATCGAGAAAAAATAAAACCTGCATACAGAGATATTTTTGGAAATTATGTTGATAATCAAAGACTTGCAATTGATTCATACATTTCTGAAAACAGAATAGTTAAAAAATACTTTGATAGTTTCAACAATCCTTTTGATACTCAAGAAGAAGCGCAGTTAAGCATAGTTGAAGCAATTAAAGAAAATTTAACTTATAATCCGTTTTATGAATTTAAAGTTAAAGAAGTAAATCAACCAGAATATGATCTAAAAATCAATCCATTTATACAGGATGATATAGATAAATTGTATGAAAAATTATCAAAAAAAGATGTAATTATACGTCATAAAGATGATTTAGAAAATGTGAAAATTAATCAGGAAAAACAAGGAATTACACTTAATGGAAACGACTATATTTATCATAGAGATAATACTGATTTAGAAAATTATTTAGAAAATGTTATGAATCATTTTATTGATGATTTATTTGATATGAAAAATGAAAACGTTTTTAAATTACAATTTAAATTAGTTGAAACAAAAGGAGATAAAAACAAATCAAACAATGGTTTTGAAGTTTCTGTTAATGATAATGAAAGTAATTGATACATTATGCAAAATGACGAAAATGGTCTTACTTTAGAAAAAAATGTTAGTCAAAATTATATTGATAAATATAATGTGGAAAACGTTTTAGAAACAATGAAAAATTCTAATGATTATTTCACAACAGATTTAGAACAGAAATATAATTTTACAGTAAATAAAGTTGGAGATGTTACACTCAGACTCAAAGATAAAAACTTTTTATCAATAAATCATATGCATATAAAAACAAAGACTAAATGAAAACTAGATGAGTATGCTTTTCTAAGACTTTTGGGTTTTTCCAAAGCACCAGTAAGCATTTTGGATTCTTATGATTCAGCAAGAGCATGAAATAATTTCAATATAGAAGTCAACTTAAAATTAGATACAAATAAATTAAAAAGAGTTTTTGAAAATAGAATTAAAAATTTAAACATACAAACCCTAAATAATCAAATAGTCTTAACTCTCAATAAAATGTTTAAAAATAATTCTCAATTAAAAGAAAGATATAAAGAATTTAATAATGATTTAATGTTGGATGTAGAAAGTAAGAAAAAGTTTATATCTGAATCAAATAAACAATTGATTTCTTGACTTCCAGAATATATTTATAGTTATGAAAATTCTATTTCTAAACAAAGTAATAAAAAAACAGTAAATAAAAATTTAAATTTTAGCTCTTTACCTTTTTTAATTAAAGATAGACTTGCAGATAATAAATTACTTATATATCGAATTTTTACTAAAAATAAATTCTTTTCTTTAAATGATAAATTTGTTTATAAAAATCAAAATAATATATCATTATTTGAAAATATCGAAAAAAATGATTATACAATTATTAATCATCAAAAATTAATAAAAAATCCATTTAATAATCAAAAAATAAAATACATAAATAAAACAGATTCAACTATAAATGGACTAAATCAACTAAGAAGCATTTGATTAGATTATTATGAAAATAATAAAACTAAAAAAGATGAAAAATTGCTTAAGATTTTAGGAAATTTTAATCAATACTTTTTAAAAAACAAAGAATTTTTATTCTTAGAAAATACCAAAATAGGAATTTTAAAAAACTTTATTTCAGTGGATGATGAAGAGAAAAAAATCTACAACTACAATTCAAGATATACCAACATTACAGAATTAGCCAACAAAACTGAAGAATCTAATTTAGAAGAATATCTTTTAAAAAGAATGAAACCTAAAGAAAGATATTACATACCAGGATTAAAAAGTACATTAATTTCTCGTGGACAACCTTTTAGAGAAGAATTATTCGAATTTAATGATCCTAAAATTTTCCAATTAAACTATAGATTAATTCTAGGAAAATTAATTCTGCCTGTAGCAGAAAGAAGATTTTACGTAGAAAATAACAAATCGATTGAAATAAAATCTAACTATTACAATTTGTGAACAATAGACTTAAATAATCAAGAGTTATTCTTTGATTCTCAAGAAGGAATGATGTCATATCTAAAAGATTACATAAAATATAGAACTAAAAAAATAGAAGGAACAAAATAATGAAAAAGAAAATATTATTAACCAGTGCAACAGTTTTGACCCTTGCTTCTGTAAATTTGGTAGCAAGTTGTAATGAAGAGAAAACTAAAGAACCAGATATTCCAAAAACACCTGAAGAGCAAAAATATGAAGAACTTTTTAACAAATATAAAGAAAAATACGTAGGAACTGATAATTATGTGTTTGATGATTTTGAGGAATTTGATTTTAATAATCATGAACACTATGAAATTGTAAATATGAAAAAATTAATTGAAATAGATGAGTATTTTCAAGATACTTACCCTTCTGAAGAAAATAAAAATATCAACAATAACAATAATAATATTTTTTGATATTTTAAGAAAGAAGAATTTCAGAAACTTTACGATTGAATAAAAGATTACAATTTTAAATTTAAAGTATACAAGGATGTAATTGATAAATTTGCTCCAAATAAAAAAATTAAACAAAATAATAATAAAGAAGATATATATTTAGTAAAAGAAAGTAATTTTGATTTCACTTTTTCTAAAAAACAAGATGATTATTTAATTGTAGTTGCAATGTATCCATTCATTATGGAAAAACTTTTATTAATACCAAATGTCAAGATAAAGGGTTATTTTTATTTTAATTCAAATTTAATATTTCAAGAAGAAATGAAAAATAATTACTTTTCTGAATTGTCTATATTTTCTAATATAAATTTTCCAAATTTAATTAATTCAAAATACAAATTATTTTCAACTCAAAAACCTAAATTAAACAAATTTTCAGAAGATATATCTAAAGAAGATATGGTTAAATTCAATACAAGTAATCCTAAAATAAATTTCTCTTCTATTTTAGATATTAGTAATACATCAGAAAGTTATTTTAATGATTGATATAATATTGAAAATGATTGAAACGCAAGGGAAAATGCTCAAATAATTGCAAATCAAGATTCAGAAAATTTTTATGATTATGATTTAACTTTTTCTAGAGAAAGATTGGAAAAAGAATATGATAGTGAAATAAAAGATTATAGAAAACACATAGAAAAAGATTCTATTCATTTTATATTGTCAAGACCTTTAAGAATTATATCAACTGAAGGGGAAAACGAAAAAAGAAGACGTTAATTCTTTTTTTGAAAAAACAAAGAATTTTTATTCTTAGAAAATACCAAAATAGGAATTTTAAAAAACTTTATTTCTGTAGATGATGCAGAGAAAAAATCTATAATTACAATTCAAGATATACAAATATTACAGAATTAGCAAACCAAACTGAAGAATCTAATTTAGAAGAATATCTTTTAAAAAGAATGAAACCTAAAGAAAGATATTACATCCCAGGACTAAAAAGTACCCTTATCTCTAGAGGACAACCTTTTAGAGAAGAATTGTTTGAATTTAATGATCCAAAAATTTTCCAATTAAACTATAGATTAATTCTTGGAAAACTAATTCTGCCTGTAGCAGAAAGAAGATTTTATGTCGAAAATAACAAATCAATAGAAATAAAATCTAATTACTACAACTTGTGAACAATAGATTTAAATAATCAAGAACTTTTCTTCGATTCACAAGAAGGAATGATGACATATCTAAAAGATTACATAAAATATAGAGCTAAAAAAATAGAAGGAACATAATAATGAAAAAGAAAATATTATTAACTAGTGCAGCAATCTTAACTTTTGCTTCTGTAAATTTGGTAGCAAGTTGTAATGAAGAGAAATCTAAAGAGCAAGATTTTCCTAAAAGTCCTATTAGACAAAAACACGATGAGCTTTTTGACAAATATAAAGAAAAATACGTAGGAACTGACAATTATGTGTTTGATGACTTTAAAGAATTTGATTTTAATAATATAAATTATTATCAAATTGTTAATGCTAAAAAATTAGTAAAATTAAATCCTGTGTATGAATTAACTCACCTTGAAACAGAAAATAATCAAAATATTTATCTTTATTTCACTGAAGAAAGTCAAGAAAAATTTGCTCAATGAATGATAGATTTTAATTTTAAATACAGCGTATATAAAGAAGTAATAGATAAATTTGAACCAAAGAAAAAAATTAAACAAAAAAATAATAAAGAAGATATATATTTAGTTAAAGAAAGTATTTTTGATTTTTCTATTTCTAAAAAACATGAAGAATATAGTGAAATAATTGCTATGCATTATTATGTTATGGATAAAATTATACAAATACCAAATGTAAAAATAAAAGGATTATTTGCTTTAACAACATCGTTTGCTTTTGGACCAAGCGAAGAACATAGTTATTTTTCTAATTTAGATATAGAATCTAATTATTCATTTGATGAAAGGGAAAAAGGAGATCATTCCAAAATATTTTCAATACCAAAACCTAAAATAGAAAAATTAATACCAAACATTCCTAAAAAAGAAATTGATAAATTCAATTCCTCTAAACCTATAATAAACTTAAAAACAACACTTGATTTTGGTTTGAAATCAGAAAACGATTTAAATGATTGATATAACATTGAAAACGATTGAAGAGCAAGAGAAGATGCTCAAATAATTGCAAATCAAGACTCAGAAAACTTCTATGATTATGATTTAACTTTTTCTCGAGAAAGAAAAGTACGAGATTATGATGTAAAAACAGATGAAAGAAGAGAATATGTAGAAAAAGATTCTATTCATTTTATACTTTCAAGACCTCTTCAAATTATATCTACTGAAGGGAAAAACAAAAAAAGAGAATATTAAAACAATTATAAAAAAGAAGCCACAAAATTAAAATATACATTTTAAAAAACTTTATTTCAATAGATGATTCTGAGAAAAAAATCTATAATTACAACTCAAGATATACAAACATTACAGAATTAGCAAACCAAACTGAAGAATCAAATTTAGAAGAATACCTTTTAAAAAGAATGAAACCAAAAAAAAGATATTACATCCCAGGACTAAAAAGCACCCTTATCTCTAGAGGACAACCTTTTAGAGAAGAATTATTTGAATTTAATGATCCTAAAATTTTCCAATTAAATTATAGATTAATTCTCGGTAAATTAATTCTGCCTGTTGCAGAAAGAAGATTTTATGTAGAAAATAACAAATCTATCGAAATAAAATCTAATTACTACAACTTGTGAACAATAGATTTAAATAATCAAGAACTTTTCTTCGATTCACAAGAAGGGATGATGTCATATTTAAAAGATTACATAAAATATAGAGCTAAAAAAATAGAAGGAACAAAATAATGAAAAAGAAAATATTATTAAATAGTGCAGCAACCTTAACTTTTGCTTCTGTAAATTTGGTAGCAAGTTGTAATTATGAAGAAAAGTCTAAAGAACCGGATTTTCCAAAAACACCTGAAGAACAAAAATATGATGAACTTTTTAACAAATATAAAGAAAAATACGTAGGAACTGACAATTATGTGTTTGATGACTTTGAAGAATTTGATTTTAATAACAGAGATTATTACGAAATAATAAATGTTAATAAATTAATAGAATTAAGACCTACTTATGAAAGCATAAAATTAGAAAATTTTAATAATGAAAACATTTTTATATATTTTAAGCAAGAAAAAACAGAAATTTTCTTTAAGTGATTATTAGACTTTCAATTTAAATTCAAGGTTTATAAAGATGTTATTGATAAATTAGCTCCAAATAAAAAAATAAAATACAAAAACGGAAATGAAATTTATTTAGTAAAAGAGAGTAATTATAAATTTAAATTTAATTTTTCTCAAAGTGATAAAGATTATAATGAAATTTTTTCCATTAATACAACAATAATGGAATACTTATTATCAATTCCAAATTTACATTTAGAAGGACGCTTTGCTTTTAATAAAGCTTTATATTTCCCTGAAGATTATAATAATAACTATTTTTCTAAAATAAATTTATTGTCTAATTTTGGTATTTTTCAGTATAAAGCAAATGAAAATTATAAATGATTTTCTACTCCAAAACCTAAAATAGAAAAAATATTTCCAGGTATTTTGCAAAAAGAAATTGATAAGTTTCACTCATCTTCGCCTATAATAAATGTATTTACAACAGAAAATTTAGGTTTCACATCTCGAAATTATTTAAACGACTGATATAACATTGAAAATGATTTAAGTGCAAGGGAAAATGCTCAAATAATTGCAAATCAAGACTCAGAAAACTTCTATGATTATGATTTAACTTTTTCTAGAGAAAGAAAAGTACAAGATTATGATGTAAAAGCAGATGAAAAAAAAGAATATATTAAAAAAGATTCTATTCATTTTATACTTTCTAGACCACTTAAAATCATATCTACTGAAGGGAAAAACGAAAAAAGAAGAAATTAATAATTTGCATAATTTATTTATAAAAAAATATTATTGGTTTATAATTATATTAATAGTAATAAAAAAATGGTTGCTGTTAGCAACCTTTTCATATATTTTTAAGGAGAAAAATGGATATTTTAGAAAAATTAAAAGAGAATTTTAGTTCAATTTTAGAAGCTTATTTTGAAAAAGAAGGAAGTCTTAATTTTTTAAGAATAAAAACAAATTTTACTGATTTGAATGATATTGAAAAAATTTCAAGAAAAATATCTGACTTTTTAGATAAAGAAGATTCTATAAAAGAAGAATATTATTTAGATGTATTTTCTAAAGGGTCTGATATTGATATAAATATAGAAAATATAGAAGAATTTATCAACAAAAAAATTCAAATTTGATTTAATGAAAAAGATTTTATTATAGGAAAATTAATCCAAAACAATGAAAATACTTTATTACTAGAAATTAATTTAAAAGGCAGAATGAAAAAAGAAGAAATAAACAAAGAAAAAATAGAAAAAATTAATTTATATATAAATATTTAGGAGAAAAATGGCAAGAAAATCTGTAAATTCTAAAAATATTTCAAAGAACAAAATATTTTTTAATCAATTAAAAGAAATTTCAGAATTTAGAAAAATAGATATACAAACAATTATGAAAATTCTTGAAGATTCTTTTATAAAAACAATTACTAAAAACTTAGATCCTGACGCTGAAATAGAACTAATTGTTGATTATGAAAATGAAAATATTAGATTAGTAAACAAAACAGCTTTAGTAGTTTCTGACGAAACTTATAATGAAGATATTGCAGCAGATGAAGGTTTAAAAACTTGTGAAATTTCCATTTCACAAGCAAAACAATTATTTGCACACAAAGTTCAAGAAGATGAAAAAGTTTCTATTGATATTGATTTTGAAACTTTGCCAAAAAATATATTTTCACCAGTTCAGCAACAATTTAAACAAAAAATTGCCGAACTTGTAAGAGAAGCTGTTTATCAAAAATATTCAACTTTAAAAGGAAAAGTAGTAAAAGCAAAATTAATTTCTAAATTAAGAGCAGGATACTTATATGAAATTGAAGACGATCAAGTTCATGCATTTATGCCTAAACACTTAGCTACAAATTCTAAAAAGAAGAATGAGCTTGGTTTAAGCGAAGATGTTTATATTGAAGATGTGCTTGAAGAAGTAAAAGATACACAAATAATTATTTCTAACTCATCAAATAACATCTTAAAAGACTTAATTGAAAAAGAAATTCCTGAAATTGCAGCAGGAGAAATAGAAATCTTTAGAATCGCAAGACACGCAGGTGAAAGATCAAAAGTTGCTATTAAATCTACATCTGGAACAGTGATTAATAATGTTGGAGCATTAGTTGGAAAATCCGGAAGCAGAATTGAATTAATAGTAAATGAACTCGGAGAAGAAAAAGTGGATATTATTGAATATTCAGAAGATTTAAACCAATTTATAGTAAATGCTTTAGCACCAACAAGAATAGTTTCTGTTTTACCATTTAAATCTAAAAAACTTAATAAAATTGTTGTTGTTGTTCCTGATTCACAACATTCGCTTGCTATTGGTAAAAAAGGAATTAATGTTACTTTAGCTTCTGAATTAACAAGATCAAGAATTGATATTTATTCTTATTCAAAAGCTTTAAATGATGGTTTTAAATTAAACTGAAATGGAAATATTAGTTCTGAAAGTGAATTAGAAACAATCGAAAACGAATTTAAAAATAGAACTTCAGCAAATGCTAAAATCAAAAAAGCACCTTATACTACTAATAAAACAAGAAATAGTAAATCTAAAATTAATCCTAATTATTTACTTGATGAATTTGATAAAGATATTCAAAAATATAACGAAGATTTTGGTTTAAATATTTCTGAAGAAACAGCAAATAGCGAACAAAAAGTAGAAAAAAATGATTCAACTTCAAAATCATCAACTAAAGTTGAAAAAGATTCTGTAGTTAAAAATAATAGAAAAGCAAATGTAAATAAATTTGATGGTGATAGCATTTTTGACAATGCATTTTCTGATTTTCAAGATAATATTGATAACAACAAACCAAAAACAGAAGAACTTTATACAAAAGAAGATTTAAAACAAATTAGTGAAGAAATTAAGAATTACAAAATGGATAATGATTTAGCTGAATTTGCTGGTTTAAATGATTTTGATTTTGATATAAATGATGCTGATTGAGATGATGAAGAAAATGAATAATGACTATTCAAGAAAATGCATTTTTTCAAACAATATCATCCCTATAACAAAATTAATGCGTTTTACTAAAACAAAGGAAAATACAGTAATTATAGACAAAAATAAAAATCTACAAGGGCGTGGAGCTTATATAGAAAATGTCAAAGAGAGCATTTTAAAAGCTTTTGAGAAAAAACTTCTTAATAAGTCTTTTAAAATGAATATAACAAAAGAAAATTACGATCAATTAAGAAAGGAAATAGAACTAATTTATGGCAAAGAAACACATTAGAAAATCTAATACAGAAGAAATTAAATCCCAGTTAGTTAGTGTAAAAACTGAATTAAAAGATGGTATTTTTATTTTTACAGGAGCAATGACAATTGCAGAATTTACAAAAAAAATTAATAAACCTGCTAATGAAATCATTACAAACCTTTTTAAAAAAGGAAAAATGTATACTTTAAATCATACACTTTCTGAAGATGAAATAGCTGAATTGTGTATTGAATATGGTTTTGATTTTCAAAAAGAAGTAGAAATAAATGCTTCCAACTTTATGGATGAAGTTGAAATAAGTGATCATGAAAGTGAACTTGAAAATAGAGTACCAATAATTACTATAATGGGACATGTTGATCATGGTAAAACAACATTATTAGATACTATAAGAAAAAGTAATGTTGCAAGTGGTGAAGCTGGTGGTATTACTCAACACACTGGTGCTTATCAAGTTGAATACCAAAACAAAAAAATAACCTTTTTAGACACTCCAGGTCACGAAGCATTTACAGAAATGCGTGCAAGAGGTGCAAAAATAACAGATATTGTTATTTTAGTAGTTGCTGCTGATGATGGAGTTATGCCTCAAACCATTGAGGCAATTGATCATGCAAGAAATGCAAAAGTTCCTATAATAGTTTTTGTTAACAAAATTGACAAACCTTCAATTGATATTGAAAGAGTAAAATCAGAACTTTCTACCCACAATATTCTTCCTGAAGAATGAGGAGGAGACAATATGTTTGTTTATGGTTCTGGTAAAACCGGTCAAGGACTAAACGACTTATTTGAAGCAATTAATTTACAAGCGGAAGTTCTTAATTTAAAAGCAAATAGAAATAGATATCCTATCGGTACAGTAGTTGAATCAAAATTAGATAAAGGTAAAGGAGTTACTGCAACATTAATTGTTCAAAATGGAACTCTTTATCCAAGAGATTTTATTGTTGCAGGTTCTAAATACGGAAAAATTAGAACAATGCATGATTCCCATGGACAAATTCTTGAAAAAGCAACTCCAGGTACTCCTGTAGTTGTTACTGGTTTAAATTATGTGCCTTTAGCAGGAGATAAATTCTTTGGTTTTCCAGAAGAAAAATTTGCTAAAAATTTAGCTGAAGAAAAAGCTTTTGTAGATAAACAAACACAACTAAAAGAAAGAAATTCCGTAATTTTTGAAGAAGGTAAAAAAGTTATTAATTTAATTATCAAAAGCGATGTGCACGGAACTTCAGAAGCTATAAAATCATCTTTAGAGAGATTAAAAAACGATGAAGCTTTTGTTAATGTAGTACATGCTTCTGTTGGAGATGTTACAAAAGCAGATATTTTACTTGCAGAAGCATCAAATGCAATTATTTATGTATTTAATACAAATGTCCCAAGCTCTATAAAACAGTTTGCAACTCAGCAAAAAATAGAGATAAAAGAATATTCTGTAATTTATAAAATCACCGAAGAAGTAGAGACTTTATTAAAAGGTTATAAAGAACCAAAATATGAAGAAGTTAATATAGGTGAAGCATTAGTTCTTAAACTTTTTAGTTATTCAAAAGTTGGGATTATTGCTGGATGTACTATGATTAGTGGTAAATTTAAAAATAACTGTAAAGTTAAAGTTATTAGAAAAAATAAAGTTATTTATACAGGAAAATTGGACTCTTTAAGAAAAGGTCCAAATGATGCTAAAGAAGTAGCAATGGGTATGGAATTTGGTTGTCATATTTATAAATATAACGAAATTCAAGTTGATGATACTATTCAAGCATTTGAAGATGTTTTAATTGAAGAATAATATGAACTCAATTACATTAAGAAAAAAAGAATCCCACTATTTTTTACTAGTTTCTAAAATTATAAGTGAAGAAATAACAAATGCTAATATAATTGGAGCAACTGTAAATGATGTAAAACTTTCTAACGATGGTTCACATTTAAAAATTTATTTAAGTTTTATAAAATCACCTCAAAAAGGTTTAGAAGCAATAAATAATGCAAAAGGATTTATTAGAACTCAATTATCCAAAATAGTAAATTCTAGAACAGTGCCACAATTACATTTCTTTTTAGATGAAGTATTAGACAATGCACAAAGAATAGAAGAAATACTTGCTAAAATCAAAGAAAAAGATAACTCTAAGTAAGTTATCTTTTTTTATTTAGGATTATTAATATAAAGTCATAAATTGAAAAAACATTTGGTTAAGCTTTCGGAAGTGTAATAAATTTTGTGTAAAAATTTCTCAATAGCAAATATTTAAATTAAAATATTTATAAGGAGAAATTTTTTTATGAATAAAAAATTAGAAACTGCAAAAGAGCTTTACGAAAAATATAAACCAAAAACAATCGAAGATGTTTATGAAATTGTAAAAAATAATACAAAAGATCTTCTTGAATCAATTCTTCAAGAAGAAATGAAAAAACATTTAGGTTATGATAAATATGAACATGAAAAAATTATTAAAGATAATTATAGAAATGGTTCGTATACTAAAAATGTTAGATCACAATTTGGAGATATGGAAATAGAAATTCCAAGAGATAGAAAATCTAATTTTGAACCGCAAATTGTTCCTAAATTTCAATATGATATTTCTCATATCGAAGGACAAATAATTAATTTATATGCAAAAGGAATTTCCACTAGAGATATCTCAAAAACATTAAATGAGTTATATGGAATTGAAGTGGAACCAAGTTTTATTAGTAGAGTAACTGATAAAATAATGCCACAAATTATAGAGTGACAAAATAGACCATTAGATAAAACTTATGGTATGGTTTTTATTGATGGAATACGTTTTAAAGTTAAAGAAGATAACAGATTAGTTGAAAAATCTGTGTATATTGTTATGGGTTATTCCTTGGATGGATATAAAGATGTTTTAGGTTTCTGAATAGGAGAATCAGAAAGCGCAAAATACTGAATGCAAGTCTTAAATGACATAAAATTACGGGGAGTTGAAGAAATTTATTTAATTTCCAGTGATAATTTAACAGGGATTTCAAATGCTATAAAAGCAGTTTTTCCTAAAACTCAAATTCAAAAATGCATAGTTCATCAAATTAGAAATTCTGTTAAAATTTGTCGAACTATAAAGACATTAAAGAATTTACTTCAGATATGAAAAATATTTATCAATCTAATAATATTGATGAAGCTTCTCGATTTCTTCAAATATTTGAAGACAAATGAGATAGTAAAATATCATTATGCAATAAAAAGTTGGAGAAATAATTTCGATGAACTTTCTACTTTTTTCAATTTTCCAAAAGAAATTAGAAAACTAATTTATACAACAAATGTAATTGAAAATCTTAATAGAAATATTAGAAAAATTTCTAAAAATAAAACTTCCTTCCCTACCGAAGATTTGCTTATGAAAATAGTTTATTTTGCAATTCAGAATCAACTTGAAAAGTGAAAAACAATTACCTCAAATTGAGGGCAAATTTTAAATCAATTAAAAATAGTATTTGATAATGAGTAATTAAAAAATCATAAATGACTTACAAAAACAGGATTAAATTCCTGGTTTTTGTTTTGTCTATTTATGATTTTTTGTATAATTTTAATAGATTTGTGTTTTGCTATTCTCAAATCTCTTACTAAAAAGTAAGCAAGAGAAATTTACACAAAATATCTTACACTACCAAGCTTTCTCAGTTTAATGTATTAAAAAACTGTTTATGCCTGTTTTATGGGGCAAAACGGTTTTTATTTATCTGATTTAATTACATTTTATTGTGTTTTGATTTTTATTAATTCTCATTTAATTATTTTTTATTTTTCAATAACCCTTTTTTGAACTTCCTATATATTCTATTTTATTTTCTTCTTTTAATTTAGCAATATCACGTTCAATTGTTGTTTTAGACACTCCTAATATATTTTTAAGATTACTTCTTGTTATATTATTATTTACTTTCATTAACTCTAAAATTTTCTCTATTCGTTTTTTAGTATTTTGTTTTAAATTTTGGGCTTCATTTTGGGCTTCATTTTGGGCTTCATTTTGGGCTTCATTTTGGGCTTCATCTTCTATTTTATAATTTCTATTGAATAATGTAACAATCACGCCGTTATCAGAAATATAGTATTTAGGTTGTTTTTTAAAATCAGAATAATCTTCAAATATTCTTCTTACTCCTGTTGCATAGTTTTCTATCATATCAATTTTATCTAATGCATTTACAATGATTTTATTTCTTTTTGCAGCCATTCCCATTTTTATATTTTCAAGAGTTAAACCATCAGGTAAACTACCTGGTGAAAAAATTTGAACTCTATCTATATAAAATTCAATTTTTACATCACCGCTTAGTGTATAGTCTCTATGGCAATAACAATTTACAATAGCTTCTCTCAATGCTCTCTTAGGAATGTCTAAATACTCTTCTCTATCTGGTTTACCTGAAATGGTAACTCTTTTTCTATTGGATAAACTAGAAAAATACAATATCTCATCTAGCTGTTTTAAAATTGACCCAGTAAATTCTTTTTTATCTAAAAATTCAATAACTCCCTTATCTTGAAACACTGCGAATTTACTTATTGTTGGATTTTGATCACTTAACAACAAAGCAGCATTATTATATTTATCATTTTTGCCTTTTAACGATAAAGCATATATATCAAATTTTATATTTTTTTCTTTAAATCTATTTTCAATATATGTAAAAGTCAAATCATTTCTATCAATACTATTTGATTCAAAATCATTTGATGGATGATTTCTAATCATTCTTTCAATTTCATTAAAACTTGCAACTCTTTTTGTACTACCAACTCGAATAAAAATCCCTTTAGAATTAAATCCTTCTCCTTCTTTATAAAAATAAGGTTTCTCCTTACCTTCAGTTATTTTAATTTTAAAAGGTATTTCATTAGGAAGAATATCAATTAAGTTTATAACATTTGGACTAAAAGCATTTGACACTCAATTAGATAGCAATTGTTCTCATTCTTGTTTTTTATTTTCTATCAATTCTTTATCAATACTACCATCATCTCTAACTCCTAGATGTATTTCTCCACCCTTGCTGTTTAAAAAAGAAACTATTTCTGCTTTTAGTTTATTTGCTTTATCTGGAATATCAATTTTATATTCAATTTTACTATTTTCCATATATCTCCCTATTTATGCGTTTGTTGTTTTCAAATATCATTCAATGAATTTATTATATCCAACACTTTATTTATTATATTTAAATTTTAATATTGTTTTAAAATTCAGAAATAGTTGATTTATTATACTTTTTCTTTTAATTAAATTATACATAACATAACTTATTTTAGTTTAAATCAATTGAAAATTTAATTAATTTTCTAAATCTATGTTTTTAAATTAATTTTTATTTATTTTTTTATATTAATTTATAAATAGGGGCTTTAATAATACTTCAATATTTAAAATTTTAGGAAAAACGAGCTTATTTTCCTAATTTTTTTCTTTTTTATTTGTTTTTTATAAAAAAAAGAAACTTTTAGATGGAGGAAAAAAATGGAAATTTATAAAATAGGAAAAATAGTTTCAAAAAACAAAAATTACATTATATTAGAAAGTTCATCAACAGGACATCTTATATATGTTGTCAATAGCGATAAATTTGAAAAAGGAGAAAATAGAAAAGTTTATATTTACAATTGAGAAAATGATTATCAAAAAACAACATATGGATTTGAAAATTTTAGAGAAAGAATTTTATTTGAAGATTTATTAACAATATCAGGTGTTGGTCCTAAAACAGCATTATCCTTTATTTCTGAAGGATGAGAAAAAGGAATTAATTTAATTGCAGAAGGTGATTGAGAAAGACTTTCAAAATATACTTATATATCACAAAAAATAGCAAGACAAATTGTTTTTGATTTTCAAAATAAATATAGAAAAATATTAAGTAATTTAAAATCCAAAGAAGAAAAAGTAGATGAAAACAGCACAGAAAATGAATCTCATGAATTTGAAAATGAGTCTAATTCAAAACTTGATTTTAAGGTAATGAGTGAATTAGAAGATACACTTAAAGTCCTTGGTTTCCAAAAAAGACAAATTGATTATGCGATTTCATCTTTAGAACCAAGTGAAAATTTTGAATTCTTAGTTGAAGAAGCTATTAAATTAATTTCTAATGCAAGAGAATTTAGAAATTAGACCAAAAAATTTCGATGAATTTATTGGTCAAACAGAGCTAGTTAATATAATTAAAGTTTTAATAGGTTCATCAAAAAAGCGTAAAAAAACTCTTGATCATTTATTGTTTTTTGGACCACCAGGTCTTGGAAAAACAACTTTAGCAAAAATTATTTCAACGGAATTAGATGGTCAAATTAAGTTTATACAAGGTTCTTTAATAGAGAAAAAATCAGATATTCTTTCAATTTTTGGTTCTGTTAAAAAAGGGGATTTAATTTTTATTGATGAAATTCATTCTATGAATAAAAATATGGAAGAATTACTTTATACAGCAATGGAAGAATATGTAATTGATATTCAAATTGGAGTAGATGGAGAAAATAAAATAATGAGAATGAAATTACCTGAGTTTACTTTAATAGGTGCTACAACTAAATTTGAAAGATTAAGTCAACCATTAAAAGATCGTTTTGGTTTCATTGCAAAATTACAAAAATATTCTCCAGAAGAAATGAAAATCATTGCAAAAAATTCTTCATCAAAATTAAATATAGAAATTTCAGATAATGATATAAGATATATCACTAAATTTGCTAATAGTACACCAAGAATTTTAAACAATATTTTAAAAAGAATCAGAGATTTTTATATTTTTTCTCAAAAATCTAAAATTGATAAAAATTTAATTGATGAAACTCTTAAAAATATTGGAATTCATCATAATGGTTTAACTCATTTACATGTTGATTATTTAAAACTTTTAGGTAATATTTTCAAAAGAAAAAGTGTATCTTTGGATGTAATTTCAGGAATTTTAAAAGATAATAAAGATAACATATTGTTAAATATAGAACCCAATTTATTAGAATTAAATTTAATTGAAAAAACTAGTAGAGGGAGAAGAATTACGATTGAAGGAGAAGAATATTTAAAAAAATATAACTATATTAGTTAAAAATAACTAAAAATACCTTATAATATAAAATATTATTATGAAAAAGTTTTTTAGAAATATATTTAGTGCTAAAAATTGAAAAAGGTGATTTATTGCTTTTTTCACTTTTTCAACAGTCATAGTTTCAATTACATTAGGAAGCAAATATTATATTTCAAAAAATATTAATAAATCTATTGAATACGGTGGTGGTGCTGAAGTTCTTGTTCAAGTTACTTCAGAAGATAAAAATAAACCAATCGATAATGAAACAATAAAAAGGGCAGACCAAGCAATATTTAATCGTTTAACCGGTGGAGTCGGTTTAAATGGTACACAAGTTGCAATTGAGGGCGAAGGTAGAATAAGAATTTCTCGAAGTGGAATAACCACTAATGAAGAAATTGTTGATTTTACAAATGAAGTTATTGCAAAACAACAAATTATAATCACAGACATAAATAATAAACCTTTATTTTATAATGGAAAATTTACTACAGGACAAACTTTAGATTTTGAAAACGTAGATAAATGAAACGAAAGAGATTATGTTGCACCATTTAAATCAGGTGGAGCAAAAGAACAAATTGATAGCAATAATAGAAATCAAGTATTAATTAATTTAGCTGATAAATCTGGTGAGTTAGAATGAACAAAAGCTACTGACTATATTTCTAAAAGACCAGCAGGACAAAATTTAATTTTAGTTTGATTAAACTTAAAAGATTTAATTCATCTTGCTAATACTAACTTTAGAGATGAATGAGTTCATTCTGGATTTAATCCATATAAATTTGTTCATGTTAATGAAGAAACACAACCAAAAACTGTAACAAATCCTGAAACACATCAACCAACTGTATTTCAACCAATTTTAAAAGAAGCACAATTTGATGCTAAAAAATATTTAATTTCATCTGCTCAAGTCAATAGTGCTTTATCTGGTGAATCTTTTGTTATTCAAGGAAATTTCACATCAAGTGAAGCAAAACAGTTAGCTTTAAATATAAATTATGGAACCGATAATTATTCATTAAAACTTTTATCTTCATCATTTGTACCTAGAGATTTAGGAGAGAATGCATTTAATGGAGCTTTAATTGCAGGAATAATTTCAATTTCTATAATTGCTTTATTTATGATAGTTAATTATGGACTTCTTGGTTTCTTATCTACAATTTCTTTAAGTTTATATATATTTCTAACTTTATTATTATTCACAACAGTAAGAGGGGAATATTCACCTTCTACTATTGCTGCTTTAATAATAGGAATTGGTATGTCTGTCGATGCGAATATAATATCGTTTGAATCGATTAAAAAAGAAATTTATATGGGTTCTAGCAGCATTAAAGCAAATAGTAAAGCAAATAAATTTTCTTTTTCTACAATTCTGGATTCGAATATAACGACATTAATTGTTGCTGTAATTCTCTTCTTTTTTGGGACCAAAGATATTAAAGGTTTTGCAGTAACTTTACTATTTTCTGTGTTATTTACATTGTTAATTATGCTGTTCTTTACAAAATGAATTACAACAATGCTTGTAAAAACGGGTGTATTTGATAAAAATAAATTTTTATTAGGGGTTAGAAAAAAATACATTCCTTTATATGCAAGAGGTTATGTTGCAAAAATAGAAAGACCAGAATACCTAAATTATGTTAAATTTACTCACTACATTCCAGTTATTATTTTTATAGCTGCTTTTATTGTATTTACCACATTTGCAGTAATAAATAAGGATTTTATAAAAGGATTTAACCTTTCTTTAGAGTTTAGTGGTGGAACAAATATTTTAGTTGAAACTAAAGATAAAGATTTTGATTTTCTAACTTTAAATAAAGCAAATGAAATCAAAGACTTTCTTGAAAATAAAGGAATAATAAACGATAATCATCAAATTATTATTCAAAAAGTAGATCAACAAGCAGATATTTATAATGTTATAGTTAGAACTAATCAAAATATAACTAATATTCTTAATGAAATTAGTTCAGAATTAAATACTAAGTTTCAAAATATAAATATTATTACATATAGTATTTCTTCAGAAGAAGCAAGAAGTTTAGTAAATAATGCTATTATTTCTGTATTAGTTGCACTATTTGCTGTTATCTTCTATATAATTTTAAGATTAAGATGAACATTTGCAATAGCTGCAATTATTTCGCTAATTCATAATGTTATAATAGTTTTCTTAATCTTTATTATTTTCAGATTACAAATCTCACCAATTTTTATAGCCGCTATACTTTCAATAATTGGTTACTCTATTAACGATACTATAGTTGTTTTTGATAGAATTAAAGAAATCTTTAAAGAATTACCATATAAAGAAGTTAACGACTATAATAGATTAAGATTTATAGTTAATAAAACTATTAAAGAAACTATAAAACGTTCAATCTTTACTTCTTTAACAACAATTTTAACTGTATTAATTTTAATTATTTTTAAAGATTCAACTGATTTATACTTTAACATTGCATTGGTAACTGGTGTTGTGTTTGGAACATATTCATCATTATTTATCGCAAGTCATATTTGATTATTAGTTGAGACTTGAAGAAACAAAAGAAAAGCAAAAAGAATTGCAAATAAATACTGAAATACTCAAAAAATAAAAGAACAAACTTTTGTTGGTATTAATGATTTTGAAGCATAAAAAAGGAAAAAAATGTATATAAAACCAAAAGGCACAAAAGATATATACGATAAAGAAGTGTTCTTGTTACAAAAAATACAAGAAACTTTTTTTAATATTATAAAAAATTGAAATTTTAAATATATAGAAACTCCAATTTTTGAATATTCAAATTTATTTATTAGAACATCTGGAGAAACATCGGATATAGTAAATAAAGAAATGTATTTATTTAAAGATAAATCCGATAGAGAGTTAGCTCTTAGACCGGAAGGAACCGCTTCAACAGTAAGGGCTATTTTGGAAAATAAGTTATATATAAATAATAATAAGTTTGCTTATTTTGGACCTATGTTTCGTTATGAACGCCCACAAAAAGGACGTTTTAGACAATTTTATCAAGCTGGAATTGAATATATTAGCCAAAGCAATTATCTATATGATTTTGAAATTATAAGTTTTGCTACAAGATTTTTAGAACTTTTAAAAATTAAAGAAGTAAAGTTAAAAATTAACTGTTTAGGTTCAAGAGAAGACAGGAAAAAATATTTAGTTGAATTAAAAAAATATTTGATTACTCATCAAGATGAATTAGAAAAAGAATCAATTATTAGATTAGAAAAAAATCCTTTAAGAATTTTAGATGATAAAATAGAACAGACTAAAACATTTATCAAACAAGCACCAAAAATTTTAGACTTTATTAATGAAAAATCAAAAAATGAATTTAATAAATTGCAGGAGTTGATGCAAAAACAAAATATTGATTTTGAAGTAGATGAATTTTTAGTTCGTGGACTTGATTATTATGATGATTTTGTTTTTGAGTTTGAGTCAAGTTCAAAAGCTCTTGGTTCTAAAAGTACATTAATTGGTGGTGGAAGATATAATAATCTTTTTTGAGAACTAAATGGTCCACAAATGTCTGCAATTGGACTTGGAATTGGAGTTGAAAGAATTATTGAAATTTTAGACTTTAATAATGATTTTAATTATAATTCTGGAATTGATATTTATGTAGCAAGTTTTAATGAAGATGAATTTAATATAAATAATAAACTAATTCTAGAATTAAGAAAACACAACTTTAAGGTAGAATCCAATAAAGAAATTCAAAAAATAGCTAAAATTTTTGCAAAAGCAGAAAACATTAAAGCAAAATATATTTTATTTAAAGAAAAGAATCAAAAAAATACAGAACTAACATTAAAAAACCTTAGTACAAATGAAAAAAAGATTTTGCAAATAGTTGATATAAAAGCTTTTATAAAGGAAATACACAATGAAATTAATTAATAATAACGAATTAAATATAAAAAATGTAGGACAAACAGTTACTTTATATGGTTGAGTTCATAACATAAGAAAATTTAAAAATTTCACTTTTATTGATTTAAGAGATCGTTGAGGAATTACACAAATTATCTTTAATAATGAAGAAAAAAACTTGTTTATTGCTAAAGAGTATGTAATCCAAGTTACAGGAAAAGTTTTTGAAAGAAAAGAATATAATGATAATTTAGCTACCGGACAAATTGAAGTTATTGCTGATGAATTAATTATTCTTTCTAAATCAAAAGAATTGCCTTTTGAAATTAATGATAAAATTAATGTATCTGAAGAACTAAGATTAAAATATAGATTTTTAGACTTAAGAAGAAATATTTTAAAAGACACCATTATTTTTAAAAATAAAGTTTTTAAATATTTAAGAGATTTCTTAGATGAAAATGATTTTATCGATATCGAAACCCCAATTTTATCTAAATCAACACCAGAAGGAGCAAGAGATTTTTTAGTACCAACAAGAACTAAAGGAAAATTCTTTGCTTTACCACAATCACCACAATTATTTAAACAAATTTTAATGGTTTCTGGATTTGAAAGATACTTCCAATTTGCAAAAGTTTTTAGAGATGAAGATTTAAGAAAAGATAGACAATTTGAATTCTTTCAACTTGATCTTGAAATGTCTTTTATAGATGAAAAAGATATTCAAAATCTTGTAGAAAAAATGATGAAATACCTGTTTTCAAAATTAAATATTCCTTTAGAAATTCCTTTCCAAAGAATTGATTATGATTATGCAATCGATAATTATGGTAGCGATAAACCTGATTTAAGATACCAAAATAAATTAATTAATGCAAACATTTTAAATAACGAAAATGAATTTTTATTTAGTAACTCTACAACAAAAACTCTTTTTTTAGAAAAAGAAACAATTTCAAAAAAAGATTTCAAACATTTAGATGAAATAGTTCGTAAAAATAAAGGAAATAGATTACTTTATTTAATTTTAGAAAAAGGTCAAATAACATCTACTTCTTTTAAAATTGCTGATTTTTCAAAAATAAACAATTTTATACAAGAGCAAAAATTTAGTGATGGAACATTATTTATAGTTAATGATGAATATGAAAAAGTTTGTCAATCACTTGGAGCTTTAAGAGTAGAATTAAATAATTTATTTAAACTTGCTGATGAAAGTCTTTATAAATTTGCTTGAATAGTAAATTGACCAATGTTTGAATACGATGAAGAAAACAAAAGATATGCAGCTGCTCACCATCCTTTTACAATGTTTCAAGAACAATCAATTGACACTTTCCAAAGTGATCCAAAATCAGCAAAAGCTAAAGCATATGATTTAGTCTTAAATGGTTTTGAAGTTGCAGGAGGTTCTATTAGAATTCACGATAGTGAAATTCAAAGAAAAATGTTTGAAACCATTTCAATGTCTAAGGAACAAGCAGAAAGTCAATTTGGATTCTTTTTAAATGCTTTAGAATACGGTGTTCCACCTCATGGAGGAATTGCTTTTGGTTTAGACAGACTAATTATGATTTTAACAAAATCAGAATCCATTAGAGACGTTATTCCTTTCCCTGTAAATTCAAAAGGTATAAACTTAATGATTGATTCACCTTCAGAAGTTACACAAGAACAATTAGATGAATACTTTTTAGAACCAAAGCAAAAATAACGAAAATAAAGAAAAATCACAAAAATTCATCTGTGATTTTATTTTTTAAACTCCTTCAGGGAATAAAGCAGTATGAGTAAATCCTTCATAATCTGCTTTCATTTTGGTAAGATTTTCTTTATAAGATTTTGTTTGTTTTGGATATTTTTGTTTATTTGATCCATCGATTAAATTATGAGCTGGTCCGTAGAAAGCATCGTCTGCATATTGCGTTAGAAAGACAACGCCACCTTTACCAGAAATATCTTTTCAATCTCCTTTATTGGCTGTTGTTGCAAAAATTCCTACTGCAATACCATATTCATTAAGAGCTAATGAGCCAGAAGAACCTCAAAAGAGACCGGAATTACTTATAAGACCTTGATAACCAATCCCTTTCATTGTTCTATTATTATCAAGTTCAGATTTAACATCTTGGCCATTAGTAAAGTTTGCTCTTTGTGCAAATGCTGCACTGTCTCTTTCTATATTTTTGGAGTAATTACGCATTCAAAATTGTTGATTGTCTGTTGATGGATAACCAGCAATGTATATTGATTTAAGATTTGCGTGAGAACGATTTTTAGAATTATATTGATTAATTTTAGCATCTTCTTTATTTAATCATTGACTTGCATAATCAATATCAAGATAAGGAATAGAATTATTTTCAACATTAGGTATATTATTTTTACCTTTTGATCTTGTGATACTATTTTTTAATGCAGCAATTGCATTATCTATTTTAGTTTTAAATTGAGTTAAATTAGCATCTGTTGCATTTTTCAAATTATTATAGTGAATTTTTAATGAAAAGACTGCAAAATCTTTTCCTACAACTAAATCTTTATTTTTGTCTTCTTCTTGTTTTTGAGCACTTTCTACTAATTTTTTATTCGTTTGATCATCAAAGAAATTTGTAGCAACAAAGACTGTTTTTGGATTATCAAAAACATTTGTAGTTTTAATAAAACTATTTAATGTTGTGTCATCATACTTTGTAGTTTGTGCTGATGTTGCATTAGTATAATAGATTGCTTTATTACCTTGTCCAGGGTGTTCCAAATTATTTATTGAAGCATTATTTGCTATGTTTTTAGGAGCAAAACCGATGTTAAAACTTTCAATTGAATCTGTAGAATTTTTAGAGAAATAATCAGGAAAATCAGTTTTTCATTTTTGATCTAAAGCATTATATGCACGTTGATACACGTGAGCATTAGTAGCAAGGAAAAGAACTAATTCATCAGAATTTTCTTGATTATTTTTTCAAGCATAATCCAATAATCAAGCAGTACCATTTGGATTATTTGCTATTACACCAGATTGATTGTCTTCAGGATCAACTCCGTTAGAATTAAAGGAAATTGCAAAACTTCTATCTAAAATTTCATTATAAGCTTCACTTTCAGAAATAATTAAATCAGAATCTTGTGGACCTAAATCATCCCTTTTTATTTGATCTTCTCTTTCTCGTTTTTCTCTAGCTTCTCTTAATTGTTTTTCAACATTGGAAGGATCAAAATAAGGTGGCATTCCGTTGTTTGGGTTTTCTTTTGGTGTTTCGGTTTCTGGGAGATTATCTTTAGGATTTGTAACTGGCTGTGTTGGTTTGGGTTCTTTTGAAGGAGGATTTTGAGGGTTTTCTGGTTTGTTTTCTTTACTTTTTTGTTTGTAAAAGAAACCAAAACCAAAGGATTCTTCTATATTTTTGATTTTAAAAGCTCAATACATTCTTGTTGGTTGGAGAGTTACAGAACTAACAGAAATATCACTAGAAAGTGTTAAATTTTGTTCTTGTAAAAATTCTTTTAATATTTCTAATTGTTTTGCATGAGAGATTTTATCAATCTTTTTTTCAAAAAATTTAGAAATATTTTTTTCTTCATCAGAGAATGTTTTCTTAGCATTCTTTAGAGTTTTATAGTCATTGGATTTTTCATATTGATGTTCATTGGTTGGTTTCACAGAAATTTCATTTTTAGTGTTTGAGCAAGAAAAAAGCATTAATGGAGTAAAAGAAGCAAGTGGAATAAATAACTTTTTAATAAATTTTTGTTTTTTCATTTTTGTAAAATATAAAAATAAAATCTAAAAAAATAGATTTTATTTAGTTAATTATTTATTTTGAATTGCTTTAATTCCAGGCAATTCTTTCCCCTCTAAGAATTCAATAGAAGCTCCACCACCTGTTGAAATATGACTAAATGCTTGTTCAAAACCAAGTTTTTCAACTGCTGCTACAGAGTCTCCCCCACCTATTACAGAGTAAGCATCATTTAGTTTAGAAATTGCTTTTGCAACTTCTTCTGTTCCATATTTAAAGTTGGAAAATTCTGTTACTCCCATTGGTCCATTTCAAAGAACTGTTTTAGCACCTTCAAGTTCTTTTTTAAATAATTCTATTGAATATTTGTCAATATCTAGTCCCATTGTGTTATCAAGAATTTGTAAAGGATTTGAGTCATTTAAAATTCTTGGTTGATCTTCAAAAGATTTACCCATAGCGTGATCAACTGGTAAAATAATTTTGTTTTTGTATTTATTTAAATATTCTTTTGCTAACTCAATCTTATCTTCTTCAACAAGAGAAGTTCCAATATTAAAACCTAAAGCTTTATTGAATGTATAAGCCATACCACCACCAATAATAACTTTATCAGCTTTTTCTAAAAGTGATGATACAACACCGATTTTGTCTGAAATTTTAGCCCCACCTATAATTGCAACAAAAGGTTTTTCTGGATTTGTAACAATTTTGGAAAGTGCTTTCACTTCTTTTTCTAATAAGTAACCCATTGCAGATTCTTTGATGTTAGAAGCAATACCCACATTTGAAGCGTGTGCTCTATGAGCGGTTCCAAAAGCATCATTAATAAATACATCACCTAAAGAAGCTCAGTATTTTCCTAATTCTGGATTATTTTTTGATTCAGCTTTATCATTTAAATCTTCAAATCTTGTATTTTCAAATAATAAAATTTGCCCATCTTTTAATTTTTTAATTGCATCTTCAAGTTTTTTTCCTTTAGTTTCGCTAATAAAAAGAACTTCTTGATTTAATTGTTTAGAAAGTTCAATAGCAACTGGTTGAAGAGATTTTTTTGCTTTATCTGCTTCTTCTTTAATTCTTCCAAGGTGAGAAAAGACAATTGCTTTTCCCCCTTCACTAATAACTTTTTTAATTGTTGGAAGAGAAGCTACAATTCTTTTTGTAGAAGTAATTTTACCATCTTTAATTGGAACGTTAAAATCTACTCTTATTAAAACTTTTTTACCTTTTAATTGTAGATCATCAATTGTTTTTTTAACTGTTGATTTCATTTATTCTCCTATTTTTTATTTTTATTAATAATATTATAAAACTTTTTTATTATTATAGTTATTTTTTATCTTTAATATTTAAATTATTTCACTGGTCAATGTTGTTTTCAATTTTGGCAAAAATAGTTTGTTTATGATCTATTTTGGAACTTAAATAAGTAAAAATTATGTCTGCAATGATAAAGGCAGAAATTTTTGAACCAATTGAACCAATTCTGTAATTTTGTTCAATACTATCTAAAAATATTACGTTTTGCACATTTTTAGTAACAGTTATTTTGCTATTTTTAGTCCATATGCTTGTAGCAATGGAAAATTTGTCTAAATACTCCTTTATTTGTTTAATTTCTAATGTTTTGCAACTTTTAGAAATTAAAGTAATATGCATATGGTCTTTTAATAAGTTACTAAAAGAAAAAAATTCGTGGATATCATTGATAAAAATAGTGTTAAAACCTATTTTTCTTAAATTGGTTGCAAGGTATTTTGCTACAAGAGCAGATTCTCCAACACCAAAGAAAATTGTCATTTTCCTGTATTTTAAAAGGGTATTAATATAATCTGTAATGTTTTTTTCTAGATTTAAATTAGTTAAAGTGCTTTCTAAAGAAAAAAGATAATGTGATTTTATATTATTCATTACTTGAGTTAAAGTTAAATTATTTTCATCTTTAATATCTATTTCTAAATCTTTTTTATATTGAATTCTTTGAGATACATAAATTTGTAAATCTTTAAAACTAGCAAACCCTATTTTTGTTGCAAAACGCGAAACAGTAGATTGAGAAATATCTAATTTTTTAGATAAATCCGTTGAATTTGTTTTAATAAAGTTAAAAGGTTCTTTCTCGATAAAATTTCAAATTTTTTTAAAAGAAGAAATAGAAAAGTTCTTTTTATCAATTTCTTCAATTAAATCCTTGTCAAAAATTAAAATGTTTTTATTCATATTGCTTTAATTATATTCATAACTTAAGAATTTGATTAAAAAATTCAAGTCTTTTTATAACTTGAACTTTTTAATTATTCTAAAGGAGCACCGATGTTTGCGGTTATTTGGTTATTTAAAAGTTCTGCTTCAACACCAATAATTACTTGGAATGAATTTTCAGAAATTTTAATTAATCCAAAAGTTCCAGCACTTTTCATCAGTTTTTCATCGATTTTAGAACCATCTTTAACAATATATCTTAATCTTGTTGAACAGTTATTGTATTCTACAATATTTTCTCAACCACCAAATGCTTTTATGATGGTTACTGCTTTTTTAGATAAAGTACTTTTAGATTTAGAATCTGTTTGTTCTATTTTGCTTGATTTTTGGTTTTCTATTTCTTCATCAGCAATTTTTCCTGTACCTCTACCTGGGGTATTTAGATTTAATTTTTTAATTAATAGTGTTCCAACAAAGAAATATGTAGTTGCTGTTAAAGCACCGATAGGAATTATTCAACCTGGGTTTGCAAATACTTTATTTGCACCAGTAAATCCTGATTCTTTAATTATAGCAAGTGATTTAGGAATACTTAAAATGTAATCCATTAATCCAGCTGAAAAACCAAATCCTAATTGAATTCCAAATGCACCTGTTATAAAAGCAAAAATACCAGTTAAAACAGCATGTACAACAAATAATAATGGTGATGCATAAAGGAATGCAAATTCAAGTGGTTCTGTTATTCCTGAAAGGAAACTTACAAGTGCAGCAGAACCAAGAAGAGCTATAACTCTGATTTTTTGTTCTTTATTTTCTGCTGTATATACAAAAGCTCCAACTAATGCAGGTAATCCAAACATCATCATTGGGAAGAAACCTGATTGGAATAATCCACCTGGGTTGTTTTTAGCAACTCCTTGTAAGAAAATAAAGATATCTCCGTTTACAACTTCATCTGCTTTTCCACCTTCTTTAGCAAAACTTCCTAATTGGAATCAGAATAAATTATTTGGGATATGATGTAATCCAAAAGGGATTAATAGTCTATTTAAGAAACCATAAACCCCTTCAATAGAAGCTCTTGTGAATCTGACTGAAAGTGTATTTGCTTCTCCTGGACTTGTTGCATCAGAAAGCAATTTAGATAGTTTGAATATTACAAATGCTACTCAAGGGAAAATTAGTGAATAAACAACTGAGAAAATTACTGCAAAAACAACAGCTAATGAAGGTATTAGTCTTTTTCCTGAGAAAAATCCAAGCACTTTTGGTAATTCAACCATATTAGTTTTATTATAAATTCAAGCAACAAAAGAACCAACTATAATTCCACTTAAAACATTGTTTCCAAGAATTGCTTCGTATTTACCTCTAAATAACGCTTCAAATCCAAGCACTATAGTTTTTGAATCTTTTGCTCAAGATTCTCCTAAATTAATTTGAGAATATAAAGCTGTAGTTAAAATAGGAACGAGTTTTGCAACTATAAACATTGCAACAGCTCCTGAAAAAGCAGCTTCTCCCCTTCTTGATTTAGTAAATCCAAATGCTAAGCCAATAGCAAAAAGCAAGTAAAGATTTGAAAAAACAAGATCTCCAGACTGAGTTACAATATTTTGAATAAGTTTAGAAAATGTAGTATCTTGCGGAACATCAGCTCCGATTCTTAATAAAATAGCAGCTATTGGTAAAATAGCTATAGGGAATAATAAAGCAGTACCAATTTTTCCAAGTCTTTCTAACATTTTTTTGAAAAAACCTGAACCAGCTTTTCCAGCATTCATTGTTTTTAAACTACTCATTTTTTTGTTTTACTCCTTTCACTTTTTTAATAAAGAATCCATGTATAATAACAGTTGAAAGAATTGCTCCAAAGAAAACAATTACAAAAACCAAAACAAAAGAAGCAATTACATCTGCTCTAACTTTTAATGCTGCTGCTTGAAGTTCAGCATTGCTTAAATTTGGTTTTGTGTAAAGAGTTAGCAATAAAACAACAGTTATTAGTAAAATTGAAAATAAAATTCATAGTGAAATGTATATTCATTGAATTTTTTCAATCTTTTTAAAGTCAATTTTTTTGAAAAGTGACATTTACTTTTCCTCCTTAGTGTTAAATAAGTCTTTAACAATTAAATTATTATACATTTTGAACTTTAATGAAATAAAATAAATATTTTATGCATTTTTTTTGAAATTTAATGAATATTTATAAATTCTTATGCATAATTTATGCAACTTTTTTTTATTTTGTTGATAAATTGTAAAATAAAATAAGGTGAAATATGACAATAATAAAAAACTGTAAAATAATTAATCCAGAATATACTATTGACAATGCAAATATTTATTTAGAAAAAAATAAAATATTAAAAATAGAGCGAATAGAAGGACAAGGAAGTAATTTAATAGTTCCAGGTTTTGTTGATTTACATATTCATGGAATTGCAAATTATGATGTTATGGATAATAAAGAATCTTTATATAAAGTTTCTAAAAAATTAGCTAAACTAGGAACAACTTCATTTATGCCTACTGCAATGTCTAAACAATGAACTAAAATTTTGGACTCTTTAAATTTAATGTCTCTTGTAGAAAAAACAGTTTCTAGAAATTTAGGAATTCATTTAGAAGGTCCTTTTATTAATTTTGATAAAAAAGGAGCTCATAGTGCTGAATTTTTAAAAAAAGCAACTAAATTTAAAATTCAAAAACTATTATTTGCTTCCAATAATAAATTGAAAAGAATTTCCTTTGATCCTACAATGGCAAATTTAGATATTTTAAAATTTATGAAAAAGAAAGAAATTTTTCCTTCTATAGGTCATTCATCTGCATCATTTACTTTAGCTTCTAAATATTTTGAAAATGGGTGTGATTCAGTTTGTCATTTGTGAAATGCAATGTCTGGAGTGGATTCAAGAAATCCCGGAATAGCACAAGCAACCTTATCAAATAAAAATGTTTATAGTGAAATGATTATTGATTTTATTCATATTAAAAAAGAAACTGTAAAATTCACAATTGATATAAAAGGAGTGGATAAAATTATTGCAATTTCTGATGCTATTAAACCTGCTTATTATAAAGATGGAGAGAGTGTTTCTGGTGATCTTGTTGTTTATAAAAAGGCAAAAGTTATCAAATTACTTGCAACAAATACAATAGCAGGTTCAGGAATAGTAATACATGATGCATTTAAAAATATTTTAAAATTAGGTTATTCTTTAAATGAAGCTGTAAAAATGACTTCATATAATGCTTTTAGATATCTTGGAATTCAAAATTTAGGTAAAATTGAAGAAAATTATTTAGCAGATTTTTTAATTTTAGATTCAAAAAATTATTCAATAAAAAAAGTTTATATAAATGGAGAAGTGGTGAAATAATGAAAATATTTATTAAAAATAATGAAGAAAAAGTAGCAGAATTTACTGCTAATTTAATAAAAGAACAAATTTTTAAAAAAGAGGATTTAAAAATTTGTTTTGCTACAGGAAATTCACCTATTTTAACATACAAAAATCTTATTAAAATGTATAAAAATAAAGAAATTTCCTTTGCAAAAGTCACATCTTTTAATTTAGATGAATATGTTGGAGTTTCTAATGAAAATCCTTGTTCTTATCATTATTTTATGTATCAAAATTTATTTAATCATATTGATATTGTTAAAAAAAATATTAATTTACCTAATGGAATTGGTGATATTAAAAAAAATTCACTTATCTATGAAGAAAAAATAAAAAATAGTGGTGGAATTGATTTAATGATTTTAGGAATTGGAACAAATGGACATATTGCATTCAATGAACCGGGTTCTCAAATTTATGATAGGACAAGAGAAGTAACATTAACAGAAAGCACAATTCAATCTAATAAAATATATTTCAATAATGAAAATGAAGTTCCTAAAACAGCTATTTCCATGGGGATTGGAACTATATTAGAAGCAAAAAAAATTCTTTTAATTGCGACTGGAAATTCCAAAGCAGAAGCAATTAAAAGAATGATAACAGAAGAAATTTCTGGTAATTTACCTGCAAGTTTTTTAAGATTACATAAAGATGTAACTATTATTTTAGATGAACAAGCAGCTAAATTATTGGACTTTCAAAATAAAGAAAAATAAAAATTTTAAATTATACTATTTTCTTTCCCAGTTGAAAGTTTATATTATCGATTTTACTTTATTTTAAGGCATTTTAGTCTTTTTCTCTTTATACTTTACTTGTTAAATTAGTAAATATTAAAATAATAAAAAAGATATAAATTTGTAAAATTTAACCTATTAATAAAGATGATATTAAACAACTTTGCAAACCTTGAATTTAAAAACACCACATACTTTTGTGGTGTTTTTGAAATTATAATAAATCTGCAGGTTTTTCAGAAAAATGTTTTGCTCCATATTGTTCTGGGAATAAGTATGAAAGTAAACGAATTTTTTCATAAAATGAATAAGGATTTTGAGGATTGTGTCCGTTACCAATGTAACCAATTCTTTGTCCATCCAGTAACATAATTGAAGCAGTTCCTTGTTCTGCAGTTTGTCCATCTTGATCTTGTGTTACAAGTCCAGCTAAATTACCTTGACTATCAAAAACATTAGAACCTGATGAACCAGCTGCAAAATCAACACTATTTCAACCATATACAATGGTTTCATTTTTATGACCCGAGTTTCCCAGTTAATAGCAAAAAGACAAAATCAACCATTTTTTTGGTTGATTTTATTGTTTTTGTTTTTTCTTTATACCATTTTTGATAAAACTCTTTTTATATCGTATCAATACTTGATATTATCGTTGTTTTCATCGGTTTTATAATTTAAAGTTTCTACTTTAATTATTTCACCTTTAAATTCAGTTACAACACTTGTTTGAGAGTTGAATGCTTCAATGAATTTATCATTTGTTATTTTATCTACAACACCATTATCTTTATAAAATTTATTTATTAAGAAAATGGAATATTTCAATACAACTAACGCTAAAAAATTAAGTATAAAATGTCCTAAAATATGAGAATCTTTTCATACATAAATTGGTCTAACTTTTAGTGTGTTTTTTAGAGTTCTAAAGTTCTCTTCAATTTGTCATTGTTTGTGATATATTTCAATAATTTGTTCTGGACTTAAGTCAAGTCTAGAAGTTTCATAAACATAGAGTCCATCGAATTTTTCATCTTCTATGATTTTTTCATAATCGAGTTCGAATTCCATTTTCCCTACTCTTTTAAAGAATTTATACTTTTTAATTCCTATAATTTCTTCTGCACTAACTCTTCCAATTTTGTTTTGTCTTTTTTGGAAATTTTTAATTAATATTTGTCTATCTTCATAATCTTTTTTTGCTTTCGATTTACTAAAAGCAACGATTCTTCTTCTTATTGTATCATTAACTCTTTTTCCGTTTCAATGGGAATTATAGTGATATTCTTTGTATTTCAAGCTTTGGTTTATATCAATATAACCTTCTTGTGCAAGTGCAAATTCTTTAAATTCTTTGCTTGATGATTTTAACCTATAAGAAATTATAAAATCAATGTTTTTTTGCTCTAAATAACGGAGATTTTTGTTTATTGACATTCCTTTATCTGCGATAATAGTAACTTTTTTGAGATTGTAATTTTTCTTCATTTCTTCAATAAAAGGAATCATTGTGCTTGAATCTGCTGTGTTTCCTTTAAAAACTTTTATAAAAATCGGAATACCATTACTATCTGTTGCCATTCCTATAACTACTTAATCTCTTTGAATTTTCCATCTTTAGAATAACCCGGAATTCTTAGTCCATTTCTTTGAAAAGATTCAAAATAAACAGTTGAAGAATCATAAAAAACTAATTCGATATCTCTTCCTGTTTCATTTGTGATAATGTTGTTTAAATTGGAAAAAATTTCTTTTTCATTATCAACTAAAACATCAAGAAATCTATAAAAAGAATTTTTAGAAGTTGTTATTTTATTATCGAATTTTTCTTTGTTTTTGAATCTTTGGAAAATGCTTTGTTCATAAAGAATTTTTGAAGCTATTTGATATTCTAAAATTCCTTCTAAATCTTTATGTTTACTTTCTTTTAATGAACCAAAAATATTTAATTTTTTGACAACATTATAAATTAGATTTATCTCAGTCATTTTAAGAAATTTTTCAATATTATCTTTTTTAATTTCACTTAATAAAATATTTTTTATTTCTTCTGCTGAGTTTTTAGGATCAATTTCTCTCAATTTCTTTCTCATTATCTCTAAATATTTTGGATTTATTTTTTCTAATTTTTCAATATTTCCTAAACTTGCAATTTTTTTATAACCTTTTTTATTTTCTCAATATTTTACAACGGTTGCATATTTAGCATTCCCATTACTACATTCAAGTATAAAATGATTTTTCATATTGTAATTATACCATAATAGAAAGATTTTCAAAGAAAAAATATATTTTTTTAATACATAGTATTAAATATATGAAAAAAAAGAAAAAATCCCGTCAACTGGGAAAGACGGGTTAAACAACTTTGCAAACCTTGAATTTAAAAACACCACATACTTTTGTGGTGTTTTTGAAATTATAATAAATCTGCAGGTTTTTCAGAAAATGTTTTGCTCCATATTGTTCTGGGAATAAGTATGAAAGTAAACGAATTTTTTCATAAAATGAATAAGGATTTTGAGGATTGTGTCCGTTACCAATGTAACCAATTCTTTGTCCATCCAGTAACATAATTGAAGCAGTTCCTTGTTCTGCAGTTTGTCCATCTTGATCTTGTGTTACAAGTCCAGCTAAATTACCTTGACTATCAAAAACATTAGAACCTGATGAACCAGCTGCAAAATCAACACTATTTCAACCATATACAATGGTTTCATTTTTATGATTTAAAGAACCAAGACTATTAATATTTCCTTGGAATCTGAAGTTTCCTAATAAATATTCACGGAAACGAGTTTGTCCGTTTTTGCCTACTGGAGAATCAGGGTTTTTAGAATTTTGTCCTGGCATAGAACCAACAAGTCAATTTAAATTGTTGTAAGCATTTTGATGTAATAATTCATTAGAAATTTTAATTTCTTTAGCAGTTTTTCAGTTTAAAAAGAATTTAATAATTCGTTTTTGATCATCACTGAGTTTTTTACCTTCAAAGGTAAAATCAGTGCTATCTATATTTTTGTTTGCAAAATTATTTTCAAATCAAGAGATGTCTATAATTGCAACAGTGATATCTGAATATTTTTCACCTCTGCTAAGTGGATTTCCATAGTTATCGCGAAAATCTTGAAAGTAAGGATCTTTATAGGAATCTTCATCAGATTTACCATTTGCAAAAAAGTGTGAAACCATTTCAATACTTAAATTATTAATCATATTGTGCCCTAAACCATGATTTTCTAAAATGGGTTCTTTATTAGGTGTATTAGCAGTAGGTCTATTTAAGAAAATAGGAGATAGGATATTACTTCTTGTTCTTTTTTCAATGTTTAATCCATCTAGTGATTGACCTGCTCTTACTCATGAAGGACTAGAACCATCATCTAGCAAATCGATATTATGGGAGTTAGAGACAATGTAGTAACGATGATCGTTTGGATCATCTGGTTTTACTTTGTTGAATAAACCTCATGTTCCTCTTCCATGGTAATCAAAAGCGAAAGTTCTTTTTCTTACATCGTTTAATACATCAAATTTATCTTCTAAATAAAGGCGTTTAACAATTCCTTCTTCAGTTTTTAATTTTGATATTTGTTGAAATTTATCATAGGAAGAATTGTTTCTTTTTCCTTCTTCAGCTTGCTGACGTGATTGGATAGTTTCAGTGAGTGAAATTGACATCGAATCTTTTAGTGCTTTTGCTAGATATGAAGGATTTTTAGTTGGATTAACTTTATTATCAACATAGTTCATAGTTAGAAAGACATTTCCAACAAAAGCTGTTGATTTATTTGCTAAAATATGCTCAGATAAAATATCTGTGAAATAAATATCAGAATTTTTTGGAATTACTTCTAATTTTAACTTTTTATTATTTTGATCATAAGTAATTTTAAAGGAATATCTATCTTTCATTATTGCAACTAAAGTTTGATTAAATAAAGCATCTTCATTTCTTGCGGTAATTGTAAAACTTGCATCTTCAATTGTGTGTCTTTCTAAAAGTTCTTTAAAAGAAACTGAAACATTTACAAATGATAACAATCCACGGGGAACTGGAACTGAAGAATTTCGATTAGTTTTAGTTGTAATAATTTTAGTATTTTCTAATTCAAATCTAAAAGTAAAATATGTTTCATTTTTAAAATCTTCTCAGTTTTTATATTCATCTAAATCTTTTTCAATTCAAATTGAATGGTGTTTTTCACCAAATTTGAAAATAGTATTAGCAAGAATTTCACGTGGTGTAAAAAAGTAATAATCAAGTTGATTACCTGAGTCATCAACTAAAATAAAGTTCTTTTTAGCTAAAGTACTATCATCTTCAAGTGTACGATATTTTCACATTCTTTCGTATTCAACTAAAGCAAAATGGTTTTGTAATGAATAAGGAATTTTGCTTTTTGTTTCTTTATTTAATCAATATCCAATTAAATCATCAACAGTTAAGTTTTTATTTTGAGTTATTAAATCATTGTCATTATAAGAAGTAGTGGTGTTAACTTCGAAATTATTAGTTAATAAATATGGACTGCTTCCTTTTGATGAATAATTAAAATGATATCTAAAGGATTTTTCCGTATTATTGGAAATTTCAAATTTATCATAATACATATCCATTCTTTGTTTTTCGGTTGCATAGATTTTAGAAATGGTGTATTTTGTATTTTCAAAATATCCAGAAATTTGGAATTTTCATAGTTTTTCAAAAGGAACAATTAATTTTAAAGTTGTAGGTAAAACAAATTGATATGCATCGGCATTGCCTTCTTTTATTTCAGGTTTTAGTTCAAAAACTATTCATTTATTTTTGAACAGTTTTAAGTCTTGTGCATCAAAATTAAATTTCACTGATCCATATAATTTCTTATTATTTTGATCAATATAAGTTGTAAAACTAGATAAATTAAAGGTTTTAGTTGATATCGGTGTACTAAATTTATATTTATCTAAAAATGAAAATCCTGTTTGTTGTTCACCTAATTGTGCTGCTGTAATAATGTAATTAGAGATATTTTTAGGTAGAACTGATACATCAAACGAAGCACTGTTATTGGTTTTATCAACTGTTGCATTAATAAGCTTAGAATAAGGATCAAATGGATTTAAATTTTTAACTAAAAACTTAATTGAACTTATGCTATCTTGGATAGACTCAGAATATCTAACAACAACTTTGTTGTTTTCTACCTTTGATGATAAAACATTTAAAATAGGGTTTTGGTAATTATTAGTAAGTTGACCAGAAGAACTGTTAAATCCAGGAAAGTATTTTACATCATAATATTTAGAATCACTTCCAGAGTTTTTTTGTAAGGATAATCCTACATAATTATCAAAAATGAATGCTTCATTTGGTGCTAAATATGTGTTGTATTTACGAACATTGCTTGAACCATCTATTGCTGAACGATTTAATTCTTTATAACCAAATGTATTATTTTGTTTATATTTAATAAAGTACTTTGGAAAGTCTACACTGGAATCTGCATCTGATTTTTTAGTAGCAAAAAATTCAAGAGAAACACCATTATTTGATCATCTTTTAGCCTCAAAATTAGTTTCACTGCTAAACTCAAAAGCACTTGATTCGGTTGTATAGTTTTTATTTTCATAAACAATATTTAATCCACTAAAATGTTCTATTGGATTAGAGTCGTTGCTTAATCCTGTTATTTTTACAAAATCATTTGTAGATAAACCACTAATTGAAAAAGTTACTAAATTATTATTTACAGCGCCACTTATACTTGATTCAGTTGCTGTATCAAGTTGTTCTTTAGATGCTTTTTTATATTTTAAAGTAAGTTGTGTATTGTTAACTAAATTAACAGTTTTAATTTCTAACTTAATGCCGTTATTAGCGATTGTAGATTTAACAATATCAGTTGTTTTTTGTGGAATTAAAACATCATTTGAAACTTGATTATAGTCGCTGCTATCAATAAAGGAAAAATAGTCACTTAGTGAACTATCTGCTTTAATTGTAGCATCAGTTGTATCTGTATATGTATTTGCATTTAATAATTCTTTGCTATATGAACCAAAAACATGTGATTCATTAAAAACTCTTTTAAAGTTTTCACTAACAAATGTTTCATCACTAACATTTGTTGTTGTAAAATTTGGATTAGTGTCTGGTAAGTTCAAAGCAACATTATTTAATTTTAATGATGAAAGTTTATAAGTAGTATTAGAAGTTAAGTTGCTAAAATTTAAATATAAATTATTTCCTTCACTATAGTTTGTAACTTGTAAACTAGCAGAATCAGATAACATTGCATCAAAAGTGTGTATATTTGGATTATGTAATTTACTATCGGATGTAAATGAAATTCTTAGTGATGCTGATGTAGTTGCAACATTTGTTACGTCGATAGAATTTATGGTAAATTGGTCTGTTTCTGGTCTTGGTTTTTCTGTATTTGGTTTGCTTGGTTCAGGATTATTATTTGTTGGTGGATTTTGATCAATTGGTTTAGTATCTTCTGGTGGTGTTTCTGGTTTTGGTTCAGGTTGAGGTTGATTAGTAGGGGTATTAAAATTAATTGATAAATTACTATGATATTGATTTTTAGCAATTTCTAAATATGAAATTACCAATTTATTATCTTCTGGTTTTGTAATACTTGAAATGTCAAAAGTCAATAGATTTGTGCTTTCATCGTATGATTTTGAGGTAATAAGTGTATCAATATTTTTTAATTTTATTTTTGCTTCGTTTTTAAACATTGATGAATTTGCGTTTGCTAGTTTTACATATAATTTGCTATTATCTTCAGAAAGTGATAGTTGAGCAATTTGTAGTTCTTGCTTAATGGATTCTGTATGAAAAAATAATTTATTTTGATCGCTGTTAGATAATTTTAAAATAGTATTACCTATTTTTAGTTGTGATAAATTATAATCAGTATTAGGGGTGAGGTTGTTATAACTAATAGTAATTACATCGTTTTTTCTTGTAATTACAGCATTTGCAGCAGGATTTAGAGTTGCAGATAACTTAGTTATATCTAAATTTTTATTAGTTAATTTTAAATTAATTTGAGCAGTAGTGGAATCTGAATAAACAGACAAGATGCTTGCATCAGTTTTAGGATTTTGTTCGTTTTTTGGTGTTTTAAATTTTAATTTTAATTTATCAGATTGTGAGAATCTTAATTCACTGTTTTTAGCAAAAATTTTGTCAATTTGATATTCAGTATTAGCTTTTAGATTATGAAAACTAATTGTTAATATATCAGAAGAAATACTAATTTTAGGTATATCGTATTGTGATGGTTTGCTTAAATATACGGAAATATCTGTATTTTTGTAAGTTTTAAGCAGTTGTATTTTAACAAATGCAGAGTTATTGTATATATTAACTGATTTCACTTTTGCATCAAAGTTTTCTTCCTTTTTTACTTCTGTATTTCCACATGAAATTGTTATTGCAGACAAAGTTGTAGTAACAAGAGCACTGGAAATAAGTAATTTTTTCATTTTTTTCATCATTACCCCTTATTTTTTAATTGGATTTTCAAATTGATTGAAAATATCAATCATTTTATATTTTTTAGGATACAAACGATTTAGTCGTTGTATCTTGTAAGCAAATGAACTATTATTATAATCATTTAATTCACCAAAGAAATTAATTCTTTGTGAAGATAGTAAATATGAAGATGCCTCTCCGTTTTCTTCATTAGCATGAATTCCTAAGAAATTTCCTTCATGATCGTATAAACCTGTTCCAGAAGAACCGCCTGCTAATTGAAATCTTGAATTAGGCATAATAGTTTCACCATTTGAATAGATAAATTTTTTCATAAAACCGAGTTTTTCTGTTTTTGCTTCAGGAACTAAGTTTCCTGGATAAAATAATATGTCACTAATAAAGTTTTGACGAACTTGAATATTCTTTTTAGTGTGTTCTCTAGTAGAACCAGGGAAAGAAGACATATACATTGTGTAATACATGTTTGGATGTAAGTAACGACCCATTTTAGATACTTTATTATGTCTTAGATTTTTTCATTTTGCCGCGTGTTCAGCAACTTTAAATCTTGGATCAGTTTCTTTATTTGGATCATTTTTATGAGCGTTGTAATATGTAAGAAGTTCACTTATATCAATTATATGAATTTTAAAGTCTGTTCTGTTTTTTGCACTAATATTTGATAAACTTCCATCTACACTTTTATTATCATTGTTTTCTGATGTTCAAAAAACAGAATTATTTGTATTTCAGTAGTCTCCTAAAAATAAACCTACATCTTCCTTAGAAGTGTGTGGTTTTGGTGCTGAGATAAATCCAGTTGATTTTACAGGAACGTGAATATTTGTTCCAAAATAGTATCTATTATCATTTTCATTATCAGGATCAACTTTTGCTATTATTCAAGCAGTTCCATAAAAAGTTCCAAATGATCTAGCGATAATATCATCTTGAATTTCATTTCTTGGGGAAGAATTTGTATATCAGGTTGTAACTTCAACATTTACAGGATTATCAGCATCATTGTATCCAACACTTTTAAACTTAGTGTCTTTATCAAACTCAAATCCATCTATTTTTAATTGATTTTTTGCTTTAGTGTGCTCATTTTTATATGAAAAAGCTTCACCATTTTTTAAATACATAATAGATAGATAATTTCAAGTTTTATCAACAAAAGTCGAATAACTTGAAGAAAGATTGTGAATATACATATCTTTATTAATGTGCCCTTCTCGAGCAATTAATGAGATTTTCAATTTATCTCCATTTATTGAAACTTGGGCTTTAAGATGTTTATTCATTAAATCTTCAAGTTGTTGGTCATTTAATGTTAAATGATAGTTACTATTTGAATCGATTTTTCTTCCTATTTCTTTTAATAAATCTTCAGTTTTACCTATAAGTTTGATTTTTATGTCTGAAAGAGTTTTGTTGTTGGTTGAATTAAGTTTGTTTCAACTAAAAGAAACTGCTCAATCAAAACTACCAAAAGAAAATTGTCTAAAGTTAACTTGTTTTGGACTTGCTACAAAGCTAAAGTTAAGAATTGCTTCTTTGCTAGTGTCTAAATTTTTAAAGTTTCTAAGATCTTTTTCTACATAAAATTGAGTTCTATCGGAGTTTTCGTGCATTTCTTTATCAAGAGCATGTTCTTTGATTGCTCCATAGTTATATTCTTGATTATTATCAAATAATACAACAGGTAAAGGATTGTTATATTGTGAATATGAACCAGCTAGATATGAATTAACATCTCCACTATAATGTGTTAAAAATAAGGTATTTTTTAAATAAGCATTGTTTAAAGTTGTATAGTTATGTCAATTAAATGGTATTGATTCTGGAACATCTCCATTAATGTTGTTAGTTAACTGTGATTCTTGGTATTGATAACTATTGATTGTATTTAAATTATTTGCTATAAAATTAACTCCAAGTGCATCATTGTATGTATTTTGTGAAACATCTAAAGTTGGTTTTAATTCAGTTATTCCACTTTGTTGAATTAGACTTAATTTGCGATGTTTTAGGTTTCCTTCTTGTCCTTTGTCATCATAGTCTATAACTGATGATAAGTCATATTTATTAACAATTTGTACTTGATTTAGTTTTCAAGTAATTCCTTCAGTTAAACCAGTAAAAGAGAATTTTTTAAGTTCATCAAAATTTAAAAATATTGATTTGGTATTTTCTTGACGAAATTGTCTTTCAAATCAATCACCACCATCACCTGTATATCCATAACTTCTTTTGTCACTTTCACTATCGGTTGGAATATTTTTTTGCACTAAATCTACAAAAGTGAGTTTTAAATATTTAGTTCTAAATTGTTCCATTTCTGAATCAGTTGCATTGATGTTAATTGCTCCTACAAAGGTATTGCTTGTAGTATTTGCAACAGCAAACTGTATTTTGGAAATGGTTGGATTAAATGTTTGATTAGATTGTCATGAAAGTTCTTCAGGAACATTAAATGAATAATTATTATTTAGAGATACCACATCACTTAGAATATATTTATTGTATCCTTGATTAAATTTAATAATATTTTCAGATTCGATATGTCCATTTTTATAAGTTCCTACAACTGTTATGTCTCCATCATAGGCATTTACATCAGGTTTTATTGTAATGAGATATTTATTATTTGTAACATTAGGTAAATAATTTAAATTGATATTAACTTTATTATTGCTGATGTTAAAAGAATCAACAGAGTATGTAGCACTTGTTCCGGTTTTGCTTATATTTACGATATTTTTACTAAATTCTATGGAATTTCCGCCATAAGTTATATTAGAAATGCTATTATTTGAATTAGCATTATTTACATTAACTAAAATATTTTGGGAAGTCCCATTATATTTGGTTGTATAAGTGTGTCCGTTAAATGTAAAGGTAAAATCGTTATTTTTTAAAGTAGGTAAATGATCAAAAGCAAATCATAAAGTTTTATTATCAATTAAAGAAATATCTTTAATGTGTAAATTATCTTTTTCATTAAATTTACTTACTTGTTCATCATATTTTATAAATGAATCTAAAAGAGAATAGTCTATTTCATTAAATTCTACATTGTTATTAGTTGTTGTAAAAGACTTATTATTTAAAGAAATATTTTGAGTTCCTATTTCTAGATTAGTAAGATAATAAGTTGTATTAGCTTTAAGATTATATAAATCAAAAGTTAAATTTGTATTGTTTGATTTTGGACTACTAAAATCAAAAGTTTGTCCACTTGTGTCTTGAAGAGATAAAGTAGCAGCATCAGATGAATCTAATGGTGTATCTAAAGAAATAGTAAGTTGTGCTTTATTAGTTTGAATATTAGAAATAGTGGTATTTTGTAAATTATAAGTTTTTTTCTCTTTTTTTGGTGGTGTTTCAGGTTCTATTTCTTTTTGTTTCATTGCTGTTGTAATGCTTAAATTATCATTTGGTAAAGATAAAGAATTTCCATTTAACAACACAGAAGTTAAAGTATAAGTTGTATTTGCTTGAAGAGAATTAAAAGTTATAGAAAATGTAGGTGATTCAGTTATTGAAAGATTTTGATTATGATTTTGTCCATCTGAAATAGTTACTAAAAGATTATTTTTGTTTGCAACAGAAAGTGTGTAGTTAGAAAAGTTTAAAGTTAAAGTAACGTTGTTTGTATTGATATCTTTTCAAAAAACGCTTGATATTGTAAAATTATCTTTTTTCTCTTGACTCGGTTCATTATCTTTATTTTTTGGATTTGTTGGCGTAATTGGGGTTTCTGGAAGTTTTGGTTTTTCTACTGGCTTAGGTTTTGTAGGTGGTTTATTTATACCGGAGTTAGGATTTTCTTGTTTTTCTTGTTGTTTAGTTTTAAAGAAGAATTGTTTTTCTTGTTGTTTAGTTTTTAGTGATTTTCCATTATATTTAATGTCAAAAGTATATATTTTATTTGATGATAAATTATTTATGAAAAATGTTATAGTTTTTTTATCGCTTGATAAGTATCCATTAATATTTTGATTATCATAGGTTAAAGAAAAACTACCATTTTGAGAAATGGGTTTTTCTAAAAAAACTTTAATAGTAGCTGAATTTTCTGTAGTTTTATTTTCTATTTTTTTAATTTCTATTTCTTTATCATTATTATCGAATTTTTCTACTTCTACTTTTTCATTACAAGCAACTGCTAAAACAGGTGCAATACCTAAAAAAGCAGGAATTACATATTTTTTAAATTTCTTTTTTTGCATAATTAATCCTTATATTTTAATTATATAAAAATACTTATAAATTGTCTTACAAATAGGGACTTCAAAAGCAATTATGCGTAAATTTTGATTAAAATACCTTTTTTTAATATTTTTTTAAAATATATAATTTTCATAAAAGAAATAATAATTTTTAAAATTTGTAATTGTTTTAGAATAACAAAGAGTATATATATATATATATATATATCATAATTAAAATAAATCTTCTTTTTTAATAATTTTATATTGTCCTAACTCCAAATCATCAGGGAGATTTAAGTTGTTGAATTTAACTCTTTTTAAATATGTAACTTTATAATCAAAAGAAAGAAACATCCTTTTTACTTGATGAAATTTTCCTTCACTAATACTTAAAAAACATTTATTTTTTTCTATTAATTCCAAAAAGGAAGGTTTAACTTTTTCGGTTTGGGAAATATAAAAACCTTGTGCAAATTTTTCTTTTAACAAATCAAAATTGATTTCTTTATCTAACTCTACATAATATTTTTTAATTATGTGTTTTTTAGGTGATAAAAGATTATGAGTGCTTTCACCATCATTTGTAATTATTAGCAGTCCTTCTGTATCTAAATCCAATCTTCCTATTGTATGTAAATTTTTTATATTAGTAATAGATTCAGGAAGTAAATCAAAAACTGTTTTATATAAATTATCTTTATTTGCACAAACATATCCTGCGGGTTTATTTAGTAAAATATAAATAAATTTTTCTCTTAAATAAAGAGAATTCCCGTTAATTGTAATTTGTAAATAGCTTTCTTGAAATAATTGACCTACTTTAATTTTTGAATTATTTACAAGAATTTGTTCTTTTAAAATTAACTTTTTAATTTCTGTTCTAGAGAGATTGCAATTATCTGAAATTATTTTTTCTATTCTTTTCATTGTAACCTTATAAATTGTTTAAATCTATTATTTTGTCAAATTTTTCATAATGTTTAAGATCTAAATTATGATTAACTAAAATAAGGGTTATTTCTTTATCTTCGATCAGTCTATCTAAAATGATTTCTATATTTTTTTTATCTAAATTTGAAAAAACCTCATCAAAAACTAGGAATTTTCTATTTAAATAAAAAACTCTAGCAAGTGATAATCTTTGTTTTTGTCCTTCAGATAAAGCAATTGCTGACTCTTTGTGTTCAATTTTTTGTTGAACTTCATTTCATAAATTAGCTTTTTTAAGTGCTTCTATTACTTTTTCATCATTATTTTGTTCTCATAAAGAAACATTTTTGTAAATTTCTTCATCAAAAATGATATTGTCACTATTTAAATAGGTTATTTTATTTTTATAGGAACTATCTGAAATAGTTTTTAAATCCGCTTGATTAACTAATATTTGCCCTTCATAATCTTGCTCAATACCAAGAATTAGTTTTAATAATGTTGATTTTCCTGTTCCAGAAGCACCTTTAATAAAGTATTTTTTTCCTTTTTCAAAAGTAAAACCGAAGTTATTAAAAATTAAATTTTTTCCATTTTTGTAACTAAAATTAATATTTTTTAGTTCAATTTTCTCTATTTCTTTTTCTAAAGAATTTCCTAAATCTTTTTCAATATTAAATTCAATTTTTTCTATTATTTTTTTAGATGTTTTTATTTTTTTAATTCCTGAAATATATGAAGGAACTGTGGTGATTAGTTTAGGAAATAGAAAATTAATAAAAGTAAGAGTAAAAATAGTAATATGTGGAACTTTTAAAAACAATAAAATAGCCATAGTGATTATTGAAACAAATTGTAGTATTCTTAAAATTCTTTCAGGAATTATTTCGTTTAAAGCTTGAGCATTATTAACTTTTAAGGATGCTTTATAAAGTTGTCAATTTTTATCTCTTGAGTTTTGATAAATTAAATGAGTTTTGTTGTTATAAAATAGAATTTTAAATCCATTTAAATAATTATCAATAACTTGTAAAAATTCAGTTCTTGCATTGGAATAATCTTTTTGTTTTTTTGTTTGTTTTTTATTGAAAAATAAAGAAAGCAGAACTGAAAAAAATACAATAATTAAAATAATGGGAATTAAATAAAAACTAATCAATCCAGCTGAAATTAGACTAGCTATTAGTCCAATTGTTGAACCAATTGTTCTAACCATTGTTAAAATAACTTGATCAAAAACAAGATTACTATCATTGAAAATAATACTAAAAATTTTAGCACTATCAAATTCATAACTGTTTTTAGCAGTTGAATTTATAAATTTATTAAATACGTTTTCTATTAATTTATTAATTAATTTCATTCTGAAATAAATTTCAAGTCTAACTCTTCATCAAATGGAAAATTTAGTAAAAAAATCAGTCGCTAAAATAAATATAATAACAATTAAAAAACTTTTAAAAAAAGCATACTTATCATTTGTAGGAACAATTGCATCATAAATTAAAGAAGAAGCATAAGACATTAAAATTCCAAAAAGAAGTGTTGAAATAACATTAATAATTTCAGCAATAATATACAAAATTGTATATTTTTTAGATGCTCTTAGCGATCATTTCATCTTTAATTTTCTCCATATCTATAATATAATCATACATTTCATAATTTTCAGCATGGTGACTGATATTTAAAATTGTTAATTCTTTATTTTGAAATAAGAAATTTTCAATTAATTCAATATTTTCTTTATCTATATTAGCAAGTGCTTCATCTAAAATTAGAAGATTTTTGTTTCTTAAAAAAGTTCTTGCAAAATTAATCCTTTGCTTTTGTCCTGTTGATAAACTATTATTTAAATTGATTTCATAATCTAAAGAAACTTCTGTTAAGTTAACTTTTTCTAGTGCTTCTTGTGCTTCAATATTCATTTCTTTTTCTCAAAGTGTTAAATTATTATAAACAGTATCAAAGAAAACAAATTCTTTTGAGTCTAAATAAGTAAAGAAGTTATTAACTTCAGATTGAGAAATTTCTTTTAAATCATAACCATTTAAAAGGATTTTTCCTTTATATTCGTTAATTTGTTTAGTAATTATATTTAAAAAAGTAGATTTCCCTGAACCAGAAGGTCCTTTGATTAAATACTTTTTCCCTTTTTCGATTTTTAAGTTAAAATTTTTAAAAATTACATTTTTTTCATTATAAGAATAGCTTAAATTTTCTATTACTAATTCTTCAAATTTAGGATTTTCTCCTTTGAAAAATAACTTTTCATTTTTTGGTGTACTTTTGAATTCTTCTAATTTTTCTTTTAAACTTTTATAATGTACAAAGAATCAAGAAGAAATTCTAAAGGATAAACTAATTTTAAAACTAAGTGCAGGAATTATTATAATGTTTGCAACCATTTCGTTTTCAAAAAGAATAAAATAAGCAGTTACTATTAATAGAGCAATATCGGTTATTGTTATTACATATCAAGTTACAACATCAACTAAAAATAATATAGAAAATATTTTCAATAATTTCATTCTAAATTTTGTGTTTAAATTATTTAATTGTTCTTGAAAAATATGTCTAACATCTAGAAAATAAAACATTTTATATGTAGATAAAAAAGCGGATAATTTTACATTTCCTTCTTCAAAAGTTTTCATTAATAATTTTCATTTTTTTGAATTAAACGAAGAAATAATTAAAGGAATAACTGTTGTAATAAAAGAAAAAAGAAGAATAAATATACTTAGTTTTCAACTTGAAATTAATGCTAAAATAATGGCACAAATAATACTTCCGATATTGAAAAATAAGTTAAAAAAAGCAGAATATAACCTTTCAATAATTATTGGAATTTGATCTTGAATTTGTGAAATAAATTTACCTTTAGTTTTTATTTCAAAATTCATTGGATTTTCATTAACAGTTGATCTTAAAATATCTTCCCTAAGATGAAACTGAATTTTATTAAAAATTTTATTTTTTAAAAATAATCGTATAAATGCTAGAATTGTTGCAAAAAACAATAAACACCCTTCTATTGTAATTCAAAAATAAAATTCTTTACTGTTGTTTTCTTGAATGTATTGATTAATCAATCCAGGAATGTATAAAGAAAAAGTTATTTTTGTAGCTATGAGCATTTCAATAATTGCAATAAAAAAAGTAAGCATTTTTTCTTTATTCAAATATTTAAACATTATTCAATTATACAACTTTCTGCTAGTAGTTTTAAGGATTTAATAACCATTTCTTCAATTATATTTTGTTTTTCTTTTATTTTATTTTTTAGATATTTTATATTTCCTCCTGTAAAAAATACTGGAAGATTTTCTTTATTCATTTGTTCAATCAATCCTTTTATTGCAAAATAATTTCCGTTTATTATACCTATCGATAAAGCATCAACTGTGTTGGTTCCAATCGCTTTATCAATTTTATTATTTAAATTGATTTTATTTATTTGTGAAGTTGAATTAAAAAGAGAATTTAGTCCCTTTTCTATTCCTGGAAAAATTACAACCCCTTCGATTTCTTTTTTATATATTTTTGAAATAACAGTTGCTGTCCCAAGAGACACAATTATTGCTGATTTAAATTGTTTTGCAGCATAAAAAGCATTTAATAAAATATCTGTTCCAATTTCAGAAAGATTAATTTGATTACTAATAATTAAATCAGTTAACTTAAAGACTTCGTTTTTTATTTGGTGAATTTTAATATTATTTTCTTTTAAAACATTTTCTATTATTATATTTTTTTCAGGTTTAACTGAAGAAAAATAAGCATTTATAAAGAAAAAACCTTTATTTTTTATTTCTTTCAATTTGGAATTTAAAATATTTTCATCTATTTTATCAACTGGAATTTTTTCTATTTCTAACTCTTTGTTTGTGTTTAAAAATCCAATTTTTAAAAGCGAATTTCCTAAATCTAAATAAAGCATTTATTCCTTTCTGTAAAAACTTTTGAAAAGGTTTTCAAAAGTTTGTCAATTTAATTCTTGTGGTCTTGTGTTTTCAATAATATTATTTTCTTTAAAAATATTTAAAATGTCTTGACTTGGGAATTTATTTTTTAAATTATTGTAAAGAGTTTTTCTTTTCATAGAAAAACAAAGTTTTACAAATTCTAAAAATTCATTAACATAATTTTGATCTAAATTTTCTTTAATTTTTAATGTTATAATAGCGGAATTTACTTTTGGTTTTGGAAAAAAACAAGTAGGAGGCACAATAAATTCTTTTGTAACATCTGCTATAAACTGACAACTAACTGACAATTTTCCATATTCACTTTTATTATTTATTGAAACAATTCTTTGTGCAACTTCATCTTGAACCATTATTGTTAATTTTGAAAAACTATTTATATTTTCAAATATTTTAAACAAAATTTTACTTGTAATATAGTAAGGTAAATTTGCAACAACTTCTTTTTTTGAATCAAAAGAAATTTCTTCTTTTAAAAAATCATTATGAATTAAATTAAAATTTTTGCTTGTTATCTTGTTTTTTAAAATTTCTATCATATCATTATCAATTTCAAAAGCAGTTAAATGTTTTGCTTTTGAAACAAGGATTTCAGTTAAAGCACCTTGTCCTGGTCCTATTTCTATGATTTCTTTATTTTCTACATTTGCTATTTCTATAATTTTATTGATAATATTTTTGTCAATTAAAAAATTTTGTCCCAATTGTTTTTTAGCTCTAATTTCTTTATTCATTATTTTATACCCCAAAGACTCTTTTAACATTATTTAAAATAATTTGTTTCATTTTTTCTTTTGAAATTCCTTTTATTAAACTTATTGTTTCGAGTGTATATTTTACATAGTGAGAATGATTAGTTTCAGAACGAAAAGGTTCTGGAGTTAAATAAGGAGCATCTGTTTCTGTAAAAATTCTTTCTAAAGGAATCATTTCTATCACTTTTCTTGACTCAACATTTTTTTTAAAAGTTATAACACCTGAAAAAGAAAAGTAAACATTTTTAAATTCAAGAAATTTTTCAGTTCATAATCTGTTGCCTGAATAAGTGTGAAAAACGAAGGGAACATTTTTATATTTTTTAATAATTTCATATATATCTTCAAAAGCATCCCTAATATGTAAAATTACAGGTAAATCATGTTTTTTTGCAATCTCAATTTGTTTAATTAAAGAATTAATTTGAATATCTTTAGATGGATTATCTTCATAATAAAAATCCAAACCAACTTCACCTATTGCTACAATGTCTTTTGTTATTAATTTATCTAAATTTTCATAATCATCATTAATAGAAACAGTATTAGGATGTATCCCAAGAACTGGAAAAACATTTTTATGTTTTCCAAATTCCTGCATAATTTCTGTATTTTCGTTTCAATTAGTTGAAACGAAAAACATTTTATAAATGCCATTTTTAAAATTTTCTTGAATTTCTTGTGAAGGATTTTGATAATATTCTTTAAATGGATGAGCATGTAAGTCAATTAGATTATTTTCCATAATATTGGTACTTAATTTATAAAAGAAAGTAGATTCTTTTTCTCTTTTAATTTCTTTTTTAAAAAAAGGATTAAATTTTTCAATTATTTTTTGTGAAAATAAGTTAGTTTTATCTGCTGTTATAAAACAAGTATCTAGATTATATTCATTTTTTATCAATTCAAGTGCTTTTTCTAAACATAAGGTTCCAATTCCTCTTTGTCTTAATTTTGGATTAACTCAATAACCAATGTTACCAAAATTATTAATAATTTCATTATTTGAATCGTTACTTTTTCTTATATTAAATCAAGCTGCTATTTCATCAAATTCACCATCTTCATCTATTAAAAATAAAATTTTACCTTTTAAAAACTCATCATCTGCTTCTTTTTTAGTTAGTTCTTTTAAGAAGTTTATAATTTTAGGAAAATTTTCTTCAGAAATTTCAATTTTTGAAAAACTTATTGGATTATTTTCAAAATTTGTATTTAAAAAAACGTCTTTATGCTTGGTTTTTAATTCACTAAATCTAAAATTAGCCATTTTTATTCCTTAATTCTTTTTTTTCTTTCTTTTAAGTTTATAATTTAAATAATAATTCAATTTTACAACAAAGGAGAAAAAATGCTAATAAACGAACGAAATGTTCTATTTGGAATGGAAAATTCCTTAAATCTAGCTAAAAAAATTTCACAAAAGGTAAATTTACCATTAACACCAATTAAAAAAGAGGTTTTTGCTGATGGAGAAGTTATGCTTAATTCAGCTGAAACTGTAAGAAATTCAAATGTTTTCATAGTTGCAAGTACCCATACACCAGTAAATGACAATATTATGGAACTTTTAATTTTTATTGATTCATTAAAAAGAGCAAGTGCAAAAGAAATAACTGTAATTTTATCATATTATGGTTATGCAAGACAAGATAGAAAAGCAAAAGGAAGACAACCAATTGCTGCAAAATTAGTTGCAAATTTATTAGAAACTGCTGGTGCTACAAAAATAATCACTGTCGACTTACATAATCCATCAATTCAAGGTTTTTTCAATATACCTTTAGATGATTTAAGAGGGCAATATGTTCTTGCAAAAAGAATTAAACAGAAAAAACACTCTTTTACAGTTGTTTCACCAGATCATGGTGGAGCTGTTAGAGCAAGAATTTTATCTGAATTGCTATCAAATTCAGTTAAAATCGCTATTATCGATAAAAGAAGAGTAGGAACAAATCAAACAGAAGTTCTTGGTATAATTGGAACTGTCGATGAAGAGCATGCAATTATAGTTGATGATATTATTGATACAGGTGGAACCATTTTAAAAGCAGCTCAAACAGTAAAAGAACACGGAGCAAAAAGTGTTACAATAGTAGCTACTCATGGAATTTTTTCCCGTGGATTTGAAATGTTTGAAGAAAGTCCGTTTGTAGATAAAGTTATAATAACTGATTCTATTGAAAAACCAAAATTAAGTAAATTTTCAAAAATAGAAATAGTTTCACTTTGTGATTTTATATCAGAAGTTATTATAGCAACAATTAATAAATCATCTGTTTCAGATATTTATAAAGGTTTCAAAAATGAACTTCTATAAAGAAAAAACCCGTATTTTTGTAAATAATGAAGACAATTTTAAAACACTAGAAAAATATGTAAATTTAATAGAAGAAAAAAATAAGGTTATGAATTTAACAGGATTTAGCGGAGACGTTCTTTGAAAAGAAGGGATTTATGAATCGCTCCTTTTCATGGAAGAAAGTTTTGCTAATAAAATAACTACAGAAAAAAATCATTTTCTGGATGTTGGTGCAGGTGCAGGATTTCCTTCAGTTCCCTTTTTAATAACTAAACCTAATATTAAATTAACTATTTATGAACCTTTAAAAAAGAGAGTAAATTTTTTAAATATAGTAAAAGAAGAATTAGATTTAAATATGGAAATTTTTCCATTAAGAGCAGAAGAATCTAAAGAAAAAGAAGTTTTTGATTTTGTTTGTGCAAGAGCAGTTATGGACTTTAAAAGATTATTTGAAATAACTCATCATTTAGGTAAAAAAGGTGCATTTTTTAGTTTTTTAAAAGGCCCTAAAGCACAAGAAGAAGTTCAAAGTTCTGTGAATTTAACTCAAAAATTCAATGAAGAAATTAATGTAAATGAATTAAAAATTTTTGAAGAAAAACAAAATTTTATTATTAATTTTTACAAATTACACTCTACTCCAATTGGTTTTCCAAGAAAGTGAGATAAAATTTTAAAAGAAAAATAAAAAGAACAAGTTGTTATTTTGTTCTTTTTCATTCTCTTTGTCTTTCTTCTAAAGTTTTGGATACAACTTTAATTTTGTCTATAAATTCTTTGTCATCAAAAGGTTTTGTTTCTTGAGCATTTACTCATAAAATGATTAAATAAAGAACCAAAATTCTGTGTTGTAAAACAAATTCGTAGTCATAAGAATCATAAGCGTTTAAAAAAATAGTTTCCTGTTCATCGCTTAATCTTGATGATTCAATGAAATAAGCTAAATCAAAATGTTTATCACCTTTTGAAGCATATTCTCAATCTATGATTCAAATTTTATTATTTTGATCAATAATAATATTATTTGCTCATAAATCATTATGAAGAGGTGTATCTTTTTTCATATTTCTCAAAATTAAATTGATTTTTTTATAATATTCATTAATTATTGGAATATTAATGTTTTTATTTTTCAATATTTCTCTATATTTTTTAATTCTTGCTGCATGATTTGAATTAGGCATTTCTACTTTGGAAGTATGTATTTTTTTCATTAAATTAGCAATGTTTATTAAATTTTCATTTGTAATTTCTATATTTTTTCCATCAATTCACTCATATTTTAATAAAGAATCTGAATTTTCTAAAAGTTTAGGAACAAAATCAAAAACACTTAAGTTTTCATAATTTATTTTGTGATTAAATTCGTTATATTTTTTTTCTTGAAGAAAAGTGTCATTTTCTTTATATGAAATATTTGTATACCCATTATTTATCTTTATTTTCATTTTTTAATTATATAATTTTTATATGAAATTAAAAGAGTTTCCATTAGAAATTAATAAAAAATTAAAAAAAATTTCTTTTTTTTATGAAGGAAATCATAATAAAACTTATATTGGATATTTTGAAAATAAAAAAGTACAAATAAGAGTTAAAAAAAACAATATTGTTAATTCAAAAAATGAAGAAAATTTCTTTTTACAAACACAAAAAAATAATTTTGTTTATTACAAAGAAGGTAACTATATAAAATTTTGAATTTCAGGAGAAAATTTAGAAAAAATTTTTTTAACAAAGAAAAAACAAAGAAAAATTCTAGAACATTTGTATTATTTTTCGTCTTTAAAAGCAAAAGATATAGAAGTTTTTAATTGGGAAACTTGAAATCATAATGATAAGAAAATTACTAAATTATTAAATGGATACAAAAATGAAAAAATGACACTTTCTCACGGAGATTTAAGGAAGAAAAATATTATAATAGACAAAAAAAACGATATTTATTTTATTGATTTTGAATGAACTAGACTAAATTATTTAATGTTTGATTTAGCTTCTTTATATTTATACGTTAATATAAGTAAAAAATTAATTATTAAATATTTTAAAATCAAAAAAAATAATTTAGACAAATGAATATATTTGGTTAAAAAGTTTAATAATGAGTGAAACGAAAAAATGTATTAAATTTTAAACTCAAATTACTCTTGCAAACAGTGGTAAAATAAAATAAAACTTAAAAGAATTTAAAAAAATATAAAAATGGTAAAATTTAATTAAAAAATAAGGAGAAAAAATGAAAAAACCAGTTATTTTAACAGTTATTGATGGATTAGGTTTAAGAGAAGAAAAACAAGGAAATGCGTTTGCATTAGCAAAAACACCTACATTTGATGAATATTTTAAAAATTATCCTCATTCTATAATTCAAGCATCTGAAGATTTTGTAGGATTGCCAAAAGGACAAATGGGTAATAGTGAAGTAGGACATTTAAATATAGGGGCTGGTTTTGTTGTTTATACAGGATTATCCCTTATAAATAAAGCTTTAGAAGATGGAGAATTTAAGAAAAATCCAAAATTTTTAAGTGCTTTTGAAAATTCAAAAAAAACAAATACAGCCTTACAAATTATGGGTCTTTTATCTCCAGGGGGAGTGCATTCATTAGAAAATCATTTATTTGAATTAGTGGAAGCAGCTCATGAAAATGGAGTTAAAAAAGTTTCTATTCACTTATTTGGAGATGGAAGAGACGTTGCTCCACAATCCATATTAACATCACTTGAAAAATTAAATGCAATACTTTCTAAATATCCAGATTATAAAATAGCTTCTATTTCCGGAAGATTTTATGCAATGGATAGAGATAAAGTTTTTGAAAGAGTTGAGAAAGCTTATGATGCAATTTTAGGGTTTTCTAATGAAAAATTTACTGATGTAACTGATTATGTAAAACAACAATATGAAAAAGGAATTTATGATGAATTTTTAGTTCCAGCAGTAAATTATGAAGTTGAAAAAAATGACTTTTTAAGAAATAAAAACTCTGTAATATTCTTTAACTTTAGACCAGATAGAGCAAGACAATTAAGTCATTTGATTTTAAGAACTAATCTTTATGATTTTATGCCAGAAAAACAAGTTCATGTACATAATTTTGTTTCAATGATGAAATACGAAGGAATTGAAACAAATATTGCATTTGAAGAAACTGAAGTAAAAGAACCAATTGGAAAAGTTATAGAACAAGCAGGTTTAAAACAATTAAGACTTGCAGAAACTCAAAAATATGCTCATGTAACATTCTTTATGGATGGTGGTAATGATGTAGAATACAAAAACAGTGAAAGAATAATGGTTCCTTCTTTAAAAGTTGAATCTTATGCTGATGCTCCACAAATGTCTGCAAAAGAAATTACTGATAAATTATTAGAAAGAGCAAAAGAATTTGACCTTGTGATTATGAATTTTGCTAACCCAGATATGGTTGGACATACAGGGAATTTAAAATCAGCAATAAAAGCAGTCGAAATTTTAGATGAGCAACTTGGAAGAATTAAAAAATGAGTTGAGGAAAACAATGCAATTCAATTTATAACAGCAGATCATGGAAATGCCGAAATTACAGAAGATGAAAATGGTAAACCAGCAACAAAACATACTTCTCAACCTGTAATGTTAATTACAACAGATAAAACTTTAAAATTAAAAGATGGAAAATTAGCAAATATCGCACCAACAGTTTTAGATTATATGGGTATACAAAAATCCAAATATATGACTGAAGAATCACTGATTATAAAAAAATAATTTAAATTAATAGGAAAAATAAAGAAAATTTCCTATTTTTTTATTTTTTTAAAATTTTTTCACAAAAAAAGAAATATTAAATAGAATGAAAAAAAGAATTGTTAGAATTATTATGTTTTTACTTATTTGTTTTTTATTACCTTTTTTCAGTTTTTCAGCAGGTGTGCAAAAATATGAAAATAAAGATAAAATTTCTATATTAAACAAAGAAAAGTTATTCAGTAACATTAATTATATTGAAACTTTTAAAAAAGACTTTGACTTAGATTCACAAAATATAGCATTTTTAATAAAGAATCAAGAAAAAGAAAAATTTAGTCAAAAAAACAAATTTTTAATTCAAGTTATAAGTGAAATTAGCCCTAAAACAAAAGTCAATATTTATTATTTTAATAATGAAGATGATTATAAAACCATTCTTAATAAGATTAATACAGAAAAAAATAAAGGAATTTTTCATTTTTATGATCAGGTTGATAAAAATGATGAAAAAAATGAAGAAGCTTTAAAATTTCTTGAAAAATTTTCAGATATTAATTATATAGGTAATTTTTTTCCTGCAATTTATAAAGAAAATAATATTTTTTTAGATAGTTTTAATTCTATTTTGGTAGGAAATATAGGAACTCGTTTAAAAGGAAATATTGTTGATTTTAATTCTTTAAAAAAAGAAAATCAGTATGAAAATAAAAAAACAAAAAATGGCAAAATTTCTGCAAGCATTGTAGCAACAACTGCTTGAATTTCAAATACTGAAGAAGGTAGTATGGAAGATGCTTATTTAGCAACAGCAATAATAATAGCTACATTTTCAAGAATGATTATTGAAGATACAAGAAAAAATTTAAAAGAAAAAACTCTTTTAGCAATTAATTCTTTGCTTTCTTCTGCTAAAAATAATTTAAATTTTAATGAAAAATATTTTAATAATTTTTGACTTAAAATAGGTAGTGGAGTTTTTGATTTTGAAAAGTCCATTAAAAACTATCAAAGGTCTAAACTTATTAAAATTGAGAACACATCAAAAGAAAATGAAATAGCATATTTACAGGAATTCTCTTTTTTAAAGGAACAAGACTTAAATTTAACTATTTTTTGATATGATCAAGAAGGAGTGCGAGATAAAGAAAAATATCAAAAATATTTAGAACTTAAAATGAGTCAAGTGGCAGCAAGCTGACAACCTAATCCTGTATTTGGTGATATAACTAGTGAATATTTAAGAAAAGAGTACAAAAAAACTTTTTATTCTAAAAATGACTTAGATTTATTTTTAGATTTTTACGATGGTGGTTGAATAGAAATAGGTAGTTCAACAAGCAAAAAAGCTAATGTTGAGAAAATTTCACTGAAAATTCCTTATTCTGGAAAATATAGAATAAGAGTTAAAAAACCAAAAGAAAAAATAAAAGAGAACAGTAAATTTGTTCTCAATTACTAAGAAAGACCATTTTTTGTGTTTTTTTCTTTATAAAATGTGTTTATTTTCTTTCTTTTTTCAAAAAATAATGTAAAATTTTTATATATTAAAAAATAAAAATAAATTTAAAAGTTTTTATTCAAAATAAAAATTTTAAAAGTAATATAGAAAACAAAATTTTAAAAAAGAGGAAATATGATTAGAAAATTTTATTGTTCTAAAGTAGAAAACCATAATACAAAAACAGTTGAATTTCAATTTAAAGCAGCTAAACAACCAGATCATTTAGTTTTTAACAGTTTAGAAGAAACTATTAATTATTTCAAATCATTAAAATTAAATGCAACAATGTGACTAAGAGAAAACAGAATTTTTGTTAGTTCAATAAAAACAAGAATTGGTGAAGAAGAAGATTCAGAAGTTGAAGTTGAAATTGTTCATTTTGAACCTAAGAAAAAAGAAGTAGAAGTTGAATGAAACGTTTCTGATGATTGTGAAGAGTGCAAAAAACTAGATGCAAGTGTAGAGACTTGAAATAAAGTTGAAGAAGTTAAAAAAGAAGAAGTGAAAGTTGTTTCTCATTCTTCTTCAAATGTTGCAGAAGGAAATTGTAATTGCGAAATGTGTGCAATTGCCTCTTCTATCGAAGATTCAAACAAAGTGGTTGAATTAAAAGATGAAACTTTAGATTGTTCAGAATGTAAAGAATGCTCTGAATTTGAAGAAGAAGATGACAATAAATGTAATTGCGAATTGGAAGAAGAAAAAACTCCAATTTTAGAAACAAAAGAAAATATTGTTGTTGAAGAAGAATGTTTAGAATGCAAATTAGAAGCAGAAGTTGGTTCTGACTGTTATGAATGTAAAGAATGTGATTTAGAGGAAAATACATCTAAAGTTGTTTCTGCTGTAGAAATATCATCTGATTTACCAAACTCTAATTCATGTGAAGTATGTGAAAATAATGTAGAAATTGAAAAAGAAGAATGCAAAGGTTGTCAACTACAAGAAAATGAACAAACTTGTTCAGAATGTGACTATAGTGCAAATGATAATAAAGAAATTATTTCATCTACAAACAAAGAAGTTGAATTGTCACATATAGATTGTGATGAATGTTTAAGATTACTTGAAATTGAAAATCAAAATTTAATAAATGGATGTAATATTTGTGATTCATTTGTTAAATCAAACGTATCACCTTCAACTCAAGTTTTAGCTGAAAATGAAGAAAAATCAAAAGATTTTGTAACTTTAGAAGAAAAAAATAAAGTAGAAATTTCTTCAGATTGTGAAGCTTGTGCAAAAGCAAATCAAGTAGAATTAGAAGAAAAATGTTCAGGATGCGAAATCTTATTCAAAAAATCAGATATTCACCATGTAACAAACTTGGAATCAAAAGAAGGATGTCAAGAATGTTATAATATAGAACAAGAAATCGCTAAATGAAATGCTGAATTAAATAAATATTCAACTATTGAAAAAGAAGAACAAACAATTATTTCTTCTCCAAAAACTTCATCTGTTGTATCTAATAAAGAAAATCCACAACTAATAATAAATGAAAATTCTGAATCTTTAGTTGTTTCAGGTAAGGTTTTAGTTTACCACACTAATGAAAAAATAAATGTAGATGAAGAATATGTTTTAGTTAAAAAATCTACAAAAGAAGCAATTGATGTTGAAGTTGTTGAAATTTCTAGTTTAGATATTAATACAGGTACTCAAAACGTACAACAAACTAAAGAAAGTATCTGAACTAGAACAAACTATGTTCTATGATTTATTTTCTGAATATTACTATTACTTTTATTAGTATCATTATTAATTTTCTTCTTGGCAGTTTAATAATAAAAATTAAAACGTATCAAATTTATTAAGATACGTTTTTTTAAAAAGAATAATAATGTTAGCATTAGTTATACTTACTTTTATACTTGTCTTTATAATATTTCTATCAATAGGAATAAAAGAAATATTAATTTTAATTAAAGATATAAAAAGTAAAAAATCAAAATTCAGAGAATTAGCTGATTCTAATAAAAATAGAGTAATAATAGAATTAAAAAACGCAGTTGATGAACTTTCAAGAACTAAAACAGGAGCAATAATAACTATAGAAAATCACGATAATATTGAAAATTTAAGAACAGATGGAATAAAAATTGATTCCAATATTTCTTCTTCACTTTTACTTTCTATATTTAATAAAAACTCTCCACTTCATGATGGAGCAGTGATAATTCGTGGAAATAAAATGATTTATGCTTCCACCTATTACAAAATAACATCTAAATCAATTAATAATAAATTTGGTTCTAGACATAGAGCGGCAATGGGAATTAGTGAACAATCAGATTCAACAACTATTGTTGTTTCAGAAGAAACAGGAGGAATTACCATTGCAAAAAATGGTAAATTTGAATACGTTTTAATAGATGATTTTAGAAAAATTTTAGAAACAAAACTTAAAAATTAAGAAACAAAGGAGGGCAGAATATGACACCTATTGAAAATGCTATTGAAAAAAAAGATATTTCTTGGATTAGGGAATATTCGAAAAATACTCCTATTGTAACAATCGCCGATGAGGTAGAAAAATTAAATGATATTCATAGAATAATTTTCTTTAGAATGTTAAATACAGAAGTAGCAGGAGATGTTTTTTCTTATTTGCCAATTGAAATACAAGAAAATTTGATTCATAATTTTTCTCAAGATATGCTTAATCAAATTGTTGATGAACTTTATACAGATGAAATTGCAGATTTAATTGAAGAAATTCCACAAAATTTAGCACAAAAAATATTAAAAAACATCGATCCAGAAACAAGAAAAGCATTAAACAGAATCTTAAGATATAATGAAGATCAAATTGGTTCGGTGATGTCTGTAGACATTATAACTTTAAAAGAAAATTGAACCGCAGGACAAGCTTTAGAATATATTAGAAATAAAAAAGATGAAGTAGAGTTAACTCATTATTACTACATTGTTAATAAAAATAAAAAATTAGTTGGTGCTTTAACTTTAGAAGATATCGTTTTTTCAAAAGTATCTTACCAACTTAAAGATATTATGTTTGCAGTTCCTAATGTTTATACAACAGACTCAAAAGAAGAAGTTGCTAATATCTTTGCTGAACACGATATGTCAGTAATTCCGGTAATGAATTCATCTAATAAGCTTGTTGGAATGGTGACTTCAGATGATATTATTGATATTTTTCAAGAAGAAGCTACAGAAGATATTTATAAAATGGCAGGAATTAGTTCGAAGGTAGTTGAAGAAGAATACTTAAAAACTAAAGTATTAACCATTGTAAAATCAAGAATATTTTGATTAATAATTTTGATGTTAGGTTCTACTTTATCACAAGTTGTTATTCAACTTTTTACCGATTCACTTGAAAATAGTTCAAGTTTAAAAGCTTTAGGACTAGGGATATTTATTTCAACAATTGTTTCGATAATTCCTGTAATTTCGGGTTCAGCTGGAAATGCTGGTTCGCAATCAGCAACTACCATAACAAGAGCCCTTTCTTTAGGGGAAATAGAAAAAAGAGGATATTTAAAAAAGGTATTTTTCAAAGAAGTTAATGTTGGAGCAATTATTGGATTAATATTAATGCTAGTCAATTTTTCAAGATTAGTAATTTATTTTATGATAACAAAAGATATTTTTAATACAGAATTTATTACATCCAGTGAAGGAATTGTTACTAAATTACCTAAATATGCCTATATTTTAATAATTTCAGCAGCAGCTTCTGTATCAATGTTTTTGGTAATTATCTTTTCAAAAATTTTAGGTTCTGTAATACCTTTATTAGCAGCAAGAATGGGTAAAGATCCAGCTGTTATGTCTGCACCTATTTTAGCAACTTTAACAGATGCAACTTCAACTTTTATCTTTTTTGGTATAACTATTTTAATATTCTTATTAATTTAGTCTTAATTTAATATAATTTATATAAGGAGAAAATAATATGGATCAAGTAACAATATGAGTTATTGCTGGGGTTTTACTAGCTTTAATTATCGGAGTTCTTTTATTTCAAATAATTTCAGAAAGAATCAAAAGAAAAAAAATCAAAAAAGAAAAAGCAGAATTAAATAAAATAGAGCAAGAAGTAATTGAAGCATCTGTATATAAAGTGAATGCAATAATGGAAATTAACGATGACTTTTTAAAAAAATTTGTAGTTTCTGTTGGTGATAAAAAAATGAAGGACATTCGTAGTTTTGCAGAAAAACAATTAAAAGAAATCACTCATGAAAAAAAATATAAAAAAATTTTTATTCATAATAAATTGGAAAGAGATACTACAATTCATCAAAATATTTTAAATTTAATTGAAAATAAATCAAATTTATGATCTAAAAAAAATCAAGAAGAAATAAAATATTTTAAAGATATGGAAAAAATCTTTTTAGAAAAAAATTCAGAAGAATATTTATCTAAAAAAGAACAATTTAAGCAAGAGGTTTTATCAAATGTCTAAAAAGAAAAATATTCCCAATTATTTAACTATTTTTAGAATGATTTTATGAATTCCTTTTGTTATTCTTTTAGTCATTTATTACAATAATGCACATTATAAATATGCCTTTAAAGATAGTTTTATTAATTTTCATCTTTTAGCAGTTTCTGTTATCATCTTCTTGCTTGCAATGTTTACAGACTTTTTAGACGGATATTTAGCAAGAAAATGAAATGTAGTTAGCAATTTTGGAAAACTATTTGATCCAATTGCAGATAAAGTTATCACAACAACTGCATTAATATTTTTAGGACTATTTAATTTTACAGAAATTTGAGTAGTAATTGTTTTCATTGTTAGAGATATTGTTGTGGATGGATGTAGAAATTTAGCAGCAAAAAATAATTTAAATATTAGTGCTTCTATTTGAGGAAAATGAAAAACCTTTATTCAAAGCTTTGCTATTCCTTTCCTTTTCTGAATAACACCATTTTTTATTAATAATACAAACTGAGTTTGAATCTACTGAGTTGTAAATATCCCGCTTTTTATAGCACTTATTTTCTCTTTATTTTCTGGATTTTTATATGTGAAAGAAATGACAAAAATTCTAAAAAAATAATATAAATTAAACTTCTTTTTCCCAAGAAGTTTTTTATTTATTTTATATTTCTTTTTAGATAAATTTAAAAACTTTTAGATAACTTTATTGTATAATAGTAATAATAAATTAGTTAAATTAAGGAGAAAAAATGACCCCACATATTAATGCAAAACCAGGGAAAATTGCTAAAACAGTTTTAATGCCTGGAGATCCATTAAGAGCAAAATTTATTGCTGAAAAATTTTTAACAAATGTTGAACTTGTAAATACAGTTAGAAATATGTTTATGTACACTGGATTATACAAAGGAAAACCAATTACAATCGCTGCATCAGGAATGGGAGTCCCATCAATTGGAATTTACTCATATGAATTATTTAAATTTTATGATGTAGATAGAATTGTAAGAATAGGTTCTGCAGGAGCTTATACAGCAGATTTAAAATTATACGATGTTTTATTAGCTGATAGTGCTTATTCAGATTCACACGCATTTTCACAACTTGTGCTTGGAGAAAATACACATTTATTAGAACCATCTAAAAAATTAAATGCACAATTATTAGAAAATGCTTTAAAATTAGGAATTAATTTACATGTAGGAAGAGTTCACTCATCTGATGTTTTCTACTCTTCTAGACCATTAAATAAGACAATTGAATTAACAAAAGCAGTTGCTGTTGAAATGGAATCATTTGCTTTATTTGCAAATGCTAAAAAATTAAATAAAGAAGCTGCTTGTTTATTAACCATTTCAGATAATTTAATTACAAAAGAAGAAACTTCATCAGAAGAACGTGAAACTAAATTTTTACAAATGATGGAAATTGCTTTAGAACTTGCATAAAACAAAAATAGACTAACTTTTAGGTTGGTCTATTTTAAAAAAAGAAAAGTGAGAAAAAAATGAGAATAGTTGATTTAATAATAAAAAAAAGAGAAGGTTTTGAACTTACAGATAAAGAAATTGAATTTATTATTCATAATTATGTAAGTGGAGAAATTAAAGATTATCAAATGTCTTCCTTTCTAACAACAATTTTATTTAAAGGAATGACACCTAAAGAAATTGGTAAATTTACTTTAGAAATGATGAAATCAGGAAAAATAATTGATTTATCTTCAATTCACGGAATAAAAGTTGATAAGCATTCAACTGGTGGTGTTGGTGATAAAACAACTTTAGTAGTAGGTCCAATTATAGCAGCTTTAGGTGTTCCGGTTGCTAAAATGTCAGGTCGTGGACTTGGACATACAGGTGGAACTATTGATAAGTTAGAATCAATTCCAGGTTTTGGAGTTGAGTTAACTGAAGAACAATTTATCAATCAAGTAAATAAAATCAAAATTGCAGTTATAGGACAGAGCAATGACTTAGTTCCTGCTGATAAAAAACTTTATGCTTTAAGAGATGTTACGGGAAATGTATCATCAATTCCACTTATTGCATCTTCAATTATGTCTAAAAAACTAGCAACTGGTTCAGATGCAATTCTTTTAGATGTAAAATGTGGAAATGGTGCTTTTATGAGTAATTTAGAAGAAGCAAAAAAATTATCCGAACAAATGATTACTATAGGAAAACAACTTAATAGAGATGTTAGAGTAGAAATAACCAATATGTCTAGACCAATGGGAAAAGCTATTGGAAATAAAAATGAAGTTTTAGAAGCTATTGAAACTTTAAAAGGTAATGGACCAAAAGATTTTGTTGAGCTATGTTATTCTGCTTGTTCTACAATTCTAAAACAAGCAAAAGTTACAAACGATGAACAAGAAGCTTTAAAAATGATTGAAGAAGTAGTTCACAACGGTAAAGCACTTGATAAATTTTATGAATTTGTAAAATTCCAAGGCGGAGATGTTGATAAATTGAAAGCTGCTGATTTTTGAAATCCAAAATACAAATTAGAAGTATTTGCCCAAAAAGATGGATATATGGAAATCACTTCCGCATTAGATTTTGGTATCGTTGCTTCAAAACTTGGTGCAGGAAGGGAAACAAAAGAAGATTCAATCGATTTTGAAGCAGGAATACAAATTAACAAAAAAACAAATGACAAAGTTAATAAAAACGATCTTTTATTCACACTATATTCTTCAAATCCAATAAATGAAGAATTAGTTCAAGAATTAAAAGATTCATATAAAATAAATTCTCAAACAGTAGAAAATAAAATAATTTTAGAAAAAATGGAGTAAAAATGAATTGAGCAAAATTAATTGATCACACTTATTTAAAACCAGAAGGAACAACAAAAGAAATTAATAAACTTGTTGCTGAAGCAAAAGAATACGGTTTTAAAACAGTTTGTGTAAACTCATCATGAGTAAAATATGTAAAAGAAAAATTAGAAAATTCTGAAGTAGGAATCACAGCAGTGGTTGGTTTCCCTTTAGGTGCAATGATTACACAAGCAAAAGCACAAGAAGCAAAACTCGCTGTTAACCACGGAGCTGATGAAATTGATATGGTTATTAATATCGGGAAATTAAAAGACGAACAATATGAATTTATTTTAAACGATATTAAAGCAGTTAAAAAAGAAATCGGTTCTAAAATTTTAAAAGTTATTGTAGAAACCGCTTTATTAACTAAGGACGAAATCAAAAAAGCAACAGAAATAGTTTTAGCTTCCGGAGCAGAATTTGTTAAAACTTCAACAGGTTTTTCATATAGAGGTGCTTCAGAAGAAGATATTAAAATTATGAAAGAAGTTGTAGGAGACAAAATTGAAATCAAAGCAGCCGGTGGAGTAAAAAGTCTAGAAGACTTGAAAAAAATGTATGATCTTGGTGCTACAAGATTTGGAACATCATCAGGTGTTCAAATTATGCAAGGAATAGCTTTAGATAAAAATAATAACTATTAAAAAACCAAATATACAGAAAAATAAAGGAGAAATATAAATGGTAAAAGTTTTAAATCACCCCCTAATTACTACAAAATTAACAATAATGAGAGACGAAAACACAACACACCATTTATTTAGGGAATTACTAAAAGAAATTTCAACATTAATGGTGTATGAAATTTTAAGAGATTATAAAACTGTCGATTGTAAAGTTAAAACAGCAGTGGGAGTGGAAACTATTGGACAAAAAATGGAACAAGAAATTGTCATAGTACCAATTTTAAGAGCTGGTCTTGGGATGGTAGAAGGAATTTTATCACTTGTTCCAACATCAAGAGTTGGACATATTGGAGTTTATAGAGATGAAAAAACTTTTGAAGTTCATGAATACTTTTATAAAATACCTAATGTTTCTAAAGATTCTTTAATTTTAGTGGTAGATCCAATGCTTGCCACTGGAACATCAGCAGTAGATTCTATTAGTAGATTAAAAGCTGATGGATTTAAAAATATAAATTTAGTTTGTCTTGTTGGTGTGCAAGAAGGAATTAATCATGTTTCTTCTAAACATCCAGATGTTAAAATCTTTTTAGCAGCAAAAGACGAAAAATTAAATGATAAAAAATATATATTACCTGGTCTTGGAGATGCAGGAGATAGGATTTTCGGTACAAAATAATGAATAAATTTGCAACAGTTGATATTGGCGGAACTAATGTTCGTTTCGCTTTAATAAAAGAACACAAAATTACAAAAAAAATTAAATTTCAAACAAACACAACTAACTGACAAGAAACACTTGATAAAATAGTTAAACTTATCAATACATATGAAATTAATAAATTAGCAGTTTGCATTCCAGGACCTGCTAACTACAAAGATGGTATCATCTTTAACACTCCTAATTTAAAAGGTTGAAAAAATTTAAATGTTAAAGAATACCTTTTAAATAACACTAAATTAGAAAAAATTGTTTTTGAAAATGACGCTAATGCTATGGCTTTAGCTAACCATCATTTTTATAATCAAAATAAAGAAGATATAACTCAATTTTTTACCATTTCTACAGGATTTGGTGCAGGATTAGTTATTAACAACCAAATTTACACTGGAGTAAATCATTTAGGACAAGAAATTGCTAGAATTCCTCTTGGAGAACCACTTTTTAGCACATTTCATTTATCTAAATATGCTGCAGAACTATTTGTTTCTGGAACAGGTTTTGCACTAAGAGCTAGTCAATTAAAAGATAAAAAAGTAGATGCAAAAGAAGTTTTAGAAAATTACAACAAAGATGAAACTTTTGAAAGAGTTTATAATGAATCTGTTATAACTTTAGCTAAAACTATTGCTACATTTATAGGGATTTTAGCTCCGAATTTAATTGTTTTTGGAGGTTCAGTAACTCACAAAAACAGTTTCTTTGTAAAAGAAGCTATTAAAATGGCAAAAACACTTTGTGATAAACAACAATTTAAACAAGTTAAGTTTAAATTTGATAAATTAAAGGACAATTCAGCACTTATTGGATTAAGTTATTTATTAAATGCATAAAAACTTTTCTTACTCCAAAGAAAGAGTTGTGTTTTCAATTGTATTTACAGCTATTTTTCTTTGTTTATCTTTAATAGCTCTTTTTCTAAGTAAATATATAGCGTGACCACTTGGGGATTTTGGTTTAAAAATTGACCTATCAATTATCTTTATATTTCCAATCGCGTTCTTTTTGCGTTATAGATATACTTTAATTGCTTTATTAATAAGATTTCTTTTAGGACCAGTAATTCAATTAAATATAGATGCAACGGGTTATTTGGGACATTTTATTTTATTAGTAGCAAACTTGATCTTTATATTTAGTTTTTTCTTGTTTAAAAAACTTTTTGAAAAAATAATTAAAAATAAAAACTGGTTTATTGTTTTATCTTTAGTTTTATCTATTATAGTTACAACTATTGTAATTACCACATTAAATATTTTTGTTTTTAATTGACCATATTTTTATTTATATGGTTTAAAAATGAGTTATAAAGAATATTTAACTGAATATTTTACAGTTTCTTTAATTACTTTTATTCCATTTAATTTAGCTAATTACCTTCTTTCTTCAATATTAACCTTTGGAATTATTGTATTTTTAGAAACTTATTATAAAAATCACAGAAAACAAAAACATCATATTTAAAAAACAAAATATGATGTTTTTTTATTGAAACGGACTCAAAATTTAATTAACTAAAAGGGCATAAAATGAATTTTTCCATAAAAATTCATAAAAAATGCAACTTTTTGATTTTATTTTATAAAAATTATTCATATTTTTCTATAATTTTATATGTAATCAAAAATTAATATTTTTAAGGAGAAAAATGAAATTAAAGAATATTTTAATTAAATCAAGTCTAGTGTTAACACCAGCAATCGCTTTTGCAACTGTTGTTTCTTGTGGTGAAAAAACAACAAATCAAACTTCAACTAACCAAAATTCAGAAGATAAAAACATTTTAGATAATCAAAGATGATTAGCTAATGTTTGAAATTCAGTTTCAGCAGAAAAAGATGCTATGGCATACACTTTATACCAATCAGCAATGAAACAATTTGATACTTTAGTAGAAGGACAAACAAGTGTTTTTGAACTTGATAAAGTAAAAACAAATGGAGAACATGTAACTGTTACAAATACAACAGAAGGAAAATCTATTCCAGTTGTATTTATGGATTTAGATGAAACAGTTTTAAATAACTATGCTTACCAAAATTACTTAGTGTTACATAAACAAACATTTAATGCAGATTCATGAAATCAATTTGTTCAAGATAAAAAAGCTAAAAAAATAGCAGGAGCTATTGAATTTATTAAACACGTATGATCAAAAGGTGGAGTTGTTATGTTCAACTCAAATAGAGAACAAGAAAATCAACTAGAACCTACAAAAGCAAATTTAGTAGCTGAAGGATTAGAAGCAAAATACATGCCAAAATGAATTTGATGAATGCAAGGAGTTGATTTAACCAAAGACAAACCATGAGATCACATTCAAAAAGATGCTAATGGAAAAAGGGTAAAATCTGCTAAAGAAGCAAGAATGAATTTAGTAAGTTCTGATAAAAAATTTGACTTAAGTGCTGAACAATCAGGAGCAACTGCTGTTTCCTTTAAAGTTGTTATGAGAGTTGGAGATAACTTTGATGATTTCAACGACATAGCATCAGCTAAAAAATCTAATACAGATAGAAAAACAGTATTAGAAACAACAAAAAAATTATTTGGTAACTTTGATGTTAATACAAAAGGAATCAAATATACAAAAGGCACAGATGGTCAAGTAACTCACGAAAATGAAACTTGAGCAGAAGGATATGTTCTAATTGGTGGTAATGCTTCATATGGTGGATTTGAAGAAGGACTTGCAGAAGGATATTATGGACTTTCTGATGATAAAAAAGTTGCAGCACTAAAAGCAGCACTTAATTCATTAAAATGAAAAGATTAAAATAGATTTTAAAAAAATTAGCACTTTTTATTGGAGAGTGCTAATTTTTATTATATAATTTTATTTATTGTATAATTAAATAATTAAATTAAGCAAAGGGGAGATATGCAAAATAAAACAAAAAACAAAATGTTATTATTAAATTTCGATGAAGTCTTTCTTTTTACTAAAAAAGTAATTAGACTAGATGAACAAGAATTTAAATTTTTATGAAAAGAAAGGGAAAAATACGGGGAAAATAACGATTTAAGTGAAGGTTTTCCTGTGGTTATTTCTCATTTTGATTTATGAATCGACTCTACAATGAATATGGAAGTAATTCCTGATGAAGAAAAAGTTGGTATAGTTTGAAGAATAATTGATATAAAAAGAGAAATGAAAACTTTTGTTGAATTAAATATGTTGCCAACAGCTCAAAAGGTTAAAATTAATTCTTTTTCTCCGGTAGATAAAAGTTTTAGTAGAATTATTGGTCAAGATGTTGATGCAGAATTTATAAAGTTTAATTCTTCTAGTCTTGGTGCTGTAAAAGCTGGTATTAGAAAAATGGAAGAAGAATTTTCAAATCATTCTTTTTTAAAACCAATTAAAGAATTTTTTGAACCACTTTTTTCATTAAAAAATTTAATGGATGAAAATGAAATTATTTTTCCACTTTTAGCAATTGCTGAAGAAGTAGATTTACCAAAAGAATATAAAAAACGTTTAATTTTTGCAACAGATAATTTACAAAGATTAGCAGCAATGGCAGATTTTATTAATAGTTTGATTCAAGAAAGAGCAATTGTTAATGAAATAGAAAATAAAATGAAAAAAACTCTTGATAAACAACAAAAAGAATTTATTTTAAGAGAAAAAATGAGAGCAATTCGTCAAACATTGGGTGATGAAGATTCACAAGAAGAAAAAAATGAAAAAGAACTATTTAAAAAAGATGATGAAAATAAATTTCCTTTAGAAGTAAGAGAAATAATTAAAAATGAAACAAGAAAATTAAAAGGAATGTTGTCTAGCTCTCCTGAAGCCAATGTAACTAAAAATTATTTAGATTTAATTTATAATTTACCTTGAAGAAAAGTAAAAATTGATCATTTAGACATAGAACAAGCATCCAAGGAATTAGCAAAAAAACACTTTGGTTTAAAAGATGTTAAAGAAAGAATTTTAGAATTTCTTGCTGTTTTAACAAACATAAAAAACAAAAATGATGAGAAAAAATTAAATATTATTAAGCCATTGCCAACAGAAAATGCTGCTTTAGATTTAAGTTTATTTGATAAACATTCTAATAAATTAAATAATAATATGCCTATTTTAACTTTAGTTGGTCCTCCTGGAACAGGAAAAACTTCTATTGCTCAATCTATTTCTGACGCCATTGGGAGAAAAATGATAAAAATTTCTCTTGGTGGAGTTAGAGATGAATCAGAAATTAGAGGACATAGAAGAACTTATGTTGGAGCTATGCCAGGAAAAATAATTAATGCAATTAAAAAAGCAGGTGTTTCTAACCCGGTTATCTTGTTAGATGAAATTGATAAAATGTCTTCAGATTTTAGAGGAGATCCTGCATCAGCAATGCTAGAAGTTTTAGATCCAGAGCAAAATAAATTTTTCCAAGATCATTATTTAGAAACAGAATATGATTTATCTAAAGTTATTTTTATTGCAACAGCAAATTACTTTGATGGTATTCCCGAAGCTCTTGCAGATAGAATGGAAATTATTGAATTATCTTCCTATACTTTATTAGAAAAAAAAGAAATTGCTAAAAATCATTTATTAGATAAAGTTTTAAGCGAAACTCAATTAGATAAAAAATACTTTAATATTGATTTAGAAACAATTGAATACATTATTAAATCTTATACAAGAGAAGCGGGAGTAAGGGATTTAAAAAGAAATTTAGATAAAATTGCTAGAAAAATTATCGTTAAACTATTAAAAAACGAAATTAGCAAAGACAAAGATTTTATAGTTGATAAAAAAGTTGTAACAGATATGCTTGGAATTGAAAAATTCTCAGATGATATAAACGAAACTAAACCACAAATAGGGATAGTTAATGGACTAGCTTACACTGCTTATGGTGGTTCAACATTATCAATTGAAGTTAATACCGTTCCTTCTACCAAAGCTGAAATTAAATTAACTGGTCAATTAAAAGATGTTATGAGAGAATCTGCAGAAATAGCTATTAGTTATGTTCGTGCAAATGCTAAAGAATTTGGTATTGATTTTGATTTTGAAAATAATCAAATTCACATTCATGTTCCTGAAGGTGCGGTTCCAAAAGACGGACCTTCTGCCGGTGTAACTTTCACTACCGCAATTATTTCTGCTTTAGCTAAAAAACCTGTTTCTCCAACAATAGGAATGACTGGAGAGATAACATTAAGAGGAAAAGTATTAGCAATTGGTGGTTTAAAAGAAAAAACTCTTGCAGCATATAAATTTGGTATTAAAACTATTTTCATTCCTAAAGATAATGAAAAAAACATTGTTGATTTAGCTGAAGAAGTTAAAGAAAATATTACTTTCCACCCAGTTTCTAACTATCAAGAAATTTACAATTATATTTTTAAATCTCAAACAAAAAATAAATAATTTAAAAACAAAAATTCAACCAAAATCATAATGGTTGATTTTTTATTTAATGAATACCTTTTTTCAAAAAGTTAAAATAATATTAAAAAAACAATTTTTTATTTTGTTTTTTACCAAAAAAATATAAAATTATACATATGAAAAAGCTTGATAAAATTACACCTTGAAAAGAAAACTTTGCACAGTGATATGTGGATGTTATAAAAAACGGAGAATTAATAGAATATGGTCCTGTAAAAGGAACTATAATCTTTAAACCTAATTCTTATGCTATTTGAGAAAATATTCAAACAGAAATGAATAAATTATTTAAAGAAAAAGGAATTCAAAATGTTTATTTACCAATGCTAATTCCTGATTTCTTTATTAATACAGAAAAAGAGCATGTGGCAGGTTTTGCTCCTGAACTTGTTACTGTAACACATATTGGTGATAAAAAATTACACAATAACCTGTATATTAGACCTACTAGTGAAGTTTTATTTGCTGATTTGTTTAAAAAAAATATTGAATCTTATAAGGATATGCCTTTGATTTATAACCAATGAACTTCAGTTATGAGATGAGAAAAAACAACAAATCCTTTTTTAAGAACTAGTGAATTTTTATGACAAGAAGGACATACTGTTCACTCCGATGCAATGGAAGCTAGAAAATTCACAAGAGACATGATTAAACTTTATGAAAGATTTTTAAAAAAATATTTAGCTATTCCTACAGTTGTTGGTAAAAAAACACCAAGAGAAAAATTTGCAGGTGCTTGTTCTACTTATACAATTGAAGCTATGATGAAGGATGGAAAAGCACTTCAATCAGGAACTTCCCATTATTTAGCTCAAAATTTTTCACGTGCTTTCAAAATTATTTTTACAAATAAAGATAATAAAGATGAATTTGCTTATCAAACATCTTGAGGTTTATCCACAAGATTATTAGGTGCTTTAATTATGACTCACGGAGATGATTCTGGAATTGTAATTCCACCAAGAATAGCTCCAATTCAAGTTGATATTCTCGAACTTTTTGCAAATAAAAATCCACAAGTGTCAAAAACAGTAAATCAACTAGAAAAATGACTAGCTAAAAAACTAAAAGTTAGAGTAGATAGAAGCGATAATCAACCAGGATATAAAGCGGCTAATTCAGAAATTCAAGGAGTTCCTATTAGAGTGGAAGTAGGACCTAAAGATGTTGAAGAAGGTGTAGTTACAGTAGTTAGAAGAGATACATTACAAAAAGAAAAAGTAAAAATTTCTATTTTAAGAGATTATCTTGAAGACAAATTAATTGAAATTCAAGATAGTATGTATCAAAGAGCTAAAAAAAGACTTGAAGACAATACAGTAGTTGTAAATAACTATGAAGATTTCAAAAAAGAAATTGCTAAAAATAAATTTGTTATTACTGCATTTAATGGAGATGAAAAAGAAGAAGAAATGATCCAAAAAGAAACTGGTGCTACTTCTAGATGTATTCCATTTAAATATTTAAAACCAGTTGATGAAGGCTTATGTATGTTTTCACAAAAACCTTCAAAAAGATATGTTCTTTTTGCAAAAGCTTACTAAAAAACACAAGTTATTTAAACTTGTGTTTTTCTTTCTTTATGTTCAAATAATTATTTATCACTATTTTGGTTATTTGATTCGTTTTTGTTTTGTTTTTCTGTATTTTTGGTATTTTTATGTTTTTCTTTTTTTTCGATTTTAGTTTGTACTTTTGATAAAAATGCTCCTGCAATAACCCCGGAAGGAATCGCAAAGATAGCTATACCTATAATTGACATAATTACTACTAAACTTCTAGCAATATCAGAATGGGGAGTTATATCTCCATACCCAATAGTGGTTAAAGTAATGGTAGTAAAATAAATAGCTTTAGGAAACGTATTTACATAACTGCCTAAATCTTCTTCTGGTATTTTATTGTTTTTAATATAATCTAACTCTGCATCTAAAATAATTAAAGAGAAGAGTAAAATAACAATTATTATAAAAACAAAAATATTGGTTAAAATTGTTTTTTGTGTTTTAAAAACAGAAAATAATGAAGAAAATGATGAAAATAAATTTAATAATAAAATTATTCTAATCATTCTTAAAAATTTAAAACTTTTTAATAATGTTATTCAAGAAATATTTAGTTCTGTTGGTGTTAATAAATCAATAGAATATAATGAAGGCAATATTGATAATATTAAATTAAAAGATAAGACAGAAAATACAAAGAAAATCCTTGGATATTTATGTTTTTTTACATTTCTAACAGGAGCACTTCACATTCATAAAAGATAATCAAATATCATTAAAAAGAATGTGAACACTTCCATAAACCCTACTAAATGTTTGATTCCTGAAGAATCATTATTATTTAAGTAAAGTGCTAAAATTGTGGTACTGAAAATTGAAAGAATAGAAAAGAAGAAAATCACTGAAAAATATATTATCTTAGTTATTTTAACTTTTTGTTGATGTTCGTCTTTAATACCTTTCATATTTTCTCTAGTAGCAACTATATTGTCCAAAATAGTTAGAAAATAGTCACTTTTTAAAAAAAATAATTTGTTTTTCATAATTGTATTATACTAAAATGTAATAAAATTATATAAATATGAAAGATAAAATAATTTTTATAAAAAAAGAAGAAAATTTAGAAGATATAGTTAACTACATTTTTCAATTTAATTGAAAATATTTATATTTAAATGGAGATTTAGGAGCAGGAAAAACAACTTTGACAAAATTAATTGCAAAAAAGTTAGGTATTAAAGAAAATGTAGTTTCTCCTACTTTTAACAAAATGAAAGTATATTCTAACTTAATACATATCGATGCTTATAATTTGTTAGGTGATTTAGAAGAATTTGAAGATTATTTTGAAGATAAAAAAGTTATAATCGAATGATCTAAAAATTTAAATTTAGATTATGAAAATTTTATTGCCATTGATATAAAATTTTCAAACGATGAAAGAATTTATGAAATTACTATAAATACGGAGGATTAAAATGAAAATTTTTATAGATACAACATTAAATGATTTAGTTGTGGCTCTTTTTGATTCTCAATATAAACTTATTGATTATGTTTTAGAAACTGAATTAAAAGAAAAATCAGAAAAATTACCTTTAGTTTTTAAAAACCTTTTAGAAAGAAATCATCTTAGCTTACAAAATATTAATAGTTTTTACATTAATTTAGGCCCAGGAACATTCACAGGAAGCAGAATAGCTTTAGTTTTTTGTCGTACTATCGCACAATTAAGTAACATTAATATTTACACAACTTCTAGTTTTAATTTAGTCTCTTTACATACAAAAAATAAAGAAATTGCATATATTGATGCCCGTGGTAAATCTTCTTATAAAGCAGTTGTTCAAAAAGGAAAAATTCTTTCAGATATTGAAGTGGTTGAAAGAAATGAAAACTGAGCAATCGATTATTTAGATGTAATAAATAATTTCTTTGATTATCAAAAATTATTTAAACTAGAAGAAAATTTGCTTGAAATTCAACCAATTTATGTAAAAAAACCACATATCGGTTAAGCTGGTAAAAATTTTCCTTTTTGTGTTAAAATTAAATTAGACAAAAAGAGGGAAAAATGAAAAGAAATATTTTTATTAAGAAAATTAAAAATATTATTACTATAAGTATTAGTAATTATTTTTCATTTTTCAAGTAAATTAATTTTTTAATAATTGTTATATTTAAAAATAAATGATTACTTGAAAAAGTAATTTTTTGTCAAAAAAAGAAAGGAAATTATTGTATGAAAAAATATTTTAGCAGTAAATGAATTATCGTATTTTTTACAATTTTTTATTTATTTACTATATTAAGTTCATCTCTATTAGTTTTATATTTGGTAAATTTAATAGATGCAATAGAACAAAAAAATTGGGAAGAATATAATAAATTTATTATTGCAAATGCAGTTTTATCATCTTTATTTGTAATTTCAACGTTTTGTTATTTATTTTTAAAAAATAAATTAAATATGAAAATAAATCAAACATTAACAAAAGATGCTATTACAAAAATTTCTTCTATTTCTAATTATGAAATAGAGAAAAATAAAGAAGGAAAATATTTAATTTGAATTAAAGAAAGAATTCCTGAAATTACTAGTTTAGTTTTTGAACATTCCTTAGAAGGTTTTTTAAAAACTTTGACTAATATTGCAGTTTTAATCATTATGTTTTTTATAAGTTGAAAACTTGCTTTAATAGGAATTGCAGTTTTAATTTTAGCATTTATAATTCCTTTATTTTTAAGTATTTTAGCTGGTAAAATTAATGAAAAATATGTTGTAAATCAAGAAAATCTTATTTCTTCTTTACAGACAGTTTTCAATGGTTTTAAAATTTTATATTATTTAAATAAAGAAGAAAAAATTATTCAACTAGTTAATTCAATTTTGAATAATTGAATAAAAGAAATAAATACTAAAAAATCTAAAGTAATTTTGCTTGAACTAATTAATAGTTTTTTTCAAATTATTTCATCAATATTATTACTTTTTATAACAGGATATTTCATTTTTTATCTAAATGAACCTGTGGGAACAATTTTTGTTATACCTTCTTTCTTTATGGGATTTGCTCATAATTTTAGAGAAATAATTATGTTACTTCAATATTTTGGAACTTATAAAGAATATATTAAAGAATTTACGGGTGCAAAAGAAATTACTAAAGAAAATATTGTAAAAGAAAATATAGATAAAATCGAAGTAGAATCTCTTGATTTTAACTATGAAGAAAAAGAAATTTTCAAAAATTTTAATTTTACTTTTAAAAAAGGTAAAAAATATGCTCTTATAGGAAAATCCGGATCAGGAAAATCTACCTTGTTAAATATTTTATTAAAACAAATTGATGATTATAAAGGAAATATCCGTATAAATGGAAAAGATTTAAGAGAAATTAATATAAATAATTTAAAAGAAAATTTAATATTTTTATCTAATAGGGAAGAATTGTTTTTTGATTCTATTTATAATAATATTTCTCTTTGAGAAGAGAATCAAGAGCAAAAAGTTCAACAAGCATTATTAAAAGTAAATTTAGAAAATTTAGATTTAAATAGAGAACTTAAACAAGATGATGAATTATCAGTAGGAGAGAAGCAAAGAATTAACATTGCAAGATATTTCTTTAAAAAGCCAGATTTATTAATTTTAGATGAAGCAATGTCTAATATTGATGAGAAAAATGCAAAAATAATTTTAGAAAATATTTTCAAAAATAATCCCAATTTACTATTTATAAATTGTACACATCATCTTAAAAATCCAGAATTTTATGATCACGTTATAGAACTAAAAGGAGATGAAAATGAATAAAACATTAAAAAATATGAAATTTACTTTTTCTGTTTTTCTAATTTGTTCTATTTTAATAAGTGTTATAGAAATGGTTCTCTCAATTATTGAAGGTTATGCAATTGATAGTGTTTTAAAAACCTTATCATTTATTAAAAATGATCTTTTTTTAACTTTTGGTATTTTAATAATAATATTAATTTTAGCAAATGTGGTTTTATTTGTAAGTAATTATTTTTACTTTACTTTTTATAATAAGCTTTTGCTTTATGTTGCAAAAAGTATTTCTAAAAACTTTTATAGTGATTTTTTAAATACTAATGCAAAAGGGATGAAAAAATATAGTCCAGATTTAGCTTTTAATTCAATTATAAATAATGGTAGTGCAATTACATCTCAATCCATCATTCCTTTAGCACAATTAACTGCAATATTAGTGAATTTACTATTTATTTTCTTATTTTTTGGAATAACTAATTGAGTAATTTTATTAATAGTTTTAGCAATTTTTACTTTAAGTACTATTCCAAATTTAATTTCAGTTAAAAAAGCAAAAATATATACAGAACAAAAACAAATTTCTTTTAATCAACTCTCTTCTAAACTTACTTATTGAATAGATAGATATACTGTTTTATATTATGCTAATAAAGAAAATATGCTTTATTCCTTTATAGAAAAAGAAATTTTAGATTATTATTTCAAAACTTATAAAAAAGAAAGATTTAATATTTTTAATAATAGTCTTTCACAATTAGTTGTGGAAGCAGGTGAAATAATAGGAATAATTATTTTGGTATTTATGTATTTTAAAAACGATTCTTCTGTAAGTATAGGGATGATTTATATTTTTAAAAAAGTTATTGAAAATTCTAAAACTGAATTTCTAGATTTTATTTCTGAATTTAAAAAATTTGTTGCTTCAAAAGAAATTTATAAACTTTTAGAAACAAATCTTGAAAAAGAAGAAAATCAGTTAAAACTTGATTCAATAGAGCAAATAGAAATTAAAAATTTAAATTTAAGTTTTGATAATAAAGTAATTTTTAAAGATTTCAATCAAACCTTTTCTAAAGGGCAAAAATACGCATTAATTGGTGCTTCTGGTTCTGGTAAATCAACACTGCTTAGTGTTTTATTAAATGATTTAGATAATTATCAAGGACAAGTTCTTATTAACAACCAAGATATAAAAACATTCAACGATAAAAGTATAAAAAATGCTATTTCTTACTTAGATAATCAAAATTTTGTTTTTGACAAAAATGTTTCTGAAAATGTTTCCTTGCTTGAAAATGATGAACAAAAAATAAAAGAAGCATTAGAATTTGTAGACTTAAATAAAGAATTAGAACAAAACGCATTTTCTAGTGATTTTGATAGTTTTACATCTTTATCTTTAGGACAAAAACAAAGACTTGCACTTTCTAGATTGATTTACTTTAATAAAGATTTTATTATTTTAGATGAATCATTATCTAATTTAAATAAAGAATTAGCACAGCAAATTTTAGATAAATTTTTAGATAGCAATAAAACTTTAATTTACGTATCACATCATTTAGATTCAAAACAATTAAATAAATTTAATAAAATAATAAATTTAAATGAAATATAATAAAATCAAGAACACTAAAATAAGTGTTCTTTTCTTATTATTTTTTTAATAAATATGCCTTTAAAAATAAATTTAAAAAAAATTATTAAAAAATATTTTGATTTTTGTATTTTATGTTATAATTTTCAACGGAGAAGTAGCTCAGCTTGGCAGAGCGCTACGTTTGGGTCGTAGTGGTCGCAGGTTCAAATCCTGTCTTCTTCACCATGGGGGGGTAGCTCACTTGGCTAGAGCGCCTGCCTTGCACGCAGGAGGTAGAGGGTTCGACTCCCTTCCTCTCCACCATGGCTCTGTAGCTCAGTTGGTTAGAGCGTTCGGTTCATACCCGAAAGGTCAAGAGTTCGACTCTCTTCGGAGCCACCATATGGAAACCCAGCGGGTTTATTTTGGACCTATAGCTCAGTTGGTTAGAGCAACCGGCTCATAACCGGTCGGTCACTGGTTCGAGTCCAGTTGGGTCCACCATGGGCAATTACCCAAGAGGCTGAAGGGACTAGTCTTGAAAACTAGCAGGGGCTTCACCGCCCGCGGGGGTTCAAATCCCTCATTGCCCGCCATTTATTATTAAATAAGGTAATAACTTAAAAATAATTCCAATGTTGTCAATTTACAACATTTATATAGCGGAGTGGAGCAGTTGGTAGCTCGTCGGGCTCATAACCCGAAGGCCATAGGTTCGAGTCCTATCTCCGCAACCAACGGTTCAGTGGTAAAGTGGTTTAATACGTCTCCCTGTCACGGAGAAGATCGCGGGTTCGATCCCCGTCTGGACCGCCATGGCTCTGTAGCTCAGTAGGTAGAGCAACGGATTGAAGCTCCGTGTGTCACTGGTTCGATTCCTGTCGGAGCCACCATTTCAAAAAATGACCTCACCTTTTGAAGGTGATTTTTTTATTCTTTTTAAAAAGAATGATTAAATTAAAAAATGTAATTAAATCAGATAAATAAAAACCGTTTTGCCCCATAAAACAGGCATAAACGGTTTTTTAATTAACCAAACTGGGAAACTAATAAAAAAAATCAATCTTAATAGATTGAAATATTTCTTATTTTAAAAGTAATTTAATGAATGCATGATTTTCTACCACTTCTTCTACATGTGTTGCTTCGTGAGAGTGGAAAGAAAGCATCATTAAAGTTCCTATAATTCCAATAGCAAAGAATATTAATGATCAATATCATTCTTTTTTTGAACCATTTCTTAAGTGAATGAACTCTGGAACAAGTTCTATTACAACAACAAAAGTTAGGATAGAACCACCAGAAGCATTAATTATTGGTAGTAATCATCAAATTGTTTGCAAATGTCTATTTATAAATGCACCTATAGTCATAATAGGAATTAATAAAAGAGTAGTTAATAAGTTATAAATAACTGCTTTTTTAATTGTTTGACCATATTGTACTTGTCTATAATAAACAATTAAAATTTCAATTACAATGTGAATGTTAAATGTAACAATTAAACCTACATTAATATCTTCACCTACACTTATTCTTGAGACAGTAGCTCCTAAAATAAATCCATCAATTGTTCTATGTGATAAAAGCAATAATATAGCTAATCAAGCAGATTTAGGATTATCGATATCACTAAAGTTTATAATGTGGTCGCTATGACCATGTTCATTATGGTCTTTGTGAACATCAGAAACACCAAAAAAACGCACAAAAATATATCTAACAATAAAAATAGTACCAATTCCAATAATTGCTCCTGAACCAATTATTGCTAAAGTCAATAATTGTTCATTATAAACACTTTTACTTAGAAAATCTTTCAATTCATCTTGATGATGAATTTTGTGTTCGATGGTATCAAAACCTTCTCTTAAAAATCCTACTGTTCCTATAATAATTAGCATTCCTGCACTTAGGGCATATAAGTAAATATTTGAACTTCTTTTAATAGTTGGTTTTAATTTAGCAATTAGTAAAACCATTGTAATTGGTACTATTAATAATATTGATATATATATTAATAGATTAACAAAAATTGCTAAATCAATATTTCCATTAAAAGACTCAGCTTTATATGGGAACATATTTTCCTTTCTACATTAAAATTAATTATAAATTTTAGCATATTTTTTAATTAAACAAGTATAATTAACCTATGAAATTTCCAAAATTATTATTTTTAGATTTAGATGGAACACTTTTAGATAAAGGTATAGGTGTTTGAGCTAAAATGAGTGAAAAAAATAAAGATGCTGTTTTAGAATATTCAAAACAATATCCTGTTGTTATTTCAACAGGTAGAACCTTTAATCATGAAGTAGAAAAAATAGCTAAATCAGTTAATGCTAAATTTATAGTATGTCAAAACGGTTCCATTATACTTGACAAAAATTTTAAGGAAATTCAAAACTATAAAATTTCTCAAGAAGTAATTAAACAAATTTTGGATGAAGTAATTAATCAAAAACTTACTTTTGTTGCAAATCCTGGATCAATAGTTTATGGACGTGGTTTTTGAAATAAAATATATTCTTTATTTTCTCACTTTAGTCATAAAGACTATGAAGAGTTTGAAATCAAAGAATTAAATAAAATTCTTGTAATAGGACATTCAAAAAAGAAAATTAAAAATTTATTTAATGATTTAACAACTAAATTTCATAACCAAATAGACGCAAGAATTGTGGGTAAAAATTACGCAATTGAAATTACAAGACATGATTGTTCAAAAGGAGAAGCAGCAAAAACCATAGCAGAATTTTTAAATATTGATTTAAAAGAATCAATGCACATTGGCGATTCTATGAACGATTCTACAACAAAAAATATTGTAGGTACTTTAGTAGCAATGAAAAGTGGTTCTAAAAGGTTGCAAGAAATTGCGGATGTCGTAGGACCGAGAAAACAGAACGGCGGAGTATCAAAAATACTAAAATCATTTAAATAAACAAATTTATTGTATAATTAAATATGTAATTATACAAGGCACCATAGCCAAACGGCCAAGGCATGGGTCTGCAACACCCTGATTACCGGTTCGAATCCGGTTGGTGCCTCCAAATTGCGCCCGTAGCTCAACTGGACAGAGTGTTTGGTTACGGCCCAAAAGGTTAGGGGTTCGACTCCTCTCGGGCGCGCCAAATCATCTTATTGACCATAAAGGAAATTTTTAAAAAAGTTTCCTTTTTTCTTATTTGTTTTTCTATATAATTAAATTATGGAAATGAAAATAAAATATAATTATAAATTACATAATATTACTGAATATTCTTTTTTGGAATCAACAATTACAATAGATAAACTTATTTATTTTGCTAAAGAAAATAATTTTTCTTATGCATCTATTTGTGATAGAAATAATATGTTTGGAGTAGCAAAATTAATTGATGAGTGTCAAAAAAATAATTTAAAACCCATAATTGGAATAGATTTAGATGTAGAAAAATATAGATTTTTAATTTTTGCTAAAAATTATAAAGGTTACTTAAAATTAAGTAAATTAAGTTCTGAATTTTTTGCAAAAAAAGAGATTTTTATTTCTGATTTAGATGATGAAAATTTGATAGTTATTGACCATTTTGATTATGGTTTTTATGCAACAAATAAAGAAGTTCCAAATATCGTTAACTTCTACAAAAATAGTAAGGAAATAAATGATGAAAAAACTGTTTTTATAAAGGAAAATCGCCTATTTTTAGAAAAAGATAGAGATGTTTTATCTACACTTTTTTCAATTAATAATAAAGAAATAAAAAATGATTTCTTTGCTTTGTGTGAGCAGGATGAAATAAATGAAAAAAACAATAAAAATATAGAAAAAATTATAGATGATATTAATATAATTTTTCCAACACAACTAAATCCTTTACCTAAATTTAAAAATGATAAAAATTTAGATTCTAAAGAATATTTAATGGATATTATTAAAGAAAAAGCTAATGCTAAAAGTGATGAATTAAAAAAATTTGCTGATAGTTTACCAAGAATAAAAAAAGAGTTAGAAATTATTAATGAACTCGGTTTTTCAGATTATTTTTTAATCATTTGAGATTTAATTAAGTGAGCAAAAGAAGAGAATATTTTTATTGGACCAGGAAGAGGTTCAGTATCAGGATCCCTTATTTCATATATTTTAGACATAACAGAAATAAATCCGCTGAAATATGACTTATATTTTGAAAGATTTTTAAATCCAAAAAGAGTAACAATGCCAGATATAGATATAGATATTCAAGATACAAGAAGAGAAGAATTAATTCATTATTTAATTAATAAATATGGCAAAAAAAATGTAGCACTAATTACAACTTTCCAAACTCTTGGAGCTAAAATGGCATTTAGAGATGTTGCGAGAGTTAAAAAAATTTCTGTTTCAGAAGTTAATGAAATTTCCAAATTAATTCCAAATGATTTTTCATTAAAACAAGCATATGAAAAAATACCTAAATTCAAAGCAAAAATTAACTCAAATCCTTTATATTTAGAAGTTTTTGAAATAGCTAAAGAAATAGAAGGACTTCCACGACAACATGGAACACATGCTGCTGGAGTTGTTATTAGTGACAAAGAAATTGAAACAGTAGTTCCAACTTTATATACAGATAATAATTTTTTAGAAACTCAATTTCCTATGGAGTATCTTGAAAAATTTGGATTATTAAAAATTGATTTATTAGGTTTAAAAAACTTAAGCGTTATTCAAGATGTGATTGAACTTGTAAAGGCAAAAACAGGATTGCAAATCAAAATTGAAAATATTCCAACATATGACTTAAATACTAATTTATTACTTTCAAAAGCACAAACAAACGGTGTTTTTCAACTGGAATCACCAGGAATGAAAGAAACTTTGAAAAAAATTTCCGTCACTTCCATTGATGATGTTGCTGCTATAATCTCTCTTTTTAGACCAGGACCAATAAAAAATATTGATACTTATGCTAAAAGAAAAAAAGGTTTAGAAGAAATTCCAATTATCTCTAATGATTTTGACCAAATTTTAAAAAGCACATATGGAATTATCATATACCAAGAGCAAATTATGCAAATAGCTCAAACTGTTGCTAAAATGGATTTTGCTGATGCAGACATTTTAAGAAGAGCAATTTCTAAAAAAGATATTCATTATATGGAAGAGTTAAAAGAAAAATTTTATTCTGGAGCACTTTCAAATAATTATTCCTTAGAAACTGTTGAAAAAGTTTTTTCTCAAATAGAAAAATTTGCAGAATATGGGTTTAACAAAGCTCATGCAGTAGCTTATGCTGTTTTAGCATATAAAATGGCATATTTAAAAAGTAAATATACTCAATATTTTTATGCTGCTTTAATTAATAATGCAAGTGGTTCTCATGAAACAATTAAAAAATATGTTTTAGAAGCTCAAAATTTAAAATTTGAAATCGAATCTCCAGAAATAAATAGTTCTTTAAATAGTTGTGTTATAGTTGAAAATAAATTAATTTTACCTTTTATTATGATTAAAGGTCTTGGTATTATTGCAACACAAAAAATTATTGAAATAAGATCTAAAGGTCAATTCACTTCATTTTTTGATTTTTGTTTAAAAATGAAAATGAATAAAATTACTGATTCAATTATCAAAACTTTAATTTTTTCAAATACTTTAAGAGAATTTGGAAATATCTTTGAACTTGAAGAAAAATATAACCAAATTTCTTTATATATAGATATAATCGTAGAAAAACAAGGTGATGATTTTTCTTTAAATGAAGAAATTTATGAAAAAACAAAAAATGAATTTTTACAAAATGATATAAAAATAGAACTAGATAATGCTAAAATAGAATTAATTCAAAATAAAGAGTTGTCTTATCTTGGAATGACTTTTACAAAGGAAAAAGCAAGTAAATTTGAAGGAAAAATCAAACTTGCAGATATCCACAAAGGAACTAAGCACATTTTAGCTTTAAAAGTAGTTTCCAAATCTTCTTTCCATGATAAAAACAATAATGAAATGGGTAAAATTACTCTTAAAGATAGTTCAAAAATAATTGAAATATTAATTTTTTGAAGAGAATGAGAAAAAATTAAAGAACTAAAAATTAATCATTATTATGAATTTGAAATACTAAAAAAAGAAAATGATGATTTTAAAATTTCATCTATTATAAAGGAGTTATATGAATAAAAAAATATTATTAGTGGATGCCAATTTACTACTTTTTAAGTCATTTTATGGAACAATTTACAACAATTTAAATAATAAAGATGGTGTTCCAACATCAGCAATCAACGCTTTCTTTTACACTTTATTAAATGTAATTGATTACATTGATCCAGATTGTTTATATCTAGCTTTTGATTCTGCTCAAAAAACAAAAAGACACGAAATGCTTGCTGATTATAAAGATGGCAGAAAACAAGCACCAGAAGAACTTTGAATTCAATTTGATTGAATTAAAAAAATATTAACTGAAATGAATATAGTTTTTGAAAACATTCCAACTTTTGAAGCAGATGATTTAATTGCTACCTTAGCAAAAAGATTTTCAGAAAATGAAAATGAAATTATAGTATTTTCAGAAGATAAAGATTTATTGCAATTGGTAGATGACCATGTATCAGTATTAAACAAAAGAAGAGAAGAATATACACTAAAAACAAGAAAAAACTTTTATATTTATGAAGAAATGGATCCAAGACAAGTTATTGATTTTAAAGCACTTGCTGGCGATCAATCTGATAATATCAAAGGTGTTGAAGGTATAGGAGAAAAAACTGCTAAAAAACTATTAAATAAATTTAGTAATATTGACAATATTTATAGAAGAATTGAAGAAGTTTCAGATTCTTTAAAAGAAAAATTACTTGCAGATAAAGAAAATGTTTATTTATATAGAGAAATTGTAAAATTAAACGACCAAGCAACAACTAAACACACAATAGAAAGTACAACTTTTAAATTTAGAAGAACAAAAGAATTAGCAAATATTTTAGAATATTTAGAATTAAAAAATTTAGAAAAGAAAATAGACAATTTTTAAGATGATAGCAGTTATTGGAAAATATGGTTCTGGAAAAACAACCTTTTTAAAAAAAATAGAAAAATACGGTTATAAAGTTTTATACACCGATGATTTTTATAAAGAATGCTATGCAAAAAACGGAGTTTGCGTTTCTATAATTAAAGAAAAATTAGGAATAAATTTTATTAAAAATGATGAAGTAAATAAAGAAGAAATTAGAAACTTTATTCTTAATGACAAAGGCAATATAAATAAATTAGAACAATTAGTTTATCCGGTGCTTGAAGAACATTTAAGCAAGTATAAATATGATTTTGTTGAAATACCAAATTTATTTACGAAAAACGCAAATTTTCTTCGTTTTTTTTCACAAATTTTAAATATTCAAACAACCGAAGAAAAAAGGCAAAAAAATATTGAAAAAAAAGGTGTGAATAAAAAAATTTCTGAATTAAATAATTTCCTAAATAATGGAAAAATAGGCAAAAAAGTTGTTAATATTTCGTGAGAAGATATAGAAAAAGAAAACTTTTTTGAAGATTTTTTTACAACTTTAAAAATACTATAATAAAATAATTTCACTTAAATAAAAAAACAAAATTTTAGGGAGTAAAATGAAAAGCAAATATAAATTAGAATTAGAAAAAAGAATAACAGATTATGATATGGAAATCATAGAGAATTTTTACTTACCTATTATTGGGGCAAAAGCTGTATTTTTGTTTAGTTTTTTACATAATAAAGTTAAAGCAAACTTATCTTTAAGTTCTCTATTTTTTGAAATTGAAGAATTTATTATTGAATTAAATATGAAAGAAGATAAATTCAAAAAAAGCAAACAATTTTTAGAAGCTGTTGGTTTAATTAGAACCTACTATTCAGAAGACTTAGATGAATACATTTTTTTACTAAAAAAACCTTTAGAAGTTGAGACTATTTTAAAAAATAAATTATTTTTAAATGAAATAGAGAAAAAAATAGGACAAAAAAAATTAGAAAAATTAATAAATAAATTTGAAGTTAAATTAACTAATACAGATGATTATGAAGATATTAGTACAAGCTTTTTAGAAGTTTTCAAAATCGATGAACAAAAAATATCTAATACAGTAGAAATTGAATTAACTAAGGTTAATGACAATTCAACTGCTAAAGAAACTTTTAATACTGAAAGATATTTAAATTTTTTAACTAAAAAATCTGTAAAACCTTCTTTAGTAAAAGAAATTGATAAATTTTTAGTTCATATGAGTCAAGAATCTATTAATGAAGTGTTAAGTTTTTGTTATGAAGTTAATGGTAAAATAAATAGAAAGTATTTTATTACCATAATATCTGATTTACTAAAAAAAGAAATAACTGAAGCAAAGGATATTAAAAATGAGTTAGAAGATGCCCTTTCTTTTAAAAAGAGTTCCCAAACTAATATTTTAGATTTAGATGAAGAAGAAACTAATGGTTCTAATAATTCATTTAAAAATAAAGAAAAAGAAGTTTCAGAAAATGAATTAGAAAAAATATTAGATTTTTTATAGAAAAGAGAATGGTATAAAATGAAATTAAATTTAGATATCTTTTCTAGTGAACAAGAAAAAGAAATAATTGATAAAAAGAAACAACTAATAATTCAAGAAATAAAAAGAAATAGTAAAACATCTGAAATAATTGAACAATATTCAATTTTGGATCAAGAAATTGAAAAAAATTTAGATTTATTTATTCAAGTTTTAGAAAAAAATGAAAATTTTGAAGTTTCAATCGTAAGAACTGAAACAGGAACTTTGAAAAAAGTATTTATTTTATCTGAGAAAAGAAAAAAAGAGAAATATAAACAAAATTTTTGATTAACAGAAATTTTTAGTTTTGATGTTGATTTAGACTTAAAAACTCTTTTAAAACAAAATCAACAAAAAGATACAAAAATTAACTCAAGATTTTTAAAAGTCATAGAAAAATATAAAAATTTAGAGCATGGCTTTTATTTTTATGGCGATATGGGAGTGGGAAAAACAAAATTTTTACAAGCTACATCAGTGCATTTTGCTAAAAAAAATAATTCTATAATTTTTTTAAATATTCCTATTTTTCAAACTTATTTAAATAATAAAATAACTTCCAAAACATTAAATTTAAATGAAATTTTAGAAAAATTGAAAAAAGTAGATAAATTATTTTTAGATGATTTTGGTTTAGAAAAAAAATCAATGTGATTCAGAGATTCAGTTTTATACGAAATTTTAAATTATCGTTTAGAAAATTCAAAAATAACTTTTTTTAGTTCTAATTATTCTTTATTGGAACTCAAAAAAATTTATTTAGATTCTTTTGTGGACAACAACAAAAAAGAAGATGAAGAATTTAAAGTTACAAGATTTATAGAAAGAATTAAAGGACTTACTGAAGAGTATAAAATTTTTGGAAAAAATTTAAGAAATAAATAAAAAAATATTCTTATTTTCATTTATAATTTAATTAAAATTATGAATGAAAATAAAGAAAATAGAAGACAAAAATGAAAAAAATATAGAGATTCTATTAATGGATACTCTTTTTTTTATTTTGCTCTTTTAGAAAAAGATGTAAAACTTAAGAAAAATTATTATAAAATTAAAAAAATAGTAGAAAATTTTAATAAAAAAAGCACATTAAAAATAGATGATTTTTTAATTTTAGAAAATTTAGATAGAGAAAAAAAAGCAAATAGTAATTTAGAAGATGACAAAAATATAAGTTTAAATTTTAATTTTTTAAATAATAAAATAAATGAGTTAAATGCTTTTTTAAATGAAAAAAAGGAAAGAATTACATTTGTAGAAAACATAAATATAGATTCACATATTTTTGATGAAGAGATTCAACATGTTGAGTCAATTAATATCGAAAATGAAAGGATAGAAATGAAAAAAATAAATATAGCTATCGATGGACCTTCAGGAGTTGGTAAATCCAGTGTTTCTGAACTCCTTGCTAAAAAATATGACTTAAAATTTATTAATTCTGGATCATTTTATAGAGCAATTTCTTTGTATTTTTTAAATAAATTAGGAGAAAATAATTTTTCTCAAATATCAAATGAAAAATTTGTATTAGAAAATTGAAATATAGACAAATTGCATTTAGATCAGAAAGGTAATTTATATTTAGAAAATAAGCTAATTAATTCTAATGATTTAAGACAAGATGTTATTTCATGAGGAGCAAGTAATATTGCCAGATATAAAGAAATAAGAAAGCAAATAGTAAAATTTTTACAAGATTATTCAAGTAAGGAAAAAGGGGTAATAATGGATGGAAGAGATACAACATTTGTTATTTTACCTAATGCTGAGTTAAAAATATTTTTATGAGCTTCTGCAGAAGTTCGAGCATTAAGAAGAATGAAACAAAATAAAGAAATGGGATTTGAAACAGATTTTGAAAAACTCAAAAAAGAGATTGAAGATCGTGATTTTCAAGATATGAATAGAGAAAATGATCCTTTACACAAAGCAGAAGATGCTATTTTAATTGATTCTTCTAAATTGACTCTTGAAGAAGTAGTGGAAGAAATTTCAAAATTAGTTGAGCAAAGGATGAAAAATGAGTAAGAACATAGTTGCAATTGTAGGAAAACCTAATGTTGGTAAATCAACTTTTTTTAACAAATTAATAGGAAAACGTGTATCAATAGTTCATGATCAACCTGGTGTAACTAGAGATAGACTTTATGAAGAAGTTGAATGAACAGGAAAGAAATTTAAAATAATAGACACAGGTGGAATAGAAGTTGAAGAAAGAATTTTTCAAGAGCAAATAAGAATTCAAGCACAAATAGCTATTGAAGAAGCTGATTTAATTATTTTGATGCTTGATGGAAGAAATGAAGTAGATAAAGACGATTTTTTCGTAGTAAATTTACTTAGAAAAAGTGGAAAAAAAATCCTTGTTGCATGTAATAAATTAGAAGGAAACAAAGAATTTGATTATTCAATTTATAAACTTGGTTTTGAAAAATATTTTCCACTTTCAGCTATGCATAGTGAAGGTATAGGAGATTTATTAGATGAAGTAGTTGCTCATTTAAATTTCGAAAATACAGAAAAATCGGATAAATTTAAACTTTCAATAATAGGTAAACCAAATGCTGGTAAATCATCATTGCTAAATTCTCTTCTTAATGAAAATAGATCTATTGTTTCTCCGATAGCTGGTACTACAAGGGATTCTATATCTTCTTTTTTAACTATTGATAATCAAGAATTTGAAATTATTGATACAGCTGGAATAACAAGAAAATCTAAATTAGTTGAATCGGTTGATCATTACGCCTTAATGAGAGCTATGAATTCCTTATCAGAAAGCAATTTATCTTTAATTATAATTGATGCAACACAAGAATTAAGTCATTTTGATTCAAGACTTGCTGGTTATGCATTTGAAGAAAATAAACCAATAATTATTGTTGTAAATAAATGGGATTTGGTTGAAAAAGAAACAAATACTATGGTAAATTTTGAAAAAAAACTTAGAAAAAATTATAAATTTTTAGATTGAGCTTCTGTTGTATTTATTTCTGCTTTATACAAGAATAGATTAGAAAAATTAAAAGAAGAAATTCTTCATGTAAAAGAAAATTTACAAAGAAAAATTCAAGCAAGTCTTTTAAATGAAGTGTTAATGGAAATTCAAATAAGTCAACCTGCTCCATCATTAAAAGGAAAAAGACTGGAAATTTCCTTTATAAAACAAGTAGAAGGACCTATTCCAACTTTTTTACTTTTTGTTAATAACAAAGATTATGCACATTTTACTTATTTAAGATATATTGAGAATCAACTTAGACAGTATTTTAATTTTAAAGGAACACCAATTAAATTAATTTTAAAAAACAAAGGTGAGAATAAATAATGAAAAGAAAAGAAATTTTAGTTGAACTTTCACAAAGAACTAAATTAAACATAAGACATTGTGATTTATTTTTAGACTCTTTTATTAATTTAGTTATGGATAAATTAAATGAAGAAGAAGAAATTTTGATTCCAAAATTTGGAACTTTTTGTATAACAACTCAAAAAGCAAGAGAAACAATTTATTGAAAAACCAAAGAAAAATATATTGTTGAACCTAAAAAAATTCCAAAGTTTAAACCAGCAAAACATTTTAAAGAATCTATATCAAATAATATTAAATAGATTCGATAAATGGTGCAAAATCAATAATTCCTGGATACATTAAATCTATTTCAATCCCTTCTTTTGATAAAAAATCAATATTTATTGATTGTTCACTATTTAGATCAATTTTATTTGCTGAAATAAGGAAAAATCTTTCTAAGTGTTTAAATAATATTATAAAGAAACTAATACCGCCATGTGCATTAATGTTTTTTAAATATTTTAATTGATGATCTTTTATGTTTTGTTTAGGTAAGTAATTTTCATTTGTGCTTTTAGCTTCAAAACAAATAAAAAAACCTTTATAAATACCATAATAATCAACAGTACTTTTTTTAGAAATAATTGCATTTTCTAACTCATTGTTATTTGATACTTTTTTAAAAGAAATATCTAAATTCTTTTTGTGAAAAATTGCAATATTATTTTCTAAATAAAATTTAATAGTATTATTAATTATTTTTTCTAAGATCATTCCTCTGTTTTTAGTGTTTTGCATACTTATTATTTCCTTTTTTTACTACTTTTGTAAGAAAAAATACAAAAATGAGAAAAATACAATATTTTTCCTATTTTTCGAAAAAAAAGTATAATTATAAATATGATTGGGGTAGATATAATTTCAATTTCCAGATTTAAAGGAAAAAAAGAAAATTTTATAAAAAGAATTTTGTCAGAAAATGAATGAAATTCTTTTATAAAAACAGAAAATAAAGAAAAATTTTTAGCTACAAGGTGAGCAATTAAAGAAGCAATTTTTAAAGCAGATAATAAATATTTTAATTTTAAGCAAATTGATATTTATAAAGAAAACAAAAAGTATAAATTTCAAAATTTTGAAATATCAACCTCAAATGATGAAGATACAGTTATTGCAGTAGCAATTAAAAAAGAATAAAGGAATATTATTATGAATATAAAATTTAAAAAAATTCTGTTTTCTCCTATTTGATTATATAGATTTAATAAAATTAGGAGAATGGCAAAAAAATATAAAAAAGGAAAAATTGAATTAAAACCACAATTTAGAAACGATTTAATTTTAAAATATGCAGAAAAAATTTTAAAATTATACAATGTTGAAATTGAAGTAAAGGGCAAAGAAAATTTAACTAATAAAAATTTTATTGCTGTTGCTAACCACTTGTCTAATGGAGATTCTTTTATTTTATTTAGTGCTTTGCAATCCGATATTGAGTTAAAAACAGATCCAAGAAGAATATTAACCTTTCTTGCTAAAAAAGAACTCACTAAAAATTGAGTTTCTAGAAGTATTTTAAATTTAATTGATACATTTTTTATTGACCGTTCTAAAATCAAAGAATCATTTAAAACTTTAGATGATTTCGGAAATTTTGTTAAAACCAATAAAACTATAGGAATAATTTTCCCAGAAGGAACCAGAAGCAAAGATGGTAAAATGCAAGATTTTAAAGCAGGAGCTTTTAAAATAGCTAAAAAAATGTTTTTACCAATTTTACCTATAACTATTAATTATAGTGGACTAATGTTTGATTCCAAAAGAAAAGGAAAATTAAAGGTAGAAGTTATATTTCATAATTTAATAAAACCACTAAGTTTTAGTTCTCAATCAAATGAAGCAATAGCTGCAAGAGTAAAAAACATAATAGAAAGTAAATATATTGTTAGCGATCCAGAAAAAAGAAGTAAAAAGGATAAATAATGGAAAAATTAGAGAATGAATTAAAAGACAAAACTAAAGAAAATATAGATAAAATAGAAGAAAATCTTGAAAAAGAAATCGAAGCAGAAAAAAATAATGATGCTGATATAAATATTGAAAATTTTAGTGGACCATTAGATTTATTATTATCTTTAGTAAAAGAGAAAAATTTAGATATTTTTGAAATAAACTTAGCAGAACTTGCTACTGACTATTTAAGAGTTATTGATAGAATTAAGGATACTCACTTTGAAATAGCGACTGATTATCTTGTTATGGCAGCAACTTTGATTCAAATAAAAGCAAAAATGCTTTTAGCAGAAAAAGATGAAGTTATAAAACAAGAAATTGAAGAAGATAAAGAAAAATTATTAAGATTACTTGCTGAATACCAACAATTTAAACCAATTTTTCAACTTTTAAGAGAGCAAGAAGAAAAAAGATCTCACATTTTTATTAAAAAAGCAAATGATTTGGAAGAATTTGTTAGACCTATTGACAGAACACAAGTGGATGGAAATTCTTCAAAAACTAAATTAACGCAAATTTTAACTTTAATGTTTGAAAGATTACATGCTGAAAAATTAAGACAAATTAAAATCGATAGTGTTAGTGTTACTCCTGGCGATCAAATGAAAATGATAAGAGAGTTATTTGCAAAACACGGAAAAGTTACTTTTGAAATGATCTTTTCAGTACCTTCCATAAAACACTTTGTAATTACTTTAATAGCATTATTAGATATGAGTAGAAAAGAAGAAATTATCTTAACACAAGAAGAACAATTTGCTACAATAATAATAGAAAAAGGACCAAACTATGAAAAATAAAATAATTGAAGCTTTAATTTATATGCAAGGAGAAGAAGGGATTTCTTCTGAACAATTACAACAAGTTCTAAAGTTAAACACAGTTAATGAAGCAAGAAGTTTGCTAAAAAGATTTGCAGATAACTTTAACAGACTTGAACGAGGAATCTTTGTAGTTGAATTTAATGATGTATTTAAATTTGCTACAAGAGAAGAATTTAAAGAATATATTTCTGATTTAGTAACAATTACAAGAAGACACAAATTATCAAATGCAGCTATTGAAACTGCAGCAATTGTTGCTTACAAACAACCAGTAACTAGATCGATGATTAGTGACATTCGTGGAGTTGCTTCAGATGCAATTGTTGCTTCCTTATTAATGAAAGGAATAATAGAAGAGGTGGGTGTTTCACCAACTGTTGGACAACCAACTTTATATGGAATTACAAATAGATTTTACGATTATTTTAAATTAAAATCTCTTCAAGATTTACCAAAATTTCACGAGTTTGATCAATTTGTAGAACCATCTGGAGAATTCGATGAAATAGAGGAAGTTGAAGAAGAAGCTTTTGATTTATTCGGTTCACAAAGAGAAAAATAATTTTAGGATACAATGACAATAGATAATAATAACGAGCATTTAATTAATCATATAAACGAAGAAAATACAGAAAAAATGGATTCATTAGCAACTGATGGAGAATTTTTTCTTTCCGAAAATGAATTAAAAACTGCAAATATAATTTCATCCGAAATCGTAGCTAAATTAGGCAATTCTGAAGAAGAAATTAATGAAAATAGTGTTTTTCTAAAGGCTACTTTATTTAAAAATATGCTTCAAAAGTTATCAAATAAGAATCATAAAATTTTCATATATTTTGATCATGATGATATCAATTATGCTTTTGCAGAAATTTTTATTAAAATCTTATCAAGTGATCAAAATAATAAAATAACAGTTTTAAATGCAGAAAATAATTTAACTAAAGATTTTGCATTAAACGAAATTTTTAAGCAAAGTTATGATTACTCCATTTTATTTTTAAAAGAAAATGATTTTTATAAAATTGTTTTCAAAAAAAGAACTTGAGATAACTTAACAAAAAAAGAAGAACAATTTTTAAATAAACTAGAATTATTTAATACTTTAGCTTTTAATAAAGTTCAAAACAGAGAAGAAGGTATTGTTTTTTTAGATAAAAGAATTATCAAAAGTAACAAAACCGTTTTTTCTGATAATAAGTATTTAATTTCTATTGACAAAAAAGATGATTTATCTGTATTTTTACCATATAAAAATATTTCTATCAAACATTTTAATGGCTTTTTAAATGGTAAAGAAATTCCTTTAAAAAGAGAAATTAAACAAACATTATTAAAAGAAAAAAAAGAAAAAAAAGATATTCTATTTTTTAATAATATTCAAAAGCAAACAAAAAATATCTTTGTTAAAAATTTAAATAATAAATATATAGAATTAACACAAGATGATATTAACTTACTGACTGTTGAGTATATTAGTGATAAAAATAATGGTTTAAATAATGTTGAATTTCATATTTTAGATGATAAATTATCTATTTTTCAAAGACTTTTAAGAGATAAAGGAATTACTAATATTATACAAAGTCCAAAAGAAATTTCTTTAACTGATTTTGTGTTTAAAAACAAAAATAAGATTAAAAACTTAGTTTTTGTTTATGATGGAATTAAAATTTATAAAATCGATTTTAGCAACAAAAATGATTTAGTTGGATTTGAAAATGTAGCAGATATTTTATTTAATATAGAAGTTTTTGATTATTTTAAAAACAATAAAAAAGATATTTGCAATTCATTAACAAAGATAAAAAAAGAAATTGATATTAATGTTTCAAGATTTAATCAAACTATAGCTATGAGTTTTAACTCCTTTTTAAAATTTGTTAAAAAAATCAAAAGAGAAAAAATGATTTCTAAATATAAAATTTTAGAGTTTGATCTTAAAAAGCAGGAAAATCTTTCTTCAAAAAGAACAATTTCTATAAAACTAACTTTAGAAAATGGATTTATTATTAATTTCTATTTTGATAAAGTGCAAAATTTACTACAATTTTCTACTTTTTCAACCTTTATACACAAACAAGAAATCAATTCAATAATTAAAAAAGAAGATGAAATCAAAAAAGAAATTATAGATTTTTCTATTTCATTAAAAGAAACAAACATAAATAGTAAGATTAAAAACATTTTTAAGTTCGCTTCGTTTTTAGTAATAATCTTTGTGATCTTTGTAATTTTATTTTCAACCATTTATAGAACTAAAGAAAGTGATGCTGAGGGAGTTTTAGGAATATTTGTTATTTTTTACAACATATTTTTAAATAATTATTTAAATAGATTTTTTAGTATTGCAATTGGTTTATCCTTTTTATTTTATTATCTATTTAGCACGTTTATGCTCTATAGAATACTTAAAAAACAAGGAACTAAAGTTAAGTTCAAACATTTATATTTAGCAATTTTTATAGGAACTATTGTTCAAAATATTACTCCTTTTGCTTTTGGTGGTGATTTATCTTCATATTGATATTTACAGAAAAAAGGGTATAATAAATCACATTTAGCTTCTGCATTTGCTTTATCATCACTATTTCAACAAATATCTATTTTAATAACTTCTTTTATTTTTATTCCATTAGGTTTTTATTTATATAGAGATACTCTTTTAGTTGATATAGATGCTAAAAAAATAATAACTTTTATTTCTTTAATTTTAGGAATATTATTAAATATTGTTCTGTTTTTTATTATTCTACTAATTTCAGTTGTTAAACCAGTTCAACACTTTATTATAAGAGTTATCATTTTCTTTCATAAACTTCATCCTTTATATTATTTTAGTAATTTAGATAGAAAAAAAATAGTTTTAGAAAATAAATTCTCTGAATTTAAAAACAATATTAAAAATGTCTTTAAAGATATTAAATTATTTTTAGAGTGTATATTTTTATATAAAATTTTAAATTTCATATTAAATGGTGCTATTTTTATTGCTTTAATGATTCAACCTAAAATACTTGAAGTATATAATGCACCAGGTCAATTTATGTATTGATTCTTAAATTTTTTAGCAGGAAGTGCTCTTGTAAATACAGCAAATAACCTTTCTCCAACACCTGGTGGAATAGGGACATCTGATTGATTATTATTAGTAATTTTTAAAAATATTTTTGTTGACAAAAATGTTGTTGATTTAGAAAACAATCTTAAAATATTTAGTTTTTCACTTAAAATTTTCTACTGATTAGTACCTAATATTTTATCTGGATTAATGTTATTAACACTTTATTTAGGAGAAAAAAGAGTAGATAAATACAAAAACATTGAATCACTTATTAGTATTGATTCTAATTTATCTAAAAACTACAAAAAAACAAAAACAATTTATTTTAAAAATGCTTTAATTATTTGAATAGTTTTTTCAATATCCATTTTATCTATTATATTTTTTCATTAAATAAAGAGAAAATAATCAAAAATAATAAAAAAACCTCATTGTGGAGCAATGGGGTTTTCATTATCTAAATTTAGATAATTAAGTGTAATGAACTATTTATTTAAATATTCATTAATAAGATGTTAACTTTAATTTTATAAAGTGGGACAATTTATTGGGACACATTTTACCAGTGATATCACTGGTAAAATTTTTTTACTTTGAAATTCAAGAATTTCAAATTTCATTTGGGGTTTTTCAATTTAAAATTGATTGTGGTCTTTCTTCATTATATCAATTTATATAATTATTAATCATTTCTTTTAAATTATTAAAAGTTAAATTTTTAATTTTAATGTGTGATAAACATTCGCTCTTTATATTAGAAAAGAAATATTCAATTTCTCTATTATCTAATGAATTACCAACTCTTGACATTGAAATTATTCCATTATTTTTTTCAATAATTTCTACAAATTTATTAGAAGAATAAACGCTTCCATGATCAGTATGCATAATTCATTTTTCATTAAAACTTAAATCTTTATTATGTTCTATAACCAAATTTAAATCATTATTTCTTGATAAATTTCAAGAAACAATCTTTTTAGTTTTGTGATGAATTGTTGCTGAAAAATATACATGATTAGAATCAAATACATCTTTAGGAGAGATTATATAAGAAACATCTGTTGCAAAAATATTGTTGTTTTTTCCTTGAAAATCTCTATTAATTATGTTTTCAAATTTTACTGAAGTATTTTTATCTTCTCTTCTTTTGGATTTTTTTCTAACTATGCAAAATAAATTTAATTTATTCATAATTCTACCTATTTTCCTGTAATTTATCTTTATTTTATGTTTTTTTTCGATAAAAACTTCAAGTCTTTTTCTTCCATACAAACAGTTATTTTCAGTAAAACCTTCATAAATCAATTTTTCTTCTTGATTCAATTCTTTTGCTTCAACATTTTTATTCTTGTTTCTGTAAAAAGTTGATTTAGAAATTTTCATAGTGAAGAGAAATTTTCTAAAATTTCTTGCTTCTTTTTTTTCTTTTTTTTGCTCTTCTTCATGTTCTTTTACAACACGATTAAAAATCTCATCAAAAACTTCTTTAGGTAAAACATCTTGATAAATTTTTATGGATTTAATTAAAATTTCTCTTGGGATACTATCCCAAATTTTTTTCTCTTCTTCTGGTGTTAAGATTTTTCTTTTTCTTCCAACGCCTTTATTTTTCTTAGGTGATTTTCCTGTTTGAGATTCTAAATTCATACCTAAATTATAAAGTTTAACTTTTTCTTTAAAAAACATTTTTTTAAAATTAGTTGGTTCTGTTTTTCTAAAATGAAAATATTGGGTTCAAAATAAATCTAAATTTCTCATTTTCTCACAATTAGCTAAATATTTTTTAATTCAATATTTTCATTCTTCTGGTTTTAATTGTTTTGACATTTTTCTCCTTAAATAAAAACATAAATTTGGTGTCCCAAATTTATGTCCCTGTTTATTAGTTATAATTTTAGTTTTTATTATTAAATTCTTAAGTTATAAATTCTGTAAAATTATATAACTATAGTGTAATGAGAAATCTCTTTACAATATTATTATAACACTTTTTCTAAAGGTGATTATGTAAATTTTACAAATTATTAATCAAAATGTCCCAGGGCATTTACTAATGTAAAAAACTCTATTATTTTTTCATAGAATTTTTAAATGTGTTAATCTTAAAATGACACAAAAATTTTAGGAAAAACAAACCAAAAATCCCAATTTTTTCCGTATTTTCGTAACAAAATAAATTTTGTGGTAATATTAAAATGTGACTAAGTTTTTTGTCACAGAAAGGGGTGATGAATCCATTATTTCATTATTTATAGATAAGGTGTTAACTCTAATTTTAGTTATAATTTTAGTTTTTATAATCAAATTCTAAAATTATAAATTTGTTAAAGTTCATCATCTCAAAAAAAATAATAAAAAAACCTCATTATGCGTCAATGGGGTTTTTCATTATCTAAATCTAGATAATTAAATGTGATGAATCCATTATTCATTATTATTATAACACTTTTTCTACAAATGTTTTGTAAATTGTAAATTTTTTATTAGAACAGAAATAATTTGTCACGATTTTTTAAAAAATTATAAATTAAACTAGTTTTTATTGATTTTAGATTTTTTGGTTTTTATATAGTTTTCAAATTCTTCAAAAATTTTTCATGCATTATTAGAAAATTCTCCTTCTTTTTTAAATTTTCTAATAATTTCTTTTGTGTTTGTATCTTTTTCTACAATATATTCTAAACTATTTAAAATATTTATTAATGACTTGTCAGTAATTTTATCTGAACTTCCTAATTCCTTATAATAAGCTTTTATTTCACTTAATAAATTTTTGAAAACATAAAGGGAAATAAAGGAAAAAAACGCACTTTCTTCAATCTGGTTTTGATTATACACCAACATTGAATTAGTTTCATCATTGCTTTTTAAAGTTTTGAATATTTCTTGGATTTTTTCTTGATTTCAATAGAAATCTAATTCTGCTTCTGATAAAGAAGTTTTATAAACAGAAAACGTTTTTATTTTTTTAGATTTAAAAGAATTATTGGTTTTGATATTGTTATTTTCATTTTTAGAAGCAGTTTTTGTTTTATATGGAATTATAAAATCTATATTGTTAGATTCAAGAAATTTTATATTTTCAGCAGAACTCATTTCTTTATTAATTATTATTGTTAGTTTATTGATAGAAATTCTTTCTTTTAATTCTTCAAATAATGGAATTAAGGTTCCAACATATTCTGTATTTTTAGCAAATGTTTTATAAAAAATAGGTATTCCTTGATCATCGTAAATCGTAGATAAAACAACTTGATCATCATAAAATTCATAATCTTCAAAAAAACTAAAGTCTTGTAAATTGTCCTTTATGATATTTTCTAAATAAATAGTTTTTGAATCAAAAAATAATAAGTTGTTTTCTTTGTTGATTTTATTTTTGAAAATAAAATCTAAAATTTTAGACTTATTTTTAAATAAAATACTTAAAGCTTGATGGAAATTACTTTTGGAATAATCTGAATTTAAAGTTGTTATGTTTTTAATATAGAATTCTTCAATTATCCTTTTAGGATTTATTATTTTGTTGGCTATTTGATAAGAAACCACTTCTTTCATTTCTTTATTTTGGTCAAAAGTAATTTGATTTAATAATTTTATATCTTCAATATATTCTTTTATAAATTCAAAACCATAATATAAGATATCTCAATACGTAACTCGGTTTTCTAATGCTCTGTCTATTTCTGATTTTAAAAAAACTAAATTAACTTTTTCATCGTATTGTTTGATAACCTCTTTAATTATAGCTTCGAAATTTTCATTTTTCTTTTTTAATTGAATGACGTTTCCTAGTCCTAAAAGTTTAACATTTTTTCTGGTTTTTCCATTAACTTGTCAATATCCAATATTTTTATAAGTTGCCTTTTTTGGTCCAGTTGAGTTATATAGCATTAATTTCATAGTATTAATTATATATTAATCATAATTTTTGTTTATAAATAAATTATTAATAAAATTCAAAAGTTGGTTTTTAACGATGTAAAAAATTTTATCATTCTTTCATTGATTGTTAAAAGTTTTAATCTTAAAATGACACAAAAATTTTAGGAAAAATAAACCAAAAATCCCAATTTTTTCCGTATTTTTGTAATAAAATAAATTCTGTGGTAATATTAAAATGTGACTAAGTTTTTTGTCACAGAAAGGGGTGGTGAACTATGTTTTATATTATTCATAGAGAAAATGATAACCTTAATTTTAATCATAATTTTAGTATTTATTATCAAATTCTAAAATTATAAATTTGTTAAAGTTCATTACCTCAAAAAATAATAAAAAAACCTCATTGTAGCGCAATGGGGTTTTCATTATCTAAATTTAGATAATTAAGTGTAATGAACTATGTTTACAATATTATTATAACACTTTTTCTACAAATGTTTATAAAAATGTGAAAACAAAAATTATATATCATTAATAGTGCAAAATTACGGATTTAAAAAAGAACTATTTGAGAATTTAATTTTTATTTAATAAAATTGAATTTTATAACTTATATATTTTTTGTTAAGTTTTTAAGTCAAAAATAAAATGAAATTAAATTTGTTTGTGTATTTTTAAATTTTATAAATAAGGAGAAAGATGAAAGTTAGAGATTTTTTAGAATATTGTACAGAAATTAATTTGTCTAAAAATACAATTAGACAATACGAATATATACTAGGAGATGTTTTAGATGTTGATAATAAAGAATTTAAAAAAGTAATTGAAATTATTATTGATGATAAAAAAGGTGGTGGATACCAGCATACTTTAAAAGATATTTATCATAGTTTTTTAAAGTATACAAAGGATGAAGAAAAATTAGAAAAATTAAGCAAAATCAAACTCAAACCCATCCCGCTCTACTTTAGAGCGATAATAACAAAAGAAGAACTTTATGAAAAAACAACAATTAAAACTAAACGGAAAACAGAAATTTTTTATAAAACAATAATTCGTTTTTTATTTGAAACAGGAATAAGAATTGGAGAATTAAAGCATTTAAATATTAGAGATGGCAGACTATATACTATAGGAAAAGGTAATCGTGAAAGACAATTGTTTTATAAATATGAAACATTAAAAATAATGTTTGAAAATTGAGATAAATATAAAAATGCCAAGCCAAATACAGTGGCTAAGCAAATCAAGAAAATTTTAGGAAAAATTTATTCACCACATAGTTTAAGAAGATCTTTTGCTAGTTTTCTTTTAAAAAATGATGCAAATCCTAAAATGGTACAAATGTTAATGGGGCATATTAAAATTACAACCACTTTTAAATACTTGCATTTTTCTGAAAGGGAAAATCAAGATATGTACAATAAAATCTTTTATGAAGAATAAAAATTTGTTTTCCTGAATGAAAAAAATGCAAAAAAATGCAATTTTTTCATTTGTTTTATTATTTTCTAAGTTTTTTAAATAAAGCTGCTATATAATAAAACTATAAAATATATTTATAAAAAAGGAGAAAAAATGAAAAAATTTGATGTAGTAGTTTTAGGTGGTGGTCCAGGCGGATATAGCCTTGCTAACATTTTAGCTACAAATGGAAAAAATGTCGCTTTAATTGAAAAAAGCGACTTAGGTGGAACTTGCGTTAATAGAGGATGTATTTCTACTAAAACTTTAATTAAATCTGCAAAAGTTTATGAAACTGTCAAAAAAGCTAAAGAATTTGGTATTCATTTAAATGGAAAACACTTTCATTTAAATGAAATTCAAAAAAGAAGAAAAGATAATAAAGAATTACTAAACACTAACATTGAAAAATTATTAGTTTCTAGCAATGTAACCATTTTTAAAGAATATGGTGAAGTTTTAAGTAATAAAACTATAAAACTAACTAACGAAACTATTGAATTTGATAAATTAGTTTTAGCTACCGGTTCTTCTAGTAGAAAATTAAACCTTAAAGGTTTTGAACAAGGTTACCAAGAAGGATTTTTAATTGATTCAGATAAAGCACTAACATTGGAAAAATTACCAGAATCAATGACAATAGTTGGTTCAGGTCCAATTTCTTTAGAATTTGCTTATTTCTATTCAACTCTTGGAGTTAAAATTACTATTTTAGAAGCAAGAAGTTTTATGGGTAATTTTGACATTGAATTACAAAAAAATGTTAAAAATTACTTACTAGAAAAAGGTGTTGCAATTTATGAAAATGTTAAACTTCTAGAAGTGAAAGATAAAACTTTATTAGTAGAAATTGATTCAAAAATACAGGAATTTTCCGATGATTTAGTATTAATGGCAGTTGGTAGAGTTGCTAACACAGAATCATTTAGTAAACTTAATCTTGAATTAACTCCTACTGGTTTTGTTAAAGTAAATGACAAAATGGAAACAAGTGTAAAAAATGTTTATGCAATTGGAGATGTAACAGGTATTTTACTTCTTTCAACAACTGCTTATAAAACAGGAGATATTGTTGCAAAAGAATTATTAAATAAAAAACACAACGAGGTAGTAAATCCTAAATTTATTCCTTGATCTGTTTATTTAAATCCTGAATTTGCAGGAGTTGGTTCAAGTGAACAACAATTAATTAATTCTAATGTAGAATATGCATCATTAGTATTACCTGCTGCTGCATTACCAAGAGTACATGCTGATGGTTTAGATAAAAAACACGGTTTTGTTAAATTTTTAATTGATAAAAAAACAAATAAAATATTAGGAAGTTTTATGTTTTTAGAAGGAGCGCATATTTTAATTAATGAAATTGCTCATGCTATCCAAAATGATTGAACATTTACTGACTTACAAACTAAATCATATACACACCCAACAATTGCAGAAGCTGTTTATTATGCAGCAAGAAACTTTACTTTTAAAAAATAATTAAATCAAGGCATTCAAAAAACTCACTAAATGTGAGTTTTTCTTATTTCCAGTGCCGGAACAATGGAAACTGCTAACAGCAGCTCTACTAATAATAATATAATTATAGCACAAAACCGTTTTTATAATTATACTTTATCAAGTTTCCCAGCAAATAGTAAAAAAGTTAAAAATCACCCATTTTTTGACTAATTTTATTGTTTTTATTTTTTCTTTATACCATTTTATTATTATTTATTACTGAATATAATAGAACTTAAGAGTGATTGAGAAAAATGAAATCTGCCATCTTTTTTAATTCCTGCTTTTTCTCAATCAAAATTATTAAGTTTTTCAAGAATCTCCATAGTTTCATCAAGAGAACAAAAAGTGTAAATCGAAAGAACTGATGCATCATAATGTATAAATTTGTTCTCTTGTGTATTTTTTAAAATATAAAAAGGTTTTTCTTTTCTTGTTAAACAATTAACAAAAATTTGAAAAGAAAAATTATGTGGACTTTTAGGAGTTGGTCTTATCCACTTTTCAGGCTCGTAAGCTATTTTTGTTGTTTTTAATGTTCTTTCAGTTTGTGAATTTATAAATTCTGTAAGTCCTGCTTTAATTTTGCTATTAAAACCAGAAGCGCCGCCTACTTTTACTACTATTTTATGATTTAATTCTAAAGGCTTACCAAATATTATTTTTCCATTATTATAAAAATATTCTAACTTTTTAGGATGATTTTTAGTTTTAACTATTTTTACTATAGAAGTAGGAACTGATGCGTTTTCTCACACGTTTTCAGAAATGGGTTCTCAGTATGTTATGGAAAAATTATCATATATATGTTTTATTAATTTTTTAGCACTACTATTGGAAAATATTTTGCTTGATATAATTCAAATTAATTCTCCATTTTCTTCTAAATCAAATAAAGCTTTTTCAAGAAAAAAATAAAATAAATTAGGTTTGTGATTTAGAAAGTTTGAATGCAAATTTTCTTGAATGTTTTTAAAGTCTACATAAGGAGGATTTCCTATTATAACATGCAAATTATTAATCAAAATGTCCCGGGGTATTTACTAATCAAAATGTCCTCTTTAGTAATATATAATAATAATAATAATTGAATATTTACTAAAGGAGAATAGGGATGAAAAGTACAGAAATTGAAATAACAAAGTGACAAAAAAGAGAGCAAAAGAACTAACTTTTATTAGAAATAACATAGAAAAAACCAATAAAGAATTATCTAATTTGTTAAATATCTCAGTCAAAACTGTCACAAGACATAGAAAATTAATTAAACAAAATGCTGGTAAATCAATTTATGTAAAACATAAAAATGCCAGAAATAATCATTCTAAAAAATATAAAGATGATATTTTTAATCAATTTATTACTAAATATAATGATGAATTAAGAAATATAATAAACAAAAGAGCGATAACTCTTAGAATACCACTTAAATATTTCTATGAAGATGAAATGCAAAATATGAAAGAAAAACCTTCTTATTCTACTGTAATAAGAAGAACAAACCAACAATGTTTAATGACTCCTTATACAAAAAAGAAAACTAAAGCAGACATTAAAAAAAGAATTAGTGGAATTGAAAGCGGAAAAATAAAAGTAAAAATTTCCGACCATATTTTTGCAATTGCTAAAGAAAATGAATTAAGAGATCAAAATAATAACAGAAGAATTATAAGCAAAAATGCTTTAGAATTCGGTGAAATCGTTGAAATTGACGCTTGTTATGAATATTTTATTAAATCACTTGACCAAAAGATTTTTATTTATCACGCAATTGATGCAAGTTCAGGAAAACTTCTTGCTTTTTATGCTGATACACAAGAAACAAACAAAGGTTATATGAAATTACTTGAAATGCTTTTTGAAAAATATGGTTTTCCAAAACTAATTATTACTGATAAAAGAACAACATTTTTCAACTATATAAATCCTGAAACCAATATGGTTCAAGAGTTGAAAAATAGGGGTATACAGGTGTTTTCGAGCAGCATTGCTACTCATAAACCTAATGTAGAAAGATCATTTAAAAGTTCTCAACAATTTTATCCTTTATATTTTTTCAAAAAAAAATTTAAATCCATAGAAGATTTAAATTCAAATCACAATGATATTATAAACTCTTATAACGAGAATTTCAAGAAAAAAGTGACAAAAAATAATGTTTTTACAAAAGCACAGCCAGAACAATTAAGAATTTATCTCCCTATAAAAAGAAAATTCACAGCAAATTGTTTTAGAATCGATAAAAAATATTACACATTAGATAAAAATACTTTTGAAAAAACATTCGGAATTCCTAATACGGAATTTGTTGCTGTTTTAGATAGTGATTTAAATATAAAAATCAGAATTGGAAATGAAATATGAACAACAAGAGAGATAAATGAAGAATTTAGTAGAGAGAACAAAAAGGAATATGATTTTGAACTTTTAGAAAAGAAAGAAATTGAAAAAATAATAAAAGATACTAAAACTCGCGGACAAAGTTTTTATAAAATGATTGACAAAAAAATTTCAACTAATAAAGATAAATTTGATAACCAAGAATTTGAATTATTACAAAAATTTATAACCATAAACGAAAAAATTTTAAACAAAATGGAACAGTGGTACGACAATGATTCCAAAGACACAAGATAAGACGACGAAGTCGGCGTAATCTTGTTTGTGCCTTTTGCTCTTTTTGGCGAAAAAGAGTGCCCCCCTTAATTGCAATTAAGGGGCGGGGGGGTTAAAAAAACTCAGCCCTTTGAGGCTGAATTCATCAAAAAATTAATGTTAAATTTAATTTTTGATATCATTATTTTAATTGAAATAATTATTATTTTCATATCGCTAAAAAAAGGACATTTTGATTAATAATTTACATATTATAACATCACTTTTAAAGTTGGTGTTAAAATATGAATCAATGATGACTTCTTTATGACTTATAGTACTATCTTTTTCAATTGCAATAATTTCCGAATTGCTGTATTTTTCCTTTAATTTATAATAAAAATTACCTGTTCCAGATGAAGGTTCTAAAATACGTTTTGGATTTTGTATAGATATTAATTTAATCATTTTTTCAACAATAAATTCTGGAGTAAAAACTTGACCTAAATTCTTTTTATTTAATTGTATTATATTATTCATTTTCATCACCTTTTTTTGTAAAGTATTTATTAAAATCATTTAATATATTTGCTCTTTTTTCTATACTTTCTCTTAGGTAATGTAAAATAAATTGTCTCACTTTATTCTATAAATTCTCTTTCTTTTTTTCCTAACTTTAATTCTACAAAAAAAGCAAGGATTTGGCAAAAAGTCGTTAAATTCGAAGAATTTACATATATCAAAGTGAATTAATTTAAATTACTCATTATCATTAATGCTAAAAATTAATTTTTCACCTTTTGTGTCAGCAAAAGCAACAACCATTTTTAATCAATTAATTGCTTCATTTTCTTTTAGCATTACTTTTTTTGACAAAAACTTGTTTCACCATTCTATTTTGATTAATAATTTATATAATTTTTTAATCATAAAAATTAAAAAATATATAATTGAATAGTATGAAAAAAAACATAAAAAAATTTTTAACTTTTGAAGAACAAGTTGCAAAATTAAAAAATGATAAGAAAATGAAAATAGAAGATGAAAATGAAGCAACAGATTATTTAAAGAGTAATAATTATATTCAATTTATTACTCCTTATAAAATAGCATTTGCAAGGAAAATTGAAAATTTTGATTTAACCAAAATTAAGGAAAAATGAAATAATTATAAAAAAGAAAATATTTTTACTTTAAAGGATTTATTTATTGATGAAAATAGATTAAAACACTTATATTATAATGATTATTCATTCAAATTATTAAAAAAAATAAATGAAAATCATAAAAATCTAGCAATTAAACTATTTTATAAAATTTTAGAAATAGAAGCTAAAATGAAGACACAAATTGCTTATTATATTGCTAAAAATATACATTTAAATTCAAATAATAATTATAATAGTAATTGATTTGATTTTTTAAAAGAAAATGCTCCAAAAACAGAATTTGAATACAGATTTGAAAATAACAAATTTCATAGTAAGAAAATAATATTTAAATATAATAATGAAAAGTTTTTTTATTCTGTTAACAAAAATAAAAAAACTTTAGTAAAAGAAATAAAAAATTTATCTTTATTGTTCAAGGATTTTAACTTGAATGATGATAATGAACAAAGAAAAATTACAAAATTTTTAAATCAAAGAAAAAAAAGAATAGAAGAATATAATTTTTTAATTTCCAGCATTGAAAAAAAATTTTTAAAATTTAATTTTATTTGGAAGGATATAGAAAAGTTTGAATTTGGATTATTAAATAATTTATTATTTTTTTTGTTTGGAATTAGTAAAGATAATAAACTATTTGATTCTATTTTTCCAAGTAAATTAGGTTTTGATGAAATTAGTAATTTTTTATATTTTACAAGAAAATTAAGAAACCACATTGCTCATCAAGGAAATTTACAATATTTTTATTTGAAATATATAGAAAAAGAATGTTTTTTAAATATAAAAGAAATCAATAAAATTGTCTTTTATAATAAAATAAATTATTTAAAAAAAGTTAATAATTTTAATTATTTCCCTTATAGATTTGATATTTTTTTAAAAAACAGAAAATATAGTTTAAATTATTTTTTTATAGAACAATTAGAAAAAATTCTAAATTTCTAGAAAAATATGGTAGAATATATTTGTATATGGCCTAACTCACCAGGTGTGAGAAGTTTAGAGGTATGAATTCCTTTAAACAAAAAACTGCTTTTAAAAGCAGTTTTTATTTTTTATTTCTTTTTAACTAATTTAAATTTTTAATATATTTAATAATTCCGCTAATTTTATTTAAATAACAGCAAATAATTAATTTATATGCTAAAGGAATTTCCACTAGAGATATCTCAAAAACCTTGAATGAATTATACGGAATCGAAGTAGAACCAAGTTTTATTAGTAGAGTAACCGATAAAATAATGTCACAAATTATAGAGTGACAAAATGGACCATTAGATAAAACTTATGGTATGGTTTTTATTGATGGAATACGTTTTAAAGTTAAATAAGATAATAGATTAGTTGAAAATTTGTGTATATTGTTATGGGTTATTCTCTGGATGAATACAAAGATGTTTTAGGGTTCTGAATAGGAGAATCAGAAAGTGCAAAATACTGAATGCAAGTCTTAAATGACATAAAATTATGGGGAGTTGAAGAAATTTATTTAATTTCCAGTGATAATTTAACAGGAATTTCAAACGCTATAAAAGCAGTTTTTTCAAAAACTCAAATTCAAAAATGTATAGTTCATCAAATTAAAAATTCTGTGAAATTTGTCAACTATAAAGACATTAAAGAATTTACTTCAGATATGAAAAATATTTATCAATCTAATAACATTGATGAAGCTTCTCGATTTCTTCAAATATTTGAAGACAAATGAAATAGTAAATATCATTATACTATAAAAAGTTGGAGAAATAATTTTGATGAACTTTCTACTTTCTTCAATTTTCCAAAAGAAATTAGAAAATTAATTTATACAACAAATGTAATTGAAAATCTTAATAGAAATATTAGAAAAATTTCTAAAAATAAAACTTCATTGCCTACTGAAGATTCACTTATGAAAATAGTTTATTTTGCAATTCAAAATCAGCTAGAAAAGTCAAAAACAATTACCCCGAATTGAGGGCAAATTTTAAATCAATTAAAAATAGTATTTGATGAAGAATAATTAAAAAAATCATAAATAACTTACAAAAATGAAGATTAAATTCCTAACCCGTCTTTCCCAGTTTCCCCTAAGAAATTAGAATAAAATCGGAATTTATAAATTTTTACTATATATATCTATATATATAGTAATTTTTATTAAAAAAAATAAAAAAAATAATTGCACTTAATTGCATTTTGTGGTATAATATAAGGATGGAAAAGAAAAATTTAATATTATTTAATGTTTCAGGAAACAAAAAAGGTGTAATTTATAAATATGTTGGATGAACAACGGGTTTTGGAAAAGCACCAACAAGATGATTCAGTCTTGGAAATTTAGAAAAATTACTTGAGAAAAAAGAAAATGCGGTAGAAATTCTAAAAGAAAAACTAAAATCTTTTTCTTCGCTTGATAAAAAAGAAAGAGTTCAGTCTGCGTTATTAGAAGCTTTGGAAAGTGATGAACTTGTAAGAGTAAATAAAAATGTCGGACATGAATTAATCGAAGACTTGCTTAATAAACACAACATTTTTGAGTCTTTTGAGAAAACAAGACATAAAGATATGAAGAAAATTTTCAATTTTTTAGTTGCAAAAAGGATTTATAATCCTTCAAGTATTTTTTCTTCTTTTAGTGATCAAGGTGAATTTAATAGTGATATTTCAGCATCAAAAAATAGTTTTTATAGACTTCTTGACATTGTTGAAAACAATCAAGCAAATCTTGTAAACGCACTACATCAAATGGTATTGAAAGAAACAAACAGAAATTTAAGTGAGATTTATTTTGACTCATCAACTGTTTATTTTGAATCTTTTCAAAGAACAGGTTATAGACAAACCGGTTATTCAAAAGATGGAAAGTTTAAAGAAGATCAAATTGTAATTGCCTTAGCATGCGATGGAAATGGAATTCCTTTCCATATCAAAGTTTTTAGTGGTAACACTCCAGATTCAAAATTCTTGCTTGAACTTGAGCAAATGTATAAAATTAAAAACATAACTGTAATCGCAGATCGTGGAATGAGTACGTCCGGAAATATCAGATTTTTAGAGCAAAAAGGTTATGGTTTCATCATTTCTTACAAAGCAAAAGCAAGTTCTAAAGAATTCAAAGAATATGTTTTGAATGATAAAGATTATGTTTATGTAAATGATAATTTAAAATACAAATCCACCGATTTCTTTTCCACTTTTAAAAACAAAAGGGTTACAGAAAATGTCAGAAGAAGAATTGTAACTATAAGTAAATCAAGAGCTTTAAAAGATAGAGAAGATAGACAAAATTTAATTAATAATTTCAAAAAGAAACAAAATAAAGATGGAACTGTTGATTCTTCAAAAATGCTTGGAACTAAAAAATGTAAATACTTTACTGAAATATCAAAATTAAAATTTGAATTGGATTACAAGAAAATTCAAAGAGACGAAGAATTCGATGGTGTTTATGTATATGAAACTAATTTATTAAATTTAAGTGAATCTCAAATAATTCATTTATATTCTAAACAATGACAAATTGAATCAAATTTTAGAAGTTTAAAAAGTTATTTAGCAATAAGACCAACTTATGTTTATTTAGATAGTCACATTGTAGCTCACACACTTTTGTGTTTTGCTTCATTAGTCGTTTTAAAATTATTTATTCATAAAACAAATGAATATTATTTTAAACACAGAATAAATAACCACCTTACTGAATGACAATTTATTAAAATTTTAAGTTTAGTAAGAGAAGAAATATTTATAAATAACATTACTGGAGAAGAAATAGAAAGAAAAAGAGAAAAATCAGGAAGCGATATAGATCTTTGAAATAAGTATGATGAGATCAAAAAAATTGTAATTAAATCAGATAAATAAAAACCGTTTTGCCCCATAAAACAGGCATAAACGGTTTTTTAATTCTTGAAACTAGGAAAGACGGGAAAAATAGTATTTGATGAAGAATAATTAAAAAAATCATAAATAACTTACAAAAATGAAGATTAAATTCCTAACTTTTGTTTTGTCTATTTATGATTTTTTGTCTAATTTTAATAGATTTCTGTTTTGCTATTCTCAAATCTCTTACTAAAAAAGTAAGCAAGAGAAATTTAGACAAAATATCTTACACTTCCATTAAAGTAATCAATACAATGTTGTACTTTAAATAATTATTTTTATTTCATTTTTATTATTATTTATTACTGAATATAATTGAACTTAACAGTGATTGAGAAAAATGAAATCTGCCATCTTTTTTAATTCCTGCTTTTTCTCAGTCAAAATTATTAAGTTTTTCAAGAATCTCCATAGTTTCATCAAGAGAACAAAAAGTGTAAATCGAAAGAACTGATGCATCATAATGTATAAATTTGTTCTCTTGTGTATTTTTTAAAATGTAAAAAGGTTTTTCTTTTCTTGTTAAACAATTAACAAAAATTTGAAAAGAAAAATTATGTGGACTTTTAGGAGTTGGTCTTATCCACTTTTCAGGCTCGTAAGCTATTTTTGTTGTTTTTAATGTTCTTTCAGTTTGTGAATTTATAAATTCTGTAAGTCCTGCTTTAATTTTGCTATTAAAACCAGAAGCACCGCCTACTTTTACTACTATTTTATGATTTAATTCTAAAGGCTTACCAAATATTATTTTTCCATTATTATAAAAATATTCTAACTTTTTAGGATGATTTTTAGTTTTAACTATTTTTACTATAGAAGTAGGAACTGATGCGTTTTCTCACACGTTTTCAGAAATCGGTTCTCAGTATGTTATGGAAAAATTATCATATATATGTTTTATTAATTTTTTAGCACTACTATTGGAAAATATTTTGCTTGATATAATTCAAATTAATTCTCCATTTTCTTCTAAATCAAATAAAGCTTTTTCAAGAAAAAAATAAAATAAATTAGGTTTATGATTTAGAAAGTTTGAATGCAAATTTTCTTGAATGTTTTTAAAGTCTACATAAGGAGGATTTCCTATTATAACATCACTTTTAAAGTTGGTGTTAAAATAGGAATCAATGATGGCTTCTTTATGACTTATAGTGCTGTCTTTTTCAATTGCAATAATTTCCGAATTGCTGTATTTTTCCTTTAATTTATAATAAAAATTACCTGTTCCGGATGAAGGTTCTAAAATACGTTTTGGATTTTGTATAGATATTAATTTAATCATTTTTTCAACAATAAATTCTGGAGTAAAAACTTGGCCTAAATTCTTTTTATTTAATTGTGTTATATTATTCATTTTCATCACCTTTTTTTGTAAAGTATTTGTTAAAATCATTTAATATATTTGCTCTTTTTTCTATACTTTCTCTTAGGTAATGTAAAATAAATTGTTTAGCTTCATTATAAGTTCTGTATTTTAAATTTTTATTTTTGCTTCAAATACACTGAAATGGTAAATTATTTCCATTGGAAACTAAAGTTTCTATTTGTTTTAAAGAAGTATAGAATGATTCTTTTAAATTATTTTTATCAATGATCAAAAAATAATAATCTTTATAGTTTTCTTTAATATTGTCGTGAAGTTTTTGAAAATAATCATTTCAATTTATTTGATTTGAAAAATCTGGTTTATTTCCAGTTAAGGCAAAATAAATGCCACCTTTTGAATTCAAATTATCACCAGAATTATTGTCTAGGGAGGTTATTTTTAAGTTTATAGGAACAAAATATTCAGAAGTTTCACCTTCAATAGCTAAATCATATCATTCTCTTGGTTTGCTATCTGTTAGTTTTAATTCCATCTTCGAAATTTTTTGAAAAAGAAATATTAGAAACTTTGATTTCTTCAACTATTGCAAAAATAATTGTTTCTATAATTTTTTTGTCTTTTTCTCTTTCCTTTTCTATCCTTGTCATACTCTCCCACTTAAATATTCCGTTTTTGCTTAAAATATTAAAGAAAAAAACTAATTTAGGAAAAATGCCTTGTTTTTCCTACTTTAATTGATTTCGCTGTAATGTTTTGGTTTAGGTAAAGCAACTCTTTTGTGCTCGCTAATTTTATGTTGTTTTTCTATTAGGGTTATAGTTTTTGAATCAAGTTTACTTTTGTCTTTAAAGTAAGTTTCTAAATCATTGTAAGTAAAACCTAATTCTGCTTCATCACTTTGGTTTTCTCATAAACCTGCTGTTGGTGTCTTATTAATAATACTTTCTGGAATTTCTAAATATCTTGCCATTGCTCTTACTTCACTTTTAGTGAGTTGCACAATAGGCAATAAATCAACTCCACCATCACCGTATTTAGTAAAGTAACCAAGATACATTTCAGAGAAATTATCAGTTCCTAAAACAAGATATTTATGCTCTTGTGCAAAGGAATAAAGAGTAGTCATTCTTAATCTTGGCTTAATATTAGCAAGTGCTAATTTATCATTTAAAGGTAGTGCTTCTACTAATGTTTGGTAGGTTTCTTTTAAAGAAATAGTTTCGGTTTTTAAAGAAAATTTTTTCACAAGAGCAGCAATGTCTTCTTGATCATTTTGCATACTATTGATCGGCATTATGATTCCTAAACTATTATCTGGAAAAGCTCTTTTAGCAAGTGTTGCTACAAGAGCAGAATCAATGCCACCTGAGATACCAACAACAACACCTTTCATGTTTGCTTTTGCAACTTCATCTTGCAATCATTTAACTAAATAATCTGTATATTTTTGAACATTCATAGTGCAAAAATTTTAGCACATTAAACTTTTAAAATTAAAATAAAAATCAGTTTTTTAGCAAAAAAACACTTTTAGTGTGCTCTTTTGCTTATTTTATGATTTTTTTGGCAAAATGTGGTAAAATTTTGTTATTTATTAATGTAATAAATATTAGATTATTATTTTTATAATAATTTAATAGAAATCTTACCATAAATTTTTGGTAAGAAAAATTAGTAAAAAAATTGAAATAAATCTAAAAAGGACAAGTTATGGAAGATAAAAAAAATAAAAAATTTACTAAAAAATTAGCGGCTATAATTGCCTTAGCTTTTGGTGGAGCGGTTATAGGTTCTGGTATATTGGCTCCTTTTTTCATTTTTAAAAATTGAAAAGAAATCCAATATGATGTTATTGATATAGAACAAAACTTTTCAAAAACAACAGATACTAGTGTTGCTTTTGATTTTGCTTTTAGTGATGAACAAACTTATAGACTGAATGGAACACCTATTAAAGTTTCCATCTTAGATGCAAACAAAAATGTTGTGCAATCTGGAGATGCAAGATATGTTGAGAGTTTAAGAAAATGAAGTTTTGATTCAACTGGATTTGAAAACAAACTGTTAGCTGGTAGAAAATATGAAATCTCTTTTGAAACTGATTCAAAAAGCATTACAAAAGAGAAAAAGAAATTTAATGTTTTAAACGAAAACAAAAAAACAGTTGTAACTAAAGCCAACGTTTCTCAATTTGAAACAAGTAGTTTAAACTCTAGAGAACAACAAGTTACTGTTAAATTTGCTGATGAAATTAAATCTCTAGATGGTAAGAAAGCGATTTTAAAATACCACTACACAACAGTGTCACAAGGAAACGCTCCTGACAATCCAAGTGATATTAAAAACGACGAAACAAGAATTTCTTTTGACCAAGCTGTTGAAATTAAAGACGGAAAAGCACAATTTGTTATCAAGGGATTACAACCAGCAAGAAAATATGTAATTGAATATGTAGCAATCGTTGATGAAAACGAATACAACGGGATTGTTTCACAAAGAGAAATTGCCGTTCCTTATGACGTTGAAGCAAAATCAACATTTGAAACTAAACCAGTTAAACTAGAAGTAAATAACGTTCAAACAATCAAAATGGGAACAAATACTGGACAAATTTCAGTAGGTTTTCTAAAATCTAATGACGAACCAGAAATTTCATTAGTTGGTAAAAGCACAAAATTAAAATACAAAATCAAAGGTACAAGTGAAATAAAAGAAATTAGTTCTACAGTTATTGGTAATTCATCTATTTTTGACTTTAATGCCAAAGATGCAGCATCAACTTTACAAGAAGGAACAGAATACGAAATTGTTTCTATTGAAGCAGCAGACTCATCAGTTGAATTTAAAGATACTTTAAGTGCACCAGACTCTAAAGCATTATTCTTTAGTACTCAAGAAGCAGTAAGTGCTATTACTTTTGGACCAAGAGAACCAAAACAAAAAACATTCACAATTGACATTATTTCCCAAGAAAATAAAGGAAATTTAGATGGTGCATCTATTGAAGTTTCATTAGAACCATTTAATGATAAAGCAATTCAAAAACAAGTTTTAACTAAAAAAGAAGGTACAGCAGATGTTTATACCGCTACTTTTACTGCTACCGATTTACTACAAGGAATAACATATAAAATTGCTAAAGTAAAAATTACACCAAAAAACAACCCAGAAGATTCATTCAATTTACCTTTTAATAATGCTATTGATCAAGATGAAAACTTAAGATCATTTACAACAGTTGTTGGACAAGCAGATTTACACATTCAAGGATTTGCAAAAGCAGGACACAACTCTGCTACTGTTAATTTAGTTTATGATCCAGAAAACAACTTTTTAAGTGGAAAAACCCTTATTTTAACTTACAAAAAAATTAATCCTGCAAGCGAGCAAGAATACACTGTTGAAGCTGTTGCTAATGCTTTAAAAGCGACTTTTGAACTTGGAGGAAACTCAACTGTTATTAATAAAAATACAGATGACGCTTTGGCAACACCTGCACCAGCAGCAGAACCATTAGATGCAGGTACAACTTATAAATTACTATCTGTAAGATTAAAAGATACAACAGATATTGAAACTGTTTTAAAAGCAGATGATGAAAGACAAAAAGAATTTACTACAAACTCAAGAATTAGAAGAATTGAATCATTAAATATTACTGACACTAGTGCAACTATTAAAGTAACTTTTGCTGATGCTATTAAAACTATTACCACAACCGAAGCAGAAGATGGTACTAAATCACCTTCACATAGAAAAGCAAAATTAATTTACCAAGTAAACAACTCTAAAGAAGGACAAGAAACTTTACAATCTTCACCTAAATCAACTGAATTAGTTGATATTACTGAAGATGGTGCAACCTTTAATATAACTGGTTTATTAAAAGGTGTAGAATACCAAATTACAGGAATTCAATTTGATATTGAACTACCAACTTTCTATGGAAGTGAAGTAAGTTCAAGAGCAGACAACAGCTTTACTACAACCGCAAAACAATTTGATGTACAAAACATCCGTTTTGAAAACGAAAGTGAAACCAGTGCAGATATCCTACTTTCCTTTGATTTAAACTCTGACATTATTTTAATTAATAAAAAAGTAGATGTTTACTTTAAAGAAGCAGATGATGCAAATGCTACAGAGCAAAAAGTAACAACAACTATTGACGAATTAGGAGTTGCTAATGCTCATGCAACTAATTTAGCTGAAGGTAAAAAATACATAGTAACTAAATTATTACCACACATTGAACCAGAAGCGGGAAACGAAGCATTACAAGAAGCAGACTACCGTTTTGTTATCCCTTCTACTTTAGATTCTAAAAAAACTTTCTATACTAAACCAGCAGTTTCTTTAATTACCAGAACCAACTTAACTGAAAATTCTGCAACTTTTGACTTAAGCTTTGTTAATGCAGATCCTGCATACTTAAAAGCTCAAGGTAAAATTAAAGTGGCATACACTAATGCAGATGGAGTTTCTGCCTTTGTAGAACAAGATTTAACACTAGAACAATTCAACTCTAAAAAGGTAATTGTAACTTTAAATAACTTAGAAAAAGTTACAAGTTACACATTAGATAAAATTTCAATTAACGGAATTGAAGTACCAAGAGTAACTTCTTTTGATCAAGAAACTAATAAATTTACAACACCTTCTACAACATCAAAAGTAATTTCCTTAAATCAAATTACTAATGGTGATAATGATGTAACTTTTGAATTAGCATTCGATAATGTTATTGACAAATTTATGGATACTAAAGAAGTAAATGTTACATTAACTAAAGACAACTCTACCCAAACAGTTGTTGCAAGAGGGACAGTACAAAGTGGAATTTTAAGAATTCACGCAGAAACATTAGAAGCAGGAACTAAATACAACATTACTAACTTTGCATTAGCAGACGCTTCTAGCGAGCCAATTAGCATTGCTTTTGCTGATTCTGTGCAAGTAGATAAAAGATTTGTTTATACAAGACCACTTGTTAATTCATTTAATTTCAACGATGTAGCAGAAAGAACTGCTACTGTAGTAGTACACTTTGCTGATTCACAAAATAACTACAATGGTAAAAATGTAATTTTTTCTATTTTAAATAAAACAACTAATGCTGTTAGTGAAATTAATTCAACAACTTTAAGTTCAGGACAAACAATAGAAAATAACCAAATTTCTATTGCTTTAAGCAATTTAGATAAATTTACAGAATATGAAGTTGTAGGAGTTAAAGTTAATGTTTTAAACTCTAACTTTGAAGACATTACAATTAAAACAGGAATTGCTAAAACCTTTAATACAACTGCAACTAATGTTGCTGTTTCCAGAATTACTGTTGAAGATGTAACTAAAAAATCTGCAACTGTTTCTTATGTATTTGATAACATTGATGCTTACTTAAATGAAAGACAAGTAACTTTACATTACACCGTGCAAGACGGAAGTGAACAAACTGCTACTGCAACTGTTAAAAACACTCTTGGAACCATTCACGCTGATTTTGAATTAACTAATTTAGAAGAAGGTTCACAATACAATGCAAGCAGAATCACAATTGATAATATTGCTAATATTACTAACGATTCTACTACTTTCTACACTTTAGGAGTAGTGCAAAATGTTGTAGCAACAACAGTGCACCAACAAGATGCAACTATTACTGTTACATTTAAAAATGCTGATACTAATAAAACCTTTAATAATAAACAAGCATTGATTAAATTTGCTTCAGCAGCAAATGGAACATTAAAAACCGCTACTGCAACTGTTACAAACAACAGTGCAACATTTACATTAAACTCTTTAGATAAAAACACTAAATACATCTTACAAGATGTTTCATTAGAAGAATCTGCAAATGATTACAGAATTATTGAATTAGATAAATCATTTACAACTGAAAATCAAACTGAGAGAATTAGAGACTTTACTACAAGTGCAACAAGTGCAACTGTAATTAGTATTATTGAAGATGCAAATAGTAAAACTAAATCTTCAACAAGTGTTACATTCCAATTTGATAGAGTTGTTGATGCTTTCCTTGCAGACAAAAGTGCAACTTTAACTTACATTAATAAAAAAGATGGAAGCACTAACCAAACATCAAGTGCAACTACAGTTAACTCTGCAACTAACTCCTTAACCTTTAACTTAGACAACTTAGAAGAAGGAGCAGGATTTAGTGTTGTTTCTATTAACATCGATGGTGTAAGCGTTGACTTTAAAACTAATGTTAATAAAGACTTTTCAACCTTACCAGTTGTAAGTGCTATTACTTCTACTGTTCCTACAACAAATGACAGTGATACACAAATAGGATTAACTTTAACTTTTGGTGATGGATTACATTCACTAAATGGTAAAAGAGCAAATGTTTCTATTAGTAGTGCAACTAATGGTTCACAAACCCTTTACACTTCTGATGCAACCATTACTAATAACTCTGTTTCCTTTAACTTAACTAACTTAGATAAAAATAATCAATTTGTTATTGATGAAGTAATAGTAGATGGAACTACTATTGAATTTAATAGTACAATAAATGATTCAAACAATGCTTCTAGAAGATTTAAAACTACTGCTAAACAAGCAAGAACAACTAGTTTACAAACTATTGAAGCATCTAAAGATTCAGTATTATTATCACTTAACTTTGATATTAACAAAGATTGATATTTAGTTAATAAACAAGCAAAACTTAAATTCACAAAAGGAAGTGAAGAGTTTGAAACTACTGCAGCAACAATTAATGATGAAGGTTCATTAATCATTAATGTTAATGCTCAAACATTAATAAATAGTAAAATCTTATCTTCAGGAACAGGTTATACTCTAACTGAAGTAATCATTAGTGAAAATAATGATACTAATACAACTATTAGTTTAGAAGATCTCAGTGATAAAATCTTTAGTACTTTATCAACCATTAATGCAATTAGTGCTATTACAACTACTGAAAATTCAGCATCATTCACAATGACTTTACAAACTCAAGATACTTCTCTTGTAAACAAAAGAGCATTTGTGCACATTGTAAACAACTCCACAAATGCAATTACTACAGTAGAGTCAACTGCAAACTTTAACGATCAACACCAAGTTACATTCAATGTAACTGGATTACCTAAAAATGATACATACACCATTTTAGGATTAAGTATTGGTTCTTCAACTGCTCAAATTCTTGAATACGAAACCACAGTTCAAGAAAGTGCTAAAACCTTTAGAACACAACCAACAACTGCAACTGTTACAGGTATTAGTTATAAATGACTTGATGCTAATAAATCAAAAGCACAAGTAACACTAAGTTTTGACTCTGACGTTGACTCCTTTATGAACGGTAAAGCACTTAAACTAAAATACTACAAAGTACAACCAGATAACGGAGTACACGTTCGCGATGATGCTATTACCGTAGCAAAACAAGATGGTCAAGACATTATTGTTCGTGGTTCTACAATCAAATTCATCCTCCAAGGAAGAATTGATGCTAACGGAAATCAAATTAATAATACTTCAAGTTATAGTTCTAATATTCAAACTGCTACAGGTGATGGAACTGAACCAAGATCAGCAGCATTTAAAGGACTTATACAAGGGGCAAAATATAGAATTGAAAGTTTACAGACAGTAGATACAAATGAAAATATAACAATTAGTTTTGCTAATAATTTAACACCAGAAATGAAAGATCTATTAACACCAGATGGGGTTATTGGATATAATGTCGGTTTAAGTGCAGCAGAAGGTAATGTTGTGGAAGAAAATGGTGCTAGAGTAACTGTTAAAGCATCTGTAAGTAGTTTAAAAGATTTAGTTGCTATTAATGCTGCAAATCCTGGAAATAGATTACAAAATATTCCCGGTGCTATTAAATTAAAAATTTATAACATAGCAACAGGTAAATATGAAGAAATGGGAGTTAATAAAGTAGTATTCAGAGATTACAACACTTTCTGAATAGAATTTCAAGGATTACTTTCCAAAGAATCTAGATATCAAATCGTAAGTATTCTTATTGATGGAGTTCCTACAGTTAACTCACCAACTGGATACAATTTAGCTGATGGTTCAAGATTTAATAGTAATAGTGATTATGCTACTGTTACAAATATTGAATATGGTGAAAAAACTACAACAAGTGCAAAAATGTCTATAAGTTTTGCTAAAGCAGATGAAAACTTATTAAGAAATAGAAAAAGAATTACTGTATCTTACAGAAAAAGAGGGACAAACGATACACCTACAACAATTCAAGGACAAATCGATGCTAATACAAAAAAATTAGAATTAAATATTACAGGATTAGAACCAGGTGCTGAATATGAAATCACTGCTGTACGTATTGAAGAAGTAAGTATAAGTATAAGTAATCAACCATTCCCAGCATTTACTTTAACTGAAAATCAATATAAACCAAATGTTGTTAGAACATTTAGTACAACTCCTGTAATTGATTTAATAACAAAAGGAACTATTGATCAAACAACTGCTGTTGTTACAATAAGATTGAAAGGTGATGTTTCTGATATAGCAGATAATTCTGCAGGAACAATTGTTCTTTCAAAAGGAGCACCAGATTCTACTGATTTTAGTGCTTATAATACAGCTCAAAATGTTTTCTTTGATAAAACAAATAAAACTATTAGATTTGATTTAAGTAATTTAGATAAAGACACTCAATACAATGTTAGAAGTTTAACTATAGGTGATAATATATACAGTTGAGATAATAACATTACTGTAGAAAACAGACAATTTAGTACTTCAGGAACTACTGCTACAATTACTAATATTGCATATTCTAATATAATAAATACAGAAGCAAGAATTACTGCAACTATTGCAACTATTGATAGTTACGTAAATACAAGGAACTTGAAAGTAGTTTATCAAGAATTAGATGATTCTAATAACCTTGTAGGTCAACCACTTTTATCATCTGATGTAATTATTGAAAACAACAACGCTGTATTTAATTTAAGTAATTTAAAAAATGGTAAAAAATATAGAGTAATTCGTTTTGAAAATACAGTACCTTCAAGTGATTCAGCTCACCAAAGTGTAGGATTTAACATAGATAATGGAGTAAATACAGAATTTGCTTCTTATGTAGGTATTAAAACAGTTGCAAACACAACGCAAGAAGAAAGTGCTACATTAACTGTAACCTTAAAAGATTATGAACCAACAAGAGTAATAGGAAAACTTGCTATTTTAAGACTTCAAGGTATTGATCAAGATATTTATGCAACAGTTGATAGTAATCAAGTAGCAACTTTTGTAATTAGAAATTTAGCTAAAGAAACAACATATACAATTGACACTATAAAAATAGATAATAATACTTTAAATTATTATGAAAGTGTAACAGAACAAAATAAACAATTTACTACATTAGGTAATACTGCAACTATTACTTCTATTAGTAATGCTAATAACACAACAAATAGAGTTGATGTCACTTTAACTTTTGCAGCTAAAGATAAATACTTAAATAATAAACAAGTAAAACTATATTATAAAGAAGCAGAAGATACAACTTCAGCAACCGCTAAAACTAATGCAACAGCTGCAACCGTTACTTTAAATGGACAAATTGCTACTGTAACATTTGCTTTAGATTCTAATGACGTGCAATCAGGTAAAAAATATGAAATATTAGGACTAAAATCACAACCAGATGAAAACGCTATAACCTTTAGTATTTCTAATTCAATTAATATTTCAGCACACGAAACCAAATTCTTTGAAACCAAAATAGCACGTCCTGTTATTACTGGAGCACAAATAACTTCAACTGATAACCCAGAAGGTAAAAATAACACCTTCTTATCACATGTTAGTGTAACTTTTAGTGATCCTAACGATGCTTTAAATACAAACTTAATTAACTCATGAAACTTCCAACTTAAAAATAGTAAATCTGGATCAGAACAAATTGTAAGTGATTTACAATTCATTAATCGTTCTTATACAAGAGATAACTCAACTAATACCACAACTTTAACTTTTGATATTAAAGGAGATATCCTTAAATGAGTAGGAAGAGTTAATAAGTTAGAGATAGACTTTAGCTACTTTGATAACTTAGAGAAAACTCATTCAATTTCAGGAACCTTTATTAATGAAAAAACCATTAATAATACAACAAGTACTATCGACTTAGAAACTCAAGAAAGATATGTAACTACATCTCTTTCTGGTGTTGTTACAACTGGTTATGATATTGAATTCAATCTTAAAGTTTACGATCCAAAACAAACCTTAACTAACTTTGGTTCAGCAACTGGAGCATATAATTATGCTCCTAGTGATAATAGAAGAGAATTTTTATCACCAAATGGACTCACAAATGAACAACCTACAACAACAGGTAATGCTTTAAGTTTTATCTTAAGAGCTAAACAATCCTTTATTAACTTTACAGGACAAGCATGAGCAGGATTAAGTAGAAATAATTTCTATTATAATTCTGGATTAGAACAAGATAGATCAACAACCGAAGAACAAAATCAATGATGAGCAATTGCAAGTTATGGAACTACAAGACCTGCAGGACTTAATACTCCTTATCCTGATGGTGATTTACCAAATAGAAACTATTTAAATAACAATAATTTACCACCATTAGACAAATGAAAATTTAGAGCAGAAGGTAGAGATTGAACTAACGTTACAAAAGCATTTAAGAAAGAAATTTTATGAATTAATCGTGAAACTACTGGTGAAAATGCTGATATGGTTGATATAAAAATTAGAATAACAGCAGGTGGAACAAGAAATGAAGCATCTCGTGATTATTTAATTGCTAAAATATTCAACTTTGATTTAAATGACTTTAAAATTCAAAATGAAAAAACACTGTTTGCTTCTAAATCATCTACTGTTTGAGAAAATTATCAAAGTCCTTTATTAACTGGTTCTGGAACAAGTTTCATAGGAACCGCTGATGGAAGTTCTAATTTCTGAGATTTAAATTTTGGACCTACAATATTTAACTCTAACACCGGAGTTTATGACAAAGGAAAAATTTCTTTAAATAGAGTTGAATACAATGAAAATACAGGGAAATTAAAAGCAATTATTGATTTACCAAATACAACCCCACCTACTGGTGGATTAAATACAGATACAAATAATGGTAAAGGATTTATTGCTTATGCTTTATTTGTTAATTCAAAAGGTGATGAATATGTATTTGGAGATAAAAATGGTCAAGGATTAGACTTTTTAAGAAATATTACTTATAGACCTAGTGCAGATGGAACAAATCAATATGACACTGCAGAAATTGAATTTGATCTTAAAAATACAACAATTCCACTTTCTCAATTACCAGAAGAAAATGAAACACTTAGATTTGTAAATGTTATTTTCTCAAGAAATGGTTATGGAACTTTCTTATACCCAATGAACTGAACAGAAGTAGATAATTCATACAAAGAAATTCAATTCAAAAGATAATTTTAATAAATACATTCTAGCTTTAGGATGTATTTTTCTGTTTTATCAAGACATTAAAATAAGAAAATTTTTCTATTTTTTAGTGCATTTTTGCCCATAAAAATTATAAAAATTTGTTTTTTTGCTAAAAATGATATAATTATTATATTTATAAATATAATAGAGTCAAAAGAAGGGAATTCTAATGAGTAAAAAAGTGAAAATAATTTTATCTGCAATTGCAACTACTGCAGTAGCAGCAGGAACTACAGCGGTTGCTGGATATTATTTTTTCAAAAAAAACGATACACCTACTTCCATTCAACCAACTGAAGCAACTTCAAATAACCAAACAAATTTAGATAAAGAACCAAAAGTTAATGAAAATGGTTCTATTCAAAAAAAGAAAAAAGAAGAAATTGAAACTAAAACAGAAACAAATGTAAAACCTAAAGAAGTAGAAACAGAAAAATCAGTATCACCTTCAAAAGAAAATCCACCCACCACTGTTGAAAATAAAAAAGAAGAACCAATAGTTGAATCAGGAGATCAAGAATTTGAAAATGCTCCGCAATTAGAAGTTAATATTGATAACTCCACTTTAAGATTTAGTGAAATTCATAAAGAAAACTTTTCAATTAACAACTCAAATAATAATTTAAGTTATTCAGTAGAAAGTTTTAGACTAAATGACGATCAAAGATCAATCTCTGTTGTTGTTAAAATAATAAAAGCAGATAAAAGTAAAACTTACACCATTGATAATTTTACTGACTTCAAAACTGAAGAGCAATATTACATTGAATTATTGAATTCTAAAACAGAAGCATTACAAGTGCATCTTATTGCAGGTAATGAAAATAAAAAAGCAAATGAATATACCATCAATAATTTTGAACTAAATAACCAAGATAATAATTTTACTTATGAATTAACTTCACTTTCAACAGTGCAATCAAATCAAGAAACAGGAATAAGAACTACTGTTGTTAGTGGAACTATTTCTAAAGATAATCATTCTCAAAGTTTTAACAAAACAGTTACTTGAAACTTTGAAACAGATAGAGAAGTATTAGCAAGGGTAATAAAAAACAAACAAGTTTATCAAGCAGAAATTGATAAGATTCTAAATAAAAAACTAATCCCTGCTGAAATATCTTTAAGTTCAGAAAAGATTCAATATTATGATTCAAAAGAAGATGTGTATTTTATCTTTAATAGAGCAGAAGAATTAAATGATTTTGAAGGAACTGCAAGATTACAATTTGAAGTAAGAAAAAATGATTCTGCTGCTTCATTATCATTAACATTTAATGGATTTAATAAAATTGTTGCTGAAGATAAAGATTACAATAATACTCATAGATCTGCTACTTGAAATATTAATGCACCAGAATCAGATAGTACAAGTTATAAAAAAGAATATGTATTTACAAGAGTTGGTCTTGGTGGTAAAATAGGGCGAAACTATTGATATGTTAATTCAGATAAATCAAAAGATATTGTTTTTGAAATTACTAAGAAAAACAATAAACCAATTTATGTTTATAATTTAGAATTAATCTTTATGCATTATGGTGGATATTATAATGACAATGATTTCTATCATATTGAATATAAAACTACACCAGATGGACAATGACAAAAAGCAGATATGTCAACAAATGTTAAGTGAGATCAAGTACATAATGCTATTCCACATATTCATAACAAAATTGATATCAAAAAAGATGTTGTAGCAATTAGAGTTGTATTTGAAAAAGGAAAACAACCAACATATTACACACATATTTCAAGTTTAATGCCTTATATTAAACAATATCAATATGAACAAGAAAATATAACTAATACAGATGATAATATCTCAACAACAAATCAAGAAAATCCACCTGTTACAACTAATAGTGATTCAGAACCTGCTGTAAATCAACCAGTAACTCCAGTGCAAGAAGAACCAACAGTAGAACAACCAACTACTTTAAATGATAATGAACAACCTTCTGTTTCAAGCGAACCTTCTTCAAATGATTCTTCTAAAGTTGTAAATACTGATGATTCAATTCAAGAACCTACAACAACTTCAAGCACTGATTCAAATGATAAAACAGACACAACTACCGTTTCACAACCAACAGAAAATGAACCTGCTACAGTTACAGAAAACCCTTCAAATAATTCCGATAATACAACAACAGATAATGAACCAGTTTCAAATAATTCATCAGAACCTGTTGAACCAGCAGTATCAACATCAAACGAAGAACAACCTGTTGTATCAGAACCAAATGGAAACACTGCAAGTGAACCAACTACAGAAGAACCAACAGTTAGCGAGCCAGTTGATGAAGAATTTGAAAATGCTCCGCACTTAGATGTAAGTATAAATAACTCTACTTTAAGATTTAGTAAAATTCAAAAAGAAAACTTTTCAATTAATAATACAAATAATAATTTAAGTTATTCAGTAGAAAGTTTTAGTTTAAATGAAGATCAAAGATCAATTTCTATTGTTGTTAAAATAATAAAAGCAGATAAAAGTAAAACTTACACCATTGATAATTTTACTGACTTCAAAACTGAAGAGCAATATTACATTGAATTATTGAATTCTAAAACAGAAGCATTACAAGTGCATCTTATTGCAGGTAATGAAAATAAAAAAGCAAATGAATATACCATCAATAATTTTGAACTAAATAACCAAGATAATAATTTTACTTATGAATTAACTTCACTTTCAACAGTGCAATCAAATCAAGAAACAGGAATAAGAACTACTGTTGTTAGTGGAACTATTTCTAAAGATAATCATTCTCAAAGTTTTAACAAAACAGTTACTTGAAACTTTGAAACAGATAGAGAAGTATTAGCAAGGGTAATAAAAAACAAACAAGTTTATCAAGCAGAAATTGATAAGATTCTAAATAAAAAACTAATCCCTGCTGAAATATCTTTAAGTTCAGAAAAGATTCAATATTATGATTCAAAAGAAGATGTGTATTTTATCTTTAATAGAGCAGAAGAATTAAATGATTTTGAAGGAACTGCAAGATTACAATTTGAAGTAAGAAAAAATGATTCTGCTGCTTCATTATCATTAACATTTAATGGATTTAATAAAATTGTTGCTGAAGATAAAGATTACAATAATACTCATAGATCTGCTACTTGAAATATTAATGCACCAGAATCAGATAGTACAAGTTATAAAAAAGAATATGTATTTACAAGAGTTGGTCTTGGTGGTAAAATAGGGCGAAACTATTGATATGTTAATTCAGATAAATCAAAAGATATTGTTTTTGAAATTACTAAGAAAAACAATAAACCAATTTATGTTTATAATTTAGAATTAATCTTTATGCATTATGGTGGATATTATAATGACAATGATTTCTATCATATTGAATATAAAACTACACCAGATGGACAATGACAAAAAGCAGATATGTCAACAAATGTTAAGTGAGATCAAGTACATAATGCTATTCCACATATTCATAACAAAATTGATATCAAAAAAGATGTTGTAGCAATTAGAGTTGTATTTGAAAAAGGAAAACAACCAACATATTACACACATATTTCAAGTTTAATGCCTTATATTAAACAATATCAATATGAACAAGAAAATATAACTAATACAGATGATAATATCTCAACAACAAATCAAGAAAATCCACCTGTTACAACTAATAGTGATTCAGAACCTGCTGTAAATCAACCAGTAACTCCAGTGCAAGAAGAACCAACAGTAGAACAACCAACTACTTTAAATGATAATGAACAACCTTCTGTTTCAAGCGAACCTTCTTCAAATGATTCTTCTAAAGTTGTAAATACTGATGATTCAATTCAAGAACCTACAACAACTTCAAGCACTGATTCAAATGATAAAACAGACACAACTACCGTTTCACAACCAACAGAAAATGAACCTGCTACAGTTACAGAAAACCCTTCAAATAATTCCGATAATACAACAACAGATAATGAACCAGTTTCAAATAATTCATCAGAACCTGTTGAACCAGCAGTATCAACATCAAACGAAGAACAACCTGTTGTATCAGAACCAAATGGAAACACTGCAAGTGAACCAACTACAGAAGAACCAACAGTTAGCGAGCCAGTTGATGAAGAATTTGAAAATGCTCCGCACTTAGATGTAAGTATAAATAACTCTACTTTAAGATTTAGTAAAATTCAAAAAGAAAACTTTTCAATTAATAATACAAATAATAATTTAAGTTATTCAGTAGAAAGTTTTAGTTTAAATGAAGATCAAAGATCAATTTCTATTGTTGTTAAAATAACAAAAGAAGATAAAAGTAAAACTTACACCATTAATAATTTCACTAACTTCAAAACTGAAGAGCAATATTATGATGAATTATTAACAGAAAAAGTTCAAAATTTAGCTTTAGTAATTAAACCTGAATCTAAAAACAAAAAACTTAATGAATATGCAATTGAAGATTTTGCTGTTAATATTCCTGATAGTCAATATCAATATAATCTAAGTTCATTTAGTGCAGTAAGTGAGAATCAAGAAACAGGAATTAGAACTACAACTATTAGTGGAACTATTTCAAAAGATAATCACTCTAAACCTTTTGCAACAGAATTAAGTTGAAGTTTTGAAACCGATAAACAAATTGTTGCAAGAGTTATTGCTAATAAGCAAAAATATCAAGCAGAAATTGATAAGTTATTTAACAAAAACTTAATTCCAAGTGAAATTCAATTAAATCCACAAGTATTGCAATATCACGATCAAAAAGATGACGTGCAATTTACTGTTGTAAATAAGGCACAATCATTAAAAGATTTTGAAGGAAGTGCAACACTACAATTTAGAGTAACTAAAAATAATGCATCTGATACTGTTTCATTAACATTTAACGGATTTAATAAAATTGTTGCTGAAGATAAAGATTATAATAATAGACATAGATCAGCTACTTGAAATATTAGTGCACCACAACCTAGTTCAAGTTGAAAAAAAGAATATGTATTTATTCCAGTTGGATCTTGAGGGTATCTTGGTAAAAACTATTGATACACAAATGCAAATCCAAAACAAGATATTCATTTTGAAATCACTAAGAAAAACAATCAACCAATTTATGTTTATAACTTAGAATTAATCTTTATTAGAGATGGTTCTTACTATAAAGATCAAACATTCTATCATATAGAATATAAAACAGCAAATAATAACAATTGACAAAGAGCAAATATGAATACAATTGTTAAGAAAAACCAATGACACCACGGTGTTCAACACGTTCATAATACAATAGACATTAAAAAAGAAGTAACAGCAATTAGAGTTGTATTTGAAAAAGGAAAACAACCTAAATATGTGCATATTTCAAGTTTAATGCCTTATGTTAAAGAAAGATAATATAAAAGGAAGTAATTATGAGTAAAAAAGTAAAAAATAAAAAAGGAATTGCCTTAGGTGCTTTACTTGGAGCATCCATAGGTACAACAGCTGCTTTTGTTCCACATTTATTTAATGACAAAACAAAAAAAGCTGAAACAGTTAATATTAAAGAATTTGAAGCAACCAATATTGGTTTAAATAGTGCTACAGTTAAATTCAAGTTAGATCTTGAATCATTACCTGAAAGATATAAGAAAACCTTATCAAGTAATCCACAATTAAACGTTAACATTATTGAATCTAAAACTAATAGAATTGCCGATACAGAAGTAGCAACATATAATGCAGAAACACAAGAATTTTCATTAGATGTTACTTCATTAAAACCTGGAAAAATCTATAATCTACAAGTTGTTGATTTAGCAAATGATAACTTAACTTTTGAAATGAGTACAAGTGCAGGTTTCATTGTTACAAAACCTGAATTAGAAAAACTAAACTATAACCTTAATAAAAGAGAAGTTTCTCTAGAATTATTCTTTTCTGATGAAGAAAAAATTCTTGTTGGTAAAGAAGTTACAATTCAAGTAAAAGAACAAAATAACACAAGTGCACAGCCACAAACTTTAACAGGAAAAGTAGAATTAGTAGAAGGTAAAGATTTAGCAGGTAACGACAAACACAGTGTTGTATTTAAAACCAAAGTAGAAGGTTTAAAAAGAAACACTACTTATGAAGTTACTAGTGTTAAAATCGATAATAGAGAAGTAGAAGCGAAAGCTGACTTAGATCGTACTTTTAAAACTTCAATACCAACTACAATTGTAAAATCATTAACTCAAACTGAAAGCACCAAAAACACTGCTAAAGGTGAAATATTATTTTCAGGAGATGATGAAGATGTTGAAAATAAACACATTAATGTTACTTATGCACAAATTACCAAAGATGAAAACGGACAAAAAACAGGTTATACAAACATTCAAACCCTTTCTAATTTAACTCTAACAAAAGTTGAAAAAACAATTGATAATAAACAAGAAACATTCTATAAAGTAGATTTAGATTTAACTAACTTACAACCAGGTTCTTCATATGAAATTCTTAGACTTTCATCAGTTAATAGTGATGATTTAGAACACGCAGTAAATGCTATTCTTCCACGTGAAGAAGCAGATAAATGAATTTTATCTACAAATCTAGTTGTTGCTAAAATCTCAACCGATACACAAGTTGAAAAAACAGCATTTATTACAGTAACTCTAAAAGATGATTCATATACTAAAAACGGACAAAGTGCATATTTAAAATATGCTCTAACAACAGAAAAAGATGATGCTACTAAAGTTAAAACCGTTAAAGGAAATGTTATTGGTAACTTTATTAGATTCAATTTACAAGATTTACAAGGATTACTAGAATACACTATTACAGAAATTGGAATAAGTGAACCAGGTAGAACTGCAGATCAAGAAAAACACACTGCATTTGATTTTACTAAAAACTTTGATCAGGCAACCAAAAGCTTTATACCAACTGTTTCAAATATTTTAATTAACGATGTTAATGTAACTGACAAAAAAGAAAGTACAGCAAAAGTTGTACTAGAATTTGAACCAAACAATGATTTTATTGAAAACAGAAAAGCAAAATTACAATTTTCTGCTTTAGGTTCTAATGATGTTGTTACTTTCCCTTCACCTGCTACTGATAATCAAACAGTGGAAGGAAAAGTAATTTTTAAACAAGATAACAAATTAAAAGTAGAATTTGACTTAACTGGATTAATTGGAGGAACAAGTTATTCTATTACTGGATTAACTCTTGATGCAGATTCAACTAAGAGCGCTGTAGAAAATAACTTAAAAATTGATTTTTCAATTAATTTAGATGGTTCTAAAAGAAGATTTATTACTAAACCAGTAATTAAAGATATTAACTATACAAACTCAGATACTTCCGCAAGCCTAACATTTACTTTAAATAACTCATATACAGATAAAGAACAATCCTTTGAAGGAAAAACAGCTACTGTTAAATATAAATTAAGAACAGATGCTAATGCTGCAGTACAACCAGGTGAAGATACGGCAGAAAAAACAGTTACAGCACAAGTAAAAAGTAACTACATTGTTGTTGATTTAGATAATTTAACACCAAACAAAACTTTTGAAATTACTTCAGTAGAAGTTCAAGGTTATACAACTTCAGATACAAATAAACCAAATGATATTTTAGCTGTTTCTAGTGATATAACAGAAGATAAAAAACTATTCTATACAACAGCTGTTTCAGCTAATATTAATAATATTACTAACACACCACAAACAAAATCAACTTCACAATTAGTATTTACTTTTGATGATAGATCTAAATTCTTAGCAGGTAGAACTATTATAATGAAATACAGAAAAGTGAATGCTAGTGTTTCAACCCAAGATTCTACAATTGAAACAACTGTAAGTGCAGATGGAAGCAGTTTAACTTATGATTTAACTGGTTTAGATATAGGAACTAAATATATTGTTAGTTCACTAACACTAAAAAAAGATGCTGCAGATGCAGAAGACAAACCTTTAACTAGAATTGTTTTTGATGCAAAAACAGTTGCAGAAGAAAACAAAATCTTTAGAACAACTAACGGGGTAAGTGGATTTGAATTTAGAACTCCAGTTGAAACAAAAGCTAGAGTTATTGTTTCAATTGCTGACGCTAGTCAAGAATACGAAAATAAACAAGTAAAACTAGTTTATACTAAAACAGATGCAAACTCCACTGAAACAACTACTGATGCAGTTGACATTATTAATGGTAAAGCAGTATTTGATTTAACTAATTTAGAAAAAATCAAAGAATACAAAATTACTCATGTTAAATTAGTAAATAATGGTACTGAAACTGATATTCCTTTAAAAACATCATTAACAGATAATGATAAAAAATTCATTACTTCTGCTCAAAGTGCAAAAGTTGCTACAATTGAAGAAGATGCAACAATGAGAACTAAAAACTCAGCAGTTGTAAATGTTTCATTTGATACTACACACGATAGTTTCTTTGCAGATAACTCTTACACTCTAAAAATGAGATATAAATTAAGAGGATCTAATGAAGCAATTCAAGAAGCAACCGGTGTTTTAGATGCTTCTACTAAAAAATACAAATTTACTTTCTCAAATCTAAAAGAAGGTTCTGTTTACTACATCATTGGATTTAATGGAGAAAAAGATAATAAAAACATTGATGTTATTTTAGATGATGTTACTGAAAACAAAAAACAATTTTCAACTAAAGCAACAGTAAACTCTATTTCTGTAAATACTTCTGAAGAAGCAAAAGCAAGAATCGTAGTAAGATTTAACGATGCAAAAAGAGAAATTGTTAACAAAAAGTTAAAAATTGTTGTTAAAAAACAATCAGAAAAAACTGTTGAATCTGCAATGAAATATGTGTATACATCAACATCAGATTCAGGATTATATGTATTTGATTTAGCAGATTTACCAAAAACAGAAACATTAGAAGTAGTGGGTATTTATGAAAAATCTAATGATTCAGATGCCGACTTTAGTCAACAAATTGATTTTGGAGCAGATCAATCAAGTACATTAGATACAACAAAAGTATTTACTGTTACTGCAATAAGTGCTACAGTTAATAAAGTTGAAGTTTCTTCAATTGAAAGAAATTCTGCTTCAGTAAAATTAACTTTTGATACAACAAAAGATTCCTTTGTTAATGGTAAAAAACTAAAATTAAGATATAAAGGACAAGATTCATCAGATATTATTGAAACCACAGGTGATGGTGAAACCATCGCTACAGACGGTACTGTTACAGTTAATTTAACAAACTTAAAAGAAGGTATCAGATATGATGTTGTAGGATTTACAGTTGAAAACTATAAATCTAACTTTGATTCTTCAACAGGTTCTCTTGCTTTATTAAGTCATAGACAATTTGTAACAAAATCAGCAGTTTCAAAATATGAATTCTTCCAAATTAGTGAAACTTCTACAAGAGTTGTAGTTTCTATTGAAGATAATGCTAGAGTAAAAGAAAACTTTAAAGCTAAATTAAAATATCATTTATCAAGTGATACAAATACTGAATTAGAAACCCAAACAGTAAGCATTTCAAACGGTAGAGCGGTATTTGAATTAACAGGATTAACTAAATCTGGTTCATATACAATTAAAGAATTACAAATTAGTGATCAAGCAAATTCAGATGCTAATTTAACTAAATTAGATGAATTATCTACTGTTACAGAAAATAGCAAACAATTTACTTTAACTTCACAAACTTCTGAAGTAACAACAGTAAATTCAACTACTACTTTAAATAGTGCAACAGTAACTATTAAATTAGGAACTGCTGATGCATTTACTATTGGTAAAACTGCAACATTAAAATTAAGAAAACAAGGTTCAGAAGCTGAAATAACTCAACAAGTTGCTTTAACTGATGATAGTGGAGTTCCAAAAGGAGAGTTTACATTTAATAGTTTAGATGCTGGTTCAATATACGTATTAACAGGAATCTCTATTGAAAGTGTTCCTAAAACAAGTTTTTCACAATCAATTACTGATTCAAATAAACAAGTAGTTACAACACCATTAATTTCTAGAGTAATTATTGCTCCATCAGCAGAAACTACTTATCAATTAAATGCTATTGTTCGTGATCCATTATCTGGATCAAATGACAATAGATCATTTGATAATAAGAAAGTAAAAATTACTTATTATGCAACCGATGCAGAAAGTACTAAATTAACAGTTGATTCAACAATTACTTTATCAAGAATTGATGCAACTTTAACTAATTTAGTTAAATCTAAAACTTATAAAATTGAAAAAATTGAATACAGTGCAACTGGAAATGAATTAACAGGTGATTTAACTGCATTTACATTTACAAGTGAAGTTCAAGATTCTAATAAACAATTTACAGTTGAACCAAAAACAGCACAAATTACAGAATTAAGTTATGAAACTATAACTAATAATAGTGCAACTGTTAAAGTTAAATTCTCAAATGATGTCGATGGTTACTTAAGTACTTCAAGTAAACAACTAAAAATTAAATACCGTTCTTCAGAAGATTCTGAAAGTAAAGAAAGTACTTTATCAAGTGCTACTGTAGAAAATGGAACTGTTGTTTATTCATTTGATTTACAAAACCTTGGACACGGAGCAAATGTTAGAATTATTTCAGGTATTATTGATGGTATAAGTGTTAACTTTGCTTCTACTATAACTGCAGAGCAAAAAGCATTTAACACTATTCCAACAGTTAGAGTTGTTAGAAACTTTAAAGCAGATGAAGAAGAAAGTTGAAACATCGAAGTTAGACTAAAAGACTTAAAAGAAACTTCAACTAATAAACAAATTAAAATTAAATATGTAAAAGAAAGTGCAGAAAATGATGTATTAACTTCAGATGCTGGAACTGTTAATTCAAATAGAGTAACTATTAAACTTTCAAATCTTGAAAAATACACAGGATACAAAATTAAAGAAGTTATTTTAGTTGATTCTTCTTCTTCTTCTTCACAAGAACAATCATTAATTTTTGAATCTTCAGTAACTGATGAAAATAAAAAATTCAAAGTAATACCAAAATTAGCAACAATTGAAGCAGTTGAAAACAAAACTTCAACAACTACAACTTCATCATTTGATCTTAAATTTGCTGATGCAGATAGAAATTATTTAAGTGCATATCACAACATTACTATTAAATATAGACAAAAAGGTCAAACAGACATTATAGAGAAAAATGGAACTATTAACACAACTACATTAAAAGCTTCATTTAGTTTTACTGTAGGAACTGACAACTTTGTTCAAGCTTCTTATGAACTATTATCAGTAATTTTCCAAGGAGATCAATTAAATTCTGGTGTTAAAAACACAGAACATAACCCTGAAGGTGTGTTAATCTTATTTAAGGATTCATTAACTAGAAATGATAAAACATTTGCTACAACAACAGATGTTGCATCAATTTCAACAGTAGGAGATGAAACTACTGCTGAAGCTACTGTAAGAATTAATGATAATTCTCAAACATATGTTGGTTCAAGACTAAAAGTAGTTTATACATTAAAAGATGATACTAATGAAATTACTTCAAGTGATGCAGAAATTGTACCAAGTACTGAAAGTGGTAAATCAGAAGCAGTTGTTAATTTAACAGCATTGAAAAAAGAACATACTTATACAATTAAGAAAGTTTTAATTAATAATACAGAAACTCCTTTTGTTGATAGTTTTGATAACAATAGCAAAACATTTAAAACAACAGGAAAAACCGCTACTGTTGATACTATTACTCAAGATGAAAGTTCAATTGCTAAAGATACTGCAACTATAACATTAATATTTGATGCAGCGGATGTATTCTTAGCAGGAAGTACTATTGTTGAACCAAATACAACTGCTAAAAATCTTTACTTAGTATTTTCTTCAAAAACAACAGGAGCAACAAAAACTTCTGAAACTGCAGCTATTGTAACTAAAGAAGGAGATAAAGCAAAAGTAGTCTTCAATTTAACTGGTTTAGATTCAGGGGATACTTATGAAATCATTTCAGTTCAAGAAAGAACTGGTGAACCACAAGCAAATGATGTGCAATTTAGTTTTCCAGATAATGTTAATAAAGACTTTAAAACATTACCTGCTTTAGGTTCTGTAACTAAAAACCTAAATACAGAGAAAAAAGCAGTATTAACTATTGATCTTGTTAATAATAATGATATCTTAGGGGAACCGAGTGCTTCAACTCAAGGAACTCTAACATATAGAAAAGTTTCAGATAATAGTAGTACTGAATTAACTGCTTCCTTCATTTACAATAGTAAAACTTCAATTTCTGTTGAATTGAATAATTTACAAAAAGATGAACAATATGAAATTGTTAAAGCTACTGTAAATAATAAAGATCTTGTTTTCACAACTGCAACTAACACAGATAATAACAAGAGATTTAGAACTTCTGTAAAAACAGCAGAAGTAACAATTACTGCTAATGATTATAAACAAGTAGGAGCAGGAACCTTTACACTTGCATTTGGAAACAGTGATGACTTTTTAAACAAAGAATGAACTGCTAATATTTCTTACCAAGTAACTAATGAACTTGAAAGAAAAGTTACACATAATACTCCTGTAAATATTACTAATAAACAAGCAGTATTTAGTTTAACCGGTTTAACTGGTGGTCAAACCTATCATATTACCGATATTACTTTAACTAAAGATTCAGCTAACACTGAAGCAAGTGTTGATTCAGTTATTGCAAGAGTTCAAGGAACTCCTGCACAAATCAACACTAAAGCAACAGTTAAAACTATTTCTTATGTTTCATCAACAGAAGGACAAGCAACTGTTAAAGTAGGATTTGATAATACTAACTTAGATATTGCAAACAACGGAACTGTTGCAATTACTTATGAATTAGTAACTCCACTTGGTGATGGAAATCACAGTGGAAATGCAACAGGAACAGTAGTGGTGTCTAATAATAATAATAATAGTGTTGCGACATTCAATTTAACTAATCTTGTAAAAGGACAAGAATACAAAATTACTGCAATTAAAAGAGATTCAACTTCAGGAGAAGATTTAACTTTCAATAGCAATATAAGTGAAGATACAAATTCTGAAAGAAGATTTACTTCTATTACACAAACAGCAGTAGTTTCTGCAATTACTTTCTCAAGTCAAACAGTAAATAGTGCTAGTGCTACTTTAACACTTGAAGATGAATTTGCTAAATCAGGTCAACATGCATCCATTTTATATAGAAAAGTAGGAACAACAGAAAGTTTCAACACTGCACTAGTTGAAGTTAATTCAGATAAAACATTTACAGTTAATTTAAGTAATTTATCAGCTGGTTCTCAATATGAAATAATAGGGGGAACATTAATTCCTTCATCAGCTGCAATAACAATTAAAAATGAATTACAAACTCAAAATAGTCATAAATTCTATACTAAACCAGAAATTTCCGCAATTGAAATTACTCCTAATTCAGAAACTGAAGCAAGAGTAGTATTAACTTTTGCAGATGCAGAAGGTTCACTAAATGGTCACTCACTACATTTAGATGCAATTTTAGCAACAAATGATGGTAATGCAGCAGCAAATCAAGTTCAAGCAAATGCAACTGTTGCAAATAATTCAGTTACATTTAACTTTAGTAATTTAAGTAAATATACCAGTTACAGAATAACAACTGTTGTTGACACAACTAATTCAAATACAGCAGTTCCATACAATAAGTTATTTAATACTAATGGAGAATTAGAAAGTTCTAAAGAGTTTAGAACTTTAGGAACTGCATCAACATTAGAATTTAATGCACAACAATTTGATGGAACTGATGCAACAACATCAAGTGCAAAAGTTAAATTTACAGTTCCAACTACAGATAGAACATATGCAAGAAATAAAAACTTAGCTTTAAGATATGTGCAACTTGCAGATGATGGAACTGAAGTTACAAATACTGAAAAAACTTCACCAGTTAATATTAGATTAGCAGAAGATGGTAACATTGAATTTAATTTAAGTAGTGATGTTGACGGTTTATTATCAGGAACTAAATATAAAGTAAAAGAAATTATCGATTTATCTCCTACTTCAGAAAGAATTACTTTTAATGTTCCAGCAGATTCTACATTCTCTACTTTAATTGAGCAACCACAAATTGTTGGAGTAACTCCGGAAGCATCAATTAAAAATAGTACTGTAACCGATAATCACTATGCTTATAAAACTAAATTTAATATACAGTTTAGTGATCCAAAATCAACAATTAAATGAGATACAATAAATTCTTGAAGTGTTGCTGTTGTTAGAAAACGAAGACACGAAGGTGAAGCGGATAAAAATATCACTAATTCAGAAATTTCATATAGCAGATTAAATGATACTTCTACTTTACAAGTAGAATTAACAACCGCTGATGTTAAAGAAATTCTAGGAGCAAGATTAGAATTTACAATTAGTGGTGTAACCTATTCTGAAAAAGTAGATAAAAGCGATAATAAAGTTATTACTACTTTAAATAGAACAGAAAAAGGTGGAGATATTTATGCAACAGTTAAATCTACTTATTTAGTTGAAGAAATAGCATTTCCACAACAAAATACAAACTTCTTCTTTGGATTAGCATTCAAAGTTTATGATCCAACTAGATCATTAAAAGAGTCACATCCATATAATAGTGGTAGTGGATTAGCATATACTTGATATGTATCAGATGCACCTTATACTCCAGTAATGACATTTGAATATACAGATGGTTTTGGAGCAGCATCTCATCAAGGTTTTGCAACTAACAGTGATAATACAACTATAACAAGCAGTAAATTTATTACTCCTAATTCAACTAAAGCAACTAGTCATTTTAAATTAAAACAATCTGCATCAGCATTTGTAAATAGTAGTTCTACTTGAACAGAATTTATGCCAAAACAAGCTATTGAATGGATGACAGCTAAAAGAGATCCGAATAATCCAGATTATATTTATGTAACAATTGGTGGTTCTACAAACAGAAATGATGGTTTAGGTTGAGGAAAACTTCATCAAAAATATATTAGAATTAAAGCAGGTTCTATATTTGCATTAACTAAATATGTTCCCGCTGATAAAACAGAAGCAACTAACTCTGCTACATATCTAACAAATGGTACAAGTGATGTTACTGAAGGTATAACATTACTAAGAGATGATATTACTACAAGAGCAACTTACACACTACCTATGCCTGCTGGTGATTTTAATAATGATGAATCTAAATTAGTATGAACATCTGACTCTGGACAAAATAATCTAAGATTAACTGGAAAACCAGGTACACATGGTAATCCAAGTCAAATTGATAATTATGTAACATTTGGTTCTACAACATGAGATAATACTAATAAAACCTTATCAATATCATATAGTCCAAATACAGCAAATGCCAATAGAGTAATTACTACAACTATTAAAGGTTATGCTGTCTTCCAAGATCAACAAGGTAATTTATACTTTGCAGGTGATAATCAAGGTAATCCACAAGCATTATCTACTAGTTCTACTAATTTTTTTAATAAAACAATTCAATTCCATGTAAATTACAATGGAATTTCAGAAGATGAAAAAGCTCCTGAAAATACACCATTAAGATTAATTGGAATTTGATCACAAGAAGATAGTACTTCTAAAGTAGCACCTGTATTCATTCATACAGATAAATTTGCAAATACTTTAATTGAGTTTGAAATCAAACCAACTAACTAATAATAATTTAATAAAAGTCTAATCTAGTAATAGGTTAGATTTTTTATTTACTTATTATCCCGTCTTTCCCAGTTGACGGGATTTTTTTCTTTTTTTTCATATATTTAATACTATGTATTAAAAAAAATATTTTTTTCTTTGAAAATCTTTCTATTATGGTATAATTACAATATGAAAAATCATTTTATACTTGAATGTAGTAATGGGAATGCTAAATATGCAACCGTTGTAAAATATTGAGAAAATAAAAAAGGTTATAAAAAAATTGCAAGTTTAGGAAATATTGAAAAATTAGAAAAAATAAATCCAAAATATTTAGAGATAATGAGAAAGAAATTGAGAGAAATTGATCCTAAAAACTCAGCAGAAGAAATAAAAAATATTTTATTAAGTGAAATTAAAAAAGATAATATTGAAAAATTTCTTAAAATGACTGAGATAAATCTAATTTATAATGTTGTCAAAAAATTAAATATTTTTGGTTCATTAAAAGAAAGTAAACATAAAGATTTAGAAGGAATTTTAGAATATCAAATAGCTTCAAAAATTCTTTATGAACAAAGCATTTTCCAAAGATTCAAAAACAAAGAAAAATTCGATAATAAAATAACAACTTCTAAAAATTCTTTTTATAGATTTCTTGATGTTTTAGTTGATAATGAAAAAGAAATTTTTTCCAATTTAAACAACATTATCACAAATGAAACAGGAAGAGATATCGAATTAGTTTTTTATGATTCTTCAACTGTTTATTTTGAATCTTTTCAAAGAAATGGACTAAGAATTCCGGGTTATTCTAAAGATGGAAAATTCAAAGAAGATCAAGTTGTTATAGGAATGGCAACAGATAGTAATGGTATTCCGATTTTTATAAAAGTTTTTAAAGGAAACACAGCAGATTCAAGCACAATGATTCCTTTTATTGAAGAAATGAAGAAAAATTACAATCTCAAAAAAGTTACTATTATCGCAGATAAAGGAATGTCAATAAACAAAAATCTCCGTTATTTAGAGCAAAAAAACATTGATTTTATAATTTCTTATAGGTTAAAATCATCAAGCAAAGAATTTAAAGAATTTGCACTTGCACAAGAAGGTTATATTGATATAAACCAAAGCTTGAAATACAAAGAATATCACTATAATTCCCATTGAAACGGAAAAAGAGTTAATGATACAATAAGAAGAAGAATTGTTGCTTTTAGTAAATCGAAAGCAAAAAAAGATTATGAAGATAGACAAATATTAATTAAAAATTTCCAAAAAAGACAAAACAAAATTGGAAGAGTTAGTGCAGAAGAAATTATAGGAATTAAAAAGTATAAATTCTTTAAAAGAGTAGGGAAAATGGAATTCGAACTCGATTATGAAAAAATCATAGAAGATGAAAAATTCGATGGACTCTATGTTTATGAAACTTCTAGACTTGACTTAAGTCCAGAACAAATTATTGAAATATATCACAAACAATGACAAATTGAAGAGAACTTTAGAACTCTAAAAAACACACTAAAAGTTAGACCAATTTATGTATGAAAAGATTCTCATATTTTAGGACATTTTATACTTAATTTTTTAGCGTTAGTTGTATTGAAATATTCCATTTTCTTAATAAATAAATTTTATAAAGATAATGGTGTTGTAGATAAAATAACAAATGATAAATTCATTGAAGCATTCAACTCTCAAACAAGTGTTGTAACTGAATTTAAAGGTGAAATAATTAAAGTAGAAACTTTAAATTATAAAACCAATGAAAACAACGATAATATCAAGTATTGATACGATATAAAAAGAGTTTTATCAAAAATGGTATAAAGAAAAAACAAAAACAATAAAATCAACCAAAAAAATGGTTGATTTTGTCTTTTTGCTATTAACTGGGAAACTCGGGTCTTCCAAGATCAACAAGGTAATTTATACTTTGCAGGTGATAATCAAGGTAATCCACAAGCATTATCTACTAGTTCTACTGATTTTTCTAATAAAACAATTCAATTCCATGTAAATTACAATGGAATTTCAGAAGATGAAAAAGCTCCTGAAAATACACCATTAAGATTAATTGGAATTTGATCACAAGAAGATAGTACTTCTAAAGTAGCACCTGTATTCATTCATACAGATAAATTTGCAAATACTTTAATTGAGTTTGAAATCAAACCAACTAACTAATAATAATTTAATAAAAGTCTAATCTAGTAATAGGTTAGATTTTTTATTTACTTATTATTTATATTGAATACTAGTTCAGTATTATCCCACCTCTATCTTAATTTGATTAAGTTTAGGTAGTATACTATAATCAAGTTAAAGTATATATATTTAATTATTTATTAAACCAAACAAAAAATAAATTAATAAAACAAAATTATTAAGACAAAATCAAATGTAAACTAATGTAAATAATGTTATAATAATATTAGTAATGATTAAATTACTAGTAAATTTACAAATTTACGGATAATCATATGAAGAGTTTATCGTCAGATTAAGCGTAATATTAAGTACTCAAACCTTCAATGTGCCTTTCTTAACAGAAAGGTTTTTTATTAAAGAGAAAAATGTTTCTTTAAATCAAACAAGATATTAATAATAAAAATAAGAACAAAATTAAATTTTAATATTTATGGTAATTTATTTAACCATAAAAGATTAAATCTTCCTGTGTTTCCCAGTTAACAAAGAAAAAAATAATAAAATTTAGATTGTATATATTTATTTATAAATATATACATTTTTTATTTTTTTTAATAAAATTCTTGCTATAACTTGCTATTTATGATATAATTTAAATATGAAATTAATGTTATTTAACTCTACGGGACCAAAAAAAGCAACATATAAAAATATTGGTTACTGAGATACAAGCGGAAGTTATAGAAGAAATATTAGATTATTAGCTTTAGGAAATCAAGAAAAGCTACTTAAAAAGAATCCTAATTATGAACAAATTATTAAAAGCATAATAAGTAAATATGACACAACCGTAAATATAGAAAAATTAGAAGCAGAAATAAATTCTGCACTTCTTTTGAGTTCAAATATTACTAAAACTAAAAATTTTAGTGCAGAATTTATTTTAGAATTTATGTATGATTTAAACATTTTTGAAAATTTTAATTTTGGTAAGCACAAAGGGATGAAAGAAATACTTTCTTATCAAATTGCTAATAGAATTTGTCAACCTTCAAGTATTTTTAAATCTTTTATAAATAAGTCTGAATCATATACAGACTTGGATTATTCAAAAAATAGTTTTTATAGAATGCTTGACTTATTAGAAGATAATAAGGAAAATATCTTGAAAAATATATCTAAAAAGTTTGTCAATGAAAACGAAACTATTTTTTTCGATTCAACCACAATTTATTTTGAAAGTTTCAAAAAAGAAGAATTAAGATTACCAGGATATTCAAAAGATGGAAAATTTAAAGAAGATCAAATTGTTTTAGCAATGGCGTGTAATTCAGAAAATATACCTATTTTTTATAAAATTTTTCCTGGAAATACTGCAGATGTAAAAACATTAATTCCTTTTATACAGGAATTTAAGGAAATTTATAAAAATACAAAAATTACAGTTGTTTCAGACAGAGGAATGAGTTCTGCAGAAAATATTAATTTTTTAGAAGAAAATAATATAGACTACATAATTTCAAAAAGAGCAAATATCGAAACAAAAAAATATAAAGAATTTTTATTAAAAGAAGATGATTATGTTGAGATATCAGGAAAGTTTAAATATAAAACTAAAGAAATTTTTGTAGAAAATAAAGAAAATAAAGGGAAAATAAGAAAACAAATTGTCACCTGAAGTAAATCCAGAGCTAAATTAGATAAACTAAATAGAGAGAATGAAATAAATAATTTTATTAAAAATCAAGACAAAAATGGATTTGTTAATGAAAAAAGAATGATAGGATACAAAAAAACCAAACATTTTAAACAATTGAATTCTTCTAAATATGTTTTAGATGAAGAAAAAATTTCAAATGATCAAAAATTTGATGGTTATTATGTATATGAAACTTCTTTAAAGGATTTAGATCCATTAAAAGTTGTAGAAATATACTCAATGCAATGAAAAATAGAAGAAAATTTTAGAACATTAAAAAATAATTTACAAATTAGACCAATGTATGTTTATACAACTAAACACATCCAAGGACATGTATTATTTTCTTTTTTATCATTATGAATTTTGAAAATGTTTTTATTAAAAATAAAAAATTTCTATAAAGATAATGGAATAATACAAAAAATTACAGATGAAAAATTTATTTTAATTTTAAAAAATTTAATTTATATGACAGAAGAAGATAGAAATAGCAATAAATTATTAACTTTTAAAAGATTAGATAACGAATTATCAGTAATGGCTTGAAATTTTTATGATGAATATATAAAATACATAAAATAGCAAGTAAATTTTTAAAAAAGCAAACGAAAAGTGCTGTAAAACAGCACTATTTGTATTTTTTCCCTATTAACTGGGAAACGCAGGAAATCTTAAATGATTAAGAAACTATAATTTAATTGTGTTAATTAAATATATTACTTCATAAATTTTTTATAAGGTTTAATATAAAAAATATTTTTACTTTTAACTATAAACTCAAAAAAACAAAATCAAAAGAATTTCAATATTTTTGATAATTTATTTACTGGTCTTAAAAAATAATCAAAAATTTTATTAATAAATTAATAAAGGAATTTTTAAAAAAATTTATTGTAATTGAGTTTAAAAACTGTGTTATAATCAAATTAGGTGAAAGGAAAAAAATGAACAAAATTTATAGTAACAAAAGAAAGTTAACTTTATGTGGTTGATTAAAAGAGAATGACATTAATTCTTATAATAATCCACTAAAGCTTCAAAAATTCTTACTATTTTATGAATTATTTTCTAAAATAGCAAACGAAGAATTTGATTTTTCTTATTTAAAAGGGTATGAAAAAGGTCCTGTATTTAGCAATGTCTATGGTGATTATAAAAATCAAAGAAGCACTTTCAACAAAATAGTAGAAGAAATATATAAAAATAATCAAGATAAAATAAATAGTGATAGAGCATTAAAATGTTCTTTCATAGTTAAAACTGCAACTGAATCCACTTTATCTAATGTTACTCATAAGTTAAATCTCTGAAAATCAAAAGAAGAATTAATAAATAAAAAAGATAAAAATGTTCCTTTGGATGAAAAAGATTTTAATAATGATGATCAAGAATTAATTAAAACAATAGATTCAATGTACTTAATAGAACAAATTAAAAATTCAGAAGTAATTCATATTAAAGAAAAATTCTTTGTTTTTTCAAAGCAAGATTTTAATAATCTCACAAATAAACAAAAAGAAATTCTTGAAGAAGTAGCAGATAGCGATGAATTATATAATCCAATATATGTAGAAATAGATGAAGAAGATGGAGGTCTTATATTTGATTAACTTGAAAGTTACAATAAAAAAGGTTGAATTATATTAAATATTTCTTGTGATGAATGAACTTAATAAAAAAATAAAAGGAGAAAAATGGACAAAATTTTTAGCAATAAAAGAAAATTAATGTTATCTGGTTGACTAAAAGAAAATGATATTAATTCTTATAAAAATTCACTTAAATTACAAAAATTTTTATTATTTTATGAAATTTTTAGTAAATTAGCACAAGAAAAAGCAGACTTTTCTTACTTAAAAGGATATCAAAAAGGTCCTGTTTTTAGTAATGTCTATGGAGATTATAAAAAAAGCAGACTTCTTTTTAACAAAGAAGCGGAACAAGAATATTTAAATAATAAAAATAAAGTAAACAACGACAGAGCATTAAAATGTTCTTTTATTGTGAAAACATCAACAGAAAAAACTTTATCAGATATTACTCATAAACTTAATTTATGAAAAGTTCAAGAAAATAGAATATTGAATAAAGAAAAAAATATAATTTTAAATGAAAACGATTTTAATCAAGAAGATGAAAAGTGAATGAAAAAAATAGATCGTATGTATCCATTAGAAATGGTTAAAAATTCAGAAGTAATTCATATTAAAGAAAAATACTTTGTTTTTTCAAAGCAAGATTTTCAAAACCTTACAGAAAAACAAAAAGAAATTCTTAAAGAACTTGCAGACAGTGATGAATTATATAATCCAATATATGTAGAAATAGACAAAGAAGATGGGGGATTGCTAGTTGATTAAAGTTAAAGATGTTATTAAATTAAGAATTCCTTTTCCAAGTAAAATTTCATATTTAGCAAGAAAAACTCATATGTATATTTGCATTAAAAAAGAAGGAATGAATTACGAATTTGTGAAATGTCAAACATCAAAAGCAGAAATTATTAACTTGAAAATAATAAAAAATTATTATGAGGAGCAAGTGGATAAAAATATAAATCCTTTTGTTGTTGAAACACTTATAGATTTAGATAAAATTTTTATTACTTCTACAGTTAAATATGATGATAGAATGAAAACTGAAATTAGATCAAATATATCAGATGATTTACTTAATGATCTAAAAAACAAATTAAAAAAATATGAACCTACTAGAATTTTACTCAATGAACAAGAATTAAAATTATTAAATAAATGAATAACCTAATTCTTATTATTGTATTTTTTCATTTAAGGTTAAATTTAGTAAGAAAATATAAAAATAAAAATTTTTCCAAAAAAAGCAGAATAGTGTTATACTAATATTAGTAATCGTTAAATTACTAGTAAATTTAAAAATTTACGGATAATCATATGGAGAGTTTATCGTCAGATTAAGCGTAATATTAAGTATTCAAACCTTCAATGTAACCTTTCTCAATGGAAAGGTTTTTTTAATTGAATAGAAAAATGTTTCTCCCGTCTTTCCCAGTTGACGGGATTTTTTTCTTTTTTTTCATATATTTAATACTATGTATTAAAAAAAATATTTTTTTCTTTGAAAATCTTTCTATTATGGTATAATTACAATATGAAAAATCATTTTATACTTGAATGTAGTAATGGGAATGCTAAATATGCAACCGTTGTAAAATATTGAGAAAATAAAAAAGGTTATAAAAAAATTGCAAGTTTAGGAAATATTGAAAAATTAGAAAAAATAAATCCAAAATATTTAGAGATAATGAGAAAGAAATTGAGAGAAATTGATCCTAAAAACTCAGCAGAAGAAATAAAAAATATTTTATTAAGTGAAATTAAAAAAGATAATATTGAAAAATTTCTTAAAATGACTGAGATAAATCTAATTTATAATGTTGTCAAAAAATTAAATATTTTTGGTTCATTAAAAGAAAGTAAACATAAAGATTTAGAAGGAATTTTAGAATATCAAATAGCTTCAAAAATTCTTTATGAACAAAGCATTTTCCAAAGATTCAAAAACAAAGAAAAATTCGATAATAAAATAACAACTTCTAAAAATTCTTTTTATAGATTTCTTGATGTTTTAGTTGATAATGAAAAAGAAATTTTTTCCAATTTAAACAACATTATCACAAATGAAACAGGAAGAGATATCGAATTAGTTTTTTATGATTCTTCAACTGTTTATTTTGAATCTTTTCAAAGAAATGGACTAAGAATTCCGGGTTATTCTAAAGATGGAAAATTCAAAGAAGATCAAGTCGTTATAGGAATGGCAACAGATAGTAATGGTATTCCGATTTTTATAAAAGTTTTTAAAGGAAACACAGCAGATTCAAGCACAATGATTCCTTTTATTGAAGAAATGAAGAAAAATTACAATCTCAAAAAAGTTACTATTATCGCAGATAAAGGAATGTCAATAAACAAAAATCTCCGTTATTTAGAGCAAAAAAACATTGATTTTATAATTTCTTATAGGTTAAAATCATCAAGCAAAGAATTTAAAGAATTTGCACTTGCACAAGAAGGTTATATTGATATAAACCAAAGCTTGAAATACAAAGAATATCACTATAATTCCCATTGAAACGGAAAAAGAGTTAATGATACAATAAGAAGAAGAATTGTTGCTTTTAGTAAATCGAAAGCAAAAAAAGATTATGAAGATAGACAAATATTAATTAAAAATTTCCAAAAAAGACAAAACAAAATTGGAAGAGTTAGTGCAGAAGAAATTATAGGAATTAAAAAGTATAAATTCTTTAAAAGAGTAGGGAAAATGGAATTCGAACTCGATTATGAAAAAATCATAGAAGATGAAAAATTCGATGGACTCTATGTTTATGAAACTTCTAGACTTGACTTAAGTCCAGAACAAATTATTGAAATATATCACAAACAATGACAAATTGAAGAGAACTTTAGAACTCTAAAAAACACACTAAAAGTTAGACCAATTTATGTATGAAAAGATTCTCATATTTTAGGACATTTTATACTTAATTTTTTAGCGTTAGTTGTATTGAAATATTCCATTTTCTTAATAAATAAATTTTATAAAGATAATGGTGTTGTAGATAAAATAACAAATGATAAATTCATTGAAGCATTCAACTCTCAAACAAGTGTTGTAACTGAATTTAAAGGTGAAATAATTAAAGTAGAAACTTTAAATTATAAAACCGATGAAAACAACGATAATATCAAGTATTGATACGATATAAAAAGAGTTTTATCAAAAATGGTATAAAGAAAAAACAAAAACAATAAAATCAACCAAAAAAATGGTTGATTTTGTCTTTTTTGCTATTAACTGGGAAACTCGGGCCTTCAATGTAACCTTTCTCAATGGAAAGGTTTTTTTAATTGAATAGAAAAATGTTTCTTTGAAGCAAAATAATATTTAATAAAAAAATACTTAATTGAAGACATTTCTACATCAACTAATAAATTTAAAAATTTTTTAATTAATACATAGAATAGTTTTTGGTGATTTTAATTATTAAAATTTCTAATATATTTTTTAATAATGTTATTTAAATATTTAAATTAAGAAAAAAAATAAAAATTTACTTGAAAAATTTTGAAAATATTGTAGAATAATAAAGCAACTTAATTGTAATCAACATTTTTAGTGATTCTAATTCAATTATCAAAAAATAATCATATAAAATATTTGGAATTTTTGTAAAAAGTGTTATAATTAATTTTGTATGATTTTCACACAAAATCATTATGAAATTTAGATCTTTCAAAACTAGATGCAATAACCATAATAAACACACAAATCAATTTCAAGAGTTTGATCCTGGCTCAGGATGAACGCTGGCTGTGTGCCTAATACATGCATGTTGAACGAAGCAGTGCTTGCACTGACTTAGTAGCGAATGGGTGAGTAACACGTACCTAACCTACCTTTAAGATTGGGATAACTACTGGAAACAGTAGCTAATACCGAATATGGGTTTTCTTCGCATGAAGAAAATTTAAAAGAAGCTTCAAAGCTTCACTTAGAAATGGGGGTGCGGAACATTAGCTAGTTGGTAGGGTAAAGGCCTACCAAGGCGATGATGTTTAGCCGGGCCGAGAGGCTGTACGGCCACACTGGGACTGAGATACGGCCCAGACTCCTACGGGAGGCAGCAGTAGGGAATTTTCCACAATGAGCGAAAGCTTGATGGAGCGACACAGCGTGCAGGATGAAGGCCTTCGGGTTGTAAACTGCTGTTGCAAGGGAAGAAAAAATAGAGTAGGAAATGACTTTATATTGACGGTACCTTGTTAGAAAGCGATGGCAAACTATGTGCCAGCAGCCGCGGTAATACATAGGTCGCGAGCGTTATCCGGAATTATTGGGCGTAAAGAGTTCGTAGGTTGTTTGTTAAGTCTGAAGTTAAATACTGGAGCTCAACTCCAGCCCGCTTTGGATACTGGCAAACTGGAATTACAAAGAGGTTAGCGGAATTCCTAGTGAAGCGGTGGAATGCGTAGATATTAGGAAGAACACCAATAGGCGAAGGCAGCTAACTGGTTGTACATTGACACTGAGGAACGAAAGCGTGGGGAGCAAACAGGATTAGATACCCTGGTAGTCCACGCCGTAAACGTTGATCATTAGTTGGTAGAGAATTTACCGATGCAGCTAACGCATTAAATGATCCGCCTGAGTAGTATGCTCGCAAGAGTGAAACTTAAAGGAATTGACGGGGACCCGCACAAGCGGAGGAGCATGTGGTTTAATTTGAAGATACGCGTAGAACCTTACCCACTCTTGACATCCCTTGCAATGCTATAGAGATATAGCGGAGGTTAACAAGGTGACAGATGGTGCATGGTTGTCGTCAGCTCGTGTCGTGAGATGTTAGGTTAAGTCCTGCAACGAGCGCAACCCTTGTCTTTAGTTACTAGATTATGTTGAGGACTCTAGAGAGACTGCCTGGGTAACCAGGAGGAAGGTGGGGACGACGTCAAATCATCATGCCTCTTACGAGTGGGGCAACACACGTGCTACAATGGTTGGTACAAAGAGAAGCAATATGGTGACATGGAGCAAACCTCAAAAAACCAATCTCAGTTCGGATTGAAGTCTGCAACTCGACTTCATGAAGTCGGATTCGCTAGTAATCGCAGATCAGCTACGCTGCGGTGAATACGTTCTCGGGTCTTGTACACACCGCCCGTCACACCATGGGAGTTGGTAATGCCCGAAGCCGGTTAGTTAACTTCGGAGACGACTGTCTAAGGCAGGACCGATGACTGGGGTGAAGTCGTAACAAGGTATCCCTACGAGAACGTGGGGATGGATCACCTCCTTTCTACGGAGTACATATAGACATCTTTATTTAGCAATTTAAAAATCCTAAAATAAGCGTAAATTAATATCATTTTAGGTAATTATGGGCTTAGCTAAAGAGCATTGCATCTAGTTTTGAAAGGTTTAACTTTCATTAAATAGTTCTTTGAAAACTGAATAGCAAATATTTGAAAAATTTCAAAATATTTCAACAACAACATTACAAAAAATAACCAAGTCTAACTGTAAAAAGTTAGAATTAAATTAGATACCTTAGATATACAAACAAAAACAATAGGCTTAAAAAAATATAAGTTATATTAGCTTTTAAATAAGTAAGAGTATATGGTGGATGCCTTGGGTCTGGAAGTCGATGAAGGACATGAATACCTGCAATAAGCCTCGTAGAGCTGGATTATGCTATGAAACGGGGATTTCCGAATGGGGGAACCTAACTAGATAAACTCTAGTTGCTTTACAATGAATTCATAGTTGTAAAGGCGAGACACGTTGTAAACTGAAACATCTTAGTAGCAACAGGAAGAGAAAATAAATAATGATTTCGTTAGTAGTGGCGAGCGAACACGAAAAAGCCCAAACCATCATTTAGATGGGGTTGTAGGACATTCTATATAGAGTTACAAAAATTTATTATAGTTGAAAAAGTTGGGAAGCTTTGACAAAGAGGGTGATATCCCCGTAAACGAAATAATAAATTCTCTTGAATGTATCCTGAGTAGGGCGGGGCACGTGAAACCCTGTCTGAATCTGCCAGGACCACCTGGTAAGGCTAAATACTAACCAGACACCGATAGTGAAACAGTACCGTGAGGGAAAGGTGAAAAGAACCCCGGGAGGGGAGTGAAATAGATTCTGAAACCGTATACTTACAATTAGTCAGAGCCCGTTAATGGGTGATGGCGTACATCTTGCAGTATGGACCGGCGAGTTATGTTAACATGCGAGGTTAAGTGGATAAAAACGGAGCCGTAGGGAAACCGAGTCTGAATAGGGCGCCATAGTATGTTGATATATACCCGAAACCAGGTGATCTATCCATGAGCAGACTGAAGCTTAGGTAAAACTAAGTGGAGGGTCGAACCGTAGTACGCTAAAAAGTGCCCGGATGACTTGTGGATAGGGGTGAAATTCCAATCGAACCTGGAGATAGCTGGTTCTCCTCGAAATAGCTTTAGGGCTAGCGTGTAGTGTTAAGCATTGGGGGTAGAGCACTGAATATGGAATGGCGGCGCCTAGCTGTACTGACTATAATCAAACTCCGAATACCAGTGTGTATTACTATGCAGTCGGAACATGGGTGATAACGTCCGTGGTCGCGAGGGAAACAACCCAGATCGTCAGCTAAGGTCCCAAAATTATGTTAAGTGAGAAAGGTTGTGAGGTTTCATAAACAACTAGGATGTTGGCTTAGAAGCAGCCATCATTTAAAGAGTGCGTAATTGCTCACTAGTCAAGAGATCTTGCGCCAATAATGTAACGGGACTAAACATAATACCGAAGCTACGGGTATGAAAATGCGTTAGAGGAGCGTTCTAAGCGGCGGTGAAGCTAAACCGCGAGGATTAGTGGAGTGCTTAGAAGTGAGAATGCCGGTATGAGTAACGATTCGGAGTGAGAATCTCCGACGCCTATTGGGAAAGGTTTCCTGGGGAAGGTTCGTCCACCCAGGGTTAGTCAGGACCTAAGATGAGGCAGAAATGCATAGTCGATGGATAATAGGTTAATATTCCTATACTTCCTATAAAAGTGATGGAGTGACGGAGAAGGATAGTACTACCACTTATTGGATTGTGGGGTAAGTAATAAGAAGGATAACTTGGCAAATCCGGTTATCATAACTTTAATTTACGATGCATAGTGAAAGAGCAATCAAGTAACGAATTGTATGATTTCATGCTTCCAAGAAAAGCTTCTAGCGTTAATTTTATAGGAACCTGTACCGAGAACGGACACACGTTCCCAAGATGAGTATTCTAAGGCGAGCGAGAAAACCAATGTTAAGGAACTCTGCAAAATTATCCCGTAAGTTCGCAAGAAGGGATGCCTACTTTATGTAGGCCACAGTAAAATGGGGGGGGTGACTGTTTATCAAAAACACAGCTCTCTGCTAAGTCGCAAGACGATGTATAGGGGGTGACGCCTGCCCAGTGCCCGAAGGTTAAGTGGAGCTGTAAGCATTAGCGAAGCAGTAAAATGAAGCCCGGGTGAACGGCGGCCGTAACTATAACGGTCCTAAGGTAGCGAAATTCCTTGTCAACTAATTATTGACCTGCACGAAAGGCGTAACAATCTCCCCACTGTCTCAACATTGGACTCGGTGAAATTATGGTCCCAGTGAAAACGCTGGGTACCCGCATCAAGACGAAAAGACCCCGTGGAGCTTTACTATAGCTTCGTATTGAAAATTGGTCTAACATGTGTAGGATAGGTGGGAGACTTTGAAGTAGGAACGCCAGTTCTTATGGAGTCAACCTTGAAATACCACCCTTGTTATATTGATTTTCTAACCTGCTTCCATTATCTGGAAGGGGGACAGTGCGTGGTGGGTAGTTTGACTGGGGCGGTCGCCTCCTAAAAGGTAACGGAGGCGTTCAAAGTTACACTCAGTATGGTCAGAAACCATATGAAGAGCGCAAAGGTAAAAGTGTGATTGACTGCGAGACCTACAAGTCGAGCAGGTGCGAAAGCAGGACTTAGTGATCCGGCGGTACATTGTGGAATGGCCGTCGCTCAACGGATAAAAGCTACCCCGGGGATAACAGGCTTATCTTCCCCAAGAGATCACATCGACGGGAAGGTTTGGCACCTCGATGTCGGCTCATCGCATCCTGGAGCTGGAGTCGGTTCCAAGGGTTTGGCTGTTCGCCAATTAAAGCGGTACGCGAGCTGGGTTCAGAACGTCGTGAGACAGTTCGGTCCCTATCTGATGTGGGCGTTGGAATATTGATGAGAGCTGCTCTTAGTACGAGAGGACCGGAGCGGACGTATCACTGGTGCTCCAGTTGTTTCGCCAGAAGCATAGCTGGGTAGCTAAATACGGAAAGGATAACCGCTGAAGGCATCTAAGCGGGAAGCCTCCTCAGAGATTAATGTTCCCTTGAAATTCCTTATAGACGATGAGGTTGATAGGTTGGATGTGTAAGTGTAGTAATACATTGAGCTAACCAATACTAATAAATTGATTGATTTAATAGCTAAAATTTTAGGTATTTAATTTAATTTGAGAAGTAATTTGCTATTCAGTTTTGAAAGAACTATTAGCTCCTGAAAGGAGTTTTTTTATTATTTAAATACTTAAATAATAAACTTTTTAATGAAAGAATTTTTATTCAAAAAAGCAAAAAAATGTTTATAATTTAATGGTAGCAACGTAGAAGGAGAGGGATGGAATTTAAAATTTTAGATTTATTTTCAGGTGCTGGTGGTTTTTCATCAGGTTTTGAACAACATAAAGATTTTAAAACTAGTATTGCTGTAGATTTTGATCAAAATGCCTTAAAAACCTTTAAATTTAACTTTCCTAACACTAAAATAATTTGTGGTGATTTAACTTCAAAAGAAGTAAAGTCGCAAATTATTGAAACTGCTAAACAAGAAAAAATAAATATGATAATAGGTGGACCACCTTGTCAAGGTTTTAGTTTAAAAGGAAAACTTAAAGGTTTAGATGATCCAAGGAATTTTTTATTCTTAGAATATTATAATTTAGTCAAAGAATTAAAACCAGAAGTTTTTGTTATTGAAAATGTTAAAAACCTTTTAAATACACTAGATGGTTATTTCATTAAGCAAATATATGAAAAATTTACTAATCTTGGTTGTCAAATTAATTATGGAATTTTAAATGCTAAAGACTTTGGAGTACCGCAAAAAAGAGAAAGAGCAATTATTATTGGTTCTTTATCTAAAAACATTGAATTACCTATCAAAAATACAGAAAAAATAGTTACTGTTAAAGATGCTATTTCTGATTTAAATTATTTAGAATCTTCAGAAGGTTCTTTTGAGTCAGATTATAAATTTGAAGCACAAAGTGAGTATCAAAAAACAATGAAAAGCAATAAATTATTTAATCATCAAGCAACAAATCATTCACAAATTGCTTTAGAAAAGTTAAAAATGATACCTTCAGAAGGTGATAAAAATCACCTTCCAAAAGAACTTTGAGGTAAGCAAAAATTTAATACAACTTGATCAAGATTAAAATGAAATGAAGTAAGTCCTACAATTGATACTAGATTTGATACACCTTCTAATGGAAAAAATTCTCATCCTATTTTGAATCGTTCTATTACACCAAGAGAAGCAGCAAGACTACAAAGTTTTACGATAGTTTTGTTTTTTTAGGACCAAAAACTAGTATTTGCAGACAAATAGGAAATGCTGTTCCACCACTTTTAGCCAAAGCTATAGCAACACAAATTGCAAAGTCATATAATAAAAAAGAAAAAGAAAGTAATTATAAATTATATAATGGTGATGCTTATAAAATAGTTGATGATCTTATTGAAAATAAAATTATGGTAGATCATATTATTTGTGATCCACCTTATAATATTTCAAAAGAAAATAATTTTTCAACTCTAAACTCACCGAGAAAAGGAATTTTGTTTGGACAATGAGATCAAAATTTTGATTTATTTAGTTGAATTTCAAAGTATGTGCAACTTTTAGACGATAACGGTTCAATAGTTATTTTTTGTTCTTATAAATATATGAGTTTTATAATAAAAGAACTAGAAAATAATAAAATAGAAGTTAAAGATGTTTTAGTTTGACAAAAAAGCAATCCAATGCCAAGAAATATAAATAGAAGATATGTTCAAGATATGGAATTTGCAATTTGAGGTGTTAAACAAAAAGCAAAATGAATATTTAATAAACCAAAAGAAAAACCATATTTAAGATCGCTTTTTGAGTTCCCTATTGTATCAGGGAAAGAGAAAGTTGATCATCCTACTCAAAAAAGTTTAAAATTAATGGAAGAAATTATCAAAATTCATACAAATGAAGGGGATTTAATTTTAGATCCTTTTATGGGTAGCGGAACTACAGGGGTTGCTGCATTAAAATTAAAAAGAAATTTTATTGGAATAGAAAAAGATGAAAAATACTTTAAAATAGCAAAAGAAAGAATTGAAAAAATAAACATAAAATAATTTTATGGAGGTTTAGTATAATGGTAGTACAATGGATTCCAAACCCATTGGTAAGGGTTCGATTCCTTTAACCTCCGCCATATGTAAAAACACCAAATGGAGTAAAATGGAAAAAGAAAAAAACATATTTAATTATTTAATAAAAAATACGTCCAAATTTAATTTATCAAGTACAAATTTCTTTGAATTTTTAGATTTAAATGGAGCTAAAAAACTGATTTATGCTTTTGAAAAATTAATTTTTCAAGAAAATAAAAAACAAAAAATTTTTATTGCAAATCAAAATAGCGAAAAAGCAGATAAAATTAGTGAAATTTTTATTTCTTTATTTGAATTTAAAGATACTAATCAAATTACAACATTAAGAAAAAAAGATTCTATTTTTTTTCCTTTGTTTGCTTTTGCTTCTAGAAAAGTAGGTTTTGATTATTCTATTTATATTAGTGAAAATCCTTTAAGCAAAGAAATAAGTATTAGCTTTTATAAAGGAAATATGCAGTTTTTGAGCAAAGAGGAAATTGAAAAAATGAAATTTTATTTTGAATATGAAACAAATTTAGAATTTGAGAACATTCAAAAAAATAATAGTTTTTCAATTTTGAAAATTGACAATATTGTTGAAAATTTTGCAACCACTTTAATTAATGATTTTATGCTACGAAAAAATGATTCTAAAATTCTTAATATAGGTTTTTTAAATAAAAATAATGACATTAAATTATTACAACAAAAGATAGTTGGAAAAATGGATTTAAAATTTAATTATTCTCCTTTTAGCATAATTAAAAGTAAAATGATTAATAAACTTTACTTTAATTTATTTAAAAAATCTGATGTTTTAATAGATTATGAAAATGACTTTAATAACATTATTTTTTATGTTAAAAATAAAAATAAATATATAAAAATAAGTGATATTGAACTATTTATTACTATATGTCATTTTTTAAATACTGAATTAAATACTACCAAAATTTTAATGAATAATGAATTATTTAAAATAATAGATTTAGAAGTAATTAAACAGAGACTTTTAAATAAAGAGGGTATTAACTTAATTAATGTCAATTTGGATTCTAAAATGAATATTACTATAGAACAAAAAACTTCTTTAGTTTTTGACAATCCTTTTAAAAACCTTATTTTGTTTTTAAATTTTCTAAATTATTGCAAAACACAAAATTTAAATTTTGAAAAAATACGTGACTTTTTAAAGAAAATTTATAAATACAACGAATTAGAATTTAATTCCTTAACAAGTAAAATTAATCTAGAAAAAACAAAAAATATTTTCTTTGAAAAAGGATATAAACTGATTTTTGAACATCAAAATGATTCTATGCAAACATTTTATTGTTATTTTGAAAACAAAATGAGTGAAAAAATTTGATTTTTTTATAATTTTTCTTTTTGTAATGCAAAAATTATGTATGAATCCAAAAAAAATGTAAAATATAATTATTTTATGCACAAATTAATAAAAAGGATTAAAAATGACAACAAAATTTAAACAAAAAGAATATAGATTATTAAATAATGGAAAATCCCTTGAAAAAGGAGATGTAATTTCTTTTAAAGCAACTAACACAATGTTTGAAGATGTAGAAATCAAAAATTTTGATAAATTAACAATTATCTCTATTTTTCCTTCTTTAAACACTAGAGTTTGTGATGAACAAACAAAAGAAATTTCTAAATTAGCATCAGAATTTAAAGAAGTAAGATTTATCTCTATTTCACTTGATTTACCAAGTGCTATTGCTGAGTGAAAATCAATAAATTTATTACCTAATATTGAAATCTATTCAGACTACAAACATAGAGAATTTGGACTAAAATACGGATTTTTAATTGATCAAGTATTTTTACTAAATCGTGGTTATATAGTGTTAAACAATCAAAATAAAGTTATAGATTTTTCATACAACACAGATGTACATGAACAAATAAATTTTGAAAAAATTAGAGAAATTATCAACGAAAATATTTAAATTCAAAATATTAACTTTAAACCGCACCAAGCGGTTTTTATTTTCTTCTATCATTGTAAAAATTTCACTTTTTTCTTAAAATATTTAAAATTTTTATTATAATTTATATACTTTTATGATAATTACTAAATAATAAATAATATCAAATAAAAAATTTTAAAAAAATCTCAAAAAAATTTGGTTTTTTTAAAAAAAATAGTATAATTATAAAAGTATGTTAATACGAGACAAGCTCGAGTGGCGGAATAGGTAGACGCAAGGGACTTAAAATCCCTCGGTGGCAACACCGTGCTGGTTCAAGTCCAGTTTCGAGCACCAGTGCGCCCTTAGCTCAGCAGGTAGAGCAAATGGCTTTTAACCATTGGGTCAGAGGTTCGAATCCTCTAGGGCGTACCATTTCAATATATTGTCCAAAGAAAATACCTTTATAGGTATTTTTTTATTTTTTAATTAACTAAAATAAAGGAAAAATAGATGTTTTCAAAAAAATGAAAAAAACTTAGTTTCCTAAGTTAGTTATTTTTAGCATTTTTCATTGAACGCATAACAGCTTTAATTTGTGTTTCAGAAGCTTTTCTTCCCATTTGTAGGAACATAGCTCTAATCATTTTTTCAGTAATTGGAGGATTTTCTTTTATTTGTTTTTCAAACATTTTCTTAGATACTAAAACTCCGATGATACCACCAACAATAAATAAAATTACTGCAACAGCAATAACAATACCTATTCAACCACCAAGACCTACTCCCCCAGCTGTTTCCACAACTTTTACATTAGTTGTTTCATTAAAAATTTTTAACATAAATTTCCTCCTATGATTTTTCTCCTTATATTATACCAATCAATTAATAATTTTAGGTGAAAACTATTAATTTTATTAATTATTATTATATTGTTTTTTTGTTTTATAAAACAATAGTTCATCCAATAATTCAGGAAATTCCGATAATACAAAAAACAAGACCAAAAAATAAAGGACTAACTAATTTTATTTTTTCTCAAACTGGTAAATACATTCCAGTACTTTCATAGTCAATGTTTTTTACACTCTTTTGGTTGTTTTTTTCTTTATATTTAATTAATTGCTTTTCTTTGTACTCTTGTGCTTTTCTTTTTGTTCTTGGATAATAGAAAAATAAAATAATTCCAAGAACAATGAAAAGAGATCCAAATAAAATGGTTGCTCACAAAGGTAAACCATCTAATTTTTTATTTTCTAGTGATCCTATTTGATTCATAATATTAAATTATAAAACTTTTTAAAAATATATTATAATTAAAATAATATTTAATTAGGAGGAATAATGTTTAATGTTAATGATTTTAAACCAGGGATAACTTATCAAGAAGATGGTGAACTTTTTATTGTTTTAGAGTCCCAGCACTCAAAACAAGGTAGAGGTCAAGCAACAGTTAAAGCAAAAGTAAAAAACTTAAGAACAGGAGCTACAACAATTAAATCCTACACAGGTGGAGATAAAGTTGAAAAAGCTCATATAGAAAAAACAGGTATGAATTATCTATATAATGACGGAAACGAAATTATTTTAATGGATGAAGAAACCTATGAACAAATTGGAATTGATGTTTCTAAACTTCAATGAGAATTGAACTTTTTAAAAGATGGATTAAAAGTTATTGTTAGAAAATTCGAACAAGAAATTTTAGATATCGAATTACCTATCAATATTGAGTTAAAAGTAATTGAAGCTCCAGAAGCCGTTAAAGGAAATACTACAACAAACCCACAAAAAAAAGTTATTGTGGAAACAGGTTTTGAAGTTGAAACACCTATGTTTATTAAAGAAGGTGAAATTATTATTGTTTCAAGTGAAACAGGAAAATACGTTGGAAGAGCTGGTAAATAAATATGAATTACGTTATTGTTAATTACGGTCTTAATCAAATTTATACTGTTTATGAACAATCATTTTTACAAACAGTAAAATCTGTATTTTCTAAAACTGATTTTGTAAAACTAGATGGTGATGTTAAGATAAAATTTAACAATTCCAATACCAATATTAGTATAGAAGCTCAATTTTACATTTATGAAAACAAACATGAATTTAGCGATATTATCAATAACTTAATTAACTCTTTAAGAGAATCAATTAAGTTACTTATAGGGATAGATGCTGAAAATATTTCATTGTTTTATAAAGGAAAAATAAATAAAAAATAAAATTAAAGGATAAAAATGAACTACAATAAAAATTTAGATCAACTTTCCATTAATACTTTAAAAATTAATGGAACAGCAGCAATAAATAAAGCAAATTCAGGTCACCCAGGGATTGTTTTAGGTGCTGCAACAATTATGCACACTTTATTTTCAAGACATTTAGTTTTTAACCCAATGTCTCCAGAATGAATTAATAGAGATAGATTTATCTTATCAGCAGGACACGGCTCAGCATTATTATATGCTCAATTAAGAGTTTTAGGATTAATTAAAAAAGAAGATTTAATGAACTTTAGACAAATGGATTCTTTAACACCAGGTCACCCAGAATTTGGACATACAATAGGAGTTGAAGCAACAACTGGACCACTTGGTCAAGGAATTGGAATGGGAGTAGGACTTGCACTTGCAGAAAGTCATTTAAATTCTAAATTTTCTGAAATTAACCACTATACATATGTTTTATGTGGTGATGGAGACCTTCAAGAAGGAGTTGCTAATGAAGCTTTATCTCTTGCAGGAAAATGAGAATTAAACAAATTAATTATTTTACACGATTCAAACGATGTGCAACTTGATACAAAAGTTGAAGCAGTAAATGCAGATGATTTAAGACTAAAAATGGAATCACTTGGATTTTTCTACCAACAAGTAAAAAATGATGTAGAAAAAATTTCTAAAGCAATTGAAAAAGCAAAATCATCTAAAAAACCTTCATTTATAGAAGTAAAAACAATCATTGGTGAAGGTGCAACAAAACAAGGAACAAGCGATGTGCACGGTGCTCCACTTGGTAAAGACTTTGAAAACCTAAAAAGCAAATTAAATTGAACAATGGATGATTTTGAATTACCACAAGAAGTTGAACAATATTACAGAGAAACTCTGTTTAAACGTGGAGAAGATGCACAAAATTCTTTTACAGAATCAGAAGAATTAAAAAATTATTTAGAAAATGCTAATAAAGAAATTTCTATTAATTTAACATTAAAAGAAAATGATGCTACTAGAAATTCTTCAGGTGCTGTTATTAAATATTTAAACGAAAATACACAACACTGAATTGGTGGATCAGCAGACTTAGTTGCTTCTACAAAAGTTGGTGGAGCTGATGGGGTATTTTCAGTTGAAAACAGACAAGGAAGAAACCTATTATTTGGAGTTAGAGAATTTGCAATGGGAGCAATTGCAAACGGACTTGCACTTCACTCAGTTCTAAAACCTTTCGTTTCAACATTCTTTGTATTTTCAGATTATGTAAAACCAGCAATGAGACTTTCAGCATTAATGAAATTGCCTGTAACTTATGTATTTACACACGATTCAGTGTTTGTTGGGGAAGATGGACCAACTCACCAACCAATTGAACAATTAGCTATGCTTAGATCATTGCCTGGAATTAAAGTTTTAAGACCTGCTGATGAAAAAGAAGTAATTGCTTCATATGAATTAGCAATTAATTCAGTAAATAAACCACACGTTATAGTTCTAACAAGACAAAACATTACTTCACTTGCTTCAACAAATAAAGACTTATTTAAACAAGGAAGTTACTTTGTGAATAAAACAAATTCTAAATACGCTTTAGTTGCAACAGGAAGTGAACTAGCAACAGCACTAAAAATTGGTAAAGAATTTGATTTAAACGTTATTTCAGCATCTAACTGAGATAATAAAGTGCTTTGAAACCCTATGAACACTATTTCTATTGAAGCGGCTTCTACTTTTGGATGAGCTAAATTAGCAAGACACAATATTGGACATGATGATTTTGGTTATTCAGCTCCAGGTGATCTAGTTTATAAAAAAATAAAACTTGATTATGAATCAGTAAAACAATACGTTTTAAAACACTTTAAATTAAATAAATAAAGAAGGTGTATTACAAAAACAACAAATTTACAACCAAATACACCATCAACTGATTCCAAGTATTTTACTAAATCAAAAATTTTTAAAATTACAATTTCCGATATAGTTTTAAGTGGAATTTTAATTGCTATTTATTTAATAATTACTTCTATTTTAAGATTAACGATTTTTACAAGTAAATTAAACATTAGTTTTGAAATACCTTTTAGTATTATTTTAGGTTTAGTTTTTGGACCTTTTAAAGGTGCTTTTCTTGCAATAATTGCAGATACTTTTACTTTGCTAATAGTTGGAAGTATAGCAACTTGAATGATTGAATATGCAATTGTACCACCACTTATCGCTATAGTTTCTTGATCTTTGTTATATATTTACCAATTAAAAAATAAATGAAGTTTTATAGTTATAATCACTTCATTTGCTTTGGTAATAGTTACAATGCTTTTAATTTACTTTTTAGAAGTTTTAAATACTACCAAAAATGTTAGAATTGAAAATATTAATAAAGACTGAAGAAGTTTTTTTACAAAAGAAATAGTATTAACTTTTATTTCTATTTTTTCAATAGTAAGTATTGCAGTTTTTAGTTTCTTTATTTTTAAATATTTTAAGACTAAAAAAGAAATTTATTACCTTTTAACCTTTATTTTCGCAACTATTTGCATTATAATAATCATTTTCCGTTGACTTTGAGGACCGATTGCTTTTATTAATTATTACAATCGTTTTATCACTGTTAAAACAAATAAAGGAAGAGAAATTAGTGGATATTTCTACTTCTATCTTACTCCAATAATTTTAAAAGGTTTAATTACAATTCCAATTTATACAACAATATTAACATTATTAGTTCCTATCTTATTAAAACTTAAAAAGAAATACGATCAACCAAAATATTAATAATAAAACTCATTCGTTTGAATGAGTTTTTTAGTATTTTAATATTATGGTTGATTTCTATAATCTAAAAACTTCTTTCGCTTTTCAGTTAATTGTTGCTCTGGAATTTTTTCAATTATTTTACATAGAACTGGATTATTTTTGCAATAATCATTCATATTTTCTTTATCTAAAAAGACTATTTCTCCATTTTCAGAATTAAAAGTGAAATTATTATCATCAAATTTTTTATGTAAAGTTGGTGAAAGGTTTAAATAATTTTCTTTATCAGAGATAAAATTTAATAATTTATTAATTTCTGTATCATCTTTATTTTCTGTATTAAAGTTTGAATATCAGTAATTTATAATCATCATTTTAATCTTATAAACGGGAAAAATGTGAGCTTTTTCAATTGGTTCACTTCTTGAAAAAGGAAAAACATTTACTTGATTTATTTTACTTCTTTCTTTTTCAATTGTTTTTTCAAGTGTTTCTTTTTGTCTGCTAATTAAATTTAAATTATTTAAATAGATTTTTTTCTTTTCAGGTGAATCATTTGAATTAATTATTTTTATTGATTCATAAATATTTTTAAAAATATTTGTTGATTCTTTTTTATTGTTAATTTTTGCTTTGAACTCTTCAATATAATCATATTCAAGACTTGTTTGATAATAAATTTTTTCATAATTTGAAATATTATTGTTAAGTTTAGTAGAAAAATTTTTGAAAAATAAATGAAAATTTCTCTTGAAAATTTCGTTTTCCTTACTCAAAATCAAAGGAGCATTTTCAGGTTTAGATAATTCCCCGGCAGGATTAGAACCTCTAACTAGAGTAATAATGTTCTTAATTGTTTCATTTCTAAAATTATCTTTTAAGAAATTATTTATAATAGAAAGTTCTTTTTCATTTAATTTTACTAATTTTCTATCACTCAAACTCAATCTTTTTTCTTGAGTAAATCCAAGTAAATTGAATAGTTCATCTCTTTTTTTAAACATTGCAATTTTATCCCTAAATCATCTTTCTGTTGTTTTTAAATCAATAAAACATTCATCAAGTTTGAAGAAATAATCAACTATAACAAGTGATTCTTTCATATAAATGAAATAAAATTTCCCCTTAAAACTTGCACTTGTAGTGGTTTTGGAATCATAATTTTTTGTTTCAACATCAAATGAATTTCAAACTAATTTTGGGTTATTCATAATTCTCCTTTATAAATTCAACAATTTTTTCAAATATTTTTTCAAGCACTTCAACTGAAATTGAATTTCCTGCTAAAAATGTCATTTTTTGTTCGCTTAATAAATTAGAATCTTTAATCTTTTTTATATCTTCTTTACTAAAACCCATATATAATAAAGATTCTTCTCCATTTATTACTCTTATTTTCTTTGTATTTTCAAAGAAAAATTTTATTCTGGAATTTGCTCCTGAAGCAGTTAAAGTTGGACCTAAATGAGTATTAGCATAAATATAATTTTCAGAATTAAAATTTGTATAATTATGTATAAATGCTTTTTTAATATTATTTTTGGTTACATAAAACTCATCTATTTTTAGCTTTTTTAATTTATCTTCAAGTAATTTATCTTTAGGTGTTTGTTCTGTATCTTCTTTTATTATTTTGTTGAGTTTTTTTGTATTTTTAATAATTTCTGGTCATTCAAAACCATTTTTATTTAAAGTTGAAATCATAAAAACTCTTTCTCTATTTTGTACTGAATTGAAATCTGAAGAATTGATAATTTTTCAAGTAGAAAAATATCCAAGACTTTTTAAAAAGTCTATTCATTTATTGAAGTCATCATTAAATTTTTTACTTGCTGGGCTCTTTACATTTTCAAGCAGCAAAACTTTAGGTAGTCTATCTTTATTGGCAATTAATAACCTTTGAATTTGAAGTAATAAACCACTTCTTGTTTCTTTTGTTATTCCTTTTTGTTTACCTTGCTGTGATAAATCTTGACAAGGAAAAGAATAAGTAAAAATATCTATACCATTTGGTATAACTTTTACTTCTTTTATATCATTATAAAATGAAGGAGTCTCCTCAGAGAGAGAGAGAGAGAGAGCACTCGGCAGTTTTTATAAATTTTTCAAAAAATGGATAAATTTGTATTAAATATTCATCGGATTTCTTATTAAAAAATCTGTTAGAAACCAAATTTTTACTATCATTACTGGTAGTGTAAGATATTTTGTGTAAATTTCTCTTGCTTACTTTTTAGTAAGAGATTTGAGAATAGCAAAACACAAATCTATTAAAATTATACAAAAAATCATAAATAGACAAAACAAAAACCAGGAATTTAATCCTGTTTTTGTAAGTCATTTATGATTTTTTAATTACTCATTATCAAATACTATTTTTAATTGATTTAAAATTTGCCCTCAATTTGAGGTAATTGTTTTTCACTTTTCAAGTTGATTCTGAATTGCAAAATAAACTATTTTCATAAGCGAATCTTCGGTAGGGAAGGAAGTTTTATTTTTAGAAATTTTTCTAATATTTCTATTAAGATTTTCAATTACATTTGTTGTATAAATTAGTTTTCTAATTTCTTTTGGAAAATTGAAAAAAGTAGAAAGTTCATCGAAATTATTTCTCCAACTTTTTATTGCATAATGATATTTACTATCTCATTTGTCTTCAAATATTTGAAGAAATCGAGAAGCTTCATCAATATTATTAGATTGATAAATATTTTTCATATCTGAAGTAAATTCTTTAATGTCTTTATAGTTGACAAATTTAACAGAATTTCTAATTTGATGAACTATGCATTTTTGAATTTGAGTTTTAGGAAAAACTGCTTTTATAGCATTTGAAATCCCTGTTAAATTATCACTGGAAATTAAATAAATTTCTTCAACTCCCCGTAATTTTATGTCATTTAAGACTTGCATTCAGTATTTTGCACTTTCTGATTCTCCTATTCAGAAACCTAAAACATCTTTATATCCATCCAAGGAATAACCCATAACAATATACACAGATTTTTCAACTAATCTGTTATCTTCTTTAACTTTAAAACGTATTCCATCAATAAAAACCATACCATAAGTTTTATCTAATGGTCTATTTTGTCACTCTATAATTTGTGGCATTATTTTATCAGTTACTCTACTAATAAAACTTGGTTCCACTTCAATTCCATATAACTCATTTAATGTTTTTGAGATATCTCTAGTGGAAATTCCTTTTGCATATAAATTAATTATTTGTCCTTCGATATGAGAAATATCATATTGAAATTTAGGAACAATTTGCGGTTCAAAATTAGATTTTCTATCTCTTGGAATTTCTATTTCCATATCTCCAAATTGTAATTTAACATTTTTAGTATACGAACCATTTCTATAATTATCTTTAATAATTTTTTCATGTTCATATTTATCATAACCTAAATGTTTTTTCATTTCTTCTTGAAGAATTGATTCAAGAAGATTTTTTGTATTATTTTTTACAATTTCATAAACATCTTCGATTGTTTTTGGTTTATATTTTTCGTAAAGCTCTTTTGCAGTTTCTAATTTTTTATTCATAAAAAAATTTCTCCTTATAAATATTTTAATTTAAATATTTGCTATTGAGAAATTTTTACACAAAATTTATTACACTTCCTCATTACTTAATTTTAATTTAGATAAATTTTCTTTAATTTTATCTAAATTAATTTTATTTGTGTGACTTTCCTTCTTTTCATTTATTAAATCATAAGCAATTATTGAATCTATAAATCATTCAATTAAACCCATTGATTTGACAGTTATATTCATTTTGTTTTTAATATTGTTTAGTGCTTTAATTTGCGAACCAATTCCAGCAAAAGCTTCAAAAATTTTTATTTCTCTCTTTTTCATTTCTTTTTAAGTATATCGCGTTTCAAAAATAAACAAAAATCATTTTTTTATCTCTCTTTCTTTAAAAAATCTTGTCAAGAATTTAAAACATTGTTAGTGTTTATTAATTTTTGTTTGTATTTCTGATTTGAATTAGTGATGTAATCAAAAAAGTAATCTAAAATAACAAGGTGAGAAATTTTGGAAGCAATAGGTACTAATTTATCTAAATTATTGATTTTGGCATAAGTTATTTTTATATCAATTAATTCAGAAAATATTTTTTCAATATTTGAAGTAATTACTATTGTTTTTGCTCCAAATTCTTTTGCTTTCTTGAGAGCAAAATAAATTTCATTATTTCTAAAATTATTGCTCAAACAGATGATTGCATCATCTTTTTCAAGAGTTCCAAGTAATGGAAACATAGTGTGGAAATCCAGTTCAAAAGTTGCATCAAATCCTATTTTCTTTAGATTTGCACAAAATTCAGAAAGAATTTTTCCACTTGAACCAAGTCCAAATAATAGCACCTTTTTTGCTTTATTTAAATAGTTAGTAGCAAGTTTGATTTTATAGATATTTTCTTTTTGCACAGCAGAATTAATTGCATACTGTTGAGTCTTATAAATATTAAGAAAGTTCTTTTCAGTTTTTAAGAATTTTGTAGAAATATCTAAAATATCTAACTCTTTTATTCTTTTGTTAATAAAAATAGTTAGTGCTCTATAATTGTTAAAACCATATTTCTTGGCAAATCGTGAAATTGAAGCCTCGGAGCAATAAATTATCTGTGATAATTCTTGCTGAGTAAGGTCAAATTCCTTTTCATGGAATAAATTTATAAACTCAAGAATTTTTAATTCTACGTTAGTTAAAGAGTTAATTTTGGTCAAAATATTGTTAGTCATATTAATAATATTTTAATATATTAAATAATAAATGAAAGAAACTTTCAAAAATTTATTTTTTTCTTTCATTTATAATAAAATTATTTATGGATAATATAAAGGAGATTTTATGAAATATTCACAAAGTGTTTGTGCTATAAATAGTTTTGAATCACTTAAAATATTAGATGAACTTTCAAATTCTGGTATGACTCATATTCATATTGATTTTATGGATAGTTTTTATGTTCCAAGTTTTGGTTTTTCTTTCGAACAAGCAAAATTTTTAATCGAAAGATTCAAACATATAAATTTTGATGCTCATTTAATGGTGAAAAAACCTTTAAGATTAATTGAAAAATTAATCGAAGTAGGATTCAAAACGATTTTTATGCCAGCAAATGAAATATCACTTGAAGATTTTGTAGATGCTACTAAAAATTATCCAAATATTTGCTTTGGAATAATGTTAGAAGCAAATAATAATCCAGAAGACTTTAGAAATATAATATTAAATTCAAAAAAAATTCTTTTGATGACTATTGATAAAATAGGTGGTACTGGACAAAAATTAAATAATTTATTATTTTCAAAAGTTAATATAATTAAACAAATAAATAAATCGATTGAAATTTATTCAGATGGTGGCTTAAGAGTGACAAATAGTGATGAATTTTATCAAAATAATATAGATGTAGCTGTTGGTGGTTCCATAATATATTATTTTGATAGTGCTAATAAATTTATGAAATGATGAATAGAGAAATATGATTCTTAATATAGCAGTAATTGTTTTAGGTTCGCTTCTTGGTTTTATACTTTTAGTAGTCATTATTTGACGTTTATACGAGAAAATTAAAGGTAAAAAAAGCAATTTCAATTCTTCTAAAATTGGAAACACATCTAAAAAAACTCTTGAAAAACTATTGATTTTTGATTCATTAAATGATTCATTAACTTTAAGCAATATTCTTGTAAAAAATAATTTTGCTAAAAAAGGTTATTCGCTTTTTAGTGGAGTTGTTCTTACAAAAGAAAAAATTTATTTAATTTCTGATTGTGTTTCACTTGACAACTATGAAAAAATTTTAATTGATGAAAAAGGTGTTTTTTTACAAAAAAATAATAAATCATTTAAAAAAGATCTTTGAGAAACCTATTGATTAAATGAGTCATCAAGATGACTTGAGAAAAGATTCAAAGATAAATATGAAATTTTAATTCTTGTTGATGAAAATCTTAATAGTGATTTAATTGAAAATAAAACAAAATACAGATTTATAGATATTTATTCATTAAATAAAGAAATAGAAACTCAAAGTCAAACTTTAATGAATCCACAAAAGGTAAGTGAAATATTTTTAAAAAACAATTTATTTAAAAAGGAAGATTCTAAATAATGAAGTTTAATATTTTAGGGATTTTTCTTTTAGTTTGTGTTTTGATAATCCAAATTTTTATTGTTTTTGTTTATAAAATAAACTTAAAAATAAAATATCAAAAAATTGGTTTAAATTTGGTAGAAAAACCAACAGTAATTGTTCAGAAAAATTTAAGTACTAAATTCAATAAAATATTTAATTTAAGTTTAAATATTAGTTGATTTAAAACTCAAATTAATATAAAAAAATCCTTGTTCTTTATCTCTAAAGAGAATTTAGGTTCAAATATTTTTTCACTTGTTAATTTACTTCACTTTAATTTTTATTGTTCAAATATAAAGAAAAATACAGAAAAAATAACTCTTATCTTTAAATATTTAATGATTTTATTATTTAGTACAGGTTGAGTTTTACTTACTATGGATTTATGAATTTGATCACTTTGTGTATTATCTTTATTTATTTTACTATTAGTATTTGAATTTGTTTTTAGTTATAAAATTTCTAAAATAGCATATATACAAACGAAAAATTATATTATTGAAAAATATCATAATCAAAATCTAAACTTAATTTTAAGTTATTTAAAATACAAAAGATTTTCACTTTTAGAAAAATATTTAACTTTTTATATTACTATCATTCAAGAATTAACTATTAAGTTTAAAAATTGGGGAAAAAATGAATAAAAAAACTAAACAAGAGTTAATTGAACATTTAGTTTATAAATATGCACTAGATGAAAAATATTTATCACAATTGTCATTAGAACAACTTGAAGAACTTTATCAAGAAAAAGAAAAAGAATCGTTATTAATTGCTAAAAACCCAAATAAATTCTTTTATATTAAAAGTTTACCTGTTCCAAAAGAAGTGGAAACAAAAACTTCTACAAAAGGTGGTTGAATAATATTTGGAGCATTTATTACAGTAATTATTTTTGCAATTGTTTTGTTTTTATTATTAGCTTTCTTAAAAAATTAAAATAAGGAGAAAAATGAAGTTATTTGACAAAAAAATGATGGAATGACAAGAAAATTGTCATGATTGAAAGGAAGTTGTACACAAAGGTGTAGAACTACTTGTAAAAGAAAATAAAGCTACATGAGAATTAGAGACAAAAATTTTAGATTCAACTGCACAATACGGAGCTTACTATGTTTTAGAAAAAGGAATAGCACTACTCCACGGACCTGCAGGAGATCATTGTTTAGAAGCTGCAACTTCCACACTTATTTTAAAAGATGAAGTAGTTTTTAATAATCAAGAAGATAAAAGTGCAAGAATTATTATAACTCTTTCAGCACCAGATAATACTTCTCACATTGGTTTTATTCAAGAATTTGGAAATTACTTTATGAATGAAGAATTTAAACAAAAAGTTTTAAAAGTTAAAAATATGCAAGAGTTTTTGGATTTAATAGAAAAATACGAGGTGAAATAATGAACATTAGATGTGTTTGTGGTTCTGGTTTAGGTTCAAGTCTTTTATTAGAAATGAATGTCAAATCAGTTTTAGATAAATTGGGAGTAGATTACGAATCTGTTGAACATACTAACATTTCATCATTTTCAAAAAATGGTGTTGATTATGTAGTTGTTGGTGCAGATGTTGCTCCTACATTGGATTTTCCAAAAGAAAAAATGGTTGTTTTAACCAACATTTTATCAAAAGATGAATTAGAAAAAAAATTAAAAGAATTATTAAAAATATAATTTTAGAAAGGAATTAAAATGGCTTTTCTTTTATGAATGCTTAATTTTTTAAAAGCCTTTGTAGCAGTGCCTGCTTTATTAGTTGGTATTTTTACAATGATTGGTGCCCTTGTTTTAAGAAAAAAGGGTTCACAAGTTGTAGTAAGTACTTTTAAAGTTATTGTAGGTTTCTTAATTATGGGTGGTGGAGCTGGAGTTCTTGTTGGTTCACTAAACAAGTTCCAACCAGTTTTCCAAGCTGTTTATAGTTTAAATGGTATTATACCTAATAATGATGGTTTTGTTGGAGCTTTAGCAAAAGCATTACCAGAAATTGCTACTTTAGGTTCAATTATAATGTTAGTTGCAATGTTGTTAAACATTTTATTAGCACTAACTTCAAGATTTAAATATGTTTATTTATCAGGACACGTTTTATACTATACTTCCTTAATGTTAGCAGCAGTAATGTATGTAATCGGTTTTGATTTTCAAAATAGTGTTGCAGACTTTGTTTTAGCAATGTTTGCAGGAGCTGCTCTTTTAGCAGTTTATATGGTTATTTCACCAGCAGTTCAACAAAGATACATGAGACAAATTGTTGGGAGTGATGAAATCGCTTTAGGACACACTGGTGGATTTGGTTATGCTTTATCTGGATTAATCGGTGAAGCAGTTTATAAACTTAAAAAAGGAAAAGTTCTTTCAACAGAAGAAATTAAATTTCCACAATCACTATATTTCTTTAGAAACACACTAGTTTCTATTTCAATTACAGTATTTATTTTCTATCTTGCAGCATTTTTACCAGGTGGAATTTTATTTGAACTTGGAAAAATAACAAATAAAGAAGCTTTAGCTGTTTTAAGCGATGGAAACTGAGTTATCACAATGATAGTTCAAGCATTTACATTCACAGCTGGAGTAGAAATTGTTTTAGCTGGTGTTAGATTATTTATTGGTGAATTAGTGCCAATGTATAAAGGATTTAGCGATAAATTAATTAAAAATTCTAAAGCAGCTGTTGACTGTCCTGTAGTATTCCCTTATGCTCCTAATGCAGTTATTATTGGATTTATTTCTTCTTTTGCTGCTGGACTTGTAGGAATGGCTATTACTATTGGTTTAGGAGCTGCAAGTTTAATTCCTGCAGTTGTATTACCAGGATTAGTTCCTCACTTCTTCTTAGGAGCAACTTCTGGAGTATTTGGAAACGTTAAAGGTGGAATAATTGGTGCAATAGTTGGTCCATTTGTAGTTGGATTAATTATTACATTTATTCCTGTATTCTTTGTGCTTGGAAATTGAACTCCAACTAACACAAATGCTTTAGGAAAATTACTTGAAGCATCTAACTCAGTAAAAGCAGATTCATTAATTTCACTAAACTGAGGAGATACTGATTACTTTATTGGTTACATTCCAGGAATTATAGGATTAATCCCTAAAGCAGGAAAATATGTTGCTTTTGGTACAATCATTGCAACTTACTTAGCATTAGTTACTGATGGACTTGTTAAAAGATTTGTTTTTGACAAAAAAAATAAAGGTGAAGTAAAAAATGCGTAAAAAACATTTGGACTACACTGCAAATGAATTTATTGCAACAATGCGTGCAGTTGCTATTGACGGAATAAATAATGCAAAACAAGGGCATATTGGAATGGCTCTTGGTGCTTCTGAAATCTTTTATGCACTTGTAGGACAAGTAATGAGATTTAGTCCTTCTGATCCAAAATGAATCGATAGAGATCGTTTAGTTTTATCAGCAGGACATGGTTCAATGGGATTATATTCCATTTACCATTTACTTGGATTATTAAGCATTGATGATATTAAAGCACATAAAGAATATAATTCTAAAACTCCTTCACATCCAGAAATTGATAAATTAGAATTTGTCGATGCTTCTACCGGTCCATTAGGACAAGGTGTTGCAATGGCAACGGGAATGGCACTAAGTGCTAAACACTTAATAAAAAGATTTAATAAAGATCGTTTAAATATTTTTAACCACAACATTTTTGTAGTTTGTGGAGATGGGGATTTACAAGAAGGAGTAGCTTTAGAAGCAATCCAATTTGCTGGTACAAATAAACTATCTAAACTTGTAATCATTCACGATTATAACAATATGCAAATTGATTCAGCATCTTCTGAAGTAAATAACATAAATTTTGAACTATTTTTCAAATCTCAAAATTTCAATGTTATTATTTTAAGAGATAATGATCCAGTTGAAATTCAAAAAGCATTAGAAAGAATTAAAGACACAGTAAAACCTACTTATATTCAAGTTCCTACCACAATCGCTTATGGAACAGATGTTGCAAACTCTCCAAAAGGACACAATGGAATTTTAAGTCCAGAAGCAACTGTTAGTTACAAAAAAAGACTTGGTTTAAAAGAAACTAAACCTTTTGAATACAATGAGCAAGCTTATGAATTTGGAAGACAAATGATTATTTCCAAATCAACAGCTTACACAAGATGAGTTAATAATTTTGAAAAATTAAAAACAAGATATCCAAAATTAGGAAGAGAACTTGAAGCGTTAATTAAAAGGGAAAAATCCTTTGATTTTAAAGATTTTAAATTTAAACAAACTAATGTTGCTACAAGAAATTATGTTGCTGAAATAATGCAATATTTAGATGGAAATTATGAAGATTTTATGGGTGGTTCTGCAGACCTTAGAAGTGCTACTAAAGCAGGTTTTGATTCTAATAGAAATATCAAATATGGAATTAGAGAATTTGCAATGACTGCTATCAACAACGGAATAAATTTACACTCAGGATACACTACTTTTGGTTCAACTTTCTTAGTTTTTGCAGACTATGCAAAACCAGCTCTTAGATTAGGTGCACTAATGGAAATCCCTTCTATTTCTGTATTTAGTCACGATTCTTATCAAGTAGGAGGAGATGGTCCAACTCATCAACCGGTTGAACAAATTGGGATGCTCCGTTCTATACCTAATTATTTAGTATTTAGACCAGCAGATGAAAATGAAATGCTAAATTCTTTTAAATATGCATTAAATAGCAAAAAAACACCTTGTGCTATAATTACATGTCGCCAAGAAGTGAAATCATTTAATTTACAAAAAAATGAATTTAAAGCAGCTTATTTCATTGATAAACAAGAAAGTGCAAATATTACACTTCTTGCTTCTGGTTCAGAGGTGAGTTTAGCTGAGCAAGTAGCTAATGAATTGAAAAAAATTAATATTAAAGCAAGTGTAATTTCTGTTCCATCCTTGCAATTATTGCTCGATGATGAAAAACTTATAAGTCAGTTAGAACTTGCTAAACAACCATTATTTGCAATCGAAGCTTCTAACGATCATTTATGATACAAACTTTCTAAATATTCTAAATTTGATGCTCATTTAGCAAAAGACTTTGGACACTCAGCACCAGGACAATTTGTTTATGAGTTAAATGGATTTAATAAAGAATTTTTAGTAGAAAAAATCAAATTATTTTTAGAAAAATAATAAAGAAAAAAACAAAAAAAGCATTCATTAATTGAGTGCTTTTTTCTTTAATTGTACTTTTGATCAATTAGTTTCATTCCAATTTCATCACAAAGAATATTTAAGGTAATTTTTACTTCTATCTCAGTTTCAAATTTATCTTTAATTTTTATTGAAAAAATATTTTGATATAAAGCATATAGTTCATTTATGACGTTTTCTATACTTTCTCTTTTAGTTAATGAAAAGGTAATGTCTCTTGATTTTAATGGTGAATTATCATACTCTTTAAATATTACTTTCTCTTTTTCAATAGCATCTAAATTGATTTCAGCAAACAAAGCATCACTGATATTTAGATATGGAGAAATTTTTCCAATTCACCCTACAAGAGTGTTGTTGTGGTATATTAAAGCGGTTGTTCCTGTGTGAAAATTATTAATATCTTCTGCTCTTTTGAAAGTTAAATTTTCTGAAACATTGTTTAAAATCACTTCTTTTAATTGATTGAAAGGATAAGAAGTTGAAGCTAAAGCTAAAACATTCTTAAATTCATTAACCATTCCTACTTCAAAAATAGAAATATCTGTGATTTTTCTTTTTTGATTATATTCAATCACTTCTGCTAAAGAAATTGCTAAAGAGTTTCTAATTTCTTCTCTTTCTTTGGAAACGAAAGTTTCTAAAGTTATATTTTGTTTGAAATCAAAAGGATTAAAAACATTACGTTCTTTTGAAATTAAAGAATAAGTTCAAACTTCTTGAAAACCACTAGAAGAGATTTTTTCTTTAATAATATTTGGTCTATTAATTAAAAATGAGTTAATTTTTGGTTGATTTAAAATCAAATTATTAAATCCATAAAATCTTAAAACTTCTTCAAGAATATCATCTATATCTTCAATATCATGTCTATAGTTAGGAACAATAATTTGTTCACCTTTAAACTCAAAACTAAGAATTTCTAGTGATTTTTTAACTGTTGCAAATCTTTCGGTTTTTGAAATTTCACTTCCTGCAATTCTATTAATGTAATTGATATCAAAATAAATAGATTTTTGCTCTATTTTTGGTAGATTGATTATTTGTGAAAATTCAGTTAAATAATTAGATAAAAAATGATGACCTAAAAGCATTGTACCTAATGAAACTTTTTTGGATGATTGTTTATAGGAATTAGAATCAATTTTGAGTTGCTTTGCTGTATGTCTTACATCTTTAATAGAGAAATTACCAATTTCAAAAATAATTTCTTTAGTATCTTTAGTTATAGAAGTTTTTTCTGCTCCCATAACTCCAGCAAGAGAAACTGCTTGATTATTTCCATCATAAATGGCAAGTGCGTTTGTAAAATCTACAATTTTATTACCAAGTGCTTCAAATTTTCCAGAAAAAATTTGTGGTTGTAAAGGACTTTTAATAGTATTTTTATTATATGCATGAGTGGGCATTCCGCTCATAATCAAGGTTAAATTAGTTAAATCAACTATAGGGGAAACTAATTTAATTCCTGATTTTAAAAGTAAAAATGAATCTTGTATATTTAGTTTAAAGTTACCATCTTTTTTAGCTTCAATACCTGTTAAAAGATTGTTTTCATTATTTTTTATAATAAAGTTGCTATTAAATGTTGGATTTTTATAATTTATATTTAGAGGTTCTGAAAGGAAAAAGGCAGCTAATTCTTTTGCCATTATTAAATAAGAGTTAGCATCAGAACGATTGCTTAGAATTTTAATATCAATTAAATAATCATCAAGATCAAGCAAATCTAAAGGATTTTCCTGTAAATTTACTTTTTGAAAAGTAAAAATACCTTCTTTAAATTCGTCTCAAACTAAGTTAGTATCAAAACCAAGTTCATTTAAAGAAACAAGCATCCCTTCTGAATTAATACCTTGTAATTTTTTTTCAGCAAAAATCATTTTTCCATTGGTAGAACCAGGAACAAATGCCATTACGTAATCATTTTGCTTAACATTTGTTGCTACAGTTTGAATAACTCTATCTTTATCAGCAAATTCGATTTCACAAACATTCAATTTATCAGCATTTGGATTTTTATAGATGTTTTTGATTCTACCAAATTTAACACCTTCAATGTTATTAAATTTTTGATAACTTTCAACTTCAAAACCTATGGAATTTATTGCTTCTAAAACATTTTCAAGTGTAATTTTAGCATCAAGATTAGCTAATTGTCTTAATTTTTTATATGAAAAAATCATTAGTTTTCCTTTCTAAATTGATTTAAAAATCTTAAATCATTTTTGTAAAATTCTCTAATATCCTGAATTTGGTATTTTATCATTGCAATTCTTTCAAGACCAATTCCTGCTGCAAAACCATTCATATCATTTGTATATCCTGCTTGCTTTAGCACATTTTTATGTAGCATTCCTGCACCTAAAATTTCTATTCATTTATTTTTGTAAAAAACATCTACTTCTACTGAAGGTTCAGTGAATGGAAAATAAGATGGTCTCATTCTAATTTGAACTTCTTCTTCTAAAACATAAGATAAAAAAGATTTTAATGTTCAGATTAAATTTGGAAAATTAACATTACCTACACTAATAAAGTCTACTTGTGTAAATTGATGAGAATGTGTTTGATCATCTTCGTCATTTCTATAAACTTTTCCAATTGAAAATTGACTAAAAGACTGATTTTTAAACATTTCTAAAGTTTTTGCACTTATTCCTGTGTTATGAGTTCTTAAAAGTAGATTTTGATTAATATACAGAGAATCTTGCATTTCTCTTGCCGGATGATCTTTTGCAATATTTAGTCTTTCAAAATTATATTCATCACTAACAATTTCTGAATCTGTGTATTCTAAATATCCATTTTGTGAAAATCACTCTCTTATTTTTTTAGAAACTAAAGTTATAGGGTGTAATGAACTTTTTGATTCCAAAGGTTCATTAACATCAATTCATTCGTTTTGAATTTTAGATTCAATTCTATGTTTTTCTATATTTTCAGCAGCTTTTTGAAAAAAAAGTTCAGCTTTTTCTTTTAATTCCTTTATTTTTTTTCCAATTTGTGCCTTTTTATCGTTAGTAGTTTGTTTTAATTCTTTAGTTAATTTTGCTATTTCACCTTCAGGTCCAAATACTTTATTTTTAGCTTGTTTTAAATCTTCGAGATTTTTTATTTTATCTAATTCCATTTTTCCCTTTCTAATATGTAAAATTATATATAAAAATATGTTTTTAACAACATTTTTTGCATTATAATATATTTAAAATTATTAAAATAAATGATTAAGAATAAGGTTTGTATGATGAAAATTAATAAAAAAACAATAATGGTATTTTCTGTTCCTATAATTGCTCTAACTTTAGGGATTACAACAACTTCCATTTTAATTACTAAAAAAATTAATAATGAAAAAATAAACAAACAAAATAATCAATTGAAATCATTTATTTATAATCAACCAAACAGTGAATTAGATTCACTATTAGAAAAATTTTATTTTAAATTTATCAATAATAATGATTTAAATTTATATCAAAAAGAAAAGTTATCTTTAAACTTGCAAAAATTCGTTTCAGAATATAATGCTTTTTTAAGCAAACCTTTGACATTATTAAACTCAAGGATAGAAAAAAAATATCCTGATTTATTAAAAAAATCAAATGAATTAATTGAATTTAAAAACAAAATTAAGAAAATTGTTTCAAACATTAATTTAAATAATTTCAATTTTGAAGATAATACTAACCAATTAATAGAAAAGAATAAAGATATAGTTTACATAAATCAACAAAATAAAAATCTAAATGATGAATTAGATATTTTTTCTACTAAAATAAACTCTACAAATTTTTATAATAATTTTCTTTTAAAATTAGTAAATAAAAATTTTTTAAATGACATTATGGATGTAAATTTTTCTTATTCTAATTACTTTCAAAAAATAAAAAACTTAGATTTAGAGATAAACGAAATTAAGGATACAATTTCTTTTTTAGATTTTTACTTTGAAAAATCTGATAGTAATTTAAAAAATGAAATAAATCAAATTACAAACAAATATAAAGAAAAAATACAGGAAAAAAGCGTCTTCTCTCTCTCTCTCTCGAATTTAAGCCAAGTTAATAAATATATAAATATTATTTTAAATGACTTAAATTCTTTTATAAGTTTAAATAATCTTTTTAGTGATTATTTAATTTATAAAAAAGAAGAATTTTTAATAAAAATAAATAATAGTTCTTTTTTAAGCAAAGAGCAAAAAAAGACTTTTACTAGCAAATTAAAAGAAGTAAATACAATTATAAAAGAACAATATTTAGAAATTGAATTCAATAATGAATTGGAAAATTTTCAATTATCTAAATCTAACTTAATAACAGAAATAAATCAATCCATTATTAATGAAAAAAGCAAGTCTGAATTAATAAATAATGTAAAATCTCTAAAATCCAAAACTGAAATTCTTGATTTTAAAAATACTTTAGAAGAACTCTTTTCTAAAATAGAAAATTTAAAAATACTAATTTTAGAATTTGAAAATGGAATTTTAAATAACAATTTATCAGGACAAAAACAATTTAATTTTTTAAAAGAAAAAATAAAACTTGATTCATTTATTAAAAATAATGAATTGTTAGATGTAGATATTTTTGATCTCACTAAATCAATAGATAAAGTAGATCAATTTATTTCAAAATTGAATGAAATAAAAAACGGAACTGATGCAACTAATGATGGATTGCAAACTATTTTTGATAGAGAAGCCACTGCGAATTTAAGTAATTTTCAATTAAATTCTAATACAGAAAAGTTTGATTTGAAACAATATTTATACTCTGGTTCTATTAATTTAAAAAATTCTAATTTATATTTTGGAGCATTGGATACAGATTTTATCGATTACACAATTTTTGATTTACAATTAAAAGAAAATAATAGAAATATTCTTGTTGTAACAATAGATGCTGTTGCAAAAACTAACTCTAATTTGCACACAACAATAAGAAAAGAAATTGATTTTTCTACCAAAGATATTACACCTATTATAAATAATATATCTATTGCTAATTTAGATGAAATTTATGACATTAACTATTTTGAATTATCTAAAATTAAATTTAGAGAATTTCTTGAAAATGAAACATATAAAAAGTATTTAATAAAGAAAAAACAGGGTATTTCTAATTTCTTTAGTTATGATATACTACCTAATTTTAGTTTAGAAAACAACACAAATAAATTGCAAGCAACAGTAAATGTTTTATTTAATAAACAAATTATAAAAACTTTTAATCTTACTTCTTTAAAAGCAGTAGAATTTGAAAACGAAAACACCGAAAAAGATGACGAAATAAATAGAAATAAAATTTTACAACTTTTAAGTGGTCCAGTTGGTGATTTATTAGAAGAATTTAAATTTAAAGATGGTGTAAGAAAAACTCACACAGACTATTATTCAAAAGATGCAAAAATAGCAATTGAAAATTCCTATATTTTACCTAAATATGGTAGATATGAAATTTATGTAGAAAATGTTGAAAGTTATAATAATATAAAAGATGCTAAATATAAAAATAAAGGTGGAGATGCAAATGTTTTCTTTTGATACAAAATAGATGGACAAAAAGCACCTTTGCCTGAAAATAAATCAAGATACATAAAAACAGTTGATTTCTTTAGACATTTTACTTATGAAGCAATAAAACCAATTAATGGTAAACAATTTACAGCAGCCGATTTTAAATGGAATTACAGTGAAATAGAAGAAAATTTCAAAACAGAAATCAATAAAATTAATGAAACTAATTTTCAACATAGAAAAGTTCAAGGAAAAGCAATTAAACAAGACCAAATTACCTTGTATAGAGCATTTAACATAAAAGATTTTCTTTTCCAAAATCATCTAGAAAAAATGAATTACTTTTTCAAATTAGCAAATGCAACTGATGATTCTGCTTTAGTTGGACAAAGTTATGATAATGACTGATTTGTACCTTTAGATGCTAAATTAATTACTAAAAGTGGAGTCACTAAAAGCAATGCAAACTTAAATGATTTATTATCTAAATACTTTTATTATTTTTATGATATAAAACAAATAAATAAGTGATCATTATCATTTAAAATTGGATTTATTAATATTTTAGATAATACCAAAAGATTTACTAATGAACAGGAATATGTGTTAGATAATGTTGTAAATGATTATCAACAAGAACTTTATCCTGCAGTTATTTTAAACAAAATAACTTTATCAGATATTAATGTTAATAAAGAGCAATTAAAAGAACACGATGTAACTTACTACAGAAATAATTTGGATGAATTAAATAGAATTATTACTTTAAACTATCCTGGTGATGAAATAGAATATAATAATTTTTCTTTACCTAAAAATCGCTTTAAAATTTCAGAAATTCAAAATGCAAATGATGATTTTGCATTTGTTAGATTTGCCTTTTATAAAAAAGATGATTCTGTTATTAAAAGTGATGTTTGATATAAAATTAGCGGATTTAAAAAGATTACCACCAATGAAGGAATTAATAAACTTACATTTGATAATAACAAACTAAATACAGTCTTTTATTCAGAAAATGAAGTTGAAAGAGAAAGAGAATTAGAACCTTTTTGAAAAGACTTAATTTGAACTTTAGATCCTAAAACCAATATTGCATCTTGAGTGTTAAAAAAACAGTATATTGAAAAAACTTTTCTTGCATCAGGAACTAAAAACCGAAGTTTTAAATTAACTTTATTTGGAAATGTTTTATCAGTTGATAATGATAAAGATGATCGAATAAGAAATGAAACTAAGGTTCCTAAGTTTTATTTTGATTTTGAAGAGTTAGTAACAGGTAAACTAGTTATCAAAGAAGGTGTTGTTGGTGGTTATAAATTTCCAAAAGGGAACACTTGAATTCAAGTGCCTCCAGTTGAATACATTTTAAGTGCCAAATATGACGAAAATACGGGAATTTCCTTTACTTTAAAACTAAAAAACCCTGAATATAAGATTATTATTGATACAACTTATACCCAACCAAATGATGTTAATTTTTCTCCATCAAGAGCTTTTATTTTAAATTTTGCACCAGCAAAAATTGTAATGAAATATATAAATAGCAAGCAAAATGAACATTTTAGTGACTACAAAACTAATCAATATAATTATGAACATGTAAATTACGATTTACAACAACAACCAATCTTACACTATAATGATGAAAATGTTGATTCAGATTATAATGTTTATAACCCAAATCAAAATGTGATTTATAAAATTCATGAAGGATATAAACCAGATAGAGAGTGAATTAGAAGTGAGTGACATAATTGAGAACTTGTAAATACAGTAAAATCAAGAGCAATTAAATATGTTCCCAATATTAACCATACTCTTTGAAATGGTTCTGCAACAATAATAGCTAAAGTTAATGATGACATTAATAATCATAGATTTTATGTTTTAACTAATCACCATGTTGAAAAAGAAGTTGATAAACTTTCTAAAATTTCGGGAGAAAACTTACCATATAAACCAATAAGTCATAGAAATATTTTTATTGAAAGTGATAAATATAGAAATGATATAAATGATGGTTTCGGTTATCCTTCAACACGAAATGAAGTAGGTTTTGGTCAAATTCCTACCAAAATTTTATGGGTAGGAACAGGAGAAAGAAATCAAATTTCTAAAGATAGCAAACAAAAAGGAAATTATGATGCTGCTGTTTCAATTATTGATTGAGGAGATTATGTTAAAGAAGCAAAACGAGAAGGTAGAATGGGTATTGTTAAACATTTTCAAAATTTACAAACATTAGAAAATGTTAAATTGGATGTTGACTATAAAACAGCGGAAATTTTTGTACCAAATATAACAGATATGGCACATTTAGGTTTCCCTTATTGAGGATCTAAAACTGGTTATATAAATCATCGTCCTGATTTAAGAAAAAATAGTGTAATTTTTGCACAGTCACCAAATTTTTCACCTTTATATTTTGGTTCAGGTAACTCTGGTTCTGGGATGTTTGTTGATAAAAATAGCTTAGTTGGTTTGTGAACATCAGGAAATGGCGGGGGAACTTCAGAAATTTTTAGATATGACACTGATGAATATAACTTTTTTGGAATTAATTGAAATAATGAAAATCCATTAAATTTAAAAAATACCGGTTCTTTTGGTGCTCAAATCATTAGAGCAAATGCTAAAAATCCAAATGATTTCTCATTACCTTGGTTTTGAAAAGAAATTAAATAGCAAATTAATTAATAGTTAATAATATATCAAACTTTATAAAAGGAAGACTTGTTTTGTTAAGTCTAATGACTTTTCTTAATATTTACAGTCTATTAAAAGAAAATAAATCTTACAAAGTTAAAGTAGATTTAAATATCTTATCTAATTTTTTAAAATTAATTTCTAAATTATTGATATTATAAAATTTTTTAATTTTATCTTCTAAATTATTATTTTGAACAAATTCTTTAAATGTTTGATTATTTAATAAACTTCAAGAAACTAACATTTTTTTTATTGAATCATTTTCAATCATTTCTGTATATAAAGGACTAAGATTAGAGTATAAAAATTTATTTTTCAAATTAGAATAATTATTTTTACAAAAATCTAATCAGCAGTATTTATATAAATTTTCTATAGAAACTGCTATTGCATTGTTTATTTTTTTACTTAAAAAGGTTTTATTTCTAATTAATGAGTTTATGTCTCTTAATGTATAAAAATATAAAATGTCTTTTTCTTCAGTTTTAAAAGGATATTTATGTATTTTTGAATCAATTGTATTGAAATTATTTAAGATAAAAAAATCTTGATGATTAAAAATATCAAATTTGAATTTTAAGATATCTTCATAATTTGTTTCGATATTGTTTTGTCTTTTATATAAAGATAAAATTAAAGGAAATTCATTAGTTTTTTTATTTTTTAGTTGTTCAAATTCTTTGCTTGAAAAAATCATAGATTTTTCAAGTTTATAGTTTTGAAAAAAAGATTTTAATTTATTAAAATTTTGTTTTTTTATAAGAAAAGAAAGTGGGTGAATTACACAAATTAAATCTGCTTTAAGTTCATTATACATTTTTAAAAATGATAAACCTAAATCATTTGAAACAAGATTTTCATCCATTTCAAAAGAACCTTTTTTATTTTTTTGGTATTGACTTAAAGTGTCATTATATGGTGGATTCCCAATTATAAGAATTTTTTCATTCTCTTCTATTTTATATTTTCTTCTATTTACTTTTATAAGCGAATTTTCTTTATAAATGGAAATATTAGGGAAATTTTCTTTTATAAAATTAACACTGAATTCATCAATATCAGTTGCAATAAAATTGCTTTCTAAATCTAGAAAGTCATTAATGAAAGAACCATAACCTACACCTAAATCCAAAATGTGGTCAAATGGATTATTTTTAATTTCATCCATAACCCATTTTTTAGCTATTTGAACTATTTTTTTAGGACTATAATAACTTCCGAGTTGAATTTTTTGTTTTTCAACTAAGTGTATATTTTTTTCAAGATTAATTTGCTTCATTACTTTATTTTATCACATTATGTAATATAATTTAATTATGAAAATTAAAAATAATAGTGGAATTTTAGAATTATTTTTTTCTTCCAAAAATAAAGGAAAATTTCGTTGAAAAATCAAAGAAAGTGAAATAGATTTTCCTAAGACATTTGCTACAACAAAAGATTTTTTTCAAGATAATTGTTTTCTTGAGTGACAAATTAGTTATGATAAAGATGCTGAACAAAACAAAGAATTTGAATTTGTAAATTACAAAAATAAAAAGAAAAATCTTTTTGAATTATCATGAATATTAAAAGAATTAATAGAAAATAAAATGATTAGTACAATCGATATTAACAAATTAATTGAAAAAATAAAAAAATATAACTTTTATTTTGAAGAAAAGAAAATTCAATATCAAAAATCCGAAGAAATATTAATTGAAGAAATAAATTTTAGTCAAAAAAATATAGTTTTGCCTACTTTTTTACACTCTTTTGATAATGGAATTAATATTGAAATATCAATTCAAAAACAACAATATGCATCTGGTTTTCAACCGATGGTTTATTTGAATATTCCTATTTCATTATTTAGTAATTCCATGTTATTACTTGGACAAACTTCTAAACATTTAACAGAATTAAAACTAATTATAAATAAAGAAATAGTTACAGTTTTTATGACTGTAGTAAAAATATTTGCTTTATGTTCAACAAAACATAAAACTGATATTTTGAATATTTTGTCATTTTTAAAAGAAAATATTTAGTTTCGAAAATATGAATTTTTTATCAAAAAAAGCAAATAAAAAACAAAATTTTAAAATATTTTATCAATATTACTCAAAACGGTATTAATTATTATATAATTAAGCAATATGTTAGATTTTTTAGGGAAAAGATTACAAAAAGCTATGCAAAAAGCTAGCTCAAAAACAACTTTAAAAGAAGAAGATTTATTAGAAATTACAAGAGAAATTAAATTAGCACTTTTAGAAGCTGACGTTAACTTACTTGTTGTAAAAGATTTTATTAAAGAAGTTAAAGAAAAAGCAATTGGTTCTGAAATAATTGGTAAATTAAATCCAGGACAACAAATGATTAAAATTGTTAATGATGAATTAACTAAAATCCTTGGTGGAAAAACAAAGGAAATAAAATTAGATCAAACAAGAACAATCATAATGATGACTGGGTTACAAGGATCTGGTAAAACTACTTCTACAGCAAAATTAGTTAGTTATTTTTTAAGAAAAAAAATGATTAAAAAACCATTAATGATTGCTGCAGATATTTATCGTCCTGCTGCTATAGAACAATTAAAAGTTCTTGGTAAACAATTGAATGTTGATGTTTATTTTGAAAATGATGCTAACGTCCAAAATATAGTAAAAAACGGAATTCAAAAAGCTAAGGATGAATATTATGATTTTGTAGTTATAGATACCGCTGGACGTTTATCTATTGATGAAAATTTAATGAATGAACTTGTTGATGTTAAAGAAATAGTAAAACCAAGTGAAATATTTTTTGTTGCAGATGCCTTATCTGGACAAGATATTATTAATGTTGCTCAAACATTTAATGATTATTTAAAATTAACAGGTTCCATTATAACTAAACTAGATTCAGATGCTAGAGGTGGTGCTGCATTTTCATTAACAAAATTATTAAACTTACCTATTGTTTTCATAGGAACAGGTGAAAAAACTAATAATTTTGATTTATTCCATCCAGATAGAATGGCAGATAGAATTTTAGGAATGGGAGACGTTTTATCTTTAATTGAAAAAGCTGAAGAAGTTATTGATAAAGAAAAAGCAGAAAAATTAGGTAAAAGAATGCTTGCTGGTAATTTTAATTTAGATGATTTACTAAATTCATTACACCAAATGAAAAAAATGGGAAAATTTTCTAAATTAATAAAACTAATACCAGGTTTACCTAAAAATATTGATCTTTCTCAAGTTGAAGGTGTTGATGAAAAAATTAAATTATATGAAATTATCATTTCTTCAATGACTATGGAAGAAAGGAAGAATCCTAAATTGTTAAAAATGCCATCAAGAAAAAATAGAATTTTAAAAGGTTGTGGCAAGAGTGTTCAAGATTATAACAAACTTTTAACTGAATTTGAAATGCTTTCAAAAAGAATGAAAGAAATGTCAAAAAATGGAATGGGAGGACTAGGAAATATATTTAATAAATTTTAATTAATTTCCTAATATATGATTTTTGAAACAACTACTTTAGCAATTATATTTGCATTAGCCAGTTTGTCTTTGTTTATTTTTGCAACTAAAAAACTATCAACTACATTAAAAAATATTGGAGATAGTAAATTCAAAAAAATAATTAAAGTTATTTCCAAAAATAATTTTGTCGCACTTATGGTAGGAGTACTAATTACCACTTTAATTCAGTCTTCAGATGGTGCAATTGCTCTAATTATGGGGTTATTAGCTGCCAAATTTATTGGACTAAGGGTTGCAATTGCTTTTCTTTTAGGAGCAAATATTGGTACCGCTACTACTTCACTGATTGTTTCATTTCAATCGAGTTTTCAATTTACTGAATACTTTGTTCTTTTTATGTTTCTTGGAGTTTTTGGTTCCCTTTTAACAAAAAAAGAAAAAGCTGTAAATATCTTTTTAATTTTAGTTTCGATAGGAATGGTATTCTTTTCTTTAAAAATAATGTCAGGTGCAGCAAAGCAAATAGTAAAGGAAGATTTCTTTAAAGAAACTTTAAGAATTGCAGGAATTAATCCTTGATTATCTTTTCTATTTTCCTTTGTTTTAACTGGTTTATTGCAATCATCAAGCGCAACAGTTACTTTATATCAAGTTGTTTTCAATGAATCAAATTCCTTATTACAACTGCCTTCAGCAATTGCTCTTGTTTTTGGCGCTAATTTAGGTACAACAATAACAGGATTGATTGTTTCATTTACATCAAAAAATAATAATTCTAAAAAAATAGCATTAATTTGAGGATTTACTAACTTCACAATTTCCTTAATTTTATTGCCATTTTTATCACCTTTTACCTTTTATTCTGATTTTATTAAGTTAATTGTTCCAAATCAAAAAGCTCTTCAATTGTCAATTGCACATTTACTTTTTAATTTCATTTTAGTTTCTATATTTTTCTGATTAATAAAATATTTAGAAAAGTTAGTAAATTTTCTTATCAAAGAGAAAAGAGTTGGAGCTGAATTTGATATTTATCTTCCAGAAGAATTAATAGGACAAAATGCTTCTTTAGCTTTAAAAGCAGCCAAAAATGCTTTATTTTCACAAGCTAAAATTTCAGAAGCAGGAATTGAATTGTTAAATAAATATATTGAAACTGGTGATACAAAATTACTTAGAAGATATTCTGAACTTGAAGAAGTAATTGATAACACTAGAACTTTAATTTACAATTATTTAGTTCAAATAAGTTCTAATAATTTAACTAAAAATGAAGCTAAAACACATTTATCTTTAATTTTATCTTCCCGTTCTATTGATAAAATTATGGGTTTAGGTCGAAGTGTAATTATTGAATTAAATAGAATTTATGACTCGAAAAACGAACTTTTCTTTGACATAGAACCAGAAATTGTTACGGAAATTAAAGAACTTGTTTCTTTAGTGCTTGTTTTAATCAAAAATGCCGCTTCTCAACTTGAAGAACAAACAAAAGAGCGTAGTGAATTTATCGACAAAATGTCTAATAATTTAAATATTTTAACTTTAGAATTTGCAAAATCCAATGTTGAAAGATTAAAAACAGAAGAAGGCAGAAAACAATTAGAAAAAGACTTTGATTATAGCGTTTTACTTAGAACAATAGAAAGAATGGCACATCACTGCCAAAGAATTAGTCACTACATTAAAAATTCAAGATTTAAAATGAAAAGAATTTCCGAACAAGAACGAACCAATTTTATAGATTTAAATAACTAGGAATATTTATGAATAAAAAATACAAAAAAATCTTTTTTCCTTTATTATTAGCAACTTTATCAACATCTTTGATTGTTGTTTCGTGTAACTCTAACAACAACAATGACAATATAAATTCAGAACAATTTCCACCTAAAAATCCTAATCCAAATTTTAAAGAAGGAATTTACACAAAAGTAAATTCAGATATTTTTAAAATAAAAGAAACAGTAAATGATGTTAGTAGAGAAACTAATTTTATTGTTCAAGAACCAATTCTTTATTTTAATAAAGGAAAAGTTATTACTAAACAAGATTTACCAAAAACTGTTTTAATTATAAATAATACAGATTTTAGTTTTGAAAAAGAAGTTGTTTGAGACACTGATTTTGAAGAAAAAATACTCATTGATTACTCCACAACAATTCAGGGGCACATTAAGGATTATCCATCTTTAACTACTCAATTAACAATTTATACAAGAACTCAAGTAGATGGAGATGAATACGTAAGAAGTGTTTTACCTGCTATTGATGAATTAAGTGCCAGAAAAGAAATTGATTATGACAAATCAACAAAAATTTTTAATCAAGCAAATTATGATTTTTGAAAAATGCTTGATAGCGATCAAGGAATAGAGTCTAGATGAGATAATAGAGATATCCACAATAGACATACTTCCATTTCAGACAGAACAATCGTTTTTAAATGAGATGAAAGAAAATCCATTTCTCAAATTAGAATCAATTGATTTAAAAATGGATGGGGCGGAAGCACATTGCCAGAAACCTTTTATTTTTCTTATTCTAACGATGGAGAAAATTGAACAGAAGTTACAAATTTAGACAAAAACAAAGGAAGTCAATTTGATATAACTCCAGCAAACCCACTTTATGGAGCTAACGTGTCTAATCAAACTGTTTTTAATTTTGATCCTATTAATACAAGGTGATTTAAATTTTCATGAGATTCAGCTAAAACAGCAAATGGTGGGGATTCAATGATAGGAATTACAGATTTTCAATTTTGAGTAAAAAATAGTTTAAAAATTTTAACTCAAAATTCTAATTCAAGCTTTTTGAAATCTGTTTTAATAAATAATAAACCTATTGAAAATTTTAATTCTTTTAAAACTAGTTATGATATTGAATTACCTAATTTGGAACAACTAAACATTTTGGTTCCTAATCAAGAAAATTTAAGAATTCAAATTAAGGAAGTTTTATCTGAAGTCAACATTAAAAACAATACAAAAATTAAATCTATATTTAAAATTTTAGTTACAGATGAAAACAATAATACAACTATATATAAATTAAATTTATCTAAAAAATAAGGGAAATATGGAAAATAATAAAAAAAAGAAAGCAGCAATTTTTTGAATAAATACCTCTCTTATTGGTGCAAGTGTTCTAATAGGAACTACAACATCACTTATTTTATATAATAACAACAATATTGAAACTAAAGATTATAATAGAAAATATAATGAACAAAATCTAAATTTAAAAACTTTTATTCTTAAACAACCCAATTATAAAATAGACGAACCCTTAAGAAATTTTTATAGTTGATTTTTACATACAAAAGAAAAAGATTTAACTAAAAGAGAAGAGCAAATTAATGAACTTAAATCTTTTGTTAATGAATATAATAAATTTGCCCAAATGTCTTTTGAAGAGTTAAATCATCTTTTTTCTGTCAAAAAAGAAATATTATTTAATAAAAATAATAAAATTATTAATTTTAAGGATGAAATCTTTAAAGAAATTTTAAAAACCAAGTTTGAAAATTTTAACTTTAAAGAAAAAACTAATGAACTAAAAAGTATAATTCAAAATTTACCTATAATTGATGATGAAAATAAAAAATTAAATAGTGAAATTACTAATTTTGCTACAAAAATAAATGATACAAATTTCAGTAATCCTTCCATTTATAAATTTAACAATAAGAATTTTAAATTTGAATTTAATAAGGAAATTTTTGATTATCAAGAATACTATAATAAGTTAGAAAAAGTTGATAAAAATATTAAAGAACTATTGGATGATTTCTCTTTTTACAAAGAAAATTGATCTTTAAGAATTGAAGATTGATCCACTTTTTCAAATACTATAGAACAAGGGTTTTCTGAAGAGAAAATCTTATCTTTTAAGACAGTAGATGATTTGCAAAATCATATTGATTATTTATCATTAAATTTTAAAAATTATATAAAATCAAAAAATTTAAATGAGTCCTATTTACATTATAAGAAAACCAAATTTACGGAAGAAATAAAAGAATTTGCTTTTTTAACAGATGATCAAAAACAATTTTTTATCAACAGAAATAACGAAATTAAAACTATTGAAGATTATGAACAATTATTAAATAAAATCAATTCTCTAAAAAATGATTTCGATATTTCAAAAGAGAAATTAATCGAATATTTAAATAATTCTAAAATTGAAAATAATTTTAAAAAAGAGTTAATTCAAAATGTAAAATTAATAAAAACTAAGCAAGAAATAGATAATTTTAAAAATGCTTTAGAACAACTTTTTTCTAAAATAGAAAATTTAAAAACACTAATTTTAGAATTTGAAAATGGAATTTCAAACAATAGTTTATCAGGACAAAAACAATTTAATTTTTTAAAAGAAAAAATAAAACTTGATTCATTTATTAAAAATAATGAATTGTTAGATGTAGATATTTTTGATCTCACTAAATCAATAGATAAAGCAGATCAATTTATTTCAAAATTAAATGAAATAAAAAATGCAACCGATACAACAAATGATGATTTGCAAACTATTTTCAATAGAGAAGCAAATGCAAATTTAAGTAATTTTCAATTAAATTCTAATACAGAAAAGTTTGATTTAAAACAATATTTATACTCTGGTTCTATTAACTTAAAAAATGCAAATTTATATTTTGGAGCATTAGATACAGATTTTATCGATTACACAATTTCCAATTTACAACTAAAAGAAGATAATAGAAATATTCTTGTTGTAACAATAGATGCTGTTGCAAAAACTGATTCTAATTTGCACACAACAATAAGAAAAGAAATTGATTTTTCTGCTAAAAATATTACACCTATTATAAATAATATATCTATTGCAAATTTAGATGAAATTTACGATATTAACTACTTTGAATTATCTAAAATTAAATTTAGAGAATTTCTTGAAAATGAAACATATAAAAAGTATTTAATAAAGAAAAAACAGGGTATTTCGAATTTCTTTAGTTATGATATAGTGCCTAATTTTAGTTTAGAAAATAACACAAATAAATTGCAAGCAACAGTAAATATTTTATTTAATAAGCAAGTTATAAAAACTTTTAATCTCACTTCTTTAAAAGCAGTAGAATTTGAAAATGAAAACACCGAAAAAGATGATGAAGTAAACAAAAACAAAATTTTACAACTTTTAAGTGGACCGGTTGGTGATTTATTAGAAGAATTTCAATTTAAAGATGGTGTAAGAAAAACTCACACAGACTATTATTCAAAAGATGCAAAAATAGCAATTGAAAATTCTTATATTTTACCTAAATATGGTAGATATGAAATTTATGTAGAAAATGTTGAAAGTTATAATAATATAAAACAAATTAGAGACACTGCTAGAGGTGGAGACGCAAATGTTTTCTTTTGATACAAAATAGATGGACAAAAAGCACCTTTACCTGAAAATAAATCAAGATATATAAAAACAGTTGATTTCTTTAGACATTTTACTTATGAAGCAATAAAACCAATCAATGGTAAACAATTTACAGCAGCCGATTTTAAAGGAAATTACAGTGAAATAGAAGAAAATTTCAAAACAGAAATCAATAAAATTAATGAAACTAATTTTCAACATAGAAAAGTTCAAGGAAAAGCAGTTAGACAAGGAGATGTTACCTTGTATAGAGCATTTAATATAAAAGATTTTCTTTTCCAAAATCATCTAGAAAAAATGAATTACTTTTTCAAATTAGCAAATGCAACTGATGATTCTGCTTTAGTTGGACAAAGTTATGATAATGACTGATTTGTACCTTTAGATGCTAAATTAATTACTAAAAGTGGAATTGTTAAAAGTACTGCAAACTTAAATGATTTATTAACTAAATACTTTTATTATTTTTATGATATAAAACAAATAAATAAGTGATCATTATCATTTAAAATTGGATTTATTAATATTTTAGATAATACCAAAAGATTTACTAATGAACAGGAATATGTGTTAGATAATGTTGTAAATGATTATCAACAGGAACTTTATCCTGCAGTTATTTTAAACAAAATAACTTTATCAGATATCAACGTTAATAAAGAGCAATTAAAAGAACATGATGTAACTTATTATAGAAATAATTTGGATGAATTAAATAGAATTGTTACTTTAAACTATCCTGGCGATGAAATAGAATATAATAATTTTTCTTTACCTAAAAATCGCTTTAAAATTTCAGAAATTCAAAATGCAAATGATGATTTCGCATTTGTTAGATTTGCCTTTTATAAAAAAGATGATTCAGTTATTAACAGTGATGTTTGATACAAAATTAGCGGATTTAAAAAGATTATCACTAATGAAGGAACTAATAAACTTACATTTGATAATAACAAACTAAATACAGTCTTTTATTCAGAAAATGAAGTTGAAAGAGAAAGAGAATTAGAACCTTTTTGAAAAGATTTAATTTGAACTTTAGATCCTAAAACCAACGTTGCATCTTGAGTACTAAAAAAACAGTATATTGAAAAAACTTTTCTTGCATCAGGAGCAAAAAACAGAAGTTTTAAATTAACTTTATTTGGAAATGTTTTATCAGTTGATAATGACAAAGATGATAGAGTAAGAAATGAATCTAAAGTTCCTAAGTTTGATTTTGATTTTGAAGAGTTAGTAATAGGTAAATTAGTTATTAAAGAAGGTGTTGTTGGTGGTTATAAATTTCCAAAAGGAAGAACTTGAATTCAAGTGCCACCAGTGGAATATATTTTAAGTGCTCAGTATGACGAAAATACAGGAATTTCCTTTACTTTAAAACTAAAAAATCCTGAATACAAAATTATTATTGATACAACTTATACACAACCAAATGATGTTAACTTTTCTCCTTCAAGAGCTTTTATTTTAAATTTTGCACCAGCAAAAATAGTAATGAAATATACAAATAGCAATCAAAAGGAACATTTTAGCGATTACAAAACTAATCAATATAATTATGAACATGTAAATTATGATTTACAGCAACAACCAATTTTACATTATAATGATGAAAATATTGATTCAGATTACAGTGTTTATAATCCAAATCAAAATGTAATTTATAAAATTCATGAAGGATATAAACCAGATAAAGAATGAATTAGACACGAATGATATGATTGAAAACTTGTGAATACTGTAAAATCAAGAGTTGTAAAGTATGCTGCAGATATTGCAGGTAAATATTATTTTGCTTCTGGTTCAATTATAGGAAAAGTTAATAATGATCCAAATGATGCTAGATTTTATGTGTTAACAAATCAACACGTAGATAGAGAAGTAGGTAGTTTAAGTCAAATTACAGGTGATAACCTTCCTTATCAACCTAAAATAAATAGAACTTTCTTAATTGCAAGTGATAAATACAAAAATGATATTAATCCAGGATATAGATATAATGCCACCGAAAATGATGTTGGATTTAGTAAAGTTCCATCCAAAATTATATGAGTTGGTGGATGAGATAAAAGTCAAATAGGTAAAAATGGTACATCTAAAGCCGCATATGATGCAGCAGTAACTATTATTGATTTAAAAGCACTTTTAAAACAAACAAAAAGAGATGGAAGAATGGGACTTGCGAAACATTTAGAAAATCTTTTTAAAATTCCTGATTTAAAATTTGATGCAAATTATAAACAAAGTGAAATGTTTGTTCCTACAATTAGAGATACAGCTCATTTAGGTTTTCCTGTTTGAGGAACTAAAACAGGATATGTAAATCATAGACCGACAATAGGTAGAGATAATGTTAGATTTACACAAACACCTAATTTTGCACCTTTATATTTTGGAACAGGGAATTCTGGTTCTGGAATATTTACAGACGACAATAGTTTTATAGCACTTTGAACATCTGGTTCTGGTGGAGCATGATCTGATGGGTTCCGTTATGATACAACAGATTTTAATTATTTTGGTATTAACTGAAATAACGAAAATCCATTAAGCTTAAAGAACACAGGTTCTTTTGGTGCTCAAATAGCAAGAGCAAATGCTAAAGATCCTAATTCTTTTGCACTCCCTTGATTCTGAAAAGAAATAAAAGAATAAATGCAATGAAGAAAAACTTCATTGCTTTTTATAAATGATTTTTAGGTTAAATATTCAAAATTAAAAATTTTCAATTAGTTGTTTAATAATTAATTTATTTTCAATAAATACAGCATTATTTAAAGTTTTTAAAAGCATTTTTTTGTTATTTTCCTGTAAATTTTCCGTATTTTTATAATTTTTAGATAGTTTGAGTTTGTTAAAAGTTTCATCTAGAATATCTTTTTCAAATTCAATAGAAAAAATAAAATTATCAATGGTTTTTAATAGTTTAAAAGATTCTTTTTCACTTTGAATTTTTTGTTTATATATTAAATTAAAAATGTTTTCAAAAAGATTTCAATATTTATTTGAAATTATAAAACCATTACTTTTTGTTTGAAATTCTTTAATAGTATCATTATTAAAGATAATTTCAATATTGACTTTATTTATTATTCCTCGAATTGTTTCATTATCTTTATATAGAATTTTATTAAAATTTTGTTCTAATTTTAATTCATTAATAGGGACTGTGGATATTAAACTTATTTTGTTAATTAAGGAGTAGTCATTTGTTAGTATATATTCTGCTAGATCATTGATAATAACTAAATTTTTATTTTTTAGTTTTTCAATTATAAATGAAATTTTTTGAAAATTAAAATAAATTTGAATCAATTTAAAACTTTTAAAAAAATTAAGTTTAGAAATATTTATAATTATTAAAAATATCATACAATAATTCATAACAAAATAGTTGTTATAATAATATAGTAAATAATATTCCGAAATATTCTTAACTAGTTTTAATGAAAAATAAACGGAAAAAATAATAAATAAAATTTTTAAGTAAAATAAAATTTTTTCAATTGTTTCTTGGTTTTGATAGTATTTTGAAATTTTGTCATAAATGAAAGAAAAATTTAGTGATAAGGCAGAAGATATTAAAATACAATAACTTGTAATTAGAAAAGAAAATAAGATTTTAATAATAAGATATTTAAAGGAAGTAATTGCACTTATTTTTTCTATTTCTCTTTTTATAAAGTATTTTGTTTTGTTCATAAAAGTTGTCTCCCATTTTTAAATTTAAAATGTAAAAAAAAGTAATATTTAGTTAAAATAAATATTTTAAAATTACTAAATTTTTTATTTCTTTTAAGCATTAATTTGATAATAATAATGTTTAAAGTTCTTAAAAAACCTAAAATGAAAAATAAAAATAAAATAATTCCACTAAAATAACTGAATAAAAAAATTAAGTTATAGACAATTCCAAAAAACAAATTATTGTAAATAAAATCAATATAAAAAAAAGAAATTAAGGTAAAAATAATTAAATAAAGGTAAATCAAAAATTTGGCTATAACTTTTAAAAAACTGTTATTTTCATTAATTATTTCTGTATAAAATAAATAACCATTCTTTTTATCAAAATAGATTTTCATTATTCAATGAATTTTCTTTCTGTTCCATTTATTTTGTTTATATATCTTTTAATTGCAGTTTCTTTTATTGAGTTAATTGAATTGATCATATTTTTAATCTTATTATACATTATTGGTCCATTTGGTCCTGTTCTGTGATAGAAAGGCAAACTATCAATTATATTTAATAAGTCACTTAAATCATTTTTAATTTTGTCTAAATCACCATTAGTTGAGATTAAAAAAGAAATTTCATATACTTTTTCTCTTGTTCTTTCATCTATAAAATTAGATGCTTCTATTATTTGACTTATTCCTTCAAAAACTCCACTAAGAATTCCTGAAAAAATTTTAGTTTTATCTCATATAGGATCTCCGGGTATTACTGATTCTGAAAATCAACCTATATTATCAGATGAAGTTGAAAAAAAGATAGCAACTTTTTCTCTGTTATAATCTGCTTTTAATATCATATCTGATAAATAATCGGATAAATCTCTTTTTAGAGAATTTCATTCTCAAAATTCTATTTCATCTTTATATTGATAAAATTTATAATCATTTAAAACTTTTTTAATATAAATTAGCGGTAAGTCTGGTCCATTTTTATTTATTAAATCTATTATTTGTGTTGGTATAAACATAGTTTCTCCCTATTTAATAATATTGTTATATTTTAATTATACTCCTTTATTTTATTAGATTTTAAAATAAATAAAATAATACTTATAGTAAAATTTAATTTATAATAAAGAAAATAAAAGGAAGTAAAAATGAGTAATTATTCAAAAACAAAACAAGAAGAATTTGTAGAATTAATAAAAGAAATAAAAAGCGAAACTAGAGATGAAAAAAGATTAATTCAACTGAATTTATTATTAAAAGAAGTAAGTCAAAAAAGATTCGGCTTAATTTGAGAAGAGCAAAAAGAAAAAGTAGATAATGTTTTAAAGTCGAATATTCTTTTTTTGCAGGAAAATAAAGCAAATAAGATAATTAATTCTAAAGAAAAGTCATTAAATTTTTTAATAGAAGGTGAAAACTTATTGACCTTAAATTTACTTTTGAAAACTCATAAAAATAAAATCGAAGTCATTTATATTGATCCACCTTATAACACTAAAAATAAAGATTTTATTTATAACGATAATTATGTTGATGCAAATGATAAATTCCCGCATTCTAAATGATTATCTTTTATGAATAAGAGATTGAAATTAGCTCGCGAATTATTAGCAGATAATGGAGTTATTTTAATTAGCATAGATGAAAATGAGTTTGCTCATTTGAAAATTTTATGCGACCAAATTTTTGGAGAATTTAATTTTATAGAAAATTTTATTTGAATTAAAAATTCAACAAAAAACAATTCTAAAACAACATCAACTAATCATGAATACATTTTGTGTTATAGTAAAAATAGAGAAATTTTAGAAAGAAAAAATTTCTTTAAAATAACTAAACCAGGATTTTTAGAAGTGCAAAATTTACTTCAATATGCTAAAGAAGAAAATTTAGAAATTTCGGAAGTAGAACAACTATTAAAATCTTTTTATAAAGAGAATCCCCAATTAAAAGGAATTTCAAACTATAATAAAGTTGAAAAAGAATATTTAACAAAGACAGATTGAAATTTTAAAGTTTTTGCTTTAGATAATACTTCTTCTCCTGTTTTTAGCGAAAAAAATAATTATAAAATTCTTCATCCAATTACAAAAAAAGAATGTAAAAATCCAAAAACAGGATGAAGATATAGCTTAAAAACTATGGAAGAACATTTAAAAAATAATCGAATTTATTTTTATGATGATGAAACTAAAACACCACGTTTCAAAAGGTTTTTATCAGATTCTGAAATGGAAGTAGCGAAATCGGTAATTGAAAATACTAAAGAAGGTATAAAAGAAATAAATAAAATATTGATTAATAAAAACTTTAATAATCCAAAACCTGTTAGTTTAATAAAATATATATTAAGATTTTTTAATAAAAATTCAATAGTTTTAGATTTTTTTGCCGGTAGTGGAACTACTGCACAAGCAGTAATGGAATTAAATAAAGAGGATAATGGCAAAAGACAATTTATTTTGTGCACAAATAATGAAAATAACATATCTAGAAATATAACTTTTTCAAGAATAAAAACTGTTATAACAGGATTCAAAGATAATGGCGAAAAATATTCAAATGGTTCAGAGTTTAATTTAAAGTATTTAGAAGTTAAAACTATAAATTTTGCACAAGCAGAAAAAGAAGATTTTGAAATAGAAGAAATATTAATCAATAGTTCTAAATTGCTTGCAGAACTAGAGTATTTAAATGAAATTAACAATGAAAAAATTTATTTTATAAATAATGAAGAAGAAATAGAAACTGCTTTAAAAATAATCAAAAATAAAGGAAAATTGTTTATAAATACAGAAGTAGAGTTAAACTTAGAACAACAAAAAGAAATTGAAAAAAAAGAAATATCGCTTTTCAAAATCCCTTACAAATATTACTTTAAAGAACTTAAAAAGATAAGAGGTTATTAATTATGAAACTAAAAGAATTTCAAGTAAAAGCTGCTCAAAAAATATTTGAAAAAACATTTTCAACCATCGATGACAGCGCAATAAATAAAATTATTTTACAAGCACCTACCGGTTCAGGTAAAACAATAATTTTATTTGAATATATTAATCAGTTTATTTCAAATACTGATAATTATATTTTCATTTGATTAACACCTGGAAAAGGGGAATTGGAAGTGCAATCTTTTAATAAAATGAGAAAAAGTTTTCCAGCAATGATTTCTGGAGATTTGGATGATGTGTTACTAAATGGTTTTGAAAATAAAGGAATATATTTTATAAATTGAGAAAAAATTACAAATAAAACGAATATTGCTATTGCACAAACAGAAAAAAATAATTTTTTTGATAGAATAAACGAAGCTAAGTTGAAAAACTATAATTTTATAGTTATTATAGATGAAGAGCACAATAATAACACAATAAAAGCTAATTTTATTATTGAATCAATTTCTCCAAAAAGTGAAATTAGAGTTTCAGCAACGCCTATAAAAAAATCAAATAATTATCAAGAAATAATTATTAGTGAAAGTGATGTTATTGAAGAAGGATTAATAACAAAAGGAATTTTTATAAATAAAGATCTTGAAAAAAATAAAGGCAATAATATATCTTTTGAAACAAAATATTTAATTGAAAATTCAAATCAAATAAGAAAAAATATAATTACAGAATATCAAAAAATAAATCTTGACATTAATCCATTAGTGTTAATACAATTTCCTAATTTAAATGATAATTTAATTTCACAAGTAGAAGAAATTTTAAATAACTTAGGTTTTAATTATGAAAATGGAAAAGTAGCTTCTTGATTTTCAGAAAGAGATTTAGAAACCGAAGGAACTAAGAAAATAAAAAAACTTAGTAAAATCAATTTAGTTCCTGATGAAATAGTTAAAAATAATAATGAAGTTTCTTTTTTATTATTCAAGCAAGCAATAGCAACAGGTTGAGACTGTCCAAGGGCAAAAATTTTAGTTAAATTGCGTGATAATATGAGTGAAAAATTTGAAATTCAAACACTTGGACGAATTAGAAGAATGCCAGAAGTCCATCATTATAATAATGAAATATTAGATTATTCCTATTTATTTACATATGATGAAAAGTTTAAGAATGAAGCGATTTTAGTTGGTGGATTTGAAGCTGAAAAATTATTTTTAAGAGAAGGTGCAAAGGATATTACATTATTAAAACAAATTCCAAACAAAAATTATGCTTACAATGAAAATAAAACATTATTAGAAGAAATCAGAGAGTATTTCTTAATAAAATATAACCTTAAAATCAATGAATTTGAAAAAAATAAAGAAATTTTAAAACAAAATGGTTTTATAATAAATGAAAAAATAATTACAAGTTTTCTACAAGGAAAGATTAATAATTTACAGGAAAATCCTTTTGAAAATGTTAGTGAACATACTAATGAAGTAGATGTAAGCACAAGTAATCATGGAAGAATTTTAATGAAAAGTATAGATCAATTAAAAAACCCTCTTAATCTTTCCTATGAAGATTTAAAAGAAACTATTTTGCATAAGTTATTTAAAAAATCTTCATTATTTAGGTTAAAAAGCAAAAAAGATAAAAAAATATTATCTTTAAATAATAAAGAATTCTATTCATTTATAATTAATAATTTTGAAAAATTACTGGAAATATTTAAAAGATTTGAAGAAACTAAAATATTACAAAATTCCCTTTTAGAAGTTAAAGAAGTTGAATTTAAAATTCCTAAAGAAGAATATTATTCATTTATAAACTATGAAAAAGAAAATAAAATATTAACAACAAATGTTTATAAAAATTATTCATTAGCTATGATTGATAGTGAAAAACTGCGTTCAAGAGCAGAAATGAATTTTGAAATTTGGTGTGAAAATAATCAAAATTTTATAAAAGATGTTTATAGAGTAGGAAATAAAGGTTATTCTAATTTTTCAATAATTTATTATAATTCATCTCATAAGAAAAAAATTTTACATATTGATTATATAATTAGAACTCAAAACAAAAACATTTATTTAATAAAAATAGAAAAAGATAATTTCAATAAAGAAGAAGATTCAAAAGCAATGTTTAATCAATTAAAAAAATATTGTTTAAAAAATAAATACAATTTTGCTTTTATAAAGGAAAAACAGCATAAAAACGATTTCAAACTTTTTATTAATAATACTATTTATTCCAGTGACATTAATGATGAATCTTGAATTGAAATTGAAAAAATGATAGAAAAAAATAGATAGTTATGCTAGGAAGTGTAATAAATTTTGTGTAAAAATTTCTCAATAGCAAATATTTAAATTAAAATATTTATAAGGAGAAATTTTTTTATGAATAAAAAATTAGAAACTGCAAAAGAGCTTTACGAAAAATATAAACCAAAAACAATCGAAGATGTTTATGAAATTGTAAAAAATAATACAAAAAATCTTCTTGAATCAATTCTTCAAGAAGAAATGAAAAAACATTTAGGTTATGATAAATATGAACATGAAAAAATTATTAAAGATAATTATAGAAATGGTTCGTATACTAAAAATGTTAAATTACAATTTGGAGATATGGAAATAGAAATTCCAAGAGATAGAAAATCTAATTTTGAACCGCAAATTGTTCCTAAATTTCAATATGATATTTCTCATATCGAAGGACAAATAATTAATTTATATGCAAAAGGAATTTCCACTAGAGATATCTCAAAAACATTAAATGAGTTATATGGAATTGAAGTGGAACCAAGTTTTATTAGTAGAGTAACTGATAAAATAATGCCACAAATTATAGAGTGACAAAATAGACCATTAGATAAAACTTATGGTATGGTTTTTATTGATGGAATACGTTTTAAAGTTAAAGAAGATAACAGATTAGTTGAAAAATCTGTGTATATTGTTATGGGTTATTCCTTGGATGGATATAAAGATGTTTTAGGTTTCTGAATAGGAGAATCAGAAAGCGCAAAATACTGAATGCAAGTCTTAAATGACATAAAATTACGGGGAGTTGAAGAAATTTATTTAATTTCCAGTGATAATTTAACAGGGATTTCAAATGCTATAAAAGCAGTTTTTCCTAAAACTCAAATTCAAAAATGCATAGTTCATCAAATTAGAAATTCTGTTAAATTTTGTCGAACTATAAAGACATTAAAGAATTTACTTCAGATATGAAAAATATTTATCAATCTAATAATATTGATGAAGCTTCTCGATTTCTTCAAATATTTGAAGACAAAATGAGATAGTAAATATCATTATGCAATAAAAAGTTGGAGAAATAATTTCGATGAACTTTCTACTTTTTTCAATTTTCCAAAAGAAATTAGAAAACTAATTTATACAACAAATGTAATTGAAAATCTTAATAGAAATATTAGAAAAATTTCTAAAAATAAAACTTCCTTCCCTACCGAAGATTCGCTTATGAAAATAGTTTATTTTGCAATTCAGAATCAACTTGAAAAGTGAAAAACAATTACCTCAAATTGAGGGCAAATTTTAAATCAATTAAAAATAGTATTTGATAATGAGTAATTAAAAAATCATAAATGACTTACAAAAACAGGATTAAATTCCTGGTTTTTGTTTTGTCTATTTATGATTTTTTGTATAATTTTAATAGATTTGTGTTTTGCTATTCTCAAATCTCTTACTAAAAAGTAAGCAAGAGAAATTTACACAAAATATCTTACACTACCTTATGCTATCTATTTTTATAATTTTAAATCAGCAAATGTGTATCTTATGGGTTTTCCGCCTAAATTATCTAGAAAAATTTCTAGAGAAATTGCTGAAGAATTAGAGTTTAAACCTCTTGACTCTTTTTCTTTTACATATTTTTGAATATCAAAATTAGATTTATTATTTTCCACATTTCATTTTTTAATTTTATCTGCTCATAAAATAAAATTCATTTTGTTAGATGTATTATTTTTGTTTTCATCAAATTCTTTGGTTAATTCCATTTCAAAAAGCAATCCATCATAGTTTACAAAATAAAATTTGAAATCTTGTTGATAATCTTCACCTTCTTCTTCTAACTCTTCTTTTGTTAAATTTAAGTTATCTTGAGTTTTTAAAATAGCAAAGTCTAAAATTTTATTATCTTTTGATATATAAAATAAAGGATTAGTTAGTAAGTTTTCTCTAGATTTTTCTGTTTGTTCTTCTTTAGTACCAGCAAACAAATTAGTTGTATCAGCCAGTTGAATAAAAACTATTTTATTTAGATTAAATAGGAAAAACAACCAATTTTTACTAGTTAATTCTTTTATTTTAGCAAGAGATTGACTATAAGGCAATGCTTTTTTTGAAATAAATCCATCATCAGTATTATTTTGAATAGTTGTATAATAATATAATCAATTTTTAATATCTAAAAATGTTGTTTTAATATCTAATTCCTTTTGTTCCTTTATAAATTGATTCTTTTTATCTTCAGAATCGAATGTAACATTTAGAATATTTGTAATAAAGTCAGAATTTATAAATTCATTTCATTCTTTATCTTCTTTTTCATTTTCCTGTATTTTTAGTTGATTAATTTGATTTTGTTGACTATTATTATTTAAATTACAAGAAGACAAAAATAAAGGAAAAACGGTTAAAAAAGGAAATATTTTTTTAATTTTCATTTAGATCCTTTCATATAATTAACATTTCTGCAGGTTGTCCATATCTAAACTTTTTAATTAAATCATTTTCAAAAGCTTGATAATGTTGAAAACTATCATGATAAATAGCATTATGAAAAATAGTTGTGATAGCATTTATCGATATATTATCTGTTTTAGAATTGGCAAAATAGAAAATAAAAGGGTTAAATTCTAGTGTTGTTCCGCTATCTTTTAAACTTATTTTAATATTGAAAATTTGATTATTTCTTTTGATATATAAATCTTTATAAGAATTACTTAATGCAGTAGTATCCCCTTCTTTAATTTCATTTAATAAATTATTAGAAAAGTAAGAGTCACTATAGCTATCTAAATCTTCTAAACTTTCTAAATATTCTTTTGATGGAGATAATTTATTACCATTTTTATCTACTTTATTAGTTATTGGCAGTGTAAATCAATTACTAAATACAGCTTTAAATTTAGTTAAATTTTTTAAAACAAAATATCAATTTTGAGACAAGAAATTTTTATATTGTAAGTAAATAGGGTTTTTTCTAAAATCAAAAGAAGAAGATTTTTTTATTTCTTTAGCAAAGTTTTTAAATCCTTCTTCTATTTGTTTTTCTTTTTCTTGTTGATTTTTAATAAATTTATTTATCATATCTTCATCTTTATTAAATTGAATATTTAAAATTAAAGCTAAAATATTATCTGTATTTTTTTCTTCAATAGTTTTTCCTTTATCAATAATATCTAAAGAAGGATTAATGAATTTTTTAAAATCATTATCAATATAAAATTTATCATTTGTCTCTTGATTATCATTTTCTTCTTTTTTATTGTTAATAAAAGAAGAATTTATATTTTTTAATAAATATTTTTTTAAAGAAAATTCCTTTTCAAGTGCTTTAAAAACTAAAAAATCTAAATTTAAAAAAGTAGTAGAATTTGAAATATTTAGGTTATTTAAATTAGAATATTTCTCTTCAATTTTTTTGTAACCTTCAAGTTTTCTTTGGTTTTTTTCTTCTTCAGTTACATCTTCTTCATCTTCGAGTTCATATTCTAAGTCTTCGTCAAAATCTTTTTTATCTTTTTCTATTTTTTCTTTGATAATTTCTTCTTGTTTGCTTTCGAATTTATTTGCAAACAACTCAATATCTTCTTTTGTTATATTTTCTTTATTTATCTCATATATTTGACTATCTAATCTAAATTTAAATATGTTGTTTTTATAAACAAATTTTTGCAATCTTATAACTTTATTTTTGTCAATAACAATATAAAAAATATCTTTCGATGCTAAAATATTGTCTTCTAATTGTTTATGTACTTTTATAAAAAAATCAATGGATTTTCCTTTCAAATTTAAAAAATTTAAAGAATCAGTTTTAAAATATTCATCTTCTTTTTGTGAATAGAAATTAGAAGTAAATCTATTAACATCGTAAGGATAATGTAAAAATTCTAAGAGATCTAAATTTTTTAAAATTCAATATCAATTGTTGTTTAAATTTTCTTCTAAAATAGATTTTCCTATTTTGACAACTGCTTCATTAGAATTACCGCCTTGAGCTTGATTTGGTCTAAGTGGATTATAAACAAATAAAGAAAATTTTAAATCTTCTAATTTTTTATCACTTATGTTTTCTTGTTCAAGAATGTAATTATTTATTTTTTCTAAATTATTTTCAAAAATATCTTTTAATAAAAGATCAATTTCTTTGTTGGAATAAAAATTTTTTTTATTTTGTACATTTGTTTGATTATGAAAATTTGATTTTGCTTCATTACACGAAACAAAAGAATAAAAAGGCGAAAATAAAACTAAAAAAGGTAGAAATAATCTTACTTTTTTATTTTTCATTTTTATTATCTTTCTACTTATAAACTTAGAATAACTATTAATAATTATAACTTATTTATAAAAAAGCAATAAAAAAATTCCCTAAGGAATAATTTCAATCCGCTGTATAAATAATAGTTATTCTAAGTTGTTGTTAATGTGTTTATTTATTGTTATTTAATTATTTATACTAAAAAATTATACTATTTTTTGGAAAATAATCAATTAAATTGTATAATTTTATGAGTTATTCAGTTGTTGTGTAGAAAGAAATATGAATAAAAATTACTTTTTATTTATAAATAAATTACTTTTAAAGAAAAAAAGCACAATTATTATTCCTGTAATTAATTTATTAATGATTATATTAACTTTAATTTTAAATTTCACTCTTGCTAAAAGTATAGAGAACTTTTTGATTATTTTTTATATCAATATTTTAATTAATGGGATTTTATCTAGTCTCTATGGTTCTATAAAAGGACTAAATATTTTTAAAGATTTACAAAGCGAAGGAATAGAAATAATTGTTTTTTCAAAAAGCATTACAAGACATAAAATAGTTTTTACTAAACTTATAAACTTTGCTTTTTGATCAATGTTATGATCCTTTGTTTCTTATTGAATTTTATCTACAACTCTGTTTTTAAATTTAAATTTCATTAATAGTTTAAATATACCTTTTTTATGAATTTTCTTAAGTCCTCTTTTTATTTATCTATTTTTTGGATTGATATCTATTTTAATTTCATCTAGATTTTCATCAAAAATATCAATAGCATTTCCTTTATTATTCTTTATGCCTTTTACAACTTTAGGGAGTATAATTTCTATATTTTCAACTTCTAGTGAAAACAAATTTGGAGAATATTTAAATATTAATTACCCAAATTATGATTCTGGAAAGTTGCTTGATGTTGAAAAATTTTATTTAAACAATAATAAAGATGAGTTATACATAATTCCTAAAAATGTGGATAATAAAAGTTTTTCACAAAGAGAAAAAGAATTTTTAGAATTAGCAAAGCAAAAATCTAAAAATTCATCAACTTTATGACAAGCATACTCATTACTTTCACTACCTTATCAATTTCTTGATATTTATAATAATAAAGATAAAGATGCTCTTTCTTATGTTTCTAAGAGTCAAATTAATAATTTAGAAAATTATTTAAATTATAAAAATTTAGATTCTGGAGAATACAATTACAAGTTAGAATTAAATAATAACAACTTATTAAAAGTTGCTATACAAGATGATGATAGTTTATTAGAAACAAAATATTCTTATTTAGTTCCTGGTGCATTAAAAAATAGTTCTCATTTTGAGAATGTAAAAAATAGAGAAATAATTTATTCAAGAGAAAATGCTTCCAATTTTGAAGTCTCATTTCCTGAAGATGATAAGATAGTTGCAGTTCCTGAAGATTTAGTTGGAAAACTAAAATGAGAAATAATTGAAGAAGTTTTAAAATCTGCTATTTTTGACAAATATGCCTATAAAACCTTTATAAAAGTTAAAAATTATAATAAAAATGATCTTTTAAAATACTTCGAAAATATACTTTCAAGTAATATTAATAACTCTAACGATGATAATTTTTCTAAAGTTATTGATAATAATACAGAATTATTAAAAGAGATTATTGACACAAATAAAATTAAAAATTTAACTGAAAAGAAAATTTATTTCATTACTTCATTACTTTATTATGCTTATTTTCATCCCAAATTCAATAAAGTCATTTTAACTTTCCTTGAAAAAGAAAATGATGGCAAAAAATATTATAATCCTGACAAATTTGAAATTTCTTTTGATAATAAGAAATATTTTATAGGTGGATATTCTACTTATAGTCCTATTCAACAAATAAAAAATGATAAAATCATTTATCGTTTTAGTTTGGAAGAAAGTAATAATTTCTTATTTCAACCTGTTGATGAAGTATATTCATACAAAGCAATAAATAGAATTGTTTATAACAAAAATATTAATTTAGTAATATGATCTTTAGTTGTAACTATTCTTGCTTTTTCAAGTTATGTAGTGTATAAAAGAAAGGATTATAAATAATGAATAATAATATTTTAGAAATAAAAAATTTAACCAAAATTTATAATAAAACTAATTCTGGTGTCAATAGTATAACATTTAACGTTGAAAAAGGTAGTTTTCATGCATTTATAGGGGAAAATGGAGCAGGAAAAACAACAACTATAAAAAGCATTATAGATGCTTTTAGTGGATATACAGGAGAAATCTTAATTGATAATATAATAAACACCAAAGAAGAAGCAAAATCAAAGATAGGTTATGTTCCTGAAAATACTTTATTTCCAAAAGGATTGACAACTTATGAATATTTATTTTACTTAGCCCAATTGTCTAAAATCCCTAAAAATACAGCACAAAAGAGAATAGATTTATTTTTGCAAAAATTTAAAATTGAAGATTTGAAAAATAAAAAACCTTATGATTTTTCTTCAGGACAAAAAAAGAAAATCCTTTTAATTCAGGCACTTATAAATGAACCAGAATTACTCATTTTAGATGAACCTGCAGCAAATTTAGATCCTTCTGCTCGTTTTGAATTATTTTCTATATTAAAAGAATTAAATCAAGAAGGAAAAACAATTTTTATAAGTTCTCACATTTTAAAAGAAATAGATGAATTTACTACTTATGTTACTTTAATTCATGAAGGAAAAATTTATTATCACGGACACAAAGAAAAAAGTTTAGAAGATATTTTTTATGAAAAAGTCATTAATAAAGAAAATTAAGTTATTTTCAACTTCATTTATCATCACAAGTCCTATTATTTTTGTTGCAAGTTGCAATCAAAAAACAGAGAATATTTCAGAACAAGAAACAGAAATTCATTTCAAAGAAGGAGAAAATTTTGTTTATAAAAAATTTTATTCTTGAAGTTATTATAAAAGTGAAGATTTTGAAAAATTTAATATTTCTATAAAAAATCCAAATCAAAAAATAAAAGAGATATTAGACTTTATTAATACTTTAAAAGCAGAAAATAAAAATGATTTAGAAATTTTTAAAGAATTAATAACTCAAAACTATATTATCACTTCAAATACAACTTATTTTTTAGATCAAGAAAATAAAATAACAATTAAATTTGAAAGTAAAAATACTGAAAAATCAAAAGCTTTAGCTTGAAAAATTAATTTAAAAGTTAAACACATAAATCATTATGATGATAAAGGTACTTTAAAAATAATAATTTATTTTAAAAACTAGTTATAACAGGAATTAATTCCTGTTTTTATTTTTCAAAAACTTAAAAATTGTTTATTTTTTTATGAAAAAATTCATTTTTTAATAATTTTCTTGGGTTTCATATATATATATATAATGAAATAGCAATGAAAAAGAAGTTATCAAGAAAAAATAAATTAATAATTTTTAGTATTTTAGGTATTTCATCCGCTATTTCTATCTCAAGTTTAGTAACATATTTTGCAACTAAATATTATCACAGAATTGAAAATAAAATAACTAACGATGAATTTTCGAGAGTTGAATTTATGGAAACGGAAAAATATACTAATATTTTAGATGAACAAGATAGTGCTGATATTAATATTTATTATTCATCTTATGGTGTACAAACTTTTTATAACTTAATAAGAATGGCGATGTTATCTAAAAAATCAGTTATTTTTTATCACTCCAAAAATAATGTAGAAATTCAGCAGCAATTAAATACAAGTGAATTACGAAAATTTTTACAAAACGAAAGAAATGCTGATGAAATTTATTTAGAAGACTCAAAAGTTATTGAAGTAAAAGGCGAAGAAAATAAGTTTTTTGAGCAAGCTTATTATCAAGCCTATTTAAATCCAACAAAAAAAGTTAATGTTTGGTTCAACTCAGATCATATTGCTTCAGCAGGAAGTTATTTTGAGAAGATTAAAAACCTTAAAAATGTTAAACTTCAAGCTATTGAGGATTCTAATGTGTTAGGTGAATATCACATTGAACATTTTTATTCGCAAGAAGAATTTAAATCTAAATACTATGATTTTTCAAAAAATGAATGAAAAACAAATTTAGGAAGTTATGATAGATTAACTCAGTACTTTAGATCTGCTGAAATGAACAACTTAAAAATTTATTGATCTGACAAGATTGTGTCTAATAAATATTCAATTTTAAATTTCAAAAATCACTTACCATTTTTTGAAAATAACAATAATTTAAAAGACTTAATCTTTACTACAAGAACTAAAGAAAATAAAAGATTTAGTTCGTTTTGATCTAAAATTACTGGTCTTGATTGAGAAAAAGAAAGAGATAAAGTTAATGAATTGAAATCTAAATTCAATAAACCAAGTTTAATAATTTTAGGTAGTGGTTATGATGAAGATTTTGATTATGTTATGACTATTATTGCTAAATTGAATTCTCAATATAATATTTTTTATAAAGGACATCCAGGAGTGAATAAAACTTCTAATGAACTTCAAAAAGCACTAAAAAGCACAAAAGAAATATCTTATTATGATTATGACCAAAAAGTAAAAAGAACACTAAATACGGCAAAAATACAGAATTTTGATATTTTAGAATCCCAAATTTCTTCTGAAGAATTAACCACTCATCACGCTAATGAAGAAAAGGGATTGTCGTTTGATAAGTGGTTTGCAACCGACTATTCAACAAGTGCACTTTTTGGATTGAAAAACAACAAAAATAATTTTGAAGATTTAATTGGATTTGTTGATTTGCTTTCAAATAAAGAAGACTTAATTTGAAACGATGAAAAGGAATTTACAACTAAATTTGAATCAATAGTTCAAAAAATAGCAACAAAAAATATTTTTGCAACTTTAAAAGAAGAATCTAAAAATAAAAATAAAAACGAACTTCAAAAAGAAGATTTTATCTTGACAACATCTACCAATTCGTTAATAACCAATTTAACCATTAAATCAATAGAAAAAGCAAATCAACAAGTAAAATTACAAATATCTTTTGAATACAATCCAAGAGAAGTAGATAATCACAATAGTTACACTGTAGAAATTGTTTACATTTAGTTCTAAAATTAATCTAACAAAAAACGATTTTGTGCTATAATTTAAAAGCAATATATGGAGATAATAACTGTATGAAAATACTTAATTTGTTATTTGAATATATTTTCCTCTATAAATTTGCATTACATTAATAAGGAGGTTCAATGAATTCTTTTAGACAAGAAAAAGAAAATATTGTTGCTGAAGTTAAAAATAACATTCAAAATTCTTCTTCATTAGTTATTGCTGAATATCGTGGATTACATGTTTCAGATTTTGAAGAATTAAGAAAAGAATTAAAATCAGCAGGTGTTAAAATTAAAGTTTATAAAAATAGACTTTTCAAAATTGCATCTAATGATTTAGGTTATTCAGAATTAGAGTCAACTTTAGTAGGTCCAAATGTTTTCGCATTTGGTGGAGATGACGCTATTGCACCAGCAAAAATAATTTCTAAATTTAGCAAAAAACACCCAGAAGTTGTTTTAAAAGGTGGAATTTACGAAAATCAAGTTATTGATGCAGCTGAAGTTCAAAAAGTTGCTTCATTACCAAGTTACGAAGAAGCTCTTACAATGCTTGCTTCATCATTGATGGGTTCATTAAGACAATTATCAGTTGGACTAAAAATGTTAGTCGATGAAAATAAATTAGTATCAGAAGGAGAAAAATAAAATGGCAAAATTAACAAAAGAAGCTTTTATTGAAGCTTTAAAAGAAATGAATATTAAAGAAGTTATGGAATTAGTAGATGCAATGAAAGAAGAATTCGGAATTGATCCATCTGCTGTTGCTGTAGCTGCTGCTCCAGCTGCTGAAGCTGCTGAAGCAAAATCAGAAGTAAACATTACATTAAAAGGTGATGGTGGACAAAAAGTTAATGTTATTAAAGTAGTTAAAGAAGTTTTAGGATTAGGATTAATGGAAGCTAAAAAATTAGTAGATTCTATTCCTGTAGTTCTAAAAGAAAACGTTAAAGTTGCTGAAGCAGAAGACATCAAAGCTAAATTAGAAGCTGCTGGTGCTGAAGTTTCATTAGGATAATAACAATAATTTAAAAAAAGAAAAATTCCTGAGCATAAACTTGGGAATTTTTTTGATAAAATTAAAATATGAAAAATATTATAGAAATAGAAAATTTACTTTATAAAAAAGAAAATAAAAACATTTTACAAATAGAATCTTTATCTATTCCAGAAAAGAAAATCATTTCTATAGTAGGACCTTCTGGTGCTGGTAAAACAACTTTATTAAATTTGCTGTCACAATTAGAAAATCAATTTAGTGGAAATATTAAATTTTTAAATAATTTAAAATTAGAACAAATAGGATATATTTTACAAGAAAATGTTTTATATGAGCATTTATCAGTTTTTCACAACATTTATTTAAGTGCTAAAAATTCATTAAATTGAAAAAAAGAAAAAAGAATTAAATTTTTAGAAAATTTTTTCAAGCATAGTAATCAACAAATTGAAAACCAATTATCTAAAAAAATAAAGAAATATACAGAAAATATTTCTTTTAAAAAGGAAAAATGGTTATTTTGATCCCTATGATGAAAATTCTTGTTTTTAACTTTAAAATACGATAAAAAGCAAATAAAAAAAATATGAAATTTTTTATTTTTTATAAAAAAAACTTTTAAAAAAGATCTAAAAGTTATTGCAGAAAAACTTGAAATTAACACTTTAATAAAACAAGAAGCAAACAAACTTTCAGGCGGTCAAAAACAAAGAGTAGCAATTGCAAAAGCATTAATTAAAAACAATAAACTTTTGTTACTGGATGAACCTTTTTCAGCTCTAGATATTAAAATTAAAGAAAAAACTTTAGAATGAGTTATTAAATTAAAACAAGAATTTGATTTATCAATAATTTTAATAACCCACGATCAAGCAGATGCACTCAAAATAAGTGATTATATTTTAGTTTTAAATAACGGAAAAATAGAACAATTTGACTTAACAGAAAATATATTAAATAAACCTAATAATTATTTTGTAGCAGATTTTTTTAATTATCCAAAACTTAATTTATTAAGAAAAACAGAGCAAAACTCTTTTTATGTAAGAGCAAAAGATGTAGTAATTACTAAAAGTCAAGAAAAATCAGAATTTAAAATCATCGATAAACAGATAGTTGGAAATTTTATTATTTATAAGGTAGCAAGTGAAAATAATGTTTTAACTTCTATTTCGATTGATGAGTCATTGGAAATAAATGATTTTGTTAAAGTTGATATTAATAATGAAAAAATTTTGGAGTTTTCAAATGAAAAAAAATAACATAGAAATGACAAAAATAAAGAAAAAAACAGTAAAAATAACAAAAATATTTTTATTAATTTTACCTTTACTCATTTTGCTGTTTCTATTTTATATTTATCCAATTATAAAATCTACTTATGAATCATTTATTGTTTTTCCAAGTTCGACAAAAAAAACAATATTTATTTATGGACTCAATAATTTTAATAATGTAATAAACGATTCTAATTTTAAAATTGCCATTGAAAATTCTACCTTTTTATTTTTTGTCCCAACATTTATATCTTTATTTTTATCTATTTTTATTGCTTATATGTTGAGTACAATTTCAATGAAAAAAACACAAAATTTATTTTTAAAACTTATTTATTCGCAATTTTTTATTTCTTATTTTGCTGTAGGAATTGCTTTTTTATTGCTTTTTGGAGAACAGAACTTATTTTTTAAAATCTTTAATTCCAATGCTAGTTTTACTCACGGAAATAATAAATTAAATATAAAATTATATCTTTTCATTTTTCAAGTTTGAAGATCACTTTCCTTTAATATAGTTATATTTACTTTTATTTTTATTTCAATAAATAAAAAATATTATAAAGTTATGATTTTAGATAATTTAAATTTTTGAGATAAAATGAAATATTTATATTTCAAAGAATTTCAAAAACACTTATTAATTATTATATATACAAATTTAGTTTTTTCTGCTCTTTTATATCCAGGAGCAATTATGGAAGAAGATAAAATAGAAGAACTACAAGCTCATACATTATCTAGTTATGTTTTGAGCTTAATTCAACCAATAAATGGAACTTTGGAAATAGACATTAATAAGGCATATGCTGCAAGTATTTTATCTCTATTTTATTTATTATTTTTATTTTTAATCACTTACATATTTTTCTTTTTAGTGCGTTTTTTCTTTATAAAAATCAAAAAAAGGAGAAAAATATGATTAAAAAAATTACCAAAGAAATTATTAAAATTTTAATCTTGTTATTTATTTTATTATTAATTTTATTTCCTTTATATATATTATTAATCACTTCATTAAAAAGTAATTATTCCACTTCTAATAATAATTATTCATTAATTTTAAAAGAGTTTGAATGATCGAATTTTAATTTTTTCAAAAATTCAATATTTTGAAAAGCAGTTTTTTTATCAATGTCAAGTTCTTTACTGCTTATATGTTTAAGAGTGGTTTTTTATACATTATTTATAGTTGGTTTATCTAAAATTAATCAAAAAATAAAAAAAGCAATTTTACTTTTTATTATGTTTTTTTCTTTTATTCCAGAATTTTCTATTTATCTTTCATTAAGAGAAATATTATCCAATTTTCATATAATAAATAATTTATCAGTTTTTTCAATTGTTTCTAATTCTATATTTTCTTATTTTTTTATTTATAATCTATTAATTAATTTTGAAAAAACAAAAAATCAATATTGAAAAGTTATTAAATTAGATAATTTAAATATATTTCAAAAAATCTATTTAGTTTATTGAAAAGAAATGAGAAATTATTATATATTATTAATTATTTTTAGTTTTATTTCATCGTGAAATGATTATCTATGACCAAATTTTTTATTATCTAGCACAGACTCTAAAACTGTTGGTATTTGATTTAGACAAATAGGTGAAACTCCTTCAGGGGGATATTTTTTAAATATTCAAGCAGCCGGTTCTTTGGTTGTTATATTATTGCCTTTAGGAATTTATTTTACTTTTTCCCAAAAAATTATCAAATTTTAATTTTTTCACCTTTTATTTTAAAAAAGTATTAAAATTAAAATACTATAAAATTATTTTTTAGGAGAACAATGAATAAGAAAATATTAAAAAGTTTTTTTTCAATTACAACACTAGCAAGTGTGATTTCACTTGCAAGTTGTAATAATCAAAATCAAACAACAATTGAAAAAAAATACGAAACTAAAAAGGCACAAGATAATAAAATAGTTTTTGCAACAGCTCAAAGCAAAGTTTATCCTTTAATGATTGCAATGCAAGAACTAGTTCCTTTATACAATGAAGTTATGAAAGATAATCCTGATTTTCTTCCTATAGAACTACAGTTATCGGATAAAAGCGGAGCAAATAGCGAACTTGAATTAGCTGCTAATGAAGCAAAATATATTAAAGAAGATAGTGAAAAATTAGCTAACTTAATATTAGGAAACCAAAGTGGAGCATTTTTAGTTAATCAATATGGTAAATTATTAGAAACAAAAGATATTTTACCTAATTCATCTTTTATTAGTAAAATTTTAAAAACACATACAAAATTAGTTGGAGAAAACATCAAGGATGATACTAAAATCTTTAATTTACCTTTTGATTTAAGTGATATAGATGCTTTTTCTATTAACATAGACTTACTTGGTAAAATTTTTGAATTGTTAGAACAAAACAATGCACAAATAGATAAAAATAGTGAAGTTTATAAATACATTCAACAAAATAAAGGAAATGGAAGAAACATTCCAGAAGATTCAATAATAAATTTCATAAAAGTAAAAGCAAATAATAATATTAACAATATTGTAGTTAATGATGAAACATTTAACAATATTACTAAAATTTTTGAATTTGCTAGATTAGTGCATAATTCCTTTGAAATCGACCAAGATAAAGCTACTAAATTTGGTAAAGATATAAGAGATTTAGCAATATTTTCTATTGACTATCAAGAAGACACATTTTTTAAAGTATTAAATAATAAACTCAAAGGTAAAAAACTTTGGACTTTAAAAGAATCTAAAAATCCTTATGATTTATCAGAAATAGATTATGCAATTGCTAACGACACAGAAATTCAAAGAATTTTTAAAGAAACATTTGATGAATTTGTGCAAAAAAACAGCAAATTAGAAATAAATAAAGCAAACACTACAACAAAAAAACCTGTATTTTATGATGTAAAATATGAAAACAATAAAAACGAATGAGCTTCTTGAGACATAAGAGAATACAAAACAGTTTTTGCTTTTGCAGCAGCTGTTGGTTATGAACAATCTATAGATAGTCCTACAAGTAGAGCATTTTTTGCAAAAAATAATAAAGAGATATCAGATAAATTTACAAGTGATTTAGATGTTTGATTAAGACCACAAGTTACAAAAAATTTACCAAGTGATAATTACTCATCTTACTTTGAAGGAGGTTCAAGTTTAATTCCTATTTCTGTTGATAATGGTGGAAAAGAAGATAAAGCAACAAAATTATTTTTAAAATGATTATATTCCGGAGAAGTTGATTATCGTGGTAAAAAGATTAAAGTAAGTGATTTAATTTCACAAAAATCATCTTATATTATTCCATTAAAAGAAAAATTAAATACAGAATCTGCAAATTGATATGACCATCAAATTGAATCTTTATCAACACAAAGTAATGAAAACGGAACAAAAATAGATACTCTAAGCAAAAAAACAACTAAAACACCAGAAGAAGAAAAAGAAATTGAAAATTTACGTAAAGAAAACGCAAAAATAGAAACAGAAATAAATTACGTAAAAGCAGCTAAAATTTCATACGAAAGTTTAAAAAACTTCGTAGATAAAGAACAAGAAGACAATGTCTTTTTACCAATAGATCAAAAATCTTCAAAAATTATTAAAGAAATTCAAACAATGCTTTTAAATTCTACTTTAAAAGAAAATTCAACTAAAATTTCTGGAGAAGCAGCATTAAATAAAATTTTAGAAATAATAAGATCAAAAGAATAGGAAAGAATGAATTCAAAAGACAGAAAATATTACAATGAAGTACATTATTTTATAGATAAAATCAATAAAAAAGTAATTTTAGAAAAAAGTTTTCACGAACAACTTTTAAAAAACAAAGGAACTTGAAACGGATTTAAAAAAATAGGTGGTTCGTCAATTGGCGATGTATTAGAACTTGATCAATTTAAATCTCAATTTCTAGCTTTTATAAGAATGTCTAAATTAGATATGCCTATTTTAGATACTAAATACATAGATGCCGGAGTAGCAATCGAACCTAAAGTTATTGATGTCATAAGAAAAATGACACAAAAAGAAGTGGAAGTTTTTCCACCTGAAAAATATTCATATGACTATTTTAAAGGTAAAGACGATATTATCGGTGGAATTCCTGATGGATACATCAAAGATTTAAATATGATTTTAGAAATTAAAACAACTCAAAGCAAAAATTTCGATAAATGAGAAAAAGGTGATTTACCTTCTGCTTATTTAAAACAAGCACAACTTTATTCTTATTTAATGGGTTGTGATACTTTTGCAATAGTAGCAACATTTTTAGAACAAGAAGATTATTTAGATCCAGAAAATTATCCAATTGAAAAAAGAAAAATAAGAACTTATAAATATAAAACAAATGTACCACAAATCGAAGATGACATTGTTAAAATAAAGGAATGATATAATTTTTACACAACAAAAGGATATTCACCACAATACAATGAAAGAACTGATGGAGAGTTATTAGAATATCTTGAATGTAGAAATGAAGAAGAATGGATAAAATTAATAGATAAGTGAACTTTACAAGGGAAAATCAAAGTAAAATAGTGGAAAAAGACTTTATAACTTTTAATCATTTTTATAAATACAAAACTTGTCAAAAATATTTTATTTGAAATAAAATTGATACTCAAAAAAATGATTTTGATATCGATGAAGAAGAACAATCAGAAAAATTTTGAGATGCTGTTAATTTTAGTGAATTACTTAATGAAGAAAATTTAAATTTTGTTTCTACAAGAGCATCTGTTTTTACTTCATTAGAAAGAGAATTTGAAAATTTTATACAGCAAAAATACCGGATAAACAATGTTTATGTTGTTAAATCCAAAAATAACGAAGAAGCAATAATTGAAACTGAAAACATATTAAGAAATAACAAATATAAAGTGATTTTATATCCAGTTTTTAAATATAAAAATGCAATTGCAAAACCAACATTAATTGATTTAGAAAATAAAAAAATTTCTATTTTAAAACTTTCTACATCTACCAAAAGAAAAGATATTCTTCGTCCTTTTTGAGATTTTTGAATAACAAACAAAATTATTAAACTCGAGAATATTTCTTTATTTTTGTTAAATTTAAGTGAAGAAAGTAAAAAAGATGCAAAAGATTTTTCTGAAGTATTTTATTTAAACATAAACAAAACTAAAAAAAGTTTATCTAAATCAATGGAAAAAGAATTAAATAATGATTTGTTTTTTTATAAAACAATTATATATCAACAAGGATTAACTCCTCAAGAATACGATTCTATGATAAAAGGAGAGTTTGTTCCTGAAAATAATATTTATGCAATGATTTCTTCAAGAACATTACCTATAAATTCAAAAAATGATGAATATTATGATTTTGAAACTATTGAAGAAATTATCGAAAATATAAATGAAGCTAAGTCTATTAATGATTTTGATAATTTAACAACTGAAGATAATTCACTTTTTGGAACAAATTCAGATTTTAATGATATTTTGTCTTTAAAAGAACCAGCTATATTTGGTTATAGTGGTAATATTTTGAAAAAAGAAAAAATCATTTCTTTAATTGAAAATAAAAATATAGCAAGTATAAAAACTCAATTAAACGATAATTTCCTTTATTCTCAAATAAATTCACAAGATATTAAAATTTTTAAATCAGCAGAATTAGAAAATATAATTAATATTTTAAATGATAAAAACAAAAGAATTGTATGATATGACTTTGAAGGATTTTCTTTACCTTATCCACCTATGAATGGAGTTTTACCATATCAGCAATTAGTTTTTCAACTTTCTATTAAAGAAACATTAGGTAATAAAATCATTTCTAACAATTTTGAAAATGAAAATGTTGTTTATGATCCACAAAAATTAACAATTAAAACTTTCGAAGAAATTATCACTAAAATATATTCTAATAAAGCTGATTATTTTGTTGTTTTTAATAAAGGTTATGAATTAACCAGAATTAAAGAAATGCTAAAACTCATAGAAAAAGAAGATTTACAAATGCATCAAAAATTAAGTAATTATTTTGCTCATATTGTTAAAAATACTATTGATTTAGCAGACTTTTTTAGTGGTTATTCAGAAACAAGAAAAAACCTACCTTTTATTTTTATTCCTGAATTAAAAGGTTTTTATAGTATTAAAAAGATAGAAAAATATATAACAAAACACAATATTAAATTGGAACATTTAATAATTCCTTATGTAGAATTAGAAATTCAAAACGGATTAAGTGCTATGAACAAAGCAATAGCTCGTTACATAGGTTTCATCGGAGATAAAGAATGACAAGAAATTAAAAAAGATTTAAAAAAATATTGCGAAAACGACGTAATGGCGATGATAATGGTAAAAGATTTTATAAATTTTTTAATCAAAGAAAAAACTCAAAAAAGCAAAAAATAGTTAAAAAAATGCTCGTTTGAGTTTTTTTTCTTCAATTTTAGTAAATTTAATTTTTTGGATATACTAAAAATTTATTTGTATACTTGCAAAAATAATAGTAAAATGAAAAAGATATAAAAATAACTAAAGGAGATTTTATGAAAAAGAAAATCAAGATTAGTAAAAAGAAAATTTCTCTAATTTCAGTAGCAGCATTATTGACTACAAGTGCAATCTTAATACCATCTATTTTAATACCTACATTACATAAAAAAGATAATATGAATAACAATACTTTAGAAACTAACGAAAATGGTTCTGCAAACAATAACACTAATACCGAAAATAAAGGAAATACAGTAATTTCTGAAAATGAACAAGCTAATATGACCAGCAGAAATGGTCATAATAATATTAATACAAAAGGCAATCAACAAGATGATAAAGAGATTAGTAATTCTGATAATCCTGATAATTCAAATGTGAAAAATTCTAAATTATCACTTTCAGAATTTAAAACTTTTATTAATCAATTTAATAATGATTGATCAAATATAACCAAAGGAAAAACTGATTCTAAATATCAATCTATAATTGATTTAAAAACAAAGATAGATCGAGAAATTAAAGATTTAGAACAAAAAGGAGAAGATTTTGATTATAACGATGCAAAAGTTAAGTATGAACAAGAATTAAAATCTTTACCAAAGAAAATTTACAAAATTGAAGATATTACTGTTATTAATATAGAAAAAGCAAATTTAGTTCAAAAAACTAATAGTATGTTTGTTTTATCTTTAGATGTTAATGTTGCAAACTTAAAAACTAACGAAAATAGAGATTTGTTTTTATTAACTAATGATGAGCAAGTAACAACCAAAATTAAAAAGATAGATTTTAATACTTGATCTAAATTGGAAGATCAAGGTACACAAAAAATAGAATTTGTTATTGACTATGAAATTCCAAGAACAATCACTTTAACAAATTTAAAATTAGGAACACAAAATAATGATTTAATAATTAATCTTCCAGATTCTTTAAATAAATCTATAACATTCCAAAGTTTAGAGTCAATTGCTAAAAATTGACAAAAAGAATATGAACCACAAACAAATAAATATAAATTTTCATTTGAAATTTTCAATAATTTAACTTTAGGAAACAAAGCAAATAAAGTTACTTTTGAAACTTCAAATGGAAATATACAAGCGGATTTTGTTTTAGAAAAAGTAAATAATAACACTCATAAATACACTATAACTGTAGATGGTCAAGGTAGTGGCGAAGAGGATTATTTAGTAAACAAAATGAAATTTGGAAATCAAACTCTTAGAACATTTGTTTATAATGAAACAACATTAGCTTATATTAGAGATTGATATTACATCAAAAAACAACCACTAAGGGTAATAAATCTTGCTTTAAAACCAAGTGATTCCAATAATAGTTTATTATTAAGTTTCTTTTGAGAAACTAAAGATATACAACCTAAAACCAATGGTGAATATAAAGGGGTTGCTAAGTTAGAAAAGATTTCTAATGGAAAAGTTGTCAAAACAGAAACAAGAACTTTTAACATTAGTTCTGCTTCTGATGGTGCAGCATTTCTTTTAAGAAACTTAGATAGAAATTCAACTTATAGACTTGTTGAATTAAGAATTGATAATCATAGACAAACTTTAGATAAATGACAATACGGACAAAGCAACGAAGCAACAACAAAGTAAAAAAATAATTCAAGTTTTTGAACTTGAATTTTATTTATGAAAATTAATTTGTTGATCTGCAAAAAATAAAATTTTATTATTTTTATCAAAACTAAAATAAATTTCAATTGATTCAGAACTACTTGCTTCATTGTTTATAAAGGTAATTTCCTTTATATTAGCAAAATCTTCGTATTTTATTAAATCATTTAATAAATTAAAATCTATAAAAGAAATATTATGAAAATCTTTTGAATTTGAATATTCAATGTATTTAATAGATATTTTTTTATATCCTTTATTTTCACTATCTTGAATAAAAGTTTGCTTTAAATTAAATGTTAGAGTTTCAATGTTTGCGTTGTTTCAAAAAGGATTAAAAACCATTGAAATATTTTCATTATTGAATTCTAAATGTAAAAGATCGTTGTTTTCAAAAGCGCTTTCTTCAATGATTTCTACTTTATCAGGAATGCTAATTTTTTCTAATTGGTTATCAGAAAAAGCAAATGATTTAATTTCTTTTAAGGAATTTGGCAATTCAGTTTTTTCTAAAAAATTAGTTTCAAATGCAGAGTCTTCAATTACTTCAATTTTATTATTTCAAACAATTTCTTTAATAGTGCAATTCATAAATGCAGAAAGTTTAATGATTTTTAAATTTTCTGGAAAGATAACCTTTTCAATTCCTTTGGTTGCAAAGGCTAACTCATCAATTATTTCTAAATCTTTAAAACTACTTAAATCTAAAATAGCATTTTGAAAATACTCTTTTTGCTTCAAGATTGCTATAGATTTTTTTTTGGTTAATATTTTCATTTTTCTCCTTTGTCTTTACAATTTTATATTCTAATTGGAAAAATAGAAATAAAATCTTATTTTTTTCCTTTTTTTAGCAAAAATTGAATAAAAAATAAATATTAAGTGAAAGGAGGGACAAATGAAACAAAAAGTGACTTTGGTTAAGTTAACTAATGAAGAAATAGAAAACATTGGTGGATCTTTTGCTTTTGCAGCAGTTCTACCTTATATCCCTTTAATGGTTAGTTCTATTGCTTCACTTGTTGCTTCTGCAAAAATGGCAACAAGTTCATCAGGAGAAATAAAAACCAAAGAAGGTTTATCTCAAAAATGAGATTCTCCAACAGCAAAAGATAGTGGTAATACAAAAACCATAAATCCTATCTATTTTATTTATTAAAATTATTTTTTTTATATAATTATCAATATGAAAAAAAAGATTTCTATTAATAAAGTAATAAACTTTTTATTTTTATTCTCCTTTTTATTTTTTCTTATTTTTTTTACGTATGTTGCCATAACTAAAATCTTTAAAGATGCAAAATTAGAATTTATAATTGGTGGGATAATATTTTACTTCATAAATTGTTTATTTGCTATTTATTTATTTTTACAAGAAAGACATATAGATGCAAAAATTTCTTGAATATTAATTATCCTTATTTTCCCCTTTTTTGGTCCAATACTCTTTTTAATTTTTGGAAGAAAATATAATTATAGAATAAAAGAAAAAGACTATTTACTTAATAGAAATTTAACTCCTTATGATAATGATTTCTGTGGTTTTAATTGTAAACAAAATGTTAATTTGGATTTATTTGATAAAGCTCATAAAATATTTACAACAAATCCTAAAAATTTTAATAGTTCATTATACTTAAATGGTTATGATTTTTTTGAAAAGTTATTTTTAGATTTAAAAAATGCCAAAAAATTTATTTTCATAGAACTTTATATTGTTAAAAACGATTTTATGTGATTACAAATGAAAAATATTTTAATTCAAAAAGCAAAAGAAAATGTTGAAATTAAAATTATTTTAGATTGATTTGGCTCTGCATATGTTCCAAAAAAAGATTTTAAAGAATTAAAAAAATTAGGTATTAAATTTTATGTTTATAACAGAATTTGATTTCCTTTTGTTTATTCTAAAAGCTTTTATAGAATTCATAAAAAACTTTTTATTATTGATGGCAAAATAGGTTATATTGGTGGAAATAATTTAAGTGATGAATATTCTAATTTTTCAACAAAATACGGAATTTGGTTTGATGCAAACTTAAGAATAAAAGGACAAATTGTTGTTGATTTAACTAATTCATTTATCAAAGATTGAAATTTATGAACTGATTACGAGATTACTGATATCAATTCTTATTTAAATATAAATTTCAATCTCGATAATGATTTTAAAGAAAATTATGGATTAATTTTTGAAGGCGGTCCAAGATATGACGTTTCTTTTTTAGAAACCTTTATAATTCAAATGATATATTCTTCAAAAGAAAAAATTGAAATTTTTACTCCTTACTTCATTCCTACAAGAAGAATTTTTCTTGCTTTAAAAGAAATGATTATTCTAGGTAGAAAAGTCGAAATTTATTTACCTGGAAAATATGATAAAAAATACGTTGAATGATTCACAAAAGATTTTGCAAAACAACTTGAAGAATATGGAGCACAAATATTTGAATTTAAAAATGTTTTTTCTCACACTAAATCAATGATTATTGATGAAAATATAGCATATACTGGAACAATGAATTTAGATATTAGAAGTTTTTATTCTCAATACGAAATTAATGTTTTAATTCAAGGTCAATTTATTAAAAAATTTAATGAAAATATTGAAAATTTAAAAGAAAAAAATATTGTTATACCTAAAACTTTTAAAAACACAAAACCTACTTCCAAAGTTAAAAAATTCATAATTGAATTATTCAAAAGTCTTTTATAAATATTTTGTTTTATAGTTTAAATAAAATCAAGCAAAAACTTGTAAAAAAGCAAGTTTTTGTTTTTTTATAAATAAAAGCTAAAAACAAGGAATTTCCCTGTATTTTTGGCAAAATCAGCTGTTTAGAAATTGAAAAACATCTGCTTTATACATAAATAAACGTTATTTTTTAATATAATTATAATATTAAATAAATTAGGCTATTAAATAAAACAAGAAAGGAAAAAATGGCAAAAAAAGAATTTGAAAAAACAATAACCAAACAAGAGTTAGCAAATAGAATCTGACAATCTGCAAATGGTTTAAGAGGTAATTTAGAAGCATATGAATATAAAGACTTCATATTATCTTTTATATTTTATAGTTTCTTGTCTCAAAAACAAATTGACTTAATGCAAGAAAAGTTTGAATTTTCAATTGAAGAAATTCAAGAAATGGTTTCTAACTATACTGAAATTTTTGGTGATAATGAAGATAAAATCAAAGAAATTAAAGAAAAAATTAACTTAATAAAAGAAGATTTAGGATATTTCATTTTTTACAATGACTTATATCAAGTATGAACAACAAACAAATATGGAAAACAATCAGATTTTAGTATTTCCAAACTTTCAGAAGCAATTCAAAGATTTAACAAAAATATTATAGATGATCAAAAATACAAAAACTTATTTGAAGATATTATTATGATTTCTGTTGAACAGTTGAATAAACTTGGTTCCAATGTTCAAGAACAAACTGAAACAGCTAAAAAAATAATGGAACAAATTAAAGATATTCCTGTAACTAATCAAAACTATGATGTTTTAGGATATGTTTATGAATTTTTAATTGGACAATTTGCTTCTACAGCGGGTAAAAAAGGTGGTGAATTTTATACACCACATGAAGTTTCTGTTCTAATGTCTGAAATCATTGCTTGAAACTTTAGAGATAGAGATAAAATAAAGGTATATGACCCTACTTCAGGTTCAGGTTCTTTACTTTTAAATATTGGATCAACCTTTAAGAAATATGACAAAAACAAAGATTCTGTAACTTATTATGCTCAAGAAAAAGTTAGAACTACTTTTAACTTAACTAGAATGAATTTAATTATGAAAAACATTAATTCAGCCGATATTAATGTTAGATGTGGTGATACTCTTAATGAAGATTGACCGGTTAGTGAAAATAACGGTGATATTATTTCTGTAGATGCAGTTGTTTCTAATCCACCTTATTCTTTAAAATGAAATCCAGAAGGAAGACAAACAGATCCGCGTTATGCAGATTATGGAGTTGCTCCAAAATCAAAAGCAGATTATGCATTCCTTTTACATGAACTATATCACTTAGATACAAACGGAATGATGGCGATTGTTCTACCACACGGTGTTCTTTTTAGAGGTTCCAGTGAAAAAGAAATTCGTACAAAACTTATTAAAAATCAAAAAATTGAAACAATTATTGGTTTACCTGCAAATATTTTCTTTGGAACAAGTATTTCTACTATCGTAATGATTCTTAAGAAAAATAAAGCAGATAGTAACATCCAATTTATCGATGCTTCTAAACTCTTTGTCAAAGATGGAAAAAATAACAAACTAGAAAAATCGCATATTAAAAGAATTATTGATGTTTATAAATCAAAAGCAGAAATTGCTAAGTTTTCTAGAAATGTTACTTTAAAAGAAATTGAAGAAAATGACTTCAATTTAAACATTTCTAGATACATTGATAACTTTGAAAAAGAAGAAACACACGATTTATATGCATCAATGTATGGTGGAGTACCTAAAGTGGAGCTTGATGAATTAAAAGCATATTGAAATACTTTTAATTCTCTTTTTGACACAATCACAACCAAAGTTAATGATTCTTATTTTAAACTCATTGATAAAGAATCAATTCAAGACAAAGTAAAAGAAAATAGTGATGTTAAAGCATATTCAAATCACTATTTACAAATCATTAGTGATTTTAGTAAAGAAATTTCTAATTTAACTTCTTCATTAGATAATATTTTTAAACTTGATGATAAATATTTAGATAATATTATTGATAAATATATCTTTGAAGATTTACAAGAAGTACCATTGTTAGATAAATATGAATCATTCCAAATAATGCTTGATTATGCTCATAAACATATTCAACCAACAATTTCTGTTATTCAAAAATTTGAAGGAGAAGAATTTAGTACAATTCTTGAACAAACAACAACAATTAGCAAAACCAAAGATGGTAAAGTTAATAAAATTGAAAGCGAATTATTCGATATTGACACCATTGCTAAATTTAAATTTGCTTCTTTAATTAATTCAATTAATGAAAAACAAGAGCAAATTACAGATTTAGATTCTCAAATGAATTCAATTGTTGAAAGCATTAACGATGAAGACAAAGATGAAGAATTATTTAAAGATGGAGCAATAAAAGCCGCAGAAGTTAAAAAATACATTAAAAAAATTGATTCTAATGAACAATGAGAAGAAGAATCTTTAGAATACAAATTATTAGAATTTGATAATTTAAATAACCAAAAATCTGACCTAAACAAAGACTTAAAAAATTTAAAAACAGAATTAAACCAAAATATTGAAATATACTTATCAAACATCACTGAAGAAGAATTCTTTAATTTATTACACAAAGAATGAATTAGTAATTTTGAATCTATTATTTTTGAAAAACAAGATGCTATTATTAACTATTTAATTTCCAAATTAGAATATTTATATGATAAATACTTTGATACTTTAAGTGACATCAATAATCAAATTAAAGAACAAGAATCCAATCTAATTAATCTGCTTTCTGAATTAAAAGGTGAACCTTCAGATATGGAAGCAATTGAAGAGTTAATAAAAATTTTAGGAAATAAATAAAATGATTTCAAAAGACAAGTTAGTTCCTTCTTTAAGATTTAAAGAATTTACTCACGCTTGAGAACAGGACGTTATTCAAAATTTGTTTAATATTACTCGAGGTTATGTCCTTTCAACTAAAAAAATATCTGAATCCAAAACCGGTATAAAGAAATTTCCTGTATATTCATCTCAAACCTTAAACAATGGTTTATTGGGGTATTATGATAAGTTTCTATATAAAGACGCAATAACATGAACAACAGATGGTGCAAATGCAGGAACAGTTAATTTCCGTGAAGGAAAATTCTATTGTACCAATGTTTGTGGTGTTTTATTAGAAAAAACATACAAACCGAATTTATTCCTTGCAAATGCTTTAGCGAGAGAATCTTTCAAATTTGTTATGAAAGCTGGAAATCCAAAATTAATGAACAATATTGTTGCTGAAATTAAAATAAATATAACAAAACAAATAAATGAACAAGAAAAAATTTCAAAACTTTTTACTTCCATCGACTCTCTCCTTTCACTTCACAAGCGTAAGTATAATTTCCTAAAAAACATTAAAAACACATTACTTGATAATATGTTTCCATCTCAAAATTCAAACATTCCAAGTATAAGATTCAAAGAATTTACTCACGCTTGAGAACAGGACAACCTAGGGAATTTAGTTTCTATTCAAAATGGAAAACTAAATGCAAATAGTATGGAAAATAATGGAAAATATAATTTTTATACATCAGGAAAAGAAATTTTTAAAATAAATTCATGGAGTTTTGAAGGTGATGCAGTAACTATAGCAGGTAATGGTGCTAGTATGGGTTTTATTCATAGAGCAAAAGGAAAATTTGATGCTTATCAAAGGACTTATGTGCTGAAAACGGAAAAATTAAATATTGATTTCCTTTATTTTAATTTATGGAATAACTTATGAAATGATGTTCAAAAAAAGATATCAAATGGTGGAATTCCTTTTATTGTATACGATGATATTAATCTTTTTCCTTTTAAAACCCCTTCTTATAATGAACAAACAAAAATAGCCAATTTATTTACACATCTTGACTCTCTCCTTTCACTTCACAAGCGTAAGTTAACAGCATTAGAAAATATAAAAGCAAAACTATTAGAAAGGATGTTTATTTAATGGAACACAAAGAATTAGAATTTGAAAAATCTTTATTAATTAAGTTAAAAAACTATGGTTGAAAAAATCAAAGTATTGAAAATTCCCAAATAAGCGATACACTTGATGGCATTAGCGAAAAAGAATTAGAACAAAACTGAAGAAATATCCTTTTTGAACTTAATAAAGCAACTCTTAATAATGTGCCTTTAGATGATGAAGAATTTGAAGAAATTAAAGCAAAAATCTTTAATTCAGCAAATAAAGTCGTTGAAATTCATAGTTTACTTCAAGGTGAGTCAATCCCTTTTCAAAGAACAAATCCAAATTTAAGTGCAGAAGATAAAAAAGGTTTGATTTATTTAAAAATTTTTAGTAATACAGAAATAAAAGCAGGAAATACTATTTATCAAACAGCAAGACAAGTTTCTGTTTCTGCTCAAAGAGAAAGAAGAATTGATGTTTTACTATTAATAAATGGTTTACCACTATTTTGTTTAGAGTTAAAAACAGCAAATATTGGTATTGAAGATGCTAAAAAGCAATTAATTCAATACGGGAAAAATGGGGTATTTTCCACAGGATTACTTAAATTTGTACAAGTGCTTGTAGCACTAACTCCAAATAATATGGAATATACTTCAATTGTTGATGATTTTAGCAATTTCAACATAAAAGACTTTAGATATTGAAAAAATAAAGATAATCAAATAGTTAATGATATTGATAAAATAATTAACTTATTTTTCAAAATCCCAGAAGCACATAACTTAATTTCTAACGGAACAATAATTAAAGACAATAAATTATTAATCACTAGAAGTTATCAATTTTATGCTATTAAAGCAATTCTTGATAAGATCAATGAAATAAAATATACAAACGAAAATAAATGTGGATTTATTTGACATACAACTGGTTCTGGTAAAACTTTAACAAGTTTTCAAACAGCAAGTCTACTTTTAAAAAGAGAAATGGTTTCTACTGTTGTTTTTGTAGTGGATAGAATCGATTTAAATGAACAAAGCTTTACAGAGTTTAGTGAATTTTCAAAAACAAATAAAGACAAAATCAGAATAATAAATACTTATGGAATCAAAGATCTAGAAGAAAAATTAAAAGAAACAGCAAGAAATAGCGGTTTATTTAAAACAATTTTTATTACTTCTATTCAAAAACTATCTCAATTAAGAAAAAATTACTTCAAACCAGAAGAAAAAATTGCTTTAATTTTTGATGAAGCGCATAGAAGTAGCTATGGTCAAATGATGAATAAGATTCAAGGTGAATTTAAAAATGCTATTTTTATTGGATTTACAGGAACTCCGATTCATTGAGTTAATCAAAAAAATGAATTAACTACCGAACAAGTATTTGGACCATTACTTCATAAATACACCATTATTAATGGTTTAGAAGATGGTAATGTTTTAAGATTTAGTAATAATTATATAAATTTTGAAAACATGCTTTTAGAGTTCTTTTACAAAATTCAATGTAATCATTATGGTGAAGCAATTGAAGTTGATAGTACAAAAATAAAATATAAACTTTATGCTTGGGCAAATCAAGGAAGATTCAAGCCAAGTGATGAAGAAATTTACAAATTATTAATTCATAAAAAGATCTTGAATAGTCCAGAAAAAATTATTCAAATTGAAAGATGATTAAAAAATAATGATTATTACGATAATGATAATTTCAAAAAAGTAGTGGTTAAAGACATTTTAGAGCACTGAATTAGTACAAGTAACAATAGAAGATATAGTGCAATTTTAGCTACTAAAAAAATCGATGATGCTATCAAATATTTTAAACTGTTCCAAGAAGCTAAAAAATCAGTTCCTGAATTAGCAAAATTTACTGTAACTGCTTTATTTGATAAAAATATAGATGCTGTTTCAGAAGAAGAAGCAAAAAACTTTTCTAAACTAGAAGAAATTAAAAATATTTATGATACTTTTGAACAAGATTTCAAAGATAATCCAAAAGTAACCACTGCTAATCTTGATGAAAACTTTAAAAGTGTAATTTCTAAAATTTTTAAAGAAAGACAAATTTTAGAAGGTAATAAATATCCAACAGTAATTCTTGATTTATTAATTGTTGTAAATCAAATGCTAACAGGATATGATTCCAAGTATATAAATACCGTTTTCTTCGATAAAATACAGGAAAATGAACATTTAATTCAATCAATGTCTAGAACAAATAGACTAGAAAATGCAAATGATAAACCATTTGGTTCTATCTATTTTTACAGAGAACCTGGAACTATGAAATCTAATCTTCAAAGAGCCCTTGAGATTTATTCAGGAGTTGATAATGTTGATATTGAAGCAGATTCAAGTGAAAATCTAATAAAAAATGCTAAAAAATATTATCAAGAAATAGAAGATATCTTTAACAATTGAAATTATCCTAACTTTGAAGAAGTGCCAAAATATGATCCTAAATCTGAAAACCACATTCTTAAGGAACAACAAAAAAGATTTGTTGGTAATTTTACTAAGTTAGAAAAAACGCTTACTTCTTTATCACTTTTAAGAAAAGAACCTTATAAAGAACTTTCAAATGTCTTTAATGAAGAAGATATTAATAAACTTAAGTTAAGATTTAAAGAAATCGATTTAAACGCTCTTAGAGACAACAAAGAAAAAGACGAAATAGAAGAAACAATAAGTGATTTTGATTTAGATTGAATGTCAGAAAGAACTTTAAGCACTCAAATGATTGACATTCATTTCTTTGAAGTTCACTTTACATACAAAGGGAAAGTTGCAGAATCAAAATCACCAATAAACGAGTGAAGCGAAGAAGAATTTCATCAAAAACTGGCACAAGTTGATGCAGATACAAGAAAACTTCTTTTACAAATTGATGCAGATATTAGTTATGGTAAAACTACAATTGAAGAAATTTATTCACAATTTGGTGGTTTAAAACAATACTTAAATTTCTTAAAAAATAAAGAACTTAATGATGATAAATCTACATTTAAAGCAACTTACCTTATTGATCAAGATGAAAACATCAGCAAAGTCTTTGATGAACTTTGAGATTTAGAAGAAAGTCGTTGAAAAGAAAATGGAAGAATCGATACTATAGAAAAGTATCTAAAAACCATAAAAGATGAACAGACTTTAAAAGAATATATTCTTTCTAAAAATAAAGATTGTAAATTATATATAATTTATAAACAATTTAAAGAAGATCTCAAAAACAAAAAAATAAACTAAAACACCCAAAAAAATGGGTGTTTTTTGCGTGGGTGAACTTATGTTTAAATTAAGCTAGATATTGATCTCATTACTAAGTCAATATCTTTATTTTCTAATTCATTAATTATGTGTAAGTATATTCTTTCAGTTGTATTCATGCTTGCATGTCCTAATCTTCTTGCTACGGAAGCAATAGATACTCCAGCATACAATAAAATTGATGCATGAGTATGTCTTAGAGCGTGAACAGTAATTGGTGGCACATTAGCTTTTTTGCACTTTCTTATTAAAATATCATTTATTGTTGAGTTATAAATTTTTTCTTTAAATATAAAAATTGGTTTATCTGGATCTAAATCTTTAATAATTCCAGCAAATTGCGAAGTAGTCATTCAATCAAGTTGTACTTTTCTAATTGAAGACTTATTTTTGGTTGGTAAAAAACCACCATGTTCTTTGTAATTTCAAGTTTTAGAAACATTTAATGTTTGTTTAACAAAATCAAAATCTTTAGGTGTAACCGCAATTGCTTCAGAAAATCTTAAACCGGTTTTAGCAATTAATAATATTAATCAATCCATATTTAATTTTGAATCTAGCTTAAGTGTTTTTAAAAGCAATTGTAATTGAAATTGATTTAAATATTTTTGTCTTTTTTCTCTAGGTGCTTTTCCTTTAATAACAACTTTTCTTGTTGGATCTGTTTCTAAATATCCATCATCTAGTGCATCAAGTAAGCAACTTTTAAGATGATGATGAAAATCCATTGTTGTTTGTTTTTCATGAGTTAAGGCATATTCATTTAATAATTTTTGATATTCATATCTATCTAATTCATTTAACTTTAAATTTGGAACTAACTTTATGATTCAATCTAATGTTAATTCATATTTTTTAAAACTTACCTTTCTAATTGAATCCTTTTTATATACATAGATTCAATTTTGAAAGTATTTATAAAGTAAAATATCTGATTTTTTCTTCATTTTTCTCCTTTTTCACCCACGCTCGAAAGAAAATTCATATTTTACTTTATAAAATTATTTTACTTTTGCTTTTTAGAAAAATAAAAAATTACTTAAAATAAATTTTTTTCATTTCTAAAACTTATGCTTGTGAAGTGAAAGGACTAAATCAATCGAACTAAATAAATTGGCTATTTTTGTTTGTTCAGATAAAGTTTTTGGCAACTTTACTTTATGTTTGGAAACTATATTAATATAATGTCTCGCGTGTCCTTGACTTTCGAGTTTTTGTGAATTTAAAAGTAAAAAATAGAAAAATAAATCATCGCTTTTATTTATTGCAGAAAGTATCTTAATAGCAGAAGATTTGACTAAAAAAGGAAAATTTACATATTTATTATCTAGTGTAAAATCATCAAAAACAATACATTTAGAATTATAAAAATTTGTTTCATCAGTATAACCTATAATGAAAGATTTATTTGCTGTTAATATGGGGAATTTCCCTTTTTTAGGTAATTCAGAAAATTTAGTTATATACTTGTCAGGTCTTTCAAATTTTAATAAATTTTGAATAATGTCCTGTTCTCAAGTGTGAGTCACTTTTTGGACTTTTAAAGGAGAAATTACGGAATTTTGAGATGGAAACATCTTGTAAAATAGCGATTTTCTAATGTTTTTCAATAAAATGCACTTACGCTTGTGAAGTGAAAGGAGAGAGTCAAGATGTGTAAATAAATTGGCTATTTTTGTTTGTTCATTATAAGAAGGGGTTTTAAAAGGAAAAAGATTAATATCATCGTATACAATAAAAGGAATTCCACCATTTGATATCTTTTTTTGAACATCATTTCATAAGTTATTCCATAAATTAAAATAAAGGAAATCAATATTTAATTTTTCCGTTTTCAGCACATAAGTCCTTTGATAAGCATCAAATTTTCCTTTTGCTCTATGAATAAAACCCATACTAGCACCATTACCTGCTATAGTTACTGCATCACCTTCAAAACTCCATGAATTTATTTTAAAAATTTCTTTTCCTGATGTATAAAAATTATATTTTCCATTATTTTCCATACTATTTGCATTTAGTTTTCCATTTTGAATAGAAACTAAATTCCCTAGGTTGTCCTGTTCTCAAGTGTTAGTATAATTAAGAAATTTAGTGTTTATTTTTAGAATTTTAAAAATAAGTTAATTTAATGAAATAATTACATATATTTTTGTAGTTTTAAATAGTTAATATAGATACATTTTCAAATAATGATTTTTAATATTTAATTTATTATCTTAATAAAAAGTAATAATCCAAATAAAATTGTTTTATAATAATAAAGTAAGAATTAAAAATTTAAATTTAAAGTATTTAGAAAGGTGTTTATGAAAAATAAAAAGATACAAAAAATTTTAATAATATTAGGTGGTGCTGCTACAGTAGTAACAGCAACTTCATTAGGACTTGTTTTTGGTTTAAAAAAATCAAATAATTTATCAAATATACAGAAAAATACAGAAAATGCAACAATTTCATTGCTGGAATTGAATCAAACAAATGCTAAAATTCAAGCAACAATAAATTCTAATGATTCTAAATTTGATAATAAAGAAAAATTTAAAATCACTTTTAATGATATAGAATTTGTTGCTTCAAATTTAGAAAAAAAAGATAATAAAACTATTATAACTTTTGAACTTTCAAACTTAAGTTCTCAAACTTTATATAAATTTTATAATATTAGATTCAATGATAAAATAATTGAAACTATTAATAAAGATTTTAATTTTACAACTAAAAAAGCAGCAGAACAGAAAGTTTATGAAGTAGAAACTTTAGAAGCAACTAACATTTCAAACAATAGTTTAGATATTTCTTTTAACTTAAATAATAATGAAAATATTGAACCTAATCTTTTTACTGTTGAAGTAAGTGATTATAATGAATCAATTTTAGTTACTTTTAATTCCCAAACAAATTCCTATAATTTTCATTTAGAAAATTTAAATCCAAATACTGTATATGCTATTAATAAAATTAAATATAATAATAAAGATTTAAACATCAAGTCAACTAATAAAAGTTTTAGAACTACTACAAACGAATTAGTGCTAGAAAGTGTTAAATTAGTTTCAAAAACTAAAAATTCTGCAGTTCTTGAGTTAACTTTAAATAAAGAGTTAACTAATGAAAAATTAAGTCATTTATCTGCAAAATTTTTAGCAAATGCTACAACAACAATAACAATATCTAATTTCAAACATTTAGCAAATAATCATTTATTATTAACTCTTGAAAATTTAAATCCACAAACAAATTATAAATTAAATGAACTTACTTTAAATAGCGAAAATGCTGTTTTAAGTGAAGAAAATAAAATAAGTTTTAATACATCTAAAGATGTTAGTGAAGATACCTTTACAATAAGCAATGTAATATTTAAAAATGTAACTGAAACATCAGCAACTGTTAGAATTGAATTTAATGAACATGAGTTAGTAGATTCTAATCATCATGAATTTGACTTAGAATTTACTAATAGAAATTCAACTAAATCAAATGATTATAATCTCGATAATAATTTTGTGGAAATTAATGTAGATAATTTAGATTTTCATACAACATATACACTTTCTAATGTTATGTTAAATGGACGTGTATTAACTTTACCAACTAGAAATAATGAATATAATTTTACAACTAAAGAGTGAACTAGACCTGTAATTTTAAATAATTTAGATTATAAAATAGAAGATAAAATTAATGAAAATCTTTCAGATGTGCTTTCATTAAATTTTGGAATAATTGATATGTTTCCACTTAAAAGACAACAATATTTCTTTGTTGCAACTTTAAGAGATCAAGAAACAAATGAAGATACAAAACTTTACTTTACATCAACATTCAAAGACAATAGTAAAACTCAATTAACTCTTGATAATGTTAGAATTCAACTAAGTGAAGATCCAGAATCTGATGGTGATTCATTATATTATGATTTACGTCCTAATAAAAATTATTTATTAAAGTCTTTTCAATTAGTAAAAGAAATTGAAAGTGATAACTATGGTACTGTGGATTTTACTTTAAAAGAAGGAAAAGAATTTACAATTGATACCCATATCAATAGAATTAAATATCAAAATGTTAATTTAAATAGTAGTAATAATAATTTAAATATATCATTAGATTTAACAGAACAAAGCAATGAAAATGTTCAAGCAACAATTGAAAGTGATTATGGTGGTTTATGAGTTTTACCTTTAACTAAATCCAATAATAATAGTTATACAGGAACATTAAATTTAACTCAAATGCCAAGTGGGAATTTCAAAGTTTCTAAAGTTACTTTAAACAACAAACCTATTTTTGTTTCAGCTGTCAATAAAGGTACAAATGAAGTACAAGTGGAAATTGCAAAAGAGAAAAATAACATAATAAATTCTATAAATTATTTATTTGATAAACATAGTTATGAACATAAAATTAGTTTATCTTTAAATACTGATAATAAAGAAAATGCCTTTATTTTTAAACAAAATCCTATTGTTGTGGTAGAAAAAAATGGTTCAACAAATAGTTATATAAATTTACAAAGTCAATGAAATAAGCAAACAAATCAACTAGATGTTTTTAGTTCAAATTTAGATTTTGGAGCATCATATAAAATATTAGGAATAGGAAATATTCATATTAATCAAGTTGATAATAACTCTTTTAAAATAATTGAAACAAAAGTAAATAAAAACCAATTAACTAGTGATCAATTAAATAGTTTCATTGATCAAATTCAAAGACTTGAGTTAAAAAAGCATTGATGAACTTCTGGTATTAAAGCAGAATTATTGAAAGAAAAAGATTTATTTAAATTTTTTGATTTATCAAATCTTTCTATCAATAAATTCGATGATAATATTACTTTTGAGTTTGATGAAAATAGTTTTAGTAACCAAGATGAATTAAATGGAACTTTAACCTTAACTTTTAAATTAGTAAGTGGTACAGAACAGTCAAAATCCAAAAAATTAAATATAAGTAATTTATATTCACAAACTTGAATTAATAAAAATAAAACTAATACAAACTTATTTGATTCTTTAGTATCAATTTCAAAAGAAGGTTCAAGAAAATCAACCAAAGAATTTGATGAAGCATTTAGCGATCCTAAATATAATAATAGAGATGATTTAGATTCTTCATTTGGTAAACCTTCAATTATTATTGAACTAAATGACCAAAAATTAGCTGAATTTTTAGATATTGATAAAGTACTTACAAGTTATGATACAAATAAATTTAAAGTATATTTTGTAAAGTATAAAGATGATGAAGATGTTTATCAACCACACAAAACTACTGGTTATGCACCACTTGGGATGATGCAATATAAGTTAATGTTTTGATTTAATCAACATTCACCAGAAGATAAATATACAAATCAAGTAACCCCATTATGAGTTTCTGGTTATAATCAATATACAAATAAAAATTCTAAAGATTTATTTGCTTATTTATCATTGCAATCACAATTATTTTCTTCAAGTGAATATAAAAATATGAATGCAAGATATGGAATAAAATCCACAACACAAGAAACTGCTGATCAAATGCTAGAAGAAATTAATCAAAAAAGCAGTTCCAAAGAAAAATTACTTTATTTAGAGCAAAAAACTAATTTAATTAGATTTTTAAATGATAGCTATAATATTTTAAAAGATACTTATAATCCTCCTGTAACAAGAGATTATTTTGAATATGAAATTGTAAATGTGAAGAAAATATCTTATGGTCTTAATAATTTTTTAGATATAGCACTAGGTATCAAACCAATTTATTTAGGTGCAAACTCTAATAATGAAATTAAAAATGAAGTAATTAATAAAAATACAATTCATATTAAACTTTTAAATAATAATTAATTCTAAATATAAATATTATTTTTATCAGAAGTTTATGCTTCTGATTTTTAATAAACAAATTTAAAAGTAATATAATTAAATTATGAATGAAACAAATAGAAAAGTATTTTTAACTTTCTACCAACAAGTTCAAAGGTTAAAAAAAGAAAAGAAAATGCAAATTGAAGATGAAACGGCAGCTGAAGAGTATTTAAAAAGTAATAATTATATTCAATTTATAACACCTTATAAAATTGCTTTTGCAAAGAAAACAGAAGATTTTAATTTAAATGAATGAAAAGAAAATTTATCTATAAATAAAATTAGTAAAAACAATATTTTTAAACAATTATTTATTAATTCAAAAATGAAAAAACATATATATTATGAAGATTTTTCATTTAATTTATTAAAAGAAATTAATGAAAATAATAAAAAAATTTCTATTTTATTATTTAAAAAAATTCTTGAAATAGAAGGAAAATTGAAAAGTCAAATTAGCAATTATATAGCAATGTGTATGAAGATATATAAAGATGAAAAAAAATTAAAAGTTGACGAAAATTGAAAAATATTTTTGCAAAATTATAAGCCAAAAGAAAATTTCGAATTTATTATAAGTGAAAACGAAAGAAAAAAAATTTATTTTAAATATCACACTAAAACAAATAAATTTTTATATTTTATTGATGGTAAAAATGAGATATATGAACTTAATTATAAATGTTTAAATAATAATATATGTATAAACAATATATTACATAAATTAAATCTACAAAAAAAAGAAAAGAAAAATTTATTATATAAACTACAACAAAAAGCATTTGAAATAAAGGAATTTAAATTTTTAATGGAAAAAATAAAAAAATATAAAGATTGCAATTATATTTGAAGAGATATAGAAAAATTTGAATTAGGAACTTTAATTTCTTTATTTAAAATAGTAAGCGAATTTGGAAAAAATAATAATTTTATAAATTTAATTTTTCCTAAAAATTGATCAATGGCAAAAATAACTGCATTTTTTAATTTTTTGCAAAAATTAAGAAACCATATTGCTCACCAAAAAAATTTACAATATTTTTATTTATTAGAACTAGAAGATGAATTTTTAAAAAATTTTAAAAAAATAAATAAAATCATTTTTTATTCTGATTTAAAATATTTACTTAAAATAAAAAATTTATTCGGTTTACCATATAGATTTGATATTTTTATTACCAAAAATGGTCTTCAAACTACTTTTAATAGTTTATTTGATAAAAAAATAAAACAAATTTTAAATTTTTTGTAAAAATATGTTAGAATTATTATGTATTGGAAAAAGCCGCCAAGGTGCGGGTATTTAGAGATATTTAAAAATTCTCTATCTAAGCGAAGAAACCGCTTTAAAAAGCGGTTTTTTTGCACTTTTTTCATTAAAACAGACTTAAATTAAAAAAATATAAAAAATCAAAAAACAGAAATTTTTCAATTCTTTTTTAACTTTTTTAATTTAAATGATCATTTTTCTTTAATTTCTATTGAAATTTACAACGAATAAAAAAGTTTATTTTTTATAAAAATAATAAAAAAATAGTAAAATGTAGAAGATGTTTTAATTTAATCAAGGGAGAAAAATGAGTATTACAGATAAAAGATCAAAATTGATCGCTACAATCGGTCCTTCTACTCAGGACTATAAATTATTAAAAAAACTTGTTGAAAATGGAGTTACTACAATTAGAGCAAACTTTTCACATGGTGATTTTGAAGAGCAAAATGCAAAATTTGAAAATGCTAAAAAAATAACTAAAGAGTTAAACATTCCAGTTTCTATTTTACTTGATACAAAAGGTCCAGAAATTAGAGTTGGAAAAATGAAAGATGGAGCTCAAGTTATTGAGGCGAATTCAGAAGTAACAATTTTAACAAATGCAAATGATTTTAAAAACTTTGAAGGAACTGCAAAACAATTTTCTGTTTCATATGAAATGGATAAAGATTTAAAAGCAGGTGACAGAGTTCTATTTGATGATGGTAAACTGCAATCAGTTGTTAAAACTGTTAAACCAGGAAGAGTTGTTGTTAAAATGGTTAACACTCACAAATTAAAATCAAATAAAAGAATTAATTTACCAGGTGTTGAATTTTCATTACCATTCTTAGCTGAAAAAGATATAAATGATGTTAAATTTGGTATTGAAAAAGGTGTAAACTACATAGCAGCATCTTTTGTTAACTCAGCAGCAAACGTACAAGAATTGAGAAAATTATTAAATGATAATGGTGGATCTCACATTCAAATTATTTCAAAAATTGAATCACACGTAGGTATTGAAAGAATTGATGAAATCATTGCTGAATCAGATGGAATTATGATTGCTAGAGGAGATTTAGGTTTAGAAATTCCTTATCAAGATGTTCCATATCACGAAAAAAATATTATTAGAAAATGTAGATTAGCTGGTAAACCAGTTATTGTTGCTACACAAATGTTAGATTCAATGGAAAATTCACCACAACCTACAAGAGCAGAAGTAACAGACGTTTATTGAGCAACTGAACTTGGAGCTGATGCTACTATGTTATCAGGGGAATCAGCACAAGGTAACTACCCATTAGAATCAGTTCAAGTTATGTCAACTATTAATAAAAGAGCTGAAAAAGAATTTTATAATAAATTATTCTATAGAGTTCAATTAGCTACTATTGCTAAAGCTTCTTCAGGTAAAAGAGCAGAAATTGCTCATAAACTTGCACATTTAACAGCAGAAAAAGACATTAGATATGCAATTGTTTTATCAAGAACAGGGGAACTATTAAAAATGGTTGCTAAATTTAGACCAAATACAGCAATTATTGGTATTTTAGATAATGAAAAAATGATTGGTGGATTTGGAGTTACTTCTTCAGTGTTTACATCATTAGATTCAATTAAATTATTTAAAGAAATCAAAAATAACCCATCTAAAGCAAAAGAAGCTTTAAAACCATATGGTGCAAATAAAGGAGATAAATTCGTAATTGTTGAAAACGACAAGATTACTGAATTTACATATTAATAATACAAAATCTTTCTTTTTATAGGAAAGATTTTTGTTTTTCGAAAAGATTTAAAAAGTTATAAAAAAAGGAATTTTTGTTTATTTTTATCTTTTTTAACAAAAAAAAAAAAAATAGGAGTATAATCAAAATATAAAATTAAAACATTTTTCATATTTAGGGGGTAAAAATGAGAAATTTTTTAAAACAAAGCAAAGTTAAAAAAACAATTGCTATTTTAACCACTTCTATTACAATACCTGTTACAGGAGCGGGTATCTATTTTGCAGCAACTACTGATTCTGTAAATTCAACCGAAAGATCTAAATTATTAAAAGACAACATTATTTCTATTAATACAGGAACCAATTTAGATTTTAAAGATGGTTTATTTTCTCATAGAGATAACAACCAAAAAGTCAAACAAATAAAAAAACCGGAGAAAAAACCAGAAATAACTATTAGTGAAAATCCAAAAGAACCAGAAGAACCTTTAAAACCACCCGCAAGCGAAAAACCGGAAGAAAAAATTTTGGTTTCACCACCAAAACAAACTCCACCTCCACCCCCAGAAAAAGAACCTGAACCAGAACCTGAACCAATAACCCCAGATGATCCTGAACCGGAAAATCCAAAGATAATTGATATCAACGTTGATAATAAGGTTACTCCTGAAACACCAAAAGAGGAACCACAAAAACCGCCTGCAATTGTTCCTGAAGAACCAAAACAGCCAGAACAACCTGTAGAACCCCCAAAACCCGAACCTGTTCAACCGGTAGTAATTGAAGAACCAGTTGTGCAACCAAAACCAGTGGAAAAACCCGTAGAAACAGCACAACCGGAGCCAGTTCAACCAAAACCACAGGATAAAAATATTGAAATTCTTCATTTTGAGAATACTGATATTGTTGCTCACGTTACGAGACCAAGAGAAAGAATTCTTCATTCTGATGATGTTGCTAAAAAAATTACTAATAGAGTTCCTTATGTTGCTAATATAACCCCCAAAATTAATTCAATAGAAGTTACAGATGAAATAAGAGCAGCAAATACTAAAAGTGCAATTAAAGCATTAACAAGAACTTTTAATCAAGAAGAAAGAGATTCACTTAGAACTCCAAACTCTGATATGTTTAGCATTTCAAGGTATATAGAGTTAAATGAAGACTATTATAAAGTGCTTTTTGATAAGTTTTCAAGATTAATTGAAAATGGTGATAAAGTTAGGGAGTTTTTAACAGATGAAGGAAAACAAAAATACCCAGAATTAAAAGCTTTAAAAGATAAAAACGAAAGATATGCAAGAATAATTTCTTACATTGATCCAAACAAATTCACCAAAACATCACAAGCAGTAGAAACAATGCTTGGAAAAGGATATGTTATTGAACCAGAAAATAGAAATGTTTATATCGATGCAAATGGTGAAATAAATTCATACTCTTTTGAACCTTTAATAAATGGAGTGGTTGCAACAAGAAAAAGAGATAATTCAGAGAAAAGAGTATTTGGTTATTCTAGTCAATGAAGTAGATCTCCAGAAGATGTACAAAAAGGAGTTTATCCAGGATGAACTAAAAGAGATGTTACATCAGACTATCGATTCACAAGTTATAACGTTTCAAGAAGTGATGGTTTTACAATTAGTGAACTCACCAGAGATGAACCTATTCAAGGAAAAAGAAATAAAGGTTTAGTAGTAGAAATCGATGCATCCAACAACAAAGGTTATGCTAAAACTCTTGGATTTATAAGACAAGCAAAAGAAAACGGTTTAGAAATAACATCTTATAAAATTAAAAATATCGGAACAAAAGATGCAAACCAAAGATTTTATGATATTTTTAAAGCATTGCCAGATAACTTGCCACAACTTGAGTTATATTTTGAAACAAATAACACATCAGCACTTATTGCTTTAGAAAATAAAAAAATTGATGAATTATCTTTATACACAACTAAAAATGTGCATTCAGATTCATGAAGTATTAATCCTTTAGCTTTAAGAAATGTTGCTTTTGTTAATACTTTAGATTATAATGTAAGTAGAGAATATGGTTATGGAGTAAAAGTATTTTCTAGAATCGTATTTGATACACTATCTTTTGAAGAATCTGATTTAGGAAGTAATCCAACAGTTTATAAAGACTTAACAAGAATTAATGATGGTTTAAGAATGGCATATTTTGTAAGAAATAATGAAGGGATTTTCCAAGGAAGTTTTGGTCCAGGATTGGATGCTGATCACAATGAAGGTGGTAACAGTTATCCTCTTGGTTTAGATTTTAGTAGAGCACCATCAATTAAATCATTGCGTGGAATGCGCTTCTATGATATTTACAACTCTTCTAATGGAGTTAGAAAACTCAAAAGAATTAAGTTTTTTAACAATAGTGATACTTTTGAAATTGATGCTGATGAATTGAATAATGCACAATGAGCTGACATTTTAGATCAAACATTACCACAAATGCCAAGAAGCAAAATTGGTTTTTCTAACGGAAGTCAGACATCTAAAATCAAAATTGTTTCTAAAAATGGAGTAAATTCATTAACACCAGAAGGAGTAAGAAACCTTAATACTCTTTTAGATTGAAGCGATGGAAACTTTAATAGCAATACAACAATTTATGTTGGAGAACATGACACAATGCTTTATAAACAAATGCAAAATATCGGAAAAAGAGTAGCATATTCAAGTTCAGAAAACTTTGAATTTAACTAAGAAAGAAGGACAAAATGAAAAAAAGAAAAATTTTTATGCCTTTATTATTAATAGGAATAAGTTCTTTTGCATTCATTTCATGTAATGACACAAGCAAACCAAATCCTGGCGATAATAACGGAGGAAATGATAATTTACCATTAGATACAGAAGAAAGAAAAAATACTTTTTTAAAATCAGTAGCTGATTCTGTTAATATACAATATACATCTTTTACACAAAATCCCCCAAAAACTGACAGAAAAAATGTATATTTTACAGATTTACACGATTTTCTTGAAGATGTTAAATTCACAATAAGTGGAAAAGATTCTGATAAAGTATCTGCTTCTATAACTAACTTTAAAGTAGAAAGAGATAAAGAAGGTTTATCTATTTCCAATAGAACTGGTAAAGGAACAATAGTATTTGAATTCACTCTAAAAAGCGACCCTAAAATCAAATATACTAAAGAAGTGGTGGTTGATGGTTTTGCAAGCAATCCTTACAATGCTGGTTCTGATGGTTCAATTCCAACTAACTTACAAAAAACAGATAATGTAACTTTCTTGAAAAAATATGTTACTTCAAATCAAGAAGAAAGATTTAATATTGATAACGAAGAATATGTTAAAACACTAAAATTACAATTAACTCAAGGTGCAGGCAACTTTGATGCTGCGAATTATAGACCAGAGTTAAAAATAACAGAAGAAAAGAAAAAAGAATTTGATGCAAAAGCAAAAGAAGCAAAAATCGATACTTATGACAACTCTTTAATGAAAGGATTTACACTTCCTTCATATGATGATAAAGGTGAATATAAAGGTTTAGATATATATGATAAACCAGAAGTAACTAAAGGTCCTTCATGATTAGATGCAGCAAAAAGAGATCCTTATCAAATAGTAGGTATTCCAAGATACTTACCAAACGAAATGTATAAGAAAATTGCTTTACAAACATTCCATGTAACTTTTAATAATCAAGATGAAAAAGATGCAAAAGTGTTCCATCCAACTTCTGGGACTATGTGAATTATGGACTTTCAGAAAAAAGATGATAACAAATATCCAACAAAATGATATTTTGGAACAAATGTGCACGTTGCAGATGCTTTAACTAATAAAACAGCATCTATTAGTTTTTCTCGTTTAAATCCTGATGCAGGAATTCAAACAGTGTTTAAATTACTTGGATTTGATGAAAACTTTACAAGCTTTGGTTTCCCTTTAGATCTTACAAATAAAAATAATTGACCTATTAAAGTAGTATTTTCAGGTAAAGATTTTCTTAAAAAAGATCCTTCTGACTACTTAATAGATGCACAAAAAAATACTTTTAAAGATAAAAAAGAATTTATTGATTTTGCTGTAATTGAATTGGATTTTGAAAAACTACAGCAAACAGTTGGTCAAAACGGTTCTTCTATTACATACGGAAATAAATCATATGATTCAGCAAAAATCAATTCTTTATTTAACGATAAATCAGAATTTGCAAAATTATTTACAAATGACTATGCAGACAAAAAAGAAGATCATATAAAATTCTTAAAAAAATCATATCTAAAAGATTATAAACAAATTGATTTTCCTTTATTAAAACAAGATTTAGAAAAATACAAAGGTGATAGTCTATACATTTTAGGTTATCCATTAGCTCTTCAAGATTTTTACTTAAAAGAATATGAAGATGAAGATCAAATAAAAAGTAGAAAAAGAGATTTTAGTTTATGAGTAAATGCAGATAGTGAATTATTTCCAAAAGGCTCTGTAACAACAAATGACAGTGAAAAAGCAAAAAAAGGAAATTACCTTTCTTATTCAGTTGGATATAGAACATTTACAGATAAACCAGGAGTAGTTGATGAATTCATAAGTGCAACTAGACTTGGAAAAGATTTATACACTGATTCAGAAAAAAAACAATGAGTAGCTTCAGGATTGGCTTATAGTCCAAGACATTATGTTCCTTATGGTGGAGCATCAGGTTCATCTGTTAGAAATGACAAAAATGAACTTGTTGCTGTATTCCACGGAGCAAATAGTGGAGCAAAAACAGGATTAGCAGCAGCTTTTAGATCTGAAGGATATGATTTTAAAGGTGCTTATGGAACGGGGGATAAAGCATATCATTTACCACAATATGACTTAATCTATGGTGGTGGAAAAGATCAACAAAAATCATACAGAGAAGAAATGAAAAAACTTTATGGAAGTGATACAAACTTCAAAACCAACTTGTTCCCACAAGGTTTAGATCACGTAGAGGAGGGATTTACTTTTGATAACGGTTCAACAGCAACAGAATCAGAAAATAATTAATAGATATAAAACAAAACCAAAAAATAATTGATTATTTGATGTTCTGAAATATTCTTTAGTAGGTTCTATTTTTGTTGGATTATTATTAATTTTAATATTCTATAATACAACAATTTTAGGTAGAGCAGAAAGAGCAGATTACTTTTTATCATTTAATTCTTTACAAATTGCAAGACAATATAATTTTTTAATAATATCAAAAGTTTCTTTATTATTCTTTGTCTTGTTCTATTCGATTATAAAAAACTATATAAACTTAGTTTTTCATAAAGAATTGATAAAAATTTATATTCCTTGGTACATTCTTTATTATTTATTTTCAATTGCAGCTTTTGTATTATTTTTTGTTTTTAATCCATATGCAAATTTAGATAAATATGTACCAGATAATAATGTATATCAACATTTTTGATTAACATTTATATTAATTCCACTTACAATTTTAAATATAGCAAATTACTTTTATTTTTACTTTACAAAGAAAAATAAAAACAAAATTGGTAATAATAAACTTTCTTCAATTATTGTTTCCACAATCGCACAAATTTTATTTGTAGCTGGATATATCTCAATTTTTTGATTATTAATCGAAAAGCAACAAAATGATTTACCAGCGCTAATTTTAGATAAAAGTCAAATTTATTTATTTATGGAACAATTGTTTTCAGTTAAAACATCCTTAAATATTATTTATATGATTGCTATTATTTTAACTATAACAATCTTATTAATAGGAATGAACTTTCCAAAAATTCAGTTTTTATTGAAAAGAGAATATAACCATTTATATTTTAAAAGTCAAATTATTCTCTTTTTAAGTTCAGCAGTTGCATTAATAATTTTATTTGTCTTTATCTTAATTACAACACAAAAAAATACTGATGTTATTTCTGCAAGTAAGCAAAATAGTTATATTGCTTTAATTGTACAAATTATCTTTATTTTAATATTTACAAGTCTTTACTTTGCATCTAATTTTGTTTCTTTCTTGAAACCAAAAGGCAAAATTAACCCATCATTTTATTTTGTTGTAGTACAACTTTTAATTTGAATATCGGTTATGATTGCAACAAGATTTTCTACAGAATTACTTATTAATTCAATTATCTTAATAATTTCTGTTGTCATTTCGACAATCATTTCACTTTTTTATTTAATTTACATTAAAAATACAAGTTTTTATATGATTTTATTAACATTTGTTTTTTTAGGAGCAATTAGTTTATTACTTTTTGTTTCATCACTAAACACTATTTTAATTGAAAGACAAAATTACGCTTTATCATCATTTAATATTGATTTTACTATGAATGAAATTCTAATTATCTTTATAATTACCATTTTATCAACATTTTTAATTAGCCTACTTATTGATTCTGGAATCACATTAGTAAAAATCTTAAAACACAATAAATCACCTAAAAAGAAAGGGAGTAAATAATGAAAAAACTATTTAGTAAAAAACCAAAGAACAAATTGAGTAAAGAACAAGAAGCTTTATTATTTCCTTTCTATGATTTAGAACAAAAATACAAAGAAATAGAAGCTTCTGAAAAATTTATTTCATATTCAAGATTGATGTCATCAGTTTTACTTAGCACAGGATTGAGTTTTGAAAGTGATGTTATAAAAGAATATAAATCAATTTATACTAAAGCTTTAGTAAAAAAATATGATTTAGTTTATTTAGATTTTATTATTTCTTTTGGTTTAAACAAAAAATTCAGTCCAAAATTTCTTGTTCCAATATTAGTAAAAGAAATAAGTTCAAACACTGAACACTTTGATTTAAGATATGATGAAAATTTAGTTAAAGAAAACTTTTTAACCAAATTAAACAACGAAATTAATAGCTTAATGGAAAGAAATTTCTATGTTGAAGTTTTACCTGGAATAATAATTTATTTTTCTTCTTATTCTAAAGAGATGAAATTAGTTTTTAAAAAAGATTACACAAATCAAATAGCAAAATAATATGCATTTAAAAAAAATAGTTCAAAAAAAGAACAATTTAGAAAAAATTAATTTAAAAGCTAACAGCGAGAAAAATATTCTATTAATAACCATAGTAAAACTGAATCAAAAACTTAAATTTTATATAGATAATGCCTTTTTAACAAGAGAATCAATCAGACATTTAAATGATAAATATAACATTCAAAATCCTTTTATCATTGATAATGGAAAAAACAAGTTCAAATCAACCATTAAAGGACTTTTTTCAAATACTATAATCAAAGAAAAAGAATTATGAATTTATTTAAAAGAAGAGCAAAAATACTCTACTGACTCTTATTCTAGATATGAAAAAATGATTTTAGCAAATGCTAAAACCAAAAAAATTGATTTTCTTGCTATTGGAAAAAAAGCAGAAGAATTTTTAAAAAGTAATAATCTAAACATTTTAAAAAGTTTTGATCTTGAAGACACAACAAAAATTAGAACAATTTCCACTTTAATTAAATTTCTCTATGAACAAGAAAAATACAAAAAAGTGAATTTTGTTTTAAACTCAAATAAGAATTACAAAAGTTATTTCACAATTTTACCAATTGAAAATTTTGAAATGCATAAGTTAATTAATACAAATGAAAAAAATCTTCCAAAAGATTTATTTGATTTCAATATTTATCCAAATGTTGCTGAATATGTGCAAAATAGTATTGATATTTATATTGAAAATGTAGTGCAATCTTTAATTATCGAATCACTATTTTATAGTGCTAAATTAAACTTAGTAAGAGTTAATAAAATCCTAAAAGATTTAGAAAAAGAAATCAAATTTACAAAAAGAAAAATTATCAAAATCAAAAGAGAAAATGAAATTGAAGAAATTATAATGCTAACTAAAAATAACGGTAATTTCTCTGTATTTAATAAAGGAGAAAGCAATGAAAACTAATTCTAATTTATATAGCATTACTATTAATTTTATTGATAATTCCATTTTGAAAGTTTGAAATAGTTCTTTAGAATTGTATTTTAAAGACGAATTTAAATGAAGTGAAATTGAAAAAAAATCGCTTGCTTGTTTTGAACAAATTCTCATAAAAATAAAGGAAAAATCAAAAGCTGATAAATATCTTTTTTTAAAAAATGCAAATTTCATTATTTTAAAAAATGAAATAATTATTAACTCTTTGAATGAACAAGAAGTTTTCAAATTAGCAACTGCAAAAAATAACGATAATTCCTTAATAAAAGATCTAAAAAAAGAACTAGATTTTACAAAATCAATGAATAAGTTAAGTTTTAATTTAGATAACACAATAAAAGAAAAAGAATTAATATTTACTTTATATAAAGCAGAAGTGATAAAAGAAATAAATTTAAGAAAGGTAAGTGAAAATGAAAAAGAATAATAAAGATAAACACAAATTATTAGCAACTTTTGCCTTACCTTTAGTTATCACTCCAGCTGCTTTTTTTGCAAGTGCTGATCCTGAACCTAATTCAGGAACTTCAAGCACAAATGGCACAGCAAATGATAAAGAAAAACCAGCTGCAAAAAAACAAAAAAGTCCACAATTTGATACTTTTGCTAAAATAGCTAAAGATGCAATTAAAACCGGACTACAAACAGCTGTCGATATCGCTATTAAGAATTTAGCAGATGAGCAAAATAAACTAAAAGTGGATGAAAAAATTTCTTTTGAAGATAAAGCTAAGAAAAACTACTATTTAGAAACTCTTAAAAATTTTCTTGAAGCAAATAAAGAAAAAATGGCTTCTGATCCTAATGGAAATAAGTTAAATGTAACTTTCCCAAATGTTTTTTCACAAAAAGACAATTTTAAACGTGGAACAGTAACTTTTGAAGGAAAAACATATGATAATGTAATTTTTAACGAAACATCAGACAATACAAGTTATACTAAAGCAATAGGAACAAAAGGAAAACAACAAGCTGAAAAAGAAGAATCTAACTTTTACACAAGTACAGAAGTAAATAATTATCTAAAAAAATATAATGATTCTTTAAAAGAAAGAATAACAGATGTCTTTTATAATGAAAAAGACATTCCTGATATTGAATTTACTCCAGAAACTATTTCTAAAGGTGATGGAAGTACAGTAAGTGCTCTTGTTGCAAAACCACCAGAAGGTTTTACAACTTGAGATGATTATTTTAAAAGCAAATACGAAAATAGATTTACTGCTTTTGATTTGGATCAAAATAAAACAGATGATGAACAGCAAGAAGATCAAAAACAAAAAGAACAAACAGATAATTCTATTCCAGAAATCCCAACAATTGACGATGTAGATTCACAACCAAGCGACCAAATTGTAGATGTTAAACCATATAATCCAAAAGAATATATTGAAAAACTCCCAATTCTTGGTCCTGAAGTGTTAACTAAAAATTTAGATAAAACTGCAGAAGAGATATCATCAGAATTTGAAGCAGAACCAATTAGTGAAAATTACTTCTTCTTCAATAATCCAATCAATACTCGTTTTGAATATAAAGTTATTGCAATAGAAAAAGATACTAATAGTGATAATTATATTGCAACGATTAGAATTCAAGACTTAGTAAAACCAGAATACATAAGGTTATATAAAACCTTTATTACAATACCTAAAAATAAAGGTTTTCAAAAAATTTATGAAGAATATGTTAAATCAGTAAGAAATATATTTGTTAATCTTTATAAATCACTACAATTAGATGAAAAAATTGATGTAGATGCCCTAGAAAGTAATCAATTAAAAACAAGGTTACTCACAATGATTAATGTTGTTACACAAGAGTTATATTACAATAAAACTTTTGTTGATAAACAATCACAAATCCTTTCACCAATTAGTGTTGAGTTAAATAAAAGTAACAATTTAAATAATGCTTCAGTAATTGAAGATGGACTTAATTTACTAGATGTACAATTAATTTCTTCACTTAAAACTTCAAGAATTCAGTTTAGAGAATTTTATTCAATTCTTCCTGAAGGTTACGAAAAAGAGTTATTAAGATACGAACAGTTATTAAAAAATCAACCAGAACTACTAAAAAAAGTTAATGATAAATTCCAAAAATATCACGCCAATACAGATATTATCAATAAACTTTTTGAAAATATGAGAAAAGACATTTCTGTTATTAAAAAACACGCAGGAGCTAAAACTTTTAATACCATTAAGTGATATGAAGAATATTTAGCTTTACTAAGTAAAATAGCAAAACAATTTAACATCGTCAAAAGTTTCTTAAAAGACGAAAAACCAGAAACAGATGAGAAAAATAAAGAAGAAAACTCTAAAAACTTTAATAGCGAATATACAAATGCTAACAAATTATTACAACAAGAATTTAAATCACAAAACTTATTTTTAACAGTAATAGGAACTATTTTAGGTACAGCAGGATTAGGAGCAGTTGCTCTTGCAAGTGCAAACCAATTAAATTCAAAAACTAAAGGTAATAAATCAACTTTAAAAGCAAATATTGCAATAATTATTTTATCAACTATTGTTATCGTATTTGCTCTTGCATTAATTTTATTTGGAACTATAGGAGGAATATAACATGCAAAAGAAAAACCCAATAATTACAGCTATTTTTGATTATATAGTTGAAGTAACTGGTGATTATGAATATAAACAAAGACAAAATTTTACAACAGAAGAATTTCCAGAAGCAAGAATGATGGTTGTAAGTGCTACAGATACTAGAGCATTTTTATTAGTTGATAATAATGTTTTAGAAAAACTTAAAATAGGTCAAGAAATAGTAGAAGTAAAAATTGAAAACGAAATCGAAACTTCTTATTCTCATTTTGGAAAAATTTTAGATATTCACGGAAACGAAATTTTTCCTTCCAAAAGAAAAATTGAAGGAAACTCTTTTTCAAGAAAGAGCAAAATTTTTGGTGATGCCCATAATTTAATGACAGTAAAAACTTTAAATGAACAACTTTATACTGGAATTATTTCTGTCGATTTACTTATTCCAATTGGAAAAGGACAAAGACAATTAATTATTGGAGATCGTCAAACAGGAAAAACCCATCTTGTTGTTAATACAATGATTAACCAAGCAAAAAACAATGTTAAATGTGTTTATGTTGCCATTGGACAAAAAAGAGAAGATATTTCTAGACTTTATGAAACTTTAAAAGAATATGATGCTTTAGACAACACTATTATTATTGATGCACCTTCAACAAGTGCTTATCAACAATATTTAGCACCTTACATTGGAATGGCTCACGCTGAAAACATTTCACAATATGATGATGTTTTAATTGTCTTTGATGATTTAACAAAACATGCTAATATCATTAGAGAAATTGCTTTATTAACTGATAAACCAGTTGGAAAAGAAGCGATGCCAGGAGATATTTTCTTTGCTCACTCATCATTACTCGAAAGAGCAGGTTCTTTTGTTGGACGTCAAACAATTACAGCATTACCTATTTTAAAAACAGTAGATGGAGATATTACAAGTTTAATTTCATCTAATGTAATTTCCATCACTGATGGTCAATTAGTAACAAGTGCAGATTTATTTAGTAGTGGTAGATTACCAGCTATTGATATTGATTTATCTGTATCCAGAACAGGTAGTTCAGTGCAATCAAGAACAATTACAAAAGTAGCAGGAGAAATAGGTAAGATTTTCCGTGCTTATAAAAGACATTTAAAATTAGCAATGCTTGATTATGAATTTAATAAAGAAACCACAAACCTTTTATATAAAGGAAAAATGATTGATAAAATGTTTATGCAAAGAGGTTATTCACTTTATTCACACAGATTTGTTCTATTAATGTCCAAACTAATTTTATGAGGAACTCTTAAAGGAATTAAAGAAGAACAAAAAGCAATGACCTTCTTAAACGTGCTAATTGATGCTAATCCAGATGCAAAAGAAATTTTTGAAAAAATTATTAACAACGAACCTTATGATGAAAATATTACCAAAAGTTACTTCTCATATGCTTTATTACAATATGCTAAAAAATTAAAATTAAATTGAGAAATAGAAGTAGAGCATAAATTTATTGACTTTAGCGAACAAGAAATGAATACACTTTTAGAATTAACAGGAGATAGATAATTATGAATGGAAAAATAATTAAATTTTGAACAGATGTAGTAGAAATTGAATTTTTAGAAGGTAATCTACCAACTTTAAACACAATTTTAACTTTACACGATGGCAAAACATATTTATTAGTTAAAAGACTTGTTAATAATAAAGTAGTAAGAGCAATTATCATTTATTTATATAAAGAAATTTCCCTTGGAGAAACTGTTGTTAATACAGGAAAAAGTTTTATGGTTCCAGTTAGTTCTTTGGCTCAAAACAACATTTATAGTTTTGATGGAAAACCTTTATTAACTGACCGTGAAACAAATCCTTTATATGTAGAAATGAATTCAACTATTAATAAAGAAAGGGTGCTTGATTCCAAAATTGAAATCATTGAAACAGGAATTAAAGCTATCGACTTCTTTATGCCAATTATTAAAGGTTATAAACTTGGGATTTTTGGTGGAGCTGGAGTTGGAAAAACAGTTTTAATGAAAGAAATCATTTTTAATGTTAATAAAAATAGTGAATCAACTTCCAACATTTTCATCGGTTCTGGAGAACGTTCTAGAGAAGCAATTGAGTTATTTAACGAACTAGAAAGTTCCAATTTAATGCAAAATTCATCAATGTATATTTCTAAGATGAATGAATCTCCAGGTGCAAGGATGTCAATTGTGCCAATTGGAATAACAGCTGCAGAATACTTAAGAGATGTAGAGAAAAAAGATGTTTTATTATTTATAGATAACATTTATCGTTTTGTGCAAGCAGAAAACGAAGTTAGTGCTTCACTTGGGAAAAAACCATCAGTTGGTGGTTACCAATCTACTCTTGAAAGTGATGTTGCTCACGTTCAAGAACGTTTATTTAAAAATGAAAATGCAGGGATTACATCATTTCAAACAGTATTCTTACCAATGGATGATATAAGTGATCCTTCTGCTGTTGCTGTATTTAACCACTTAGATGGTAATTTAGTGCTTTCGAGAGCACAAACAGCAAAAAACATCTTCCCTGCTTTTGATCCACTTGCTAGTTCATCAAATTCAGTTGATGCTAAAATTATAGGAGAAGCTCACTTTAATGCAATAGTAGAAGCAAAAAGAATTTTAAAAACCTATAAAGATTTAGAAGATGTTATTTTAATTTTAGGATTTGATGAACTTGATGACGAAAGTAAGAAAATTGTTAAAAAAGCATTACAATTAGAAAACTTCTTTTCACAAAACTTCTTTATGACTGAACACTTTACAAAAGAACCTGGAGCATATGTTCCTTTAGCAGATACAGTCAATTCAGTTATAAGAATAATTAATGGTGAATATTTAAACCAAAGTCCTGAAATATTTAGTTATGTTGGTTCAAATTTAAATATTCCAACTGACAAAGAACTTGGACTTAAATAAAAGAAACAAATAAAGGAGGAATCATGGGAACAAATTTTTTTAAAAGTACTAAAAATAAAAAAATTATAGCAATAAGTTCCGTGTCTATAGTTACACCTATTACTGTAGGTGCTCTTTTCTATGTTTCAACTACTGATAAAGCAAATTCAGCTGATCGTTCTAAATTATTAAATGATAACGTTACTTCCATCAACACTGGAAATAACTTAAATTTTAAAAATGGTTTTAACTCTCACAGAGATAATAACCAAGAACCTAAAAAAGTGCAACCTAAAAAAGAAGAACCGGTTCCAGAAGAACCAAAAAAAGAAGAACCTTTAAATAAACCAATTTCTGAAACCCCACCACCACCTGCAAATCCGCCAGAACCCGATCCAGAACCTGTAGAACCAGATAAACCTAAAGATCCGGAAAAACCCCTTATTATTGATCAACCAAAGGAACCAGAACCCCAACCAGAGCAACCAGCTCCAAAGGAAAAACCTGTTATTATCGACATAATAAAACCGGAACCTGCTCCTGAGTCTAAAGTTCCAGATCCTGTAATTACACAACCTGTTGAAAATCCAAAACCTTTACCAACCCCTACTGTTAAAACACCACCAAGTCCAGATCCAGTTCGTGATAAAAACACAGAAATAACAGTGGATTTCTATGGTGAAAAAATTAGGGTAAACATCGAAAAACCACAAGCAAGAAAAATCGATCAAAGAGATATTGCAGCAGGTAATGCAAACAGAGTAGAATACATTAATCAAATTACTCCTAAATTATTAGGTATTAAAGTTACTGATAAAATCATTGAAGCAAATAAAAGAAGTAGTTTAAGAGCTTTAGCTAAGGATGTTCCTTTAAATCAGGCAGATTTTCCTGAAATTCGTTCAGGACAGTTAACTAATGATCAAATTAAAGAGGCTTTAGACACCGATTATAGATCAACTGGTTATTATAGAAAAATTATTGATAAATTTTGAAAATTAATTGCAAATGGTGATAAAGTTGTTAACTTTTTAACTGAAGAAGGAAAAAAAGCATATTACAAAGAACTTAAAGCTCACAAAAATGAAGATTGAGCTAAATTAAAAATAATTTCCTTTTTAGATATGACTAAATTTACGAAATTATCATCTAATGCTATTAAAAATTTAGGTGAAGGTATGGTTATTTATGATGATAATTCAAATGTTTATATAAATGATGATGGAGAAATTGATTCATATGCTGTTTCACCACTAATTAACTCAGTAACAGCAAGAATAACAAGAGATAATTCTAAAAAACGGGTATTTGGTTACAACGATTGACGTGCAAGATATCCTGATGAAATTAGAAATGGAACTTATCCAGGGTGAACAAAATCAGATGTTACAAACACTTATTCTTCTAAATATAACTTCACTCCTGGTCAAGGAATCAAATTTGAAAAATTAACAAGAGATGAACCAGAAGCAGATGCAAGAAATGAAGGAATTGTTGTAACAATTGATGTTGCTAATCCTAATGCTTTAGAAAAAACCAAAAAATTAATTGAAGATTTAACTAAAGCAAACGAACAAATAACTTCATACAGAATTATCAACATTGGTAAAAAAGGTTCTTCAAACTATGATTTCTTTAGTATTTTCCAAGCACTACCAAATAAATTACCACAATTAGAATTATTCTTTGAAAATTACAATACAAGTGCACTTTTAGCAATTAAAGATAAAGAAATAGATGAACTTTCTTTATTAACAACAGGAAATTCCCTTGCAGAAGGTTGAGCAATCAACCCTATTGCTCTTAAAAAAGTTGCTTGAATTAACACAGTTGACTATAATGTAAGTTTCAATTATTCTTCAAGACAAACAATTGCAACAAGAATTACCTTTGATACAATTGCTTTCAACGATGTTAATATTGGACCAAATAAAGACTTAACAGAAATCAATAATGCTTTAAGAATGGTTTATTATGTTAGAAATAATGAACCATTCTTCCAAGGAAGTTTTGGACCAGGAAAAGATCCAGATCACAATGAAGGGGAAAACAGTTATCCAACAGGACTTGATTTATCAGGTGCAAAACAATTAAAATCATTAAAAGGTTTAATTTTTTCAGATACAATCAAACCTTCAAATAAACCAAGAAAACTAAAAAGAATTATTTTACATAATGAAGGTGATACTTTTGAAATTAGTGCTTCTGAAATGAATGGAGCACAATTTGCAACAGTATTAGCAACAGAAGGAATGCAACAACCAAAAAGTAAAATAGTTTTTGATAATGGAAAAGTAACTAAAAAAATCAGAATTTTAGCTGATTCATCTGCACACACATTAAATTCAGAAGGAATTGCAAACTTAAATACTTTAATTAATTTTAGTGATCATACTTTTGGTTCTGATACTCATTTTGAAGTTTATAACTATGACACAGCACTTATTAATCAACTAAGAGGTCTTGGAAAAATTGTGGATGTTGTTAATAAAGACGATCCAAAATTTGACTTTAGTTAGAATGGAGAAAAAATGAAAAAAACAAAAAAACTTTTATTATTACCTTTAATTTCATCTTCATTAATTGTGTTTTCTTCTTGTCAAACACAATTAAATCCTTCTGACTCACAACCTGGTAAAACAGATCCTAAAGATCCAAATAAACCCGGAAATGCAGTAATTTCCGGTCCAATTACACAAGAAAGATGAAATAATCTTGTAAAAAATATTAATGTTGATTATAAAGGTTATGATGAATTCAATCGTCCTAAAGAATCAGTAACTTTTGCTAAATTTGCTCAAAATATTTCTAGTTTAAAACCTGAAGTAGTAGGTATTAATGAAAAGGATGTAAAAGTTAATGTACTAGCTGCAATTCCAGATAGAGATGCAAATGGAACTGACATCTCTAGTATAACTGGACAAGGTAGAGTTTTATTTGAATTTGTTTCTAAAAAAGATCCAAAAATAAAAGCAGAAAAAACAATTCAAATTTCTGGTTTTAGTAGCACACCTGTTTTAACAGATGGTGATGGTTATATTAAACAAAATTTAACACAACTTCCTAAAACAGAACAACAAAAATATTTAACAGAATGATCTCAAGATCAAAGATATCAAAAAGATAATGCTGAATATTTAACTGTTCTTAAAAGACAACCAGGTTATGATGAATCAACATTTAGAAAAGATGTACACATAACACAAGAAGAAAAAACTAAATTTGATGCTAAAGCAAAAGAAGCAGGAATTGATACTTTTGATAGTGCTTTAGCTAAAGGATTTACAGTTCCTTCTTATAATGAAGATGGTACTTATGATGGATTAAAAATATATGATGCTCCTGAGTTGGGTAAAGGACCTTCTTGAGTAGATTCAGCAGGAAGAAATCTAGCTAGAGTTGATGGTATTGCAAGATATTTAACAAATGATCATTATAAAACTGCTGCACTACAAACTTTCCATGTGCAATTTAACAATCCAGATCCAGAACATCCAGGAGAGCCAAAATATTCTATAGCAACTTCTGGAACAATGTGAATTTTAGACTATGAGAAAACAACAGATGGAAGTTATCCAACCAAATGATATTTTGGTACTAACTTACACGTTGCAGAAGCACTTAATGATAAAACCGTTGGTTTTGGACTAACAAGATTAAACAGAGATGCTGCTGTTAGAACCAAATTCAAAATTTTATCTCACGATGAAAATTTCACTGGTTTTGGATTCCAAATGAAACCAAAAGCTGGACAATCTGAAAAACCAGTAAAAGTAGTTTATAGTGGAGAAGATTTTTTAAACTCTAAACCTTCTGATTTTCTTGCTAAAGATCAAAAAGCAAAATTTGAAAATACAGAAGAATTTGCGGATTTTGCAGTTATTGAAATTGATTTTACAAAAATCGATGCTTCAAATGTAGGTATTTCAGCAGGAATAAAAGGTGGTTCAGTTTCTTTTAATCAAGAAGCATTTAGAAGCAACCCTGCAGAAATGGCAAAAATCATTACAAATGAATATGCAAATCATGCAAGTGAACAAATTAAATTCAAAACTGAATCATATTTAAAAAAATATGCTGCAATTAATAAAAACTTAAATTATGCAAATCCAGAACCAAATATTGATAATTTATACATTGTAGGTTATCCTTCTGCTAGAAATGATTACTTTTTAATAAGATATGAAGAAGACGATCAAATAAAAGATGCTCCTTATTCCTTTAGTTTATGAACAAATGCGGAAACCAAATACTTTGATGGTATTAATTATGATCAAGTAACAGGTAAATGAAATTATACTGATGAACAAATCAATAGGGGAAATTATTTATCTTACGAAATAGGATACCGTTCTTTTGTTGATAAACCCGGTGTTCTTGATGCGTTTATTTCTGCTACAAGAACAGGAAAAGATTTACATGTTGCTAAGTTAGATCATAATAAACAATTGATAGCGGCTGGTTTATCTTATTTACCAAAACACTATGTTCCAATTGGTGGAGCTTCTGGTTCTTCAATTAGAAATCAGAATAACGAATTAGTTGCTATATATCATACATCCAATAATAGTGCAAAAACAGGAGTTGCTTCAGCATTTAGATCTGAAGGATACGATTATAAAGGAATTTATGGTGGTTCTAGTTCAAATGCATATCACTTACCACAATATGATTTAATCTATGGTGGTGGTAAAGATCAAAAAAACTCTTATAGACAAGCACTTCAAAAATTATATGGTGATAATTATAAAACTAATTTATTTGATAATATTACACAAATTCCAGAAAAATTCCAATTTAAAAACGCAGCAATTGAAACAGCTGCTGAAACTAATACAACCACAGGTAAAAAATAGGGTAAAACCTATTTTTTTGTTTATAATTTATAGCATAGGGAAAGGTGGTATACTTGCAAAAGAAAATTGAAATAAAGTTCTTTGTACCAAGAAGTTTTTATCGGTTAATTTTACCATTATATGGATTATTTTTTGTGATGTTAGTAAGAACTCTTTTACAAGATTTATACTTTAATACGCATTATGTTGTTTTTGCTGTTTCTCTTCTTGGTGCTATTATTATTTTAAGTGTTGCTATTTTTTATACTGTTATGTGAATTAAAATTAATAAAAGCAATATTACTATAGAAGCAGGAAGGTTAAAAGGAGAAAGTTGTGCTAATTTAATAGAACATCCTAAAAATTTTGATTGATTTAAAATTGAAAAAATTGATATTAATGTTAGAGAAATTCTTCAAGTAGAACATTTTTATGAAAAAGGGAGGGATAGTATTAAAGTTATTACTAAAAATCAAACTTACTATTTACATTATGTTTTTAATTACCAAAAAACAATGTTAGAATTAAATGCCTTGATTGAAATTATTAAAGAAGAAAGATGGCATTAATTACTTTTCTAATGGGAAAATCCTGTATAAAAGGAAAAAAATCAAGATCAAAAAAATAGTCCTTAATTGGACTATTTTTGTGCTTTTTCTATCTCTTTTTTAATTTGAATTTCTTTTTGTACATCTTCTATTGAACTTTTAGCTTTGGTATCATGAGTTTTATTGGATTCATCATTAATGTCAATGATATTTGAATCATATGATACTGAATCACTAATAATAGTTATTAATTCTTTTTGAGCATATACAATTGCAGATTTAATATAAATTATTTCTTCTTTGTTTTCGCTTTTGATAAAAGCTTTGGATGGAACTATTGATGCAACAAATGGTTGAATTCCATATTGCAATCCTTTATATCCTTCAGTGGTTTTTAAAGTAATAATTTCGATATTTTTTTCTAAAAATACCCCATTAGGAGTAATTATTTTTAGTTTAGTTATTTTCATAATTAATAATTAAAGTTTTTTAGCTTTTTCAATTGCTTCTTCAATTGAACCAACATATAAAAATGCTTCTTCTGGTAATGAATCGTGTTTACCTTCAATGATTTCTTTGAAACTTCTAATTGTATCTTCTAATGGTAAAAATTTACCTGAAATACCTGAGAATTTTTCAGCAACAAAGAAAGGTTGAGATAAGAAGTTTCTAAGTCTTCTTGCTCTTGAAACAGTTCTTTTATCTTCTTCAGAAAGTTCATCCATACCAAGGATAGCAATAATATCTTGTAATTCTTTAAATTTTTGTAAAATTTCTAAAACTTTTCTAGCAACACTATAGTGTTCTTCACCAATTACAAGCGGATCAAGCATTCTTGAACCTGAAGCAAGTGGATCAACTGCTGGATAAATACCAAGAGCAGCAATGTTTCTATCTAGAACTGTTTTAGCATCTAGGTGAGCAAATGTTGTTGCAGGTGCAGGGTCAGTTAAGTCATCTGCAGGCACATAAACTGCTTGTACTGAAGTTATAGAACCATTTCTTGTAGAAGTAATTCTTTCTTGCAATTGTCCCATTTCTGTAGCAAGAGTTGGTTGGTAACCAACCGCTGAAGGGATTCTTCCAAGTAATGTAGATACTTCGGAACCTGCTTGAGTAAATCTAAAGATATTATCAATAAATAAAAGAACGTCTTGATTTAGTTTATCTCTAAAGTATTCAGCCATTGTTAGTCCTGTTAAAGCAACTCTCATTCTAGCTCCGGGAGGTTCATTCATTTGACCAAAAACAAGTGCTGTTTTGTCTAAAACTCCTGCAGCTTTCATTTCGTGATAGAGATCATTACCTTCTCTTGAACGTTCTCCAACTCCTGCAAAAACAGAGAGACCACCATGTTGAGTAGCTATGTTGTTAATAAGTTCTTGCACAAGAACTGTTTTTCCAACTCCAGCTCCACCAAATAAACCGATTTTTCCACCTTTAACATAAGGGATTAATAAGTCGATAACCTTAATTCCTGTAACTAAAATTTCAGAAGTTGATTTTTGATCTTCGTAAGTTGGTGGAGTAGCGTGGATAGGCATTTTTAGTTTTGCTTCCACTGAACCTAATTCATCAATAGGTTCACCAAGCACATTGAACATTCTAGAAAGAATTTCTTTTCCTACAGGTACTTGAATTGGTTTTCCTGTATCTACAACTTCAAGTCCTTTAGAAAGTCCATAAGTCATTTCCATGGCGATAGTTCTAACTACATCATCACCGATGTGTTGTTCAACTTCAAGGATAATTTTTTTGTTTGCATTAAGATTAACTTCTAAAGCATTAAGTAAAGCTGGAAGTTTACCTGATTCAAATTTTACGTCAATAACAGGACCTAAAATTTGAACAATTTTACCTATATTTTTTTCCATAGTTTCCTTCCTTTCTTTATTATTTTGTTGTTGTTCCACCTATTATCTCAGTTATTTCTTGAGTAATAGAAGATTGTCTTGCTCTATTAAAGACAATTTGTAAATTGTTAATAATTTCATCTGCATTATTTGATGCATTTTCCATAGCTGTTCTTCTAGAAGACATTTCGGAAATTTTAGATTCAGCTAAAGCATTGTAAATTGTAGAACCCATATATAAAGGGATAAGATTTTTTAAAATAATTTCTGGATTAGGTTCAAATTCTACTAAGACATTATTTTCGTTGTCACTAATATTAAAATCACTTTTTTGATCATTATTTAGTGGTAACAATTTTTTAATTAGTGGTTCATAAAGCACACTATTAATAAATTTGGTATAAACTAAATTTACTTCTGAAACTGATTTAGATTCTAAAAGTTCTTTTATTTTGTTGATAACATTATTTACTAGTGAATAGTTTAAGTCATCTCCATAGTTAGAATGTTTTTGAATAACTTGAGTTTCAAAGTCTTTAAAAAGGGAAATTCCTTTATTTCCGAAAATTATTAGTTTATCATTTTTACCAATTTCCTTTTTAGTTAATTTGTAGATATTGCTGTTATATCCACCACATAATCCTAAATCGGAAGTAATGATAATAAATAATTTTGGTGCTTCTTTATTTAAAGTAAAAATTTCGCTAATGTTTTTAGTTTTTTGTGCTAATGAACTTAAAATGCTTTTGATAGAATTTGAATATTCTTGAATAGAAAGGAAATTATTTTTCATTCTTCTTAATTTAGCACTGGAGAGTAATTCCATTGCTTTAGTTATTTTTCTTGTATTTGAAATTAAATTAATTCTAGTTTTTATTTTTTGATTAGAAGCCATTTTCTATAACTCCGGCATTGCAGGATATAAAGAAGCATCATAGTTAGGAATTTTGTTGATAAATTCTAAAATAAAACTTCTTATTAATTTTTTAAATTCAACTAATAATTCGTCGTTAAATGCTCTTTCTTTAATCAATTCAGCCTTTAATTCTAAGGCTTTAGTATCGCTGTTTATAAAGTTAACTAATTCATCTCTATATTGTAAAATGTATTCTTTTGGAATTGGATTAATTAGTTTATCTTTAACAGAAAGTAAAATAATGGCTTGATCGTTTTGGTCAAAATGAATATATTGTCATTGTTTTAACAATTCATAAACTTTAGAACCGTGATCTAAAATTCTTCTTGTTGTTTCATCTAAATCTGAACCAAATTGAGCAAATGATTTTAATTCATTATATTGAGCTAATTGTAATTTCAATGAAGAAGAAACAAATTTCATAGCTTTAGTTTGAGCACTTGAACCAACCCTAGAAACAGAGAAACCAACATCAACAGCAGGTTTTTGTCCAGAGTTAAATAAAGCCTCTTTCATAAAGATTTGACCATCTGTTATAGAAATAACGTTTGTAGGAATATATGCTGAAATATCTCCTGCTTGTGTTTCTATAATAGGTAGTGCTGTAATTGAACCACCACCATTTTCTTGATTAAGTTTAGCAGCTCTTTCAAGTAAATATGAGTGTTGGTAGAAGATATCTCCAGGATATGCTTCTCTACCAGGTGGTCTTCTTAAAAGAAGTGAAAGTGTACGGTAAGCAACTGCGTGTTTTGATAAGTCATCATAAACAATTAGCACGTTTTTCCCTTTATACATTCACTCTTCAGCAATAGTTACCCCTGAGTAAGGAGCAATATATTGTAAAGGAGCAAGTTCAGAAGCTCCAGCAACAACAACTGTTGTATATTCCATTGCACCACTGTTTTGAAGTTTATTAACAATTTGTGCAACTGTGGAATTTTTTTGTCCTATAGCAACATAAACACAGTTAACATTTTGTCCTTTTTGGTTTAAAATTGCATCAATAGCAACAGCAGTTTTTCCTGTTTGACGGTCACCGATAATTAATTCACGTTGACCTTTTCCAATTGGAACCATTGAGTCAATAGCTAATATACCTGTTTTTAAAGGTTCATTAACTTCTTTTCTTTTCATTACTCCAGGAGCTTCAACAAATATTTCTCTTCTTTTGTTAAAATCAATTGCCCCTTTTCCGTCAATAGGTTCACCAAGAGCATTTATAACTCTTCCAACCATTTGTTCCCCTACAGGAACAGAAATGATTTTTTTAGTTCTTTTAACTAAATCACCTTCAACAACTTGGTTTTCTTTACCCATGATAACAACTCCGACAAAGTCGCTTTCTATGTTTAAAGCCATACCATAAATGTTATTAGGAAATTCAACTAGTTCCCCAAGACCAACCTTTTCTAGTCCGGATACAAGAGCGATTCCGTCACCAACTGAAATTACTTTTCCAACTTCGTCAGAAATGATTTTTTTGCCATATGACTTAATTTGTGCTTTTATTAATGCTGAAATATCACTTGTTTTTAATGGCATATTATTTTTCTCTCTTTCCTTTAAGTATATGATCTTTTATTTGATTTAATTGAGAATTGATTGAATTTTCAAAAATTAAATCATCTATAATAATTTTGATACCAGCAATTAGTTTTTTATCAATTTCATTTTTTAAAATTACTTTTTTATTGATTTTTGTTTCAATAAAATCAATAATTTTGTCCATATATTCTTTATTCAACTTATGACTTGAATAAACAACACCTTTTTTCTGTTTTAAATAGTCAAGAGCATATTTTTCAAATTTATTAAAAATATAATTAATTGAACTTATAAAGTGATTTTGAACTAAAAGTTTAATCATGTTTACAAGTTCTGTTTGATAAGTTTTTGCAAAAGAAGCGTCGATTAATTCTTCTTTTAGTTCAAATTCAATTTCAAAACTTTTTAAATACGGAAGTAAATCTTCTTCTTTTTTAAAGATTTCATTTAGTTTTTCTGTTTGTTTGTAAAAAACATCAACTTTTTTTTGTTCTAATGCAATTTGAAAAATAGCTTGTGCATAACCATTAATTCTTTCACTACTTATTGTATTCATAATTATTCATAAACCTCATTAAGTAATTTATCAATAAGTTCTTTTTCTTCGTAGTGACTTACGTGTTTTTCTAAAATTTTTGATGCTAATTTAGTTGCAACTGTAATAATTTCTTCTCTAGATTCCTCTTCAAATTTCTTTTGTTGCTGTGAAATATTTTTGTGTCCATCTTCAATAATTCTTTTTGCTTCTCTTTTAGCATTAGTAATATATTGATTTGCTATTTTTTCAGACTCGATTTTAGCTTGGTTAATAATACCAGCTGCTGCAATTCTTGCTTCTCAAAGTTCTGTATTTCTTTTTTCTTCTAAAACTATGGATTTTTCTTTATTTTTGACACTTTCATCGATGTTATCTTGAATGAATTGTCTTCTTTCTTCAATTACCTTTTTAATAGGTTTATGAACAAAGAAAAATAAAGAAAAGAATACAATTAAGAAGGCAATAACAGTTGCAAGAATTACTCAAGGGTTTGGAAAAATATTTTTAAATAGATTGGAAATATCTTCACTTGCATCAACTTTTCCATCTGAACTGAATTGTTTTAAAATTAATTGTTCCATTTTAATCTAATAAACAAAAATTAAAAGTATTGCAATAACAAGTGCATAAATTGAAGAAGTTTCAGCAATAGCAGCACCAATAATCATTAATTTGTTGATTTTTTTCTCTGCTTCTGGGTTTCTCCCTACAGCTTCAGCAGCTTTACCTGCTGCAAATCCTTGACCAGCTCCAACACCAAGAGCTCCAACCATAGCTAGGCCTGCTCCAATTGCAACAAGACCAATTCCTGTAGAATTTGCTGAAACTTCAGGATTTAATTTTGAAGCAATTTCGATAATTTCATTTGTCATTTTAAAATCTCCTTATTTTATTATTATTCAACTTCAGCATTTGTACTTCAATAAGTTGTAGTTAGTAAAGTGAAGACATATGCTTGAATTACTACACCAAAAATATCAAAATAGAATATTAGTGGCGCAAAGAATATTGCTGCTGGCAAGTTAAAAACGCTAAATCCAGCTATTGGCAATAATGATCATACAAATTGTGTACCTGCATAAAATAAAATCAAAATTGTTGAACCACCAATTATATTACCAAACATCCTGAATGATAAAGAAATCAATGGTGCAGGAATTGAAATTATTTCAAGTGGATTAAGAAATTTTTTGAAAAATCTCCATTTTTGCATAGTAATACCTATGACAAAAATTCCACTTCAGGATACAAAAGCCAATGTGAATGTTACGGAATATGTACTTCCTATTGGTTCTAATCCAAATAAAGAAAGTAGATTTCCAAAAAGTAAAAAGGTAAATAAAGTAAATATATAAGGTTTAATATTTGTTGACAATTTACCTTTAACACCACTTTCATCTACAATTGATTCGACAATACCGAAGTATTGTTCAGTTATATAAACAACCGTTGTAGGTGCTTTATCTTTTTTTGTTTTTTTAATTTGAAAGTATAAAATCAATGATGTTACAACAACTAAAAAAACTAATATAAAAAGAGTAAAAAGTTGTGGTTGATTTCAATTTTCTAATCATTTATCCATTCTTTTTATCCTTTATTTTTTTAATAATTAAATTAATTACAACAACTGGTAAAACAAGTGAATTTCCAATAATATAAGTTATTAAATTTATAGGAAACAAAATAACTTGTATGTCATTTGTATTTGTAAATGCTTTATTAATAAAGATAATAGCAATGATTAATAAAGCATGAAATATTAATGAAAATAAACTAAAGACGATTCCAATTGTGTAAAAAAAATTCTTTTTTTTGCTATTTGTATTAATATTAACCTTTTTTAGTAACTCTAAAGTAAAAATTTTACTAAAAAAAGTTATATTCACAGAAATAAATGAAAAAATTCATCCTAATAGCAGAGAATAATTTCAAATAGAAAAAATAACAAAAACTATAAAAACTATTAAATATATAAAAATATATAAAAATATCAAGTTCAAAAATTCTTTTATTTTTTCTTTCAATATAACTCCATTTTGACAAGATTTCTCAAGTCCTTATAATTTTATTCTTTTTTACAAAAAAGCATATATTTTTTAGCAAATTATATGAAAAAGATCAAAAAATAACAAAAAAATACTGTAAAGTGTGCTTTTTGCTAAAAAAAGTTTTTTCAAATCATTCCAAAACTTTTTTGACAAAAATAAAATCTGAAAAAAAATTATCTTTTTTTATAAAAAAGTTCAAAAAAAGTATTATAATGTGGTAGATAGTGGTAAGGAGTGGTAATGTTTGGAAGTCATTTAAAAACTATTGACGAAAAGAACAGAATCATAATCCCTTCTAATTTCAGAGAAAAATTAGGTGATTATGTTTATGTTTCAATCGGTTTAGATAAAGTCATTGAAATTCGTTCTAAAGAAGAATTTGACTTAATCAAAGAAAAACTTAAAAAAAATAACTCTTTAAATAAAGCAGTTAGAGAATTTGCAAGATTTTTCTTTGGAAATACAACTGATGTTACTATCGACAAAGTTGGAAGAATTGTCTTACCAAAAACATTATTAAAAACTTGCTCTATCGAAAAAGAAGCGTATTTAATTGGGGTTGGAGAAAAATTAGAACTCTGACCAAAAGAAAAATACGAAAAACAGCAATCTAAATTCCTTGATGATGAAGAGATGGATGAGCTCCAAAAAACTTTATTTGAAAGTGGAGTTGAATTATAATGGAACATTTTCCTGTTTTATTAAAAGAAGTAATTGAAAAATTAGAAATTAATGAAAATGGTATATATCTAGATTTAACGCTCGGAAGAGCGGGACACTCATCTAAGATTTTAGAAAAACTTAAAAATGGTCATCTATATGCATTTGATAAGGATATTGAAGCAATTAAGAAAAGTGAACAAAAACTCAGCTCAATATCTAAGAATTTCACTTTAATTCATAGTGATTTTAAAAATATCAAAAGCGAATTAGAAAAACTTAATATAAATAAAGTAGATGGCATATTAGTAGATTTAGGAGTTTCATCTCCACAATTAGATGAAACTTCCAGAGGTTTTTCTTATAATAAGGATTATCGTCTAGATATGAGAATGGACCAATGTCAAACTTTGGATGCTCATTATATTGTCAATAATTTTTCAGAAAGTGAATTAGTAGAAATATTTAAACAAAACGCTGATGTAATGCTCCCACAAAGAGTTGCGAAAGCTATAGTTCAATGCAGACCCATTAATACAACTTTAGAGTTGGTAGAAGTAATCAGGAAATCATTACCTGCTAAGGTTGTAAGAATGAAAAATCCTGCAAAAGCCGTATTTCAAGCTATTAGAATTGCTGTTAATAACGAATTAGAATCTCTAAATACTTTATTAGAAAATGCTATTGATTTTCTTAAAGTTAATGGAAAATTACTCATAATTTCCTTTCATTCAATCGAAGATCGAATAGTAAAGAAATTTTTTAAACAATTAATATCAGAAAATGAAGTTGATTATCGGATTCCGATAATGCAAGAAAAAAAATGAATTGCAAAATCAATTTTACCTTCTGATGAGGAAATAAAACAAAACAAAAGAAGTAGAAGTGCAAAATTACGTATTTTAACAAGATTAGTGGAGTAAAAAATGAAAAGAAATATAAAGGTTGTTGCTAAAATTGACACATCTTTACAAGAATGTGCAATCTTAGCTTTTGAAGAAATAAAAAACGAAAAAGTTTTAATCTTTAATGAAAAAAACTTATTACAAAAAGAAGTTTTTGATTTTTATAGAGATGCAATGCAGTCTCTAAATAAAAAAATCAAAACAAATATTAAAAAAATTTTTATTTCTTTGAGCGACAATTTTCTTTTTGAAACTAATCTCTATTCAGTTGAAACCGAAATTTTAAACCATAAAAAAACAATCACAAGTGAAGAAATAAATAGAAATTTAACTCAAGCAAAACAAAACAATTTAATTTCTAATCATACCTTTATTTCTATCATTCCACAAGAATACAAAACATATAAAAACGGTATATTAATTTATGAAGGTAATGAAAAACCTTTATTAAAAAATGCTGATTCTATTGAAATTAAGTATTCATTTACTTTTTTAGAAAACAATTTATATCAAGAAATAAATAATTTATTTTCACAATTAAATTTAGAAATTGAATCATTTTTTACTGAATTAATATCATTAGATAGACTTATTAATCTAGATTTAAATAATCAAGATTCTAAAAAAATAATAATTAATTTAAATAGTTCTAATACTAAAATTTCAGTTATAGAACAAGGGCATATTAAACAAATTAAAGATATTGCTTCTTCTTTTGCAGATATTAATAAAATAGTTGCAAAAGAATTAAATTTAGAAAAAAATCAAGTAGATGAACTAGTTAATATATATGGAGATAGCTTATCCATAATCAAACCCTCTACTAGTTTAATTAAAAATAAATTAACTGTTTTAGAATTTAAAACTGTGTTAGAAAAACATTATAACAAAATTGCTGAACTTGTTGTTAATGAAATCAAAAACATAGAAAATTACAGTGAATTTGCAATTTTTCTAAATAAAAAAGAAGAACAAAATACTATATTTTTATCTTTGATTGAACAAAAAATCAACAAAAAAATTATTATTTTTAACTCTAAATTCCACCCTTTAATTTCCAAAGATGCAAAAGAAATTTTAGAAGGAATAAAATATATCGAAAAATCATATAATAATATTGATTTAAGTAAAAGTGAACACTTTTTAATTAATACTCAACCTTATTCAACAGATGAATTAATTTTCAAAGGTAATAAATTCTTAAATTTTTTAAACAAATTACTAACAAAAAGGATAAAACATGCATAATACTTTTAAAAACAACATAAAAATAAAAGTTTTAGGTATTGGTGGTTGTGGAAACAACTCCATAAAAACCTTAATGGAATATAACTTACCTAATGTTGAATATATAGCATTAAATACAGATGCACAATCCTTGAGTTATTTTGATGAAAATAAAGTAATTTACCTTGGTGATTACGAAAAAAGAAAAGGCTTTGGTGCAGGAAGTAACCCTAAAATCGGTTTTGAATGTGCCTTAGAAAGTCAACAAGAAATAGAAGATAGAATCAAAGATGCAGATATTGTTATTATAGCTGCTGGAATGGGAAAAGGAACAGGAACTGGAGCATCTAAAGTTGTGGCAGAAATTGCTAAAAAAACTGCTTCTTTAGTTATTGCTGTAGTTACAACGCCTTTTGAACATGAAGGTGAAAGAATTAAAAATAATGCTCTTCAAGGAATTGAAGAACTTAAAAAAATAGTTGATGGACTAATTATTGTCTCTAATCAAAAACTACTTGCTAATTATGGTTCAGTTTCTAATGAACATTCACTTAAATTCTCTAATACAATATTAGAAAAAACCTTAAACATTATTAATGAAATAATTAATGAAGTTGGTGTTCAAAATGTCGATTTTGCCGATTTATTATTTGTAACTAAAAACAAAGGTGAAATAATAATGAATGATGCAAGCGCATCAGGTAAAGACAGAGCAGAAAAAGCAGCTCAAAAAGTTATTTTTTCCAACATTTTAGAACATGAAATTACAGGATGTACAGATGTTATCGTTAATATTAGCGGTTCAGCTGTAACTTTCCAAGAAATTAGTTTAATTATTGATTTAATTAAAAATGCAACAGGAGAAAATGTTAATATTATTCAAGGATTAATTTCTAAAAATAATAGTGATAAATCACTGAAAATTTCCTTAGTTGCTTCCGGTTTAGAAAGAAGTTCTAACTATTATAAAAATTTAGATTTGATTAATAATACTAATTCTATGTCAACTTTAGATTCTCAAAATACAAACACTTATAGTGATTCTACATATAACAATAATGAAAGTTTTAATAGTTCATTATTTCAAAATAATAGTATTTCAGAAAATTCAACAACTTTTAATGAAGAGGAAGAAGATAATTCAGAATTATCACTCCCTAGTTTTTTAAAGAACAACTTGTAAAACGATGTCTTAGAAGTTTGCAACGTTAACTTTAAAAACCTTTAAAAGCAAGTTTAAACTGGTTAAATTGAAGTTTTTCGCTTCAATTTTTCTTTTTTTTATTATAATTAAAAAATGAAAATTGGTATATTTGGAGGATCGTTTGATCCTATTCATAAAGGACATATAAAGGTAGCAGAACAATCACTAAAAATTTTATCTCTAGATAAATTCTTTTTTGTTCCAGCTTTTAAAAGTCCATTTAAAACAAAAAGTAAATACGAAGATTGAAATGATCGTGTAAAAATGATCAATGATGTTAAACCAGAAAATACGGAAATTTCTTTATTTGAGATAAATCGTAAAGGAGTAAGTTACACTATTGACACTGTTAATTATTTTAAAAATAAATTCCCAAATGACGAATTATTTTTAATTTTAGGTTCAGATAATTTGGATAAATTACACAAATGAAAAGAGATAGAAAAAATCAGTTCATTAGTGAAAATTGTTATTTTTAAAAGGGAAAATAAACTAAATAAGGAAAATTTAAAAAAATTTAATTGTATTTTATTAAACAACGAAATTTTCCCCGCTTCTTCAACGGAAGTTAAATTAGGGGATTTTAGTAATTTATTTAACCAAACAATTGAATATATCGGAAAGAATTTTCTTTATATTTTAGAAATTTTAAATAACACTACAGATGCCAAGTTAAATAAACATTGTAGAGCAACAGCATCGCTTGCTGCTGAGTATGCAAAAAGTTTAAATTATAATGCAAAAATAGCTTGATTTTCTGGACTAGTTCATGATTTAACAAAAAGATGAACAATAGAAATGCATAGAGATTTTTTAGTAAAAAATGATATAGATGAAAAAGAAATTCCTGATTATAAATTACACCAAACTACAGCTTCTTTATGATTAGATAAATATTATAAAGTGCAAAATCCAGAAATAGTTAGAGCTATTTCTGTGCACACTTCTATTAATTATGAAATGTCAACTTTAGACAAGATTGTTTTTATGGCAGATAAATTGTGTCAAGGTAGAAAATGAGAAGGAATACAAGCTATTAGAAATTTAGCTTTTAGCGATTTTGATTTAGCTTTTAAAAAAGTAGTAGAGCACATTAAACATTTTAATTTAAACAAAACCACAGTTTCAAAAGAACAATTAGATATTTATGATTATTGACTTAACAAAGATTAAAAACGCATTAATAATTGCCGATCAAGAAGAAGAGCATTTACTTATTCAAGAAGGATGAAACTTAAAAAAGACTATTAAAAAACTAAATAAAAAATTTTTAGTTTTTGAAAAAAACAATAATTTTCTAGTAGTTTTATATTCTGGTATTGGATTAATTAATGCTGCAAGTAGCACTACTTTACTACTTTCTGTTTTTAATAAGATTGAAAATGTTTATAATTTTGGTGCAGTTGGTTCAATATCTAAAAAACATGATATTTTTGAGATAGTGATTCCAAAAAAATTTTTTAATATTGATACGCAAACTCCTTGATACAATTTTGGACAAACACCAGGGGAAAAACAGTATTTTTTAAATAAAATAAAAATAATAGAAAAAGTAAAATACAGCAATATCTGTTCTTCAAATTCATTTCTTGATTCCAAAGAAAAAGCTCTAGAATTCTACAAAAAAACAAAATGTGAAATTTTCGATATGGAAAGTTTTGCCATTGCACAAGTTTGTTCTCAAAACAAAATTAATTTTTTTAGTGTAAAAGCAATTTCTGACAAAATTTCGCAAGATATAGATAATAAACTAGATATTAATTTTAGAATAAAAGAATCATCAAAAAAAGCTTTTTTATTTTTAATTAGCAAGATAATTGATAATTAATTTTCTTAATAATATTTACGTATTAAGAAAAGAGTGCTATAATAATAAAGTAAAACAATTTTTCACAACCAAGTTTAATTTAAATAAATTAAGTTAAACAAAAACTCCATTTCTACCGACAGTGGAGTTTTTTTAATAAAATTAGTATATTTACCATCGTTTTGTCTTTAAATTAAAATAATTTTCATTATTTTCTATTATTGATTGAACTAGTCACATTTTAATATTAGTACAGAATTTATTTTGTAACAAAACCAGAAAAAATCGGGATTTTTGGCGGATTTTGCTGAAATAAAATAGATAGGAAAATGTATTTGTTAAAGCAATTAACAATAAATCATTAGTGAAGATGACATTTTAATTAATAAAACCCCCCGAACATTTTGATTAATAATTTACAAATTTGCAAAAATTTTATAAATTTATTAAAACAGAAATAAAATGTCACCCCCCATTCCCAATATAAAATGTCACTTTTTGTTTATGTGGTTAAATTGATATAATAAAAATAAAAAAAGGAATGCAACCATTATGACAAAATGAGAAATTAAAAGACAAGAAATTTTAAAGGCAATTTCTTCAAGCAAAAAACTTACAAATAAACAAATAGCTTTGAAATTTAAAATGTCTGAAAGACAGATTATAAGAATAAAACAACAAATGGGAAAAAATGAAAATATTGAATCTATTTTTCAACACAAAAATAAAGGACATAATCGTAATCAAAAATTTAAAAATGAAATATTTGTTGATTTTATTTTTAAATATCAAAAAGTTCAAGAAGAAATAATAAATAAAAAATCTGTAAGCTTAGGAATACCAATTAAAACTTTTATTGAACTTTTTAAATACAATAAAAAGGATTATCCTTGTTATGAAACTATAAGAAGCAAACTGATTGAAAATGGTTTTGTAACTATGTATTCACACAGAAAAACTAAAAGAAAAATAGATAAGAAAATACATTCCATCAAAAAGGCAGTGAAAAAATCACAATTCCTGCTAGTGTTTTTTAAATTTATAAATAAACAATTAAAAGATGAAAAAAGCAACAGAAAATTGTTGCTTAAAGAATCTTTAAAATTTGGTGAAATTGTTGAAATTGATGCTTGTTATGAGTATTTTTTACCTGATGATGATCAAAAAATTTTTGTTTATAATGCTATAGATGCAAGTACTGGTTGTCTTTTAGCTACTCATTTTGATAGACAAGAAACAAACCAAGGTTATATGAAACTCTTGGAAAGGGTTTTTGCTAAATATGGAAAACCACAACAAATTTTTTCTGACAAAAGAAAAACCTTTTATGGAACCCAAGATTCCGAAACAAATTTAACCAAAGAAATGGAAAAAAGGGGCATAAAAGTAATTTCTAGTAGTGTTCCTACTCATAAACCAAATGTGGAAAGATCCTTTAGAAACATTCAACAATATTTTCCAGTGCTCTTTTTAGAATATGATCTTAAAACAATAGATGATTTAAATATCAATTCTGATTTAATTATAAATTCTTATAATAAAAAATACAAAAAAATAATTAATAAAGAAAATGTTTTTGCTCCTGCAAAGCCAGAAGAAATCAAAATTTATCTTCCTATAAACAGAAAATTTATTGCTAAATGTTTTAGACATAATTATAAATTTTATACTTTAGCAGATATAACTGAAGAAAGAACAATCCATTTAAATAATGATCAATTTATTTTATGCTTAGATAGCAACCTTGATTTAAAAATTCAAATCAATGGAGCAATATGAAATGTAGTTGAATTAGATAAAGAATTTAGTGATAAATTAAAAGAGCAATATGAAATTACCTATTATGAAAATAATTTTGTTTTAAAAGCAATCAAAACTACAAAAATAAATGGTCAAAGTTTTTACAGAATGCTTGATGATAAAGTATTTAGAAATCAAAATAATTTAAGTCCTAAAAATATTAAATTAATTAAAGAATATATAGAAACGCAAAAAGAATTTATAAAAAAATTAGATGATTTAATCCCCTCCAACATTTTCTCTAATAATAAATTTTAACCTTACTGGCCTTTGGTTCTTCGGTCTGAGAAAGACGTCTCCCCTTAATTGCAATTAAGGGGCGGGGGTTAAAAAACATCCCTAAAATTTATATATTAATTTTAATTAAATAATTAAATTGATACAATTGATAATTTGTGATATCATTAAATTAACACATATTTATAAAAAGTGACATTTTATATCTGTAATTACACAAATTTGCAAAAATTTTATAAATATTTCAGAAAAGTGCTATAATAATAATGTAAAACAATTTTTCACAACCAAGTTTAATTTAAATAAATTAAGTTAAACAAAAACTCCATTGCCACCTATATAATGGAGTTTTTTTATTTTCAACTTCAAAAAATAATTTTATTTTTTCAAACTTTATTTAAGTATAAATAAAATTATTATCCAGAGTTTTCCAGTTAATAGTAAAAAAGACAAAATCAACCAAAAATGGTTGATTTTATTGTTTTTGTTTTTCTTTATACTATTTTTGATAAAATTCCTTTTATAGCGTATTAATATTTGATATTATCTTTACTTTCATCAGTTTTATAATTTAAAGATTTACTTTAATTATTTTACTTTTAAATTCATTCAAAAACGATTGTTTGAAAATTAAATGCTCCTGTTTATGTCTATCATTCCCAAATATTTAGGATTATTTTCTAATTTTTATTATTACCAAAGATAACTTTTTAAATAATTTTTTAAAAACTTTACAACGGTTGGATATACTAATTATTATAAAAGAAATTTTCATTGTCAAACGGCACTATAATAGAATAACATTTAAAAAGAAAAAATATTTTTTAATACATAGTATCAACTTTTAAAAAAGTATTAAAAAAACCCGTCAATTAAGAATGACGGGACTCCATTTCCACCTATATAATGGAGTTTTTATATTAGGTCGTGAAAAATTAATTTTATTTTTTAAACTTTTACTTAATTATAAATAAAATGATTATTAATAAAATTAATATATTTTCCATGATTCTACTTTGAAATAAAACAATTTCTCACCCCTTTCTGTGACATAAAAACTTAGTCACATTTTAATATTACCACAGAATTTATTTTGTTACGAAAATACGGAAAAAGTTGGGTTTTTTGGTTTATTTTTCCTAAAATCAGTGTTAAAAAATCTTTTTAATTATTTTAAAAAAATAAAAATAATTTATAACTTGTTTACTTAGTTTTACATAGCAAAATTATTTAAAATTTTTATTTTTGATGTTTTTTCAAATATAAAGGAAAAAGCCTTTATATTAGGAAAATTTATGCAATATTTTAGTTTTTTATATAAAAAAATAAATAATTTTCAGAACTTTTAAGGTAAAAATTATGCATCAGTTTCTAAAATTGTTTTTTTTTTTTTTGATTGTAATATAATTTATGAATAAAAACAAAATAAAAAGTATTTTATAAAATATACAAAAAGGAAAATTATGAAACGTTTATTATGCCAATTTAATAGAGACTTTGATAAAAAATTCTCTAAAACTTACCCATGAGTGTTAAAACACCCAAAACTAAAACACGGATTAGCTTTATTTAAAACAAGAAAAGAAGCTATGAACTGATTCTTAGCAGTAGGATATGAAAGTGCAATTTGATTCCAAACAGAAAAAAGAATCTTTGGTGGATTACTAATTATGGACAAAACTGAAGATGGTTTTGAATTTGAATTAAACACTGAAAAATTTGATGGAGATATCAAGTATGAAGAAGCAATGGAAGAATTTTACATCTTCCCGACTTCAAGATTAAGAAATCAAGAACAAGCAGATCAATTTTTAAAAGAAATAGTTGATTACAAAATTCTTGCTGATCACAAAACATACTTCCCAGCAAATGATGATTATATTCCAGAAAGAAAACTTTCAAGCAAAGATAGAGAAATAGAAAGATTAAACAGACAAATGGCAGATCTTGAAGAATTATTTAAAAATTCTAACGGATCTTATGCAAAAGAAATTGCTGTTTTGATGGAAAAATTAAGAGACAGCAATTCTGATAAAGAAGCTTTAAGAAAGGAAATTGAAAACTTAAAGAAAAAAATTCTTGAATCTTTAGATAAAGAACCGGAAAAAGTTATTGTTGAAAAAGAAAAACCTGTTTTTGTAGAAAAAGAAGTAGTTAAGGAAGTTGTTAAAGAAGTTCCAGTATACATTGAAAAAGAAGTAGTTAAGGAAGTTGTTAAAGAAGTTCCAGTATACATTGAAAAAGAAGTGGTAAATGAAGTAGTTAAAGAAGTTTATATTAACGAAGATAAAAAAGAACCAACAAAATACTCTAACTTCTATAATCTAACTCCTTCAAAACAACTTGAAGCATTAGCAGTATATTCACAAAAACTTGAAAAAATCGCTTCTTCTTATGATGAAATAATGATTACATCAACTCAAGACAATAATCAAATCAAAAATGAATTAGATTTAGTATCTAAAGCATTAGAATCATTAGATCAAGCATTTAAAGATGATTATTCACAAAAACTATTACTTTTAGTTAAAAAAGCAACTAAAGAATCAAGTGATAAATTAATGGAAAAAATTAAAGTTTCAGAAGAGTTATTCTACTCAGATGAAAATGCAATTTACTATAAGAAAAATAAATTATCACATGAGTTGTCTTTCATCAATTATGAAAACAAACACATAGGATTTGTGGAAGAAAAGAATTATAAATATGGTGTTATTGAAAACTACAGTTTAAATAAATCACATTTCTTAGTATTTAAAAACAACGTAGTACAAAAAGTAGAAAAATCAGATCAAACTTCTGCTTTAACAAGTGGTTGAACAAGAAGATCTATTTGAACAACAATTATTTACTGAATCGCATACATAATTTTATTTGTAGTAGTAATTGTTCTTGCAGTTCAAAGATAATATATAACCTATATTTATTTACTCTAATATTAATAAAAGCAATATAAATATAGTATTAAGCACTTAATTAGTAAGTGCAAAAAGTAAAAATATAAAATAAATATTAATTATTTAAATTATTTGTATTATTAACTAAAATAATGCAATAAAACGAAAGGTAATTATGGCAAAACCAAGTGCGAAAATTGTGTTAGGTGGACTTGCAGCTGCTGCTTTAGTAACATCTGTAGTAACCACTGTAGTAGTTTTTTGAAATAGAAAAAGTAATGAATGAACTTCTGATGAATATGCAAAAGCAAAAGCAGAAGTACAACAATTAATTGATAAAGTTAAAGATCCAAAAGCAAAAAGAGCATTCCAAAATAGATTAAATAAATTAAAAGAATACTCTACTAAAAATATTGACTTATTAAAACAATTAAAACAAGATGTTACAAAAGCTTTAAGTGATCAAAAAAACAACAGAACTACTGAACAAATTTCTAAAGAAGTTGGAAGTAAAATTAATTCTATTTCTGACAAAACCCCAATTAAAAACATTTTAAAAGATGAATATAAAGCAACTGATACAACAAATAAAGGTGCTTTACTTTCATTAGAAGATAAAGTAGATAAAGTTTTAGAAGCACAAGACTTAATTTCTAAAGTTGAAGATGCTGAAGTTAAAAAACAATTATCAGACGATTTTGCAAACGCAAAAACTATTGAAGAAATTGAAGCAATTATTGAAAAAGCAAAACAAGAAGTAGCTGCTAAACAAAATCAATTAGAACAAGCAAAAAAAGAAGCACAACAAGTAATTGATTCATTAGATAATGTTGATAAAAAAGCAGATCTAAACAAAGAATTAAGAGAAGCTACAACTGCAGCTGAAGTTGCTAAAATTTTAGAAAAAGCAAAACAAGAAAAAAATAAAGAAGTAAATTCTGATTTAACTTCCGATAAAGCAGAAGCATCTAAATTAAACGATTCTGTTAAAGATCAAAGTAAAAAAGATGAATTTGCTAAACAAATAGCAAATGCTACTTCTAAAGAAGAATTAGATCAAATTAAAGCTAAAATTGAAGAAACAATCAAAGCCGAATCAGGTGATGATGTTTTAGTTAATGCTAAAAAAGAAGCTTTAAAAGAAAAAGTTGATGAAAACCCTAACCTTTCTGATGACAAAAAAACAGAGTTAAAAACTGCTATCGATAATGCTTCTACTTTAGAAGATACACAAGCAGCTGAAACAACTGTAAATAAAGAAATTGAATCAGCAAATAAAAAAGCTGATTTAGCAAAAGAAATCGAAAAAATTTCCGATCCTGCTAAAAAAGAAGAATTAAAAAATAAATTAAATGAAATCCAAGGATCATCAGATGATTCTAAATTAGCAGAAGTTGAAAAAGAAATTGCTGATCAAATTTCTGATGCAAGATCAAAAGCAGAAGAAGCAATTTCTAAACTAGATGGTTTATCTGAATCAGAAAAAGAAACCATTTTAAACAATTTAGATAAAGCAAACTCAACCGAAGATTTTGCAAATGTTGCTAACCAAGCAAATAACCGTTTTGAAGAAGAAAAAGCAGCAGCTAAAGAACTTGTTGACAAAATTTCCGATCCTGCTAAAAAAGCAGAATTAGAAAAACAATTAGAAGAAGCAAGCAATGTTTTTGATCTTAAAGATGTAGCAACAGAAGCAAAATTAGCTGACAAAAAGGCAGAACTTTTAGCTGAAGTTGAAAATTTAAGCGATGCAACTAAAAAACAAGAATTAAAAGATAAAATCACTAATGCAGATAGTGACGTATCTTTAGCAGTGCTTGAAAAAGAAATTGCACTTGAAAAAGCAAAAGAAGCAGAAGCAAATGATCTAGATAAAGCTAAATTAGATGCACAAGCAGAAATTGACAAAATTCAAGACCCAGCGTTAAAAGAAGAGTTAACTAAAGAAAAAGATTCAGCTCTTACTACTGAAGATTTAAATACAGTTATTTCTAAATCAAAAGAAGCTCAAAAATCTGAATTAGAAGAATTAAAAACAGCAACTGAAAACGCAATTAACAAAGTTACCGATCCTTATGAAAAAGAAAAACTTCTTCATAACTTAAATAACGCTTCTAATAAAGAAAATGCAACTGATGAATTACTTGTTATTAAAGAACAAGCAGAAAAACAAGCAAACAACGAGTTAGCTAAAGCAAAAGAAGCAGCACAAGCTGAAATCAATAAAGTAACTGATGAAGCTAAAAAAGCAGAATTAAACAAAGAATTAGAAGCTGCTACAAGCATTGATGCAGTTAATGAAGTAAAAGCAAAAGCACAAGCAGAAGTTGCAAAACAAACTTCTGATTCCAAAGACTTGGCAGCTCACGAAATTAGCAAAGTTACTGATCCTGCTAAACAAGCAGAATTAAACAATGAACTTGCAAATGCTTCTACACCAGAAGAAGTACAAACAGTTGTTAATAAAGCTAAAGAAGCACAAAACGCTCAAATCGAAGCAGCAAAAGCAGCAGCAAAAGCTGCAATTGATGCATTAGATCCAACTAAATCACAATCATCCATTGATGCTTTAAATACAGAATTAGCAGCAGCTACTACTTTAGAGCAAGCAAATGCTATTAAAGCAAAAGCAGAACTTGCAAAACAAAAAGAAAGTGTAACTGACCCTGTTGAAGCTTCTAAATTAGATGCACAAGCTGAAATTGCTAAAGTAACTAATAGTGAAACTACAAAAGAACTTAACGATAAATTAGCAGCAGCAACAACACAAGATCAAGTACAACAAGTTATCGACCAGGCAAAAGCAGAACAAGTAAAAGAACTTGCAGTTGCAAAAACACAAGCAAATGCTGAAATTGCAAAAGTAACTAATCCAGAAGTTAAAGAAGCATTAAACAATGAATTAAGTGCTGCTACTTCAACTGCTGAAGTTAATGCAATTATCCAAAGAGCAAAAGAAGCACAACAAAGAGAATTAGCTGGTCTAAAAGCAGAAGCATTAGCAGAAATCAACAAATTACCACAAAGTGATTTAAAAGATCAACTTAAAGATAATTTAGAAGCTGCTACAACTCCTGAAGCAATTAATGCACTAAAACAAGATGCAATTGATGAATTAACAAGAGCAAAAGCAAAAGCACAAGAAGCAGCATTATACGAAATTAACAAAATTGTAGATCCTACAACAAAAGATGCTCTTAAAAAAGAATTAGAAGCAGCTTCTTCACTAAGTGCAATCAATGATGTAAAACGAAAAGCAATGGATGCAAACGCTTTAGAATTAGCAAAAGCTAAATCAAAAGCACAAGCAGCAATTGATGAATTAGATCCACTTAAATCAAGAGAGTTAATTGACCAATTAACTAAAGATTTAAACTTATCTTCTTCAATTAGCGGGGCAAACGAAGTAGAAGCAAAAGCTAAATTAGCAAAAGCACAAGAAGCAGCCACTGATGAATTAGCAGCTAAAAAATTAGAAGCAGAAGCAGAAATTAACAAATTAGGTGATCAAGCAACTAAAGATGAACTAAATGCTCTAAAAGATGCAGCTGATACTTTAGACAAAATTCAAGAAGTAATTAATAAAGCAAAAGATAAACAATTTGAAGATTTATCTAAAGCAAGAGAAGCAGCTTCTTACGAAGTAGAAAAACTTACAAACCCAGAAGTTAAAGATGCTTTAAACAACGAATTAAGTGCAGCTAAAAGTCTAGAAGATCTTAACGCTATTAAAGAAAGAGCAAAAGAAGCACAAGCAACTGAATTAGCAAACGCTAAAGAAAGTGCAAAACTTGAAATTGCTAAAGTAAGTGATCCTGAAACTAAAGCTGAATTAACAACTCAATTAGAAAACGCAAATAACATTAGTGTTGTTAAAGATATTGAAGCAAAAGCAAAAGAAAACAATAATTCACAAGCAGTTGAAAATAAAAAAGCTGAAGCATCTTATGAAATCGATAAATTAAGCGATCCTGCTACAAAAGAAGCATTAAATAAAGAACTAGAAAATGCTAAAACAGCAGAACAAGTAGAAGCAATCAAAGCAAAAGCACAAGCAGAGCAAACAAAAGAATTGGAAAAAGCTAAAGAAAAAGCAAGAGAAGAAATTAAAAAATTAGATTCTACAACTTCTTCAGAAGCAATTACTAATTTAACAAACGAACTCAACAACGCTACTACTCCTGCTGCAGTTGAAGAAATCATTGCAAAAGCTCAAACTGAAAAAGCAAAAGAAGAAGCATCTACACCTTTAGATAAAGCAAAAGTAGAAGCAAACGCTCAAGCAGATAAACTACAAGATGCAACTAAAAAAGATGCTTATAAACAACAAATTGAAGCAGCTACAACAGAAGAAGCGGTTAATGCAATTAAAGCTCAAATAGAAACAGATTTAGCAATTGAATTAACAAATGCTAAAGAAAGTGCAAAAGCTGAATCAAAATATGTTTCACCATCTTCAGTTCAAGATAAATTTAACGCTGAAATTGAAGCAGCTACATCAGTTGCACAAGTAAAAGCAATTAGAGACAGAATTAAAGAGCACTTAAGAGAAAATGCTCAAAAATTAATCGATACTTTATCTGATTCAAACAAAGATAAAGCAGCGTTAAACAACGAATTAGCAGCAGCAAATGAACCTTATGAAATTGCTTCAATTTACAACAAAGCATATGAATCCAAACTATATGAAGTAACTAATGCTAAACCACTTGCTTCTTACGAAATTGAAAAATTAACCAATCCAGAAACTAAAGAGAAGTTTAATGCTGAATTAAATTCTGCAACTACTCTTGCAGAAGTAGAAGCAATTAAAGAAAGAGCAAAAGAAGCACAAGCAACTGAATTAGCAAACGCTAAAGAAATAGCAAAACACGAAATTAGCAAAATAACTGATCCAACTACAAAAGCAACATTAGAAGAAGAACTTGCAGCGACAACTAATGTAGTTGCAGCAAATGAAGTTGCTCAAAAAGCTAAAACAGCACAAGCACAAGAAGCAACATCTACACCTTTAGATAAAGCAAAAGTAGAAACAAATGCCAAGGCAGATCAAATTCTTGATGAAACTAAAAAAACAGAGTTTAAAGATAAAATAAGCAGTGCTACAACCCCTGAAGAAATCAATGCAATTAAAGAAGAAATTGCAAATGATTTATCAGCACAATTAGCAGATCAAAAAGCAAAAGCAAATGATTCTAACTCTAAACTTTCAGATCAAGAAATTAAAGATAAATTTGCAGACGAAATTAATAATGCTACTACAACTGCTCAAGTAGAAGCAATTAGAGATAGAATTACTAAAGCTCTAAAAGCAGAAGCAGAAGCAGCAGTTAATTCAATTGATGACAAAGATCCACAAAAAGACAAATTAAAAGAAAAATTAGCAAGTGCTACTACCGAAGAAGAAATTGCTAAAGTTAAAGAACTTGCAAAATCACTAAAAGAAGCAGCTTTATTACTTGATAAACTTACTTCAAACGATGAAAAATCTAAATTTAATAACGAACTTGCAGCAGCAACTACACCAGAAGAAGTTAAAGCAATCATTGAAAAAATAAAAGAAGCAATTGCAAATCAAGGTAGTGCTGATCAAGTACAATTAGCTAAAGAAAAAGCAAAAGCAGAGATAGCAAAAATTCTTAGTGAAAACGATAAACAAACACTAACAAATGAATTAGCAAACGCTTCTTCTTTAAGTGAAGTTAATGCAATTATTGAAAAAGCAAAAGCAAAACAACAAGAAGAATTAAGCGAACAAAAAACTCAAGCAAACATTCAAGCAAACAACATTAAAGATGATACTGTTAAAGCAAATCTTAAAACTAAAGTTGATGCAGCAACAACTCTTGAAGAGTTAAATGCAGCTAAAAAAGAAATTAGCGATCAATTAGCTAAAGAACTTGCAGCAGCAAAAGCAGCAACCAAAGCAGAAATTGCTAAATTAGCAAGCGAAGACAAAAAAGCAGAATTAACAAGAGAACTAGAAAGTGCTCAAACAGTTGATGCAGCAAATGATGTTAAAGCAAAAGCAATTTCTGAAAAAGAAAAAGAACAATACAACAATGAACTAGATAGAAAGAAAGTTGATGCACGTGCTGAAATTGCTAAATTAACTAAAGAAGAAAATATTAATGCTTTAAATACTAAATTAGCAGATGCTGATACAGTAGAAAAAGTAGAAGCAGTAATTACACGAGCAAGAACTAAACAACAAGAAGAGTTAACTCAAACCAAAAATGATGTTAAAGCTGAAATTGAAAGATTGCTTGTTGATCCTAAAAAAACAGAACTAATGAATAAAGTAGATGGTGCAGATATTGATACAGTAGCAAAAGCACTTGCTGTTAAATCAGAAGCAACTGAATACTTTAATTCAGAAAAAAGAGAAGCAGGTCAATTAGTTGCTAAATTAGAAGGATTAGCAAATAAATCAGACTTTGATACTAAACTCCAAAATGCAGATACTCAAGCAGCACTAAAAACTTTAGAGCAAAAAGCAAGAGAAGCATTTACAAATGAGCAAAACAGAGTTAAAGGTTTAATTAACGATGGTACTATTACTAACGATGCTGTAAAACAAAGCTTAATACAAGAAGTTGATAATGCAGCTACTGTAAGTGCTATTAAAGCAGTTGAACCAAAAATTACAGAACAAAAAGATCTACAAAGAAAAAGAAATGCTGCATTAGATGTAGTTAATAAGTTAAAAGATCCTACAGAATTAGCTAGAAAAATTAATGCTTCAAGTGATGCAACTGTTATTGCTGCTAAACAACAAGAAGCAGAACGTATTCTTGATGATGCAAAAACAGATGCAACTAAAGCAGTAACTAAACTAACAAGTGATAAACAAGATGAACAATCAATTAAATCTGGTCATGATTCAGAACTTGTTGCAGGAAGAACTCAAGCAGAATATGAAGCAACTAAAGAAGCTGCTCAAAGAGAATTTAATACTAAAAAAGAAGCAGCAAAAGGTGAAATTGATAACCTTAACCTTTCTACTGCTCAAAAAACACACTACAAAAACCAAATTGAAACCGCTTCAACTCAAGATGACAGTGATTTTTCAACCTTCAATACTATTGTTGCAGAAGCTAAAGCATTAGAAACAAAAGTAAGAGATGCAAAAACATATGTATCAAACTTAAAAGCAGCTGAATCTTACAAAACCAAAATTGATGCAGCAACTAGTGCTGCTGCAGTTGATGCGGTTAGAGCTGATGCACATAGAGTTCTTGAAGAATCAAGAGCAAATGCAGTAAATGCAGTAAATACCTTACAAGGATTAGATGAAGGTGGAAACGAAACTTATGCAAACTACCAAGGACGTTTAACACAAGCTGGAGATAATCAAGATAGATTAGATGCTTTAGGTATAGCAGCAACAGCAAAATTCACACAAATTAGAGACGATGTTGAATATTCTATAAATAATATGGCTAATTCACCACAAAAAGAACAAATTACTAATGAGTGAAAAGCACTTAAAGCATCATGACAAAGTGATGTAACTAAGCAAACAGTTGCAGAAATTAATAAAATTAAAACTAAAGTTGAAAATGCTAATGCACGTCAAAGTGCTATAAATGCTGCAAGAACAGAAATTAATAAACTAAAAGCTGGGGATGAAAAAACTGGATTATTAGATGTTATTGACAATTCAAGTTCAACTTTATATCAAATTAATCAAGCGAAAACAGATGCACAACATTCACTTTCAATTTCAGTAGATAATGCAACAAGTGCTGTTGATAAGTTAGAAGGACATGCTGATCACAATGCTTTAAATACTAGACTTAACAATAATAGAAACAGTCAAACAGAATTAGAAAACATCATAACAGAAGCAAATACTAAATTTGATGCTAAGAAAAAAGAAGTTTCAGATATTCTTAAACAACTTTCTGATTCTAACCCTAAAAAAGCAGAAATTAATGGTAAATTAAACAACGCTAGTTTAATTACTAATGTAACTAAAATAGAAGAGTTAAAAAGACAAGCGCAAGAAGCCTTAACTGATGAATCTAATATTGAAAGTGCTAAAGCAGCAGCATTAGAAAATGTTAAAAAATTAAGTAATACTCCTGAAGTACAGGGAGAAACTTCAAAAAGACAAGAAATTACTAATGCAATTAACGCAGCTACATCTGTTGATGATGTACAAACTCAAGAAAGAGCAATTATTGAATACTTAAAACAAAAAAGAGAAGCAGCTACTAGAGAAGTAGAAAAATTAGCACAAGCAGATTGACCAGCATTAACAACTGAAATTAATGATGCTAGAGATCATAAAGCAGAAGCTAATGAAACTGATAGTGAAGAAGATAAACTTAGAACAGTTGTTAATAAAGTAAAAGATAAAATAGTAGCAGCCAAAAGACCAGTACAAGAAGTAATTACTAATATTACTGATACTACTAAAAAAGCTGATTTACAAACTCAATTAAATAATGCTGGTACGATTGCTGATATTGAAGCAGTAAAAACCAAAGCAAATGATGCTAAAGCATTACAAGATGCAAGAAAAACAGCAGATCCTATTATTAATAGACTTGAAGATTCTAAAAAAAGAGAGTTGAAAAATGCAATAGATGCTTCAAATGCAACAGCAACAATTGTTCAACAAAAACAACAAGAAGCAGAACGTATTTTAGAAACTGCTAGATTAGCCGCTGAAAAAGCAGTAAACAAACTAACTGGTGATGATTCCGTAAAAGGAACCTTTAATGGACAATTTGATGCAGATAGAAAAGAAGCAGAATACGAAACAACTAAAAATAAGGCAACTGAAAAATTTGAAGAAAAACAAAATACAGCTAAAACTAGAGTTGATGGTTTAACTCATTTAACTCCAACACAAAAAACAGAATATAAAAATCAAATTGATGCAACTTTAACAACTGAAAATGCAGATATTAATTCAATTAATAGAATTGTTGGTAATGCAGAAGTTAAAAACAGAGAAGCAGAAGAATTAGCAAGCGCTAAAGCATCAGCTCTTGTAGTAGCTAATAACTTAAAACCACAAAATGAAGGTGGTACAAGAGAACAGGTTGTAAAATATATTGAAGCAGCTACAAAAGTTTCAGAAGTAAATACATTAAAACAAAATGCACAAACTTTAATTGACAATTCTAGAAAAGCAGCAAAAACTAAAGTCCTTAAACTAAGGGGGTTGGATGAAGGTAATGATCAAACTTATGATAGATACAATACCAAATTAACAGAAGCTGGTAATAATCAACTAAAACTAGATAGACTTAAAGATGAAGCTGAACATAAATTTAACACTGTAGCAAGTGTTACTGAAGGTAAAATTAATGGATTACCAGATGGTGAAGACAAAAACAATTTAGTAAGAAAATGACAACAAATGTTAAATGGACCTGCTGATGATAAAACAATTACTAAGGTAAAAGAAATTGATGCTGAAGTAACAGCAGTAATTAACAAAATCGACAGAGAAAGAGAACTTCCTTCACTTAAACAATATATAGATATGTTACTAGATGGAAATGCTATTAAAAATAATGCCAACGAATTCTATAATAATGCAATTAAACCTAATTCAACTGCAACAGGAAAAGATGTTAGAGATGTTAAAGGTCAAATAACTAATGAATTAGAAAGATTAAATAGAGAAGCTCAAACATATATAACTAATAAATTAGCTGGTGATACTAGTGGAACAAAAGAAACTTTAATTGCAGAACTTAATGGACATGTATTAAGTCAAGCTGATATTAAAGCTAAAAAAGCAAGAGCAGATGAAATATTTAATACCAAAAAAGAAGAAGTATTAGTATTTGCTGAAAAATTAAGCGAACAAAACAAACAAAATACTATTGATAAAGTAAATGGTACTTCTGATGGATCAGTACAACCAGCAGCAAGCATTGAAAGATTGGAACAAATTTTAGCTCAAGCAAAAACATTAAAACAAGAAGAAGATGAAACTAAAATACAACCTGCTTATAATGCTGCTAATAATTTTATTAAGAAAATAAAAATGAGTCTTCAAGATAGTAAAGGAAATTTTGATTATACATATTATAATAAAGGTGTTGCATTAGAACAAAGACTAAAAAGAGCAAAAAGTGAGCAAAATCTCGAAGAATTACAACATATTAAAGAAGATGCAGAAAAAATATGAAATCCTATTAAAGATGAAGTAATTGCTCAAGCTTTAAATATTCAAAATTCTATTAAAAGAGAGGAAAGAATTAATCAAATTAATAATGCATATAATATTAGTGAATTGACACAACAAATTAATTATACTAAAAATGATGTAACAAATGAAAACAAGCAATATGCTGCTTTAAGACAACCAGCAAGAGATGCAATTGCTAAACTTAATGGAGATGAAGCAGATAAAGATAGATTAACAAAACTATTAGATTCAACAATTGATAGTAGTGAAATAGAAAGAATTAAAAATGAAGCAGAAAAAATCTTTAATGATAAATTAATTGCTGTTAAAGCAAAAATTACTAATAAAAATGATTATAGTCAAGATCAAAAAACTGCTAAATATAATGAATTAAATAGTAAAACAGATATTGAAGGAATAATAAGTGTTGAAAAAGCAGTTGATTCATATAATCCAACAAACATATCCTTTAACAAACCAAAAACAAGCAATTATAGACAGAATGTATACTCAAGGAATAACTCCACCAAGCGGTTCTTCTTCTTCTTCTTCTTCTGTAATATCTTATGCTTTACGTCCACAAGAAATTGAAACTTATATCAATAGAGTTAAAGAAGCTTCAACAATTGAAGAAGCTAATGCTATTGAACTTGAATATGCACTTAATTCAGTATTTGATACAAGAAGACTTACACATCTTAAAAATAAAGTTACAAGCGATATTAATGCTAAATTAAGTAGTAATCAAGTTGATAATTGACGTAGTTATTGAAGAACAGATATTTTACCAGCACCATCTATTAATGAACTTGGTAAAAAATATGTTAACTATAGACAAAATAATAATATAGGTAAACCAGGAAATCAATCAAGTGAAGAGTTTAGAAAAGATTTATTAAGAGATTGACATAAATGAGCCCAAGAACCTGCAATTGAATGAGCAAAAGGACTTGTTAAACAATCTACTAATATGACAATAGAAAGAAAATACACTGCACTCAATGAATTAAGTCAAGTAACATCATTATTTGACTTCACAGATTGATTGAGTAAAAATCATCCTTATGACAATATTATCCCTAATTCACTTCCACAAAATACAAATATTAGATTCTACGATGGACAAAACTATACTGAACTTAAATAGTATTCTAAAACACAGGAATTTCCTGTGTTTTTATATTCAATTTTATTTAAAATAAAGTCCTGGAACCAATGAATTTAAGGGCAAATTTTAGCTTTTATTTAATATTGTTATTTTTGCTTATTTTAATTAACTTTGACTAAAAATTTATTGCTTTTGTGCTATGATTATTATATATAGAAAAATATGTAAGGATGGGAGTTTGTGAAGAAAAAATTAGTATTTATTACAGAAAAAGAAAATGAAAATTTTAATGATTTTCTCTTAAAATTTAAAAATGATTCAGTTAGTTATGAAAATGAAAAGTTTTATTTAGTAAACGATAATCAAGAAGAAATTTTCTTTGAAAATATTGTTTTGGATTTTAATGATTTTGATGACCAAGATTATCTTTTAGAGATAATAAAAAATGTAATCAACAATACCTTTAAAACAGTTAATGCTTTATTTATTCAAGAAAGTGAAGATGATTATTCATATGTAAATAATAACGATACTTTCGAAGATATTTTTGAAAGAAAAATAGGAATAATGTCATATGAAATAAATGATATTTTTGATTTCTTTACTATTAGTTTTATTTCTGTATTAGAGAAACATAAATTAAGAAATGGTAATAAAAGATTTTGTTTTAATTTTTTAATTAATTTATTAGAATTTTTTGGTTTCTATTTTAAAAATAGTAAAAAAAATAATAAAATTTTTGAAAATCACAAAGATAAAGAAGAAGAAATTTTTTGTTTTGTAACAAGGTTATCAAATAGAACTTATGAAGATTTAATGTTAAATTCAGAAGATGAAGAATTTAAACAAGATAATTATAAAAATCAAATATATAAAAATTGTTTCAATTTCATAAAAGAAAATGACAAAGATATTGATTATAGAGATAGAAAAGAAAAAGTTAAAAAAGAAATAAAAGAATGAATAATAAAAAATACTATTATTTTAATTTAAAAGTAGTATAATATAATAATAAAAATAGAGAGTAGGTAAAAAAATGAGTAGAACTGAAAGAGATACATTAATTAAACAAGCTATAGAAAACTTAAAAAATAAAGACGTTTTTAATTTACCTGAAATTATGGAAAGAAATGAAAAAGGTTCCTGAAAAAGAATGCAAGAATGCATGAAAAACTTATCTAAATTATAATTTATTCATAACTAAAGAAAAGATCTCCAATATTTAATTATTGGAGATTTTATTATAAAATTGCAAAAAATGTATATCATAATTTAAATAACTTTTGAAAAATATCAAGTAAAAAGCTTAAATGAAAAACCTAAAATTCCTAAAACAAGGAACAATCGGTTAGTTTTGGTTTTTAACTGGGAAACAAAAAAGTAAGTAAGAGAAATTTACACAAAATTTCTTATATTTCCAGAATTAAATTAAAAAAGTCTTGAAAAAGAATTAGGATGTATGTAACTTGTATAAGTGTTAATTAATAAAATAAAAAAAACACACATTTCCCCGACAGGAAGAGTGTTTTCGGCTAAAAATAGCAGTTACCTATTGTTTTTATAGTGCCTAGTATAGGTGGAGGGTTGGGTCCAAATCACTTACTTACATTCTATCAGAAAATTTCTTGATTTTTATACAATAGTATAAAATTCTTTCAGATTTTTGATTATTTACCACAAAATTAACAAAAATTGAAATAGGGACGTATATATTATTTTCTATTTCTTTTAATACAAAACTAATTTTTCTTTTCTTATCAAAGTTAAAATTAATAAAAGAATCTCCATTTACTTTGAAAAAAGCATATTTAAACCATTCTAATTTAATCTCTTTAGTTTCTATAAAAAAATTCATAATCATAAAAAATGAAATAAATCTTATAATTAAATATTCAAAATCTACTTTTTTTATTTCTTTCCTACGTTTTGCTATATTATATTGTTCTTGTATCTTATCCAAACCTGTTTCTAAAATTATTTTTAATAAATTTTGAATATTATGATTTTTCAGTTTTAAAAACTTTTCAAAATAGTGCATACCAATTAAGTGTGGTATGTTGTTATATTTAATGATAATATACCTTTCTTTTCCATTGTCTAAAACTTTAAGATATATTTCAATTTCCTTTAAATCATCAATATTATTAATATTTTGCTTTAAAAGATTTGTTTTATATTTTTCACTTTCTACTTTTAGTTGTTCACTTAATTGGTATAAATTACCTTTCATTTTAACCTTATATTTTCTTTTGTTTTTTAATTAACATGAATAAAAAAATTAGCCATTATCCCCGACCGGAAAGCTAATTTTCAGTTCTATACCGTATTGTTTTTATAGTGCCTGGTATGGGTGGGGGGTTCGGGCCCAAATCACTTACTTATATTCTATCATTAAAATTCACTATTTTTATAAAAAATATTAAAATTTCCCAAAAATAAGGGTCAGTCAGTTAGTTTTAGTTTTAACTGGAAAATTAAAAAAGCAGATAAGAGAATTTTAAAAATATCTTACACTTACACTTCAAACACTTCCCCTGCACTACTTTTTCTACTACTTATTTAATTTATAAATTCTATTTTTATTAGAACCTTCTTTTATTAATAATTTTTCTTCAATCATTTTAGTTATTATTTCATTTGCTCTTGAATATTTTATTTTTAATATTTTTTCTACTTCGCTAGTTTTAAAAAAATCTTTGTTTTTAGCATAATTAATAATTAATTGATACTGTTTTTCTTTTTTATTAATTTTTATTTTTTTATCTCCGGTTTCTGTGCTTATCTCCGGTGTTTTGTCAGATTTATCTCCGGTTTGTTGATTTATCTCCGGTGTTTTGTCAGATTTATCTCCGGTTTGTTGATTTATCTCCGGTTTTATTAAGTTTTTGTTTTTTTGTTTATAATCAATTTTAAAATTTAGATTTTTTGTATTTTCCTTATATTCTTCTATTTCAAAACCTTCAATATTTTGTTTATAATTTAAATTTTTTAAAATCACAGTAAATCTTCTATTATCTGATTTAAATTCCGGTTTTAACTTTTGACTATAATTTTCTTCTTTTTGGTAATAATCAAATATTTTGAGTAAACCACTACCACGTCTTTCCATTAAATTTAATCTACTAAAAAGATCGGCAATAATTGGATTTCTTCTTTCAGAATTGATTTCTTCAATATTTTCTTCTTGTATTAATTTACCATTATACATTCCACCAGGTGAAGAAATTTCCATTCTATCATCAAAAATGTTTATAGTTACTTCAGCTCCTTTAATTGAATAATCTCTATGAATTAAAGCATTAACCAAAACTTCTTGGATTACCTTCATAGGATAATCAGGATAATTTTTACGACCAAAATCTATCTTTTTTCACATATTTTTGGAATTTCTGGAAATGAATTTAATTCCAGAATCTAATAAATATAATAAATTACCACTAAATTCTTCATCGTCTAAAGCTTCTGCAAGTGAATGTGTTTTTGTTAATCCATTTCATCTGGTTGCAAAAATTCTTGAATGTCTTACTATTTGACCATCTGCTAATAGTGCTCCACTATTATTTAAATAATTATCATTTGAAACTAATCCAAAGGATTTAAAGTCTTTTAATGTAAGTTTATGTTCTGTAATTTGATAATAAAATGAAATTAAATAACTAAAGGAAGAAACATCATAGCTGATATTGGTTTTAAAACTATCTCAAGTTTCATTAGAACCTTGAAGAATTAAAGTTTTTAAATCGTTTCCCTTTATGACTACACTTTGATTTCCTATTCTTCTATAAGCAAGGTAACTACCGCCTTTATTTAGATAATAAGGAGTTTGCTGACCTTTTTTTACATCTAAAACTATAAATTTTTTGTCTTGTTCTTCATAAATCTTTAAATCAAAAGATGGAAGTGGTTCCATAACATCTTTTATGACGCTACTAATATAATCAGAGTCTTTGTAAATATCTGTTAATCCCACTAATTTATCACTTTTATCTTCTATACCAAAAAAGATTTTTCCACCGTTTGTATTAGCAAAAGCACTTACTGTTTTTAATCAACTATAGAAATCCTTTTTTTCTATTTTTTCTTTTTTTTCATATTCAGTTGTTTCTCCAAGATATTTATCTAATTTCATTTTTATCCTTTTCTTTTATACATATTAATATTATATTACATTGTTTAATAAAATATTTTTAAATAATAAAACATTACTTTACAAGATAATATTTTTTATTCAAAAAAAATTTCTACAAAAAAATTGAATACATTGCCAAAAAGTGCTATAATAATAGTATAAATACATTTTCACAATCCTAATTAATTAAGTTCAACTTAATTAATGAAAAAAACTCCATTCCCTTAAAATGGAGTTTTTATTTAAGGTTAGTGGAAAATGTATTAATTATTTTAAAATTTAATTAATATTAGAATTATAATTATTAAAATTAAAATTCGCTCCACTTTTGAACCTTTATTTTAAATACATTTTTCACCTCCTTATGTGACTAAAGTGTTAGTCACATTTTAATATTACCACAGAATTTATTTTGTTACGAAAATACGGAAAAAATTGGGATTTTTGGTTTATTTTTCCTAAAATTTTACTCTATATTTACGATAATTTTAGTTATTTTTAATTTAAAATAATTTAAAAAATAGTACCTTAAATATGACTATAAAAATCTTCATCTTTTCTTTAAAAGAATATCGCAATTTAATCTTGTTTTTCTAAAATATTCTACTAATTTTTATTTATAATTTATTTTGATTTTAGTTTTATAACATTTTACAATTTTCACAAAGTATTTATGGATATCTCGTATATCAATGTTGTTATAAATATCTAAAATTGATTTTTTCTCCTTTCTTTTTTTTATATCTAAGTCCAATACAAGGCAGGAACCTTTAATGGACAATTTGATGCAGATAGAAAAGAAGCAGAATACGAAACAACTAAAAATAAGGCAACTGAAAAATTTGAAGAAAAACAAAATACAGCTAAAACTAGAGTTGATGGTTTAACTCATTTAACTCCAACACAAAAAACAGAATATAAAAATCAAATTGATGCAACTTTAACAACTGAAAATGCAGATATTAATTCAATTAATAGAATTGTTGGTAATGCAGAAGTTAAAAACAGAGAAGCAGAAGAATTAGCAAGCGCTAAAGCATCAGCTCTTGTAGTAGCTAATAACTTAAAACCACAAAATGAAGGTGGTACAAGAGAACAGGTTGTAAAATATATTGAAGCAGCTACAAAAGTTTCAGAAGTAAATACATTAAAACAAAATGCACAAACTTTAATTGACAATTCTAGAAAAGCAGCAAAAACTAAAGTCCTTAAACTAAGGGGGTTGGATGAAGGTAATGATCAAACTTATGATAGATACAATACCAAATTAACAGAAGCTGGTAATAATCAACTAAAACTAGATAGACTTAAAGATGAAGCTGAACATAAATTTAACACTGTAGCAAGTGTTACTGAAGGTAAAATTAATGGATTACCAGATGGTGAAGACAAAAACAATTTAGTAAGAAAATGACAACAAATGTTAAATGGACCTGCTGATGATAAAACAATTACTAAGGTAAAAGAAATTGATGCTGAAGTAACAGCAGTAATTAACAAAATCGACAGAGAAAGAGAACTTCCTTCACTTAAACAATATATAGATATGTTACTAGATGGAAATGCTATTAAAAATAATGCCAACGAATTCTATAATAATGCAATTAAACCTAATTCAACTGCAACAGGAAAAGATGTTAGAGATGTTAAAGGTCAAATAACTAATGAATTAGAAAGATTAAATAGAGAAGCTCAAACATATATAACTAATAAATTAGCTGGTGATACTAGTGGAACAAAAGAAACTTTAATTGCAGAACTTAATGGACATGTATTAAGTCAAGCTGATATTAAAGCTAAAAAAGCAAGAGCAGATGAAATATTTAATACCAAAAAAGAAGAAGTATTAGTATTTGCTGAAAAATTAAGCGAACAAAACAAACAAAATACTATTGATAAAGTAAATGGTACTTCTGATGGATCAGTACAACCAGCAGCAAGCATTGAAAGATTGGAACAAATTTTAGCTCAAGCAAAAACATTAAAACAAGAAGAAGATGAAACTAAAATACAACCTGCTTATAATGCTGCTAATAATTTTATTAAGAAAATAAAAATGAGTCTTCAAGATAGTAAAGGAAATTTTGATTATACATATTATAATAAAGGTGTTGCATTAGAACAAAGACTAAAAAGAGCAAAAAGTGAGCAAAATCTCGAAGAATTACAACATATTAAAGAAGATGCAGAAAAAATATGAAATCCTATTAAAGATGAAGTAATTGCTCAAGCTTTAAATATTCAAAATTCTATTAAAAGAGAGGAAAGAATTAATCAAATTAATAATGCATATAATATTAGTGAATTGACACAACAAATTAATTATACTAAAAATGATGTAACAAATGAAAACAAGCAATATGCTGCTTTAAGACAACCGGCAAGAGATGCAATCGCTAAACTTAATGGAGATGAAGCAGATAAAGATAGATTAACAAAACTATTAGATTCAACAATTGATAGTAGTGAAATAGAAAGAATTAAAAATGAAGCAGAAAAAATCTTTAATGATAAATTAATTGCTGTTAAAGCAAAAATTACTAATAAAAATGATTATAGTCAAGATCAAAAAACTGCTAAATATAATGAATTAAATAGTAAAACAGATATTGAAGGAATTATAAGTGTTGAAAAAGCAGTTGATTCATATAATCCAACAAACGTTCCTTTAACAAACGAAAAACAAGCAATTATAGACAGAATGTATACTCAAGGAATAACTCCACCAAGCGGTTCTTCTTCTTCTTCTTCTTCTGTAATATCTTATGCTTTACGTCCACAAGAAATTGAAACTTATATCAATAGAGTTAAAGAAGCTTCAACAATTGAAGAAGCTAATGCTATTGAACTTGAATATGCACTTAATTCAGTATTTGATACAAGAAGACTTACACATCTTAAAAATAAAGTTACAAGCGATATTAATGCTAAATTAAGTAGTAATCAAGTTGATAATTGACGTAGTTATTGAAGAACAGATATTTTACCAGCACCATCTATTAATGAACTTGGTAAAAAATATGTTAACTATAGACAAAATAATAATATAGGTAAACCAGGAAATCAATCAAGTGAAGAGTTTAGAAAAGATTTATTAAGAGATTGACATAAATGAGCCCAAGAACCTGCAATTGAATGAGCAAAAGGACTTGTTAAACAATCTACTAATATGACAATAGAAAGAAAATACACTGCACTCAATGAATTAAGTCAAGTAACATCATTATTTGACTTCACAGATTGATTGAGTAAAAATCATCCTTATGACAATATTATCCCTAATTCACTTCCACAAAATACAAATATTAGATTCTACGATGGACAAAATTATACAGAATTGAAATAATATCCAAAAACACAGAATAAATCTGTGTTTTTCTTTATTTATATATTAATAAATATTAAATAATTAAAGAGTTATAGATTTCTATACTAGGGGTTTTTAAATATTTTGTTTAATATATAAGTAATAATATTTATATCTTTATTTAAGTAAAAATAAGTATTAATAATTTATATACTAATATTTTAATTTAAAATGCTATAATTATATAAAATAATATAATATTTAGGTGATAAAATGAGTAAAGAAGAAAGAAATTCATTAATAAAAAAAGCAATAGACAATTTAAAAAATAAAGATATTAATGAATTACCACAAATAATGGAAAGAAATGAAAAAGGTTCCTGAAAAAGAATGCAAGAATGCATGAAAAACTTATCTAAATTATAATTTATTTATAACTAAAGAAACATCTCCAATATTTAATTATTGGAGATGTTTATTATGAAATTGCAAAACAAAAAAGAGTATGCAAAAATGTATATAATAGCTTAAATAACTGTTTAAAAATAGCAAGTAAAAACCTTAAATAAAAAAACAAAAATCCCTAAAATAAGGGATAATTGGTTACTTTTTGTTTTTAACTGGGAAATTAAAAAGTAATCAAGAGAAATTTACACAAAATATCTTACACTTCCGAAAAACATCTCAACAATTTGCTGAGACGTTATAAAATAATGTTAAGTTTTTGTGTTCGTGTTTATTTCTCCTTTAAAACCATTATCTAACAACATATTAATATTTTTAGCATAAATATTAAGTCAAACTGGGAAAGACGGGAAAAAATATTTGAATTTTTACTTTATAAAAAATAATGAAATATTTTAAAAAAAATGTTATAATTTAAGTACATAGATTTTAAGAATTCAATTAAGAATAGAATGAAAAAACCTCCAACTGCAATTGGAGATTTTTATTTTTTTAATTTTCCTTGAATGAATTTCTTTAAACTATTTTATATTTTAAGAACTATTATTAAAATTATAATTAGTTTTAAAAATTTCATAGATTTTCAGAATTCAATCAAGGAAAATATGAATATTTTTCTTATTCATAATTTAATTATACTTTTAAAACAGAAATTTTTAGTTTATTTTTATAAAATATTAATCTAAAAACTATATAATTATAAATAAAGAGGTGAAAAATGACTAATGAAGAAAGAACAAAAATTATTAATGATTATATAATGAGATTGAAAGAAGAAGGAATTGATAATTTACCTGAAATTATGGAAAGAAATGAAAAAGGTTCCTGAAAAAGAATGCAAGAATTCATGAAAAATTTATCTAAACTCTAATTAAAATAAAATAAAAGCACAATTTTTGTGCTGTTTTCTATATAAAAAAATTAGCCATTATCCCCGACCGGAAAGCTAATTTTCAGTTCTATACCGTATTGTTTTTATAGTGCCTAGTATAGGTGGAGGGTGCGGGTCCAAATCACTTAATTATATTCTATCATTAAAATTCACTATTTTTATAAAAAAATTTAACATAATTACTTCTTTAATTTCTTAAAATTAAGACTTAAAAAAGTTTATATTATAATTTAAATAAAACAGGAAAAACTAAAAATCACTAAAACAAGGTAAAATAAGTTAGTTTTAGTTTTTAACTAGCAAATTCAGGAAAATTTATAGTAATAAAAGTAAATATGTTAAATGCTAACTTTTATTACTCTATTTTAAATTCACTTGCTTATTTTTAATTAAAATCCTAAAATAAGGAGTTTTGCCATTAATAACTAAATCTTTATTATCATCCCCTTTTCTAAATTTAATAATTTCAAATTGATTAGGATTAAATTTATGCAAAAATGTTAAAGGTACACCCATATGACCTTTATAATCATAAGGAATATCTTTTGTTTTGTTAATATTAATAGCATTATAATTATCATATTTTGGATAATCTTGTTTATTTTCTAAATAAGATTTTTCTAGTAATAAATTTTCATTTCTTTTATAATTGCTTAAATTAGTTAATCATAAACAATTATTTGCAGAAATTATCTTATTTCCTTCTTTATCAATTTTAACTTCTGTTCCATAAAGTTCATAATAGTTAGGAACAATAAAACCTGAAATCGCTCTTGCAAAATTTATTCCAAGTCATATTTTATTTTCTTGGATAAGACTAAAAATTTCTTTATAAGTTATTGCATTAATATTAGCAATAACTAAGAACTTTTTATTATATTCTTGCATTAAATTTATAAATTTTCTAAATAAAGAAAAAGGAGGATTAGTTACAATAATATCACTTTGCTTTAATAATTCAATGCTTTCTTTACTATTAAAATCACCATCATTTTTAAAAAAAGTAACTTCTTTGATATTTGGAAATTTATTTTGATTATTTTTATTTTCATATACATAATAATAACCTTTATCATTTTCTTTATAGCAAGCTGCTATTAATTTTTTAAGACCTAATTCTTTAAAGTTTTGAACAAAAAATTTATAAAAATTACTTAAAAGTGGATCATCAGTATTACAAAAAACAACTTTGTTTTTAAAGTGTTTTTTATAATACTGTAGTTCATTTTCTATATCTTTATAGATTGTATAAAATTCATCGTTTTTATTCTTTTTTGCTTTTCTTAAAAAATCATTTTCATTTTTTCGCATTTTTTATCCTTGTAATTTTAAAATTCTTAAAGAAGTAAGTGCTATTTTTAGCATAATTGAATACATTTCTTTATAACTTCAGTTGTTAGTATCTCCTTTTGTATAAATTGAAGGAGATTGAAGCATAATATAATAATTTTTATGTTTGATAAATTTATTTTGAACTAAATTTTGATTAAAAGGCATTCCAAAATTTGCTGCTGTTAATTTATCTAATCTATTTATTTTTCCAGATCTAAAATTTAAAGTTACTTTAGTTCTATTTGGTTTTTTTATAAAAACATTTTTTGTTAAGAAATTTGAGCCTTCAAGAAAAATCACATAAGGAAAATGTTTTTCTTTTAACATATAATTAGATATTTCTTTAATGTTTTTATATGCTCTTTCAATAGCATTTCCTGCAAACATTAAATCTTGATTTTTGCTTTTACCTACTAATTTACCTAAATGTATATTATTTACATCCTTTCCTTGAAATTTTGCTTCTGAAACTAAGATAATTTTTCACTCTAAATTAAAGTCTTGTACTTCTAAAATACCTCCATCAGGTTTTATTTTAGAATTTAGAACAAATAATGTTGTTCCAAAATTAGTGCTTATGTTTTGAAGATAATTATTTATTTCTTCTTTAGTTATATATTTTCTAAATCTAAACTTAAGTCTAGGATATTCTTTTTCTAATTTTTCTTTAATTTCTAAAGTAATATTTTTCATAAAAGAATCGTTCTTTTGAGCCTCTTTGCTAAAAATCCCTTTTACTCCTTTAGATTTTTTGTGCTGTTTTGATAATCTATTTGATTGATTGTTTTTCATTTTTCTCCTTTTTATCATTTTAAAATAAAAGGGAGAATAAATTTTCTTATTTTTATTTATTTTTCCTATTTTATAAAACTAAAATATTTCATTTGCTAAATATTGCTTCTAATATATTTATTAATTAAAATATTATAGTTTTATTAATATTTAAATTATATTCTAAAAAAAGAAAATACAGGAATTTTCCTGTATTTAATTTGTTTATTAATTAATTTCAGTTCAATTATGTCCGTCATAGAATCTAATAGTACTGTTTTGTGGAATTGAATTTGGAATATTATTATCTGCATTATGTGCAACTTGTAATCAATCAGTTAAATCAAATAATGAATAAATTAATACTAATTTATCAATTAATTCATATTTTTTATTTCAATCTAAATTAGAATTTAAGACTAATCCTTTTGCTCATTCAACACCTGGTTCTTGTGCTCATTTATGTCATTCTCTTAATAAGTCTTGACGATGATTTTCTGATGTTGAACCACCAATAGCATTAGTATTTACATATTGAACAAAGTTTCTTCCAAGTTGTTTGATTGATGTTTCATTTTCCAATGTATTTTTAAAGTAATTGTATCAATTTGTGAATTTATTACTATCATTTGAAACTTTTGGTGTTACATAGTTACGAATTTGTTGTTTTAATGTAACAATTCTTCTTGTATCAAAGAATGTTGTTTGAATGTATTCTTTTTCGATTCTATTTACTTCATCAACTGAAGTTGCATTTCTAACTCTTGCACTAAATGTTTCTATTTGTTCTTGTGTTAGTATATATATAGAAGAAGAAGAAGAAGAAGGCGCTCCAGCAACAGTAGATTCTCCTTTTTGTTTCATTCTTTGAATTGCTTCTTCTTTTGCATCTCTAATTGGGTCACCAACATATGAATAGTTGTCTACTTCATGTTCAATAGTATTCAAGTTTTCAATTGTTTGAGCATCTTTAATTCTTTGTCCTAATCTGTCTCTTTCATCTTGTCTTGTGATTTTTGGATTACCTGTAACTTTTCCTTGAACTTGAACTTTTTTGTATGCAATAATTTGTCTTGCTCTTTCTTCTATTTGATCGTATTGTTCTTGAGTTGTTGCTTCATCAAGTTCTTTAGTTAATTTCTCTTTATTGTAAGCATCACCTTCAAGCTTAATAATCATTGCTCTAGCATTTGATTTTTGAGATTCTAATCTTTCTCTTTCTTTATCACGTAAATCGACTGCTTGATTTTTAGCATTTTCTATATCTAACATACTTGAAGTTGGATCATTAATTTTATTCAAGTTAGTAGTTTTAGTAGAAGCAGAATCTGGAATTTCACGGTTAGCTTGTAATGCTTCTGTTTTGAGTTTATTATACATACCTTCTGCTAAATCCTTAATTTGCTTAATTCTAGCAATAGGTGTATTTGGATTATCAAGTTCTTTTCTTCAAATTTTACCGTATTGTTGATCTCAATTTGTAAATGAAGCATTAGTAAATTTATCTACAAATGGATTTGCTTGATTAATATAATCTTGTCTTTTTGCATTTTCTTCTTCAGTTAACTTTCTATTTGCTTCATCAATAGCATTTTGAATATCTTGCACTGTTCTAGCATTAGCTTTAGCAGTATTAATTGCTTCTATATGAGCTGTTTGTGTTAATTTTTCTTTAATTAAGTTAAGTTCTGTAACTTTATTAAATGCTTCATCAGCTCTTTGTTTAATATCTTCAATATTTTGTTCAGTTATATTTGGTGAATTTAATTGATTAGATAGCTCAGTTTTCAAGTTTGGTGTTTCATTACCAAATTTATCACTAATATAAGTTTTAGCTTCATCTCTTAATCTAATTAATGCATCTGTTATACGACCTTTAGCTTTTCTAATTTGACCTGTCGATGAATTTTCACCATTAATTATTTTGCTTTCAGTTGTTTTTAGACTATTACCATCTTTAAGTTTTGCTAATTCTCTTAGTGCAAATTCTTTTTCTTGATTATATTGACTAAGTGCAGTTTCTGCTCTTTGTTTAATACCTTTTAATTTACCTACTTTATTATTTGTTTCTTTTAAGGTACCTTTTGTACCTAATTCAGTTATGAAAGGTTTTTTCTCTGCATCATTTGGTAAGTTATTAATTGCAGTTTGTACACTATCAAAAATATTATCATAAGCAATTGTCATATTAGTTATAAGTGTATCTAATGCTTTCTCTGTTGTAGTTTCTTTTAAAATATTATCAACTTTAGCAGCTTCAACATCATAATATGCTTTAGTTTGATTACCACCTTCATCTAAACCAATTAATGTATCAAGTTTATTTTGTACTTCATCAATTTTAGGTTGAATAATACCTTTTACTTGTTCTTTTAATTTTTCTACTTCTGTTTTATCAGATTGATTATTAATTGCATCTACAAATTCTTCTTTTCTACCATCATCATTTCTTGGTTTTAATTTATTAGCAATAGAGATAGCTTCTAATTTAGCTTGTGCTAATTCTTCTGCAGTAGTATTTTCAGCTCTTGCATTACCTAAAATAGTATCAATAGATGAAATATCATTGTTTTCATTTTCATTAGTTAAAGTAGAATTAATTTGATTTTTATAATCTGTTTTTTGTGCTTCACTTAAATAACTTAATCCTTCAATAGTAGTTTTAGCTGCATCTTGTTTTTCTTTAAATTTCTTAGTTGCTTCAGTTACTGTTGTTTCATATTGTTCTTCTGTTCTACCATCATCAGATTGTCCATTAAAGGTTCCTATTTTGAAAGATTTAAGAAATTATAGAAAGAGAGAAATAAAAATGAACATATGAAAATTAAACGAAGTCTTATTAGAAAGAGCAATTGGTAATTATAGACGTTTAATAAGAGAAAATAAAGTAGTTGCAGAAGAAAATTGAGAAAAAAAAGTAAATAGTGCTTTAAATGAGGTTGACTATTTATGACCAAAAGCAGCAAACGAGAAAATGATTAAAATAATGAAAGAAATAGAAAAAATTAGTTTTTATAAATGACTTAATTGAAATCATAAACAAACAATAAAACTAATGATGCTAGGAGGACTTGGGTGCCCAAGCCTTCAACAAAAAACAATGGAATTATTACCAGCATTAATTGAAGCAGCAGAAACAAACGATATTCAACCTATTATAGAAATGTATATTTCAGTTAATTTTGGTGATTTATATATTTTATTAGAAACAGAACAAGGAGAAAAATAAAAAAGAACACAGAACAATTATATAAATGACTATATAACGAAGCAGTAGAGACTTATAAATATTTAGTAGATAATTCTAAATATATGACTGCAGAAGACAATTGACAAGAAAAATTAGAGCAAGAAGGACTGAACTATTTATGACAAAAAGCAGCAAACGAGAAAATGCTTAAAGTAATGAAAGAAATAGAAAGTTCTAGTTTATATAAAAGAAAGTTAGATTTTGACGAAAAAAGACTAATAGAAGTAATGCTCCTAGCAGGTATAGGTGACCAAGAAAGACAAAAAACAATGGAATTATTACCTACCTTATTTAAGCAAGTAGGGTATGAGAAGTTCGACTCCATTATAAGTATGTATGTTGCTGTTAATTTTGACTTAAATATTGTAATAACTAATAATTTTTAAGATTATAAAATTAACCCCTTATTCGACAATAGCGAAGAGCAGTTAGTTTTTAAATATAGAGACCAAATCGACAAGAAGAGTTGGAAGAATGTAAAATATGATACAAAAACAACATACTCAATACCAATAACAGAGACAAAAGGAAAACTGGTAAGTTCATTACCTTACGGGCACTTTAAAATTATTTCAATACCCCAATTAGAGCAAATAACAAAGAAACCTTACCTTTCCTTAATAATAGAAAAATAGTAAAAATAAAAAAAGTAGCACAAACTACTTTTAAAGTGGGACAATTTATTGGGACACATTTTACCAGTGATATCACTGGTAAAATTTTTTTACTTTGAAATTCAAGAATTTCAAATTTCATTTGGGGTTTTTCAATTTAAAATTGATTGTGGTCTTTCTTCATTATATCAATTTATATAATTATTAATCATTTCTTTTAAATTATTAAAAGTTAAATTTTTAATTTTAATGTGTGATAAACATTCGCTCTTTATATTAGAAAAGAAATATTCAATTTCTCTATTATCTAATGAATTACCAACTCTTGACATTGAAATTATTCCATTATTTTTTTCAATAATTTCTACAAATTTATTAGAAGAATAAACGCTTCCATGATCAGTATGCATAATTCATTTTTCATTAAAACTTAAATCTTTATTATGTTCTATAACCAAATTTAAATCATTATTTCTTGATAAATTTCAAGAAACAATCTTTTTAGTTTTGTGATGAATTGTTGCTGAAAAATATACATGATTAGAATCAAATACATCTTTAGGAGAGATTATATAAGAAACATCTGTTGCAAAAATATTGTTGTTTTTTCCTTGAAAATCTCTATTAATTATGTTTTCAAATTTTACTTGAAGTATTTTTATCTTCTCTTCTTTTGGATTTTTTTCTAACTATGCAAAATAAATTTAATTTATTCATAATTCTACCTATTTTCCTGTAATTTATCTTTATTTTATGTTTTTTTTTCGATAAAAACTTCAAGTCTTTTTCTTCCATACAAACAGTTATTTTCAGTAAAACCTTCATAAATCAATTTTTCTTCTTGATTCAATTCTTTTGCTTCAACATTTTTATTCTTGTTTCTGTAAAAAGTTGATTTAGAAATTTTCATAGTGAAGAGAAATTTTCTAAAATTTCTTGCTTCTTTTTTTTTCTTTTTTGCTCTTCTTCATGTTCTTTTACAACACGATTAAAAATCTCATCAAAAACTTCTTTAGGTAAAACATCTTGATAAATTTTTATGGATTTAATTAAAATTTCTCTTGGGATACTATCCCAAATTTTTTTCTCTTCTTCTGGTGTTAAGATTTTTCTTTTTCTTCCAACGCCTTTATTTTTCTTAGGTGATTTTCCTGTTTGAGATTCTAAATTCATACCTAAATTATAAAGTTTAACTTTTTCTTTAAAAAACATTTTTTTAAAATTAGTTGGTTCTGTTTTTCTAAAATGAAAATATTCGGTTCAAAATAAATCTAAATTTCTCATTTTCTCACAATTAGCTAAATATTTTTTAATTCAATATTTTCATTCTTCTGGTTTTAATTGTTTTGACATTTTTCTCCTTAAATAAAAACATAAATTTGGTGTCCCAAATTTATGTCCCTGTTTATTTCTAACAAACTTATAATTTTTAAATAACAATAAAGGACTAATAATGGTAATAGAACCTGAAATTGCAAGAAAAGTACCAAGCACTGCGTTAATTGTTATAAAGTTATTAGTCATTACAATTTTAAAAGCATTTAGCACTTCTACACTATCTTTATTTCTTAAAATATCTTCTAGTAAAGAGTAGTCAATGTTGGTGAATACTTGATTTCCATATCTATCCCTAATGATTGAGTTATTTTCTTTACTTTCTTTTATAAATTTCTCTATTTTTTTATATATTTCTTCATTAAGTATATATTTAATGTTTTCATTAGTTGCTATGTATGGATGTTTTTCTGAAGTGTAATCTAGTTTAAGAACATCTGGATTATTTCCATATCATAATTCCGTTTTCGGAACATTAAGTAATATTAGAGGAATTATTAAACAAATAGAAACTGCCAACGCAAAAAGTCCAGTAATAACATAATTATTTTTTAATATTTTCATAATAAAACAATTATAAACTAAAATAATAAAGTAAAAAGGAGAGAAAATGAAAAACACATTGAAAGAAATAACGGACTTTAGACTATATTGAAAATTTATTAAAAATCCTTAATGAGTATGTTAAATTATGAAATTGACAGCATTTAATTAATTTCAAAAAAATTAAAAAAGATGAAAGTCCTTTAATTTAAAATTAAAAAACTTTCTCAATGATATCATCGAGAAAGTTATTCCACTTAGTTAAAAAAGTGGAAAGAATTTTAATCTTATTGATTATAGTATAGCACTTTTTCTGAAATTTTTATAAAAATTTGCAAATTATTAATCAAAATATCCTATTTAGTGATATATAATGATAATTAAAATATTTTTGTTTCTAATGCAAAAGTAAACCATATATTATAACTAAGTTTTAATTCTTAAATGCTGAAAAAAGGTTATTCTTCATTGAAAATAAAGAGATAAAAAATAATCATAATATTTATAAATTAATTTTAGTTAAAATGGAAAAAATTTTAGGAAAAATAAATCAAAAATCCCAATTTTTTCCGTATTTTCGTAACAAAATAAATTCTGTGGTAATATTAAAATGTGACTAATATTTTAGTCACAGAAGGAGGTGAAAAATGTATTTAAAATAAGGGTAAAAAATGGAAAGAATTTTAATCTTGTTGATTATAATTTTAGTATTAATTAAATTATAAAAAAAAGTTAATACATTTTCCACAACCTTATATAAAAACTCCATTTTGGCCGAATGGAGTTTTTTTCATTAATTAAGTTAATCTTAATTAATTAGGATTGTGAAAATGTATTTATACTATTATTATAGCACTTTTTTGCAATGTGTTCAATTTTTTTGTAGAAAATTTTTTTAAATAAAAAACATTATCTTTGAAAACATTATTTAAATTTAAAAAAATAAACTTTATATTAACAAAAGAAGCATAACAAATTTCTTCTGTTTTAATAAAAAAAACAATAAAAATTTGATATATTTTTAATTTTTGTATAAAATTAGATTAACTAATTATTAATATTTTTATAAAAATATCTATAAAAATATATTTTTAGTATAAAATTATATATATTTAAATTTTATAAAATAAAGCAAATTAAAGGAAAATATGACAAAAAAAGAATTTATAAACGATGTAGTTGATAGATTAGATGAAAATTTAAAAGTTAGTCCAAAACAACTAGATCATATTTTAGAAACAATGTTATTTGTTTTAAAAGAACAATTATTAGCAGAAGAAAAAGTTACATTAGCTGACTTTGGAATCTTCTCAACTGTTGTTAGATCACAAAGAAAAATTGTAAATAGTTTTACAGGTGAAGAACAAGTTGTTCCACAAAAAAGAGCAATTAAATACAAACCATCAAAATATTTACGTGATTTAGTAGACTTTAAATCATAAAATATATCAATATATTTATTAAATAAGCATAAACTGCATTTGTGGTTTATGTTTTTTATTTTTATCAAAAAATAAAAAACACTTATTTTGCCCATTTTTTTGAGCATTTTTCAAATAAAAAAATTATTTGTTCATTATAAATAATATTTTTTGAACAAATAAAAGAAAAATTTGAATTTTTATCAATTTTTATATATAATATTATTACCACAAAAATTGGGAGGTGGTATTGTGAAAAACGAAAAATACGATGTAATTATTATAGGTGGGGGAATCATAGGTGCATCAATTGCTTATGAGTTGTCTCAATATAATATGAAAAATCTATTATTAGAAAAAAATCCAGTATTTGCAGATGAAACTTCCAGAGGAAACTCAGGTGCAATACATGGTGGTTTTGATCCTGATCCAGGAAAAATCGAAGCTAAACTAAATGTTCTTGGAAATCAGTTATGAAGAGAGAAAATTTTTAAAGATTTAGATTTTCCAAGAGCACAAGTTGATTCATTAATTTTAGCTTTTAATGAAGAAGAAATGAAGCATGTACATATGTTATATGATAGAGGTTTAACAAATAAAGTTCCAAAAGAATTTTTAAAAGTGCTTTCTAAAGAAGAAGTACTAAAAAAAGAACCAAATGTTAATCCAAAAGTTCACGGAGCACTTTTATGCACAAGTTCATGAGCAATTGATCCAGTAAGAGCGACATATGCTTTTCTTGGAGCAAGTGAACAAAATGGTACAACATTAAAAAACAATTCTGAAGTTACAGATATTAAATATGTAAATGATGAATTTGAAATCACTTTAAAAAGTGGCGAAAAATTACATTCAAAAGTTGTAATTAATGCTGCTGGTCACTATGCAGATGTGCTTGCACAAAAAGCAGGATACGGTGACTTTAAACAAACAACAAGACGTGGAGAATACAGAATTTTAGCACGTAGTGAAGGTGGAATAGTAAACTCAATTTGTTTCAAAGTTCCTACAATTCACGGAAAAGGTGTTATTGTTGCACCGATGCTTGATGGACATGTTTTAGTAGGACCTACTGCTGAAGAAGGTGTACCAAAAGAAGAAACAAGACTTGTTACAAAAGCAAAATTTGACTATATTGGAGAAATTGGAAAAGAAATTATTCCTTCAATTAGACTTGAAAAAACAATTATGACTTTAGCAGGTTCCAGACCTATTGATGTAGAAACAAACGATTTTGTTATTAGAGCTGCTAAAGATAATAAAAAATTTATTAATGCAGCTGGAATGCAATCACCAGCTATAGCCTCAGCACCTGCAATTGCTATTGAAATTGCAAAATTAGTTGAAGCATCAGGACTAAAATTAACTAAAAAAGAAAACTTTAATCCTAAATATACAGTTAGATTCTAAATTTTAGGAGGGCAAAATGTTAGCTAAATTAAAAGGTTTAACATTGAGACAAATTATTGCCTTAATAATTTTAGCAGCAGCAGATGTTTTTGTTATAGCAGCCCCTTACTATATAAAAAACATTATTCCAAATTTACATGAATATTTAAATATTAAAGAAGATCAAGTTGCTACTTTGACTTCAATTATAGGATATGTAACATTGATAACACAACTACCTGGAGGTTTTCTTGCTAACAAGTTTAGTTCAAGATGATTATTATCAATTGCTGTGTTTTCAACGGGAATAATTACAATTTGATTTGGACTAACTATTTGATTTTCTAAAAGTTTAGATCCAAATTCATTATTTATTCAATATTCATTTATTTGAGCATTATGAGGTGTTAGTTCTACTTTAGTATTTTGAACACCTTTATGAAAATTAGTTTCTCAACAAACAACAAAAGAAAACCAAGGATTAGCATACGGAATCCAAGGGACAGCAAACGGAATTATTGGTTTATTTTTTGTCTTTTTACTTGGTTTATTAATTACTAACGTTTGATCACCAAGAGTAGTAAAAACAGCACAACAAACTGTACCTTTTGCTGTATATGCATTTTTAATTGCAACATTTTTAATTGCAACTTCTATCTTTATTTTGATTTTAGTCCCTGAGAAAAAAATGGAAAAAAATACAGAAAAATTATCTTGAGCTAGAATTAAAAATAACATAATTTCCATATTTAAAGCATTAAAAAATTGAAAATTATGAGCATTATCCTTCTTTGTAATGGGAATGTATACATTCCAAAGTGTTTTTGCTTATTATTTAATTCAATTAATGCAAAATGGATATTTAGCACCAGTAATTTTAGTAACTATTTTAGGTGGTGTTAGAACTTATGGACTTAGAACTTTAGTTTCTACTTTTATAGGAAGATGAGCTGATAAATTTAGATCCTACGTACTTTTCTTAATAATAGTAACTGCAATCGGTATTGTTTTACTTGGTGCAATTATATTATTTGGATTTATTCCTAAATCAGCAAATATTTGAGTAATAGTTTTAAGTTCTATTCTTTACTTAGCAGCAGGAATCCTTTCATGAGCTATGGTAACATTAAGATATGCCCAAATCGGGGAAATCCATTTAGAAAAAAATTCTTACGCTTCTAGTGTTGCTGTATTATCATTTATTGGATTTTCAACTGATGCTTGATTATACCAAATAACAGGAGCAGTTGGAAAATATTACACACCAGAAGGTGCTGATAATACTTCCATTAAAGGTTATCAAATTATTTTAATAATTACATTAGCAATCGCCTTAATTGGATTACTTGCAGGACTTGCTGTTCATATTTCTAATACAATTGAACTAAAAAAACTTGGAAAAACAAATTATAGATGGAGAACTTTAGAAAATGCATAATAAAAATCAATTAATTTTAGGACATAGAGGTTATTCTGCAATTGCTCCAGAAAACACTGATTTAGCTTTTGAAATGGCATATCAGTATAATTTTGATGGAGTGGAATTAGATGTTCATTTAACAAAAGATAAACATTTAGTTATTATTCACGATGAAACTACAAATAGAACAGCGCTTACAAATAAAGAAATTGAATTTTCTACATTAGCAGATTTAAAAAAAGATGATCACAGTTTATTTTTTAATAAAAGTACAAAAAAACAAGCAATTTTAACATTAGAAGAGTTTTTAGATAAATATCTCAAACTTTTTAAAATAATTAATGTTGAAATTAAGACAGATCAAAAAGAATATAAAGGAATAGAAGAAGAATTACATAAACTATCTTTAAAATATAAAGATGAATATTTTGAAAAAATTGTATTTTCTTCCTTTAATTTCCAAACATTAAGAAATATGAGAAAACTTAGTTCAAAATATAAACTTGGCTTTTTATTTTGAACTAAAACTCAGTTTAATTCAGTTTCTTTAACAGAAATTAAAAATGTTTGTCAATTTTTAAACCCTTGAACTGTTTTATATGATAAAGACAAACAAATGTATCAAAAAATTAATATGCCTTTAATGCTTTGAACATTAAAAAAACAACAAAAATTTGATGAATATGCAAAAGAAAAAATAGTATATGCTCAAATAAGCAATTATAAATTTGAAACAAATAAGGAGAAAAATGAAAGATAAATATATTATTACTTTAGATTCTGGGACAACTTCTTGTAGAACACTTGTAGTTGATCACGATGGTAATATTAAAGCAAGTAGTCAAAGTGAATTTACACAATACTTCCCTAAATCTGGTTGAGTGGAACACGACCCATTAGAAATTTGAAATACTCAATTATCTACAATGCAAAGTGCAAAACACAAAGCAAAAATTAAATCTCATGACATTGTTGCACTTGGAATTACAAACCAAAGAGAAACTATTGTTTTATGAGATAAAGAAACAGGATTACCTGTATATAATGCTATTGTTTGACAAGATAGAAGAACAACAGATTATTGTGAAACTTTAATTGAAAAAGGATTATCAGAATTTTTTAGTGACAAAACAGGTTTAATTATTAACCCATACTTTAGTGGAACTAAAATTCGTTGAATCTTAAAAAATGTTGAAGAAGCAAAAACTAAATTAAAAGAGAAAAAACTCCTAGCTGGAACAATTGATACTTGATTAATGTGAAAATTAACAGATGGAAAAGTTCATGCAACTGATGTCTCTAATGCTTCAAGAACAATGTTATTTAACATTCATACTTTAGAATGAGATAAAGAAATTCTAGAACTTTTAGAAATTCCAAGAGAAATTTTACCAGAAGTAAAATCTTCATCAGACAACTACGGAATCGTAAGTCCTCATCATTGATCTAATAAAGCAAAAGGAGAAGTACCAATTACCGGAGTTGCTGGTGATCAACAATCTGCACTTTTTGGACAATTATGTACAGAAGTAGGAATGGTGAAAAATACTTATGGAACCGGATGTTTTACTCTTGTTAACACAGGTGAAAAACCAGTTAAAAGTAAAAATAAATTATTAACTACTATTGCCTGAAAATTAGGTAAAGGTAAAACAATTTATGCTCTTGAAGGATCAGTGTTTATTGCTGGTGCAGCAATTCAATGATTAAGAGATTCGCTAAGAATTTTATACAACTCAGCAGAATCAGATTTCTTCGCTTCACTTGTTAATGATGATCAAAGAGTTTATATGGTTCCTTCCTTCACAGGATTGGGAGCTCCTTATTGAGATTCATATTCAAGAGGCGCAATCTTTGGTTTAGAAAGAGGAACAAAAAGAGAACACTTAATTAAAGCAACACTTGATGCTATTGCTTATCAATCAAACGATTTAATTAAAGCTATGGAAAAAGATTTAGAAAAACCCATTATTTTATTAAAAGTAGATGGTGGAGCATCTAATTCTAATTACTTAATGCAATTCCAATCTTCAATTTCTAACTTAAAAGTAGAAAGACCATTAAACATCGAAACAACAGCTTTAGGTGCTTCATATTTAGCTGGTTTAGCTGTTGGTTATTGAAAAGATCTTGAAGAAATCAAAAAAATAAACAAAATTGACAAAGTATTTAAACCTCAATTAGCTCAAAATGAAATTGATGCATTAATTAAAGGTTGAGATACAGCTGTTAAAAAAACTTTAAACTGAACAAAAGATATTGAATAGGAGAAAAAAATGAGATTAGACATTTTATCAGAATTTTTAGGAACATTAGTTCTAATTCTTCTTGGTAACGGTGTTGGATACAGCGTTTCTATGAAGAGAATGTTTGCTAATCAGCAAGGAAAATGAATTGTTATCATTTTAGGTTGAGGATTAGCAGTGTTTACAGGTGTAATAGTTTCATTATCTCTTGGTGGTTCTGCTCACTTAAATCCAGCAGTCACAATTTTTGCTGCTGTAAGTAGTAAATTAAATGATCCATTAATTTTAACATATATTCCTGTGCAATTTTTAGGTGCAATGACAGGACAAATGCTTTTAAACTTCATTAACTGAAAACACATTCAAGAAACAGATTTAGCTACATTAAGAGGAGTACACTGTACAGGACCTGCTTTTGCAAATAAAGAAAAAGCAACTATTTTTAACTTCTCTTATGAATTAGTAGGAACATTATTACTTGTTGGATTAGTATTAGCATTTGGTAAAGGTGGAAATCAAACAGGATTAGCATCACTTGGTCCAGTTCCAGTAACATTAATTGTTGTAGCAATTGGTGCTTCACTTGGTTCATCAACAGGTTATGCAATTAACCCAGCAAGGGATTTAGGTCCAAGAATGGTTTATGCTTTAATGGAAAAAACATTATTAGCAAATAGAAAAAGCGAACATGTTGGAGGAAACTGATCATACTCATGAATTCCAGTTGTTGCTCCTTCATTAGCTGGTGCAATTATTGGTGCTTTAGCTTTAATTCCAGTTGCAGCTTAATTACCAACTTATAAAAAATAAAATAATTAATCAATAAAGGAATTTATTATATGAAAAAAATATTAAATAAAAAAGAAGATATAGTTTTAGAAATGATTAATGGGATTGTAAAAACTAACAAAAAAGTTAAAAAGGTTGAAAACTTTAATGTTATTTACAATACTGAATTTAATAAAAATAATGTTGCTTTAATTTCAGGTGGTGGTTCAGGACATGAACCAGCACATATGGGATTTGTAGGTAATGGTATGCTTAGTGCTGCTGTTGCAGGAGAAGTATTTACCTCTCCTACACCAGATCAAGTTGAAGCAGCAATAAATGCTTTAGATTCAAAAAATGGTACTTTATTAATTATTAAAAATTACACAGGAGACAAACTAAACTTTGAAATAGCACAACAACTAGCTCAAGCAAATGGTAAAAATGTAGAAACTGTATTAGTTGATGATGATGTTGCAGTAGAAAATTCCACTTGAACTATTGGAAGAAGAGGGATCGCTGGAACAGTATTTGTACACAAAATTGCAGGAGCATTAGCTCAAAAAGGAGCTTCATTACAAGAAGTAAAAAGAGTAGCACAAAAAGTAATTCAAAATGTTAGATCATTTGGAATTTCTTTAAACTCTATTTATATTCCAACAACAGGAAAAGAATCATTTTCATTAGCAGCAGATGAAATTGAATTTGGTCTTGGAATTCATGGTGAACCAGGAATTAAAAGAGAAAAAATTAAATCATCAAAAGAAATTGTTAAAGAAATGTTAGATTTAATTTTAAAAGATTATGATTATAAAAACTCAGAAGTTGCTTTAATGGTGAACGGTTTAGGTGGAACACCTGAAATGGAATTATTTATTGCAACAAATGATATTCATGATTATTTAGCAACTAAAAATGTTTCTATTTATAGTTCTCATGTTGGAAATTTTATGACTTCACTTGAAATGCAAGGTTTTTCAATTTCTTTACTAAAACTAGATGATGAGCTTAAATCATTATTAGATGAACCAACAGAGGTGAAAAGTTGAAAATAAGTTATTCTAATTTAACTGATGCAATGAAAAACATTGCTAAAGAGTTAAAAGAAAATGAAGATTATATTTCTACTTTAGATCAAACTATTGGTGATGGTGATCATGGATTTAATATGGTTAGAGGATTTACCGAAGTTTCCAACATCCATTTTGAACAAGTAGATTTATCTACATATTTAACTTTAGTTGGAAGATCACTAATGTCAAAAGTAGGAGGTGCTTCTGGTCCTTTATATGGAATGGCATTTATGAATTCTGCTAATACACTAAAAGGACATGAAACTTTTACATTTAGCGAATTTAAAATTTTAGTTTCCAGTTTTACAAAATCACTTGAAATGCTTGGAAAAGTAACTTTAAATGAAAAAACAATGTATGATGTTTGAAAACCACTTGAAACTTATTTAGCTTCAAAAGAAACATTAGATGCAAATGAATTTGATTCAACAATTGATTATGTTTATTCTTTAGTGCAAAATACTAAAGATTTAGTTGCAACCAAAGGAAGAGCATCATACTTAAAAGAAAGATCATCTGGCACAATTGATCCAGGTTCTTATTCAAGTTATATTATTATTAAAAACTTAATTAAAGGATTATAATGAAGAAATTATTTATTATTATTTCTCATTACAATAAATTAGCACAAACAATTAAAGAATACTTAACTAAAATGCTTCCTATTGATGAAAATAATATTAAAATAGAAGCATTAGGTGGAATTAATGATGGAAAAGATTTAGGAACTGAACCTTTAAAACTACTTGAAATCATCGAAGCAAACAACGATATCAAAGAAGTAGTAATATTTTCTGATTTAGGTTCAGCTACTTTAAGTGCACAAGCAATTATCAGTATGGTAAGTGACAAACAAATTCACGTTTCTCACGGTTCTATTGTTGAAAATTGTTTCTCTGCTTATGTGCTTGCAAACTCTGGAGCGAATTTTGACTCCGTAGTATCAGCAAGTGAAGAACAAATTGTAAAATAATCTTACTTTTAAGCCCACTTTATAGTGGGTTTTTCTATTTTTAGAACCAAAAAATGATATAATTAAAAAGTATTAAGGAGAAAAATGAAAAATGAAAAAGGACTATCTCTTAAAATAACTCATATATATATATATATATATATATATCTTAGCAAATTAAAATTTGCTAATTTTTCATTCAAATTTTATAATACAACCAAATTAAATTATATAAAAACCTTATTAAACAAATTAATAGGGTTTTTTACTATTATTAAAGGAGAATAATATGGAAAATATAGATTTTAAAAAAGAAAAAGAAAGATTAAAAGAGTTAGGTATAAAATTAGAAAATGAACAAACTTTAACTGATGAAGAATTCGTTTTTAATGTATTAACTAATAAAAAAATTGGATATAGTGAAAAAGGATTATATTTTTCATTTTTATCAGACCAAGCAAAAGAAAATAAAAATTTCATAAATAATTTATTTCAGATAACTAAAAATAACTTATTTATATTTTATGCTTCAAATAAACTAAAAAATGATAAAAACTTTATGTTGAAAGTTATAAAAAAAGATAGATGAATTTTTGATTATTGTTCAGATGAACTAAAAAACAATAAAGAATTCGTTTTAAAAATTGTTCAACAAAATGGTTTAAATCTTAAATATGTTGCTGATGATCTGAAAAATGATAAAGAAGTAGTTTGAGAAGCTGTTAAACAAATAGATTATGCATTAAATTATGCTTCAGATGAAATAAAAAATGATAAAAAATTTGTTGTAAAAGCACTTAAGCAAAATATAAGAGTTGCTAAATATATTTCCACTAGTTTAAAAAACGACAAAGAATTTGTTTTAGAAGGAATGAAAAAACTTTATTTTATGTTTGAATATGCTTCAGAAAAACTGAGAAATGACGAAGAAGTTGCTTTAGAAGGATTCAGACAAAATGGTTTTGCTTATAGATATATTTCTGATAAGTTAAAAAACGACAAAGAATTTGTTTTAAAAGTAGTTAATGTTGCTAATTTTTATGACTTTCCTGATAACTTAAAAGATAATAAAGAATTTATTTTAGAACTTGTAAAGAAAAAAGGTGAATATTTTGAACATGCTTCTGATAAGTTAAAAAACAATAAAGAATTTGTTGTTGAAGTTATTAAACATAGTTGAGAAGCTTTGGAATATGCATCAAATAAAATTAAAAAAGAATTAAAAAATAATAAAGACTTAGTGATTTTACCATCTATTAAAGATGATGCAAGAAATTTTGAACTAATTGCAAGTGAATTAAAAAACGATAAAGAATTTGTTTTACAAGCATTAGAAGTAAATCCTTATATTTTTGCTTCTATACCAGCAGAATTAAAAAATGATTTAGAAATTAAAGAACTATTTAAACAAAAAATGAAAAATATTGTATTAAATGCTTGAGAAAAATAATAAAAATATGAATAATATAGATTTTAAACAAGAAAAACAAAGATTAAAAGAATTCGGTTTAAAATTAGAAAATGAAGGTGCTTTAACTGATGAAGAATTTGTTTTTAATGTCTTAACTAATGAAAAAATAGGATACAGTGAAAAAGGGTTATATTTTTCGTTTTTATCAGACAAAGCAAAAGAAAATAAAAATTTCATAAATAAATTAATTAAGAAAACAAAAAATTTTTGATTTTTATTTTATGCTTCAAATAAACTAAAAAATGATGAAGAATTTGTTTTAGATTTAGTTAAATCAAGTTATGAATACAATTCTAATTACTTTAAAAACCAGAAAGAAGTTATTTTAAAAGCAGTTAAAGAAAAAAGTGGTTATTTATTACAATTTATTTTAGGTGATTTAAAAAATAACAAAGAAGTTAGTAGGAATTTAAAATACGCTTCTTATAACTTAAAAAACGACAAAAAATTTGTTTTAGAGGTTGTTAAACAAATTGGTTATGCATTAAAATATGCTTCAGAAGAATTAAAAAATGATAAAGAAGTTGTCTTAGAAGCAGTTAAACAAATTGGTTATGCATTAAAATATGCTTCAGATAATTTAAAAAACGATAAAGAATTTGTTTTAGAAGCGGTTAAAGAATCTGGTATTTCATTAGAATTTGCTTCAGATAGCTTCAAAAATGACAAAGAAATAGTTTTAGAAGCAATTAAAGAATCTGCTTGAGCATTACAATATGTTTCAGGTGAACTAAAAAATGATAGAGAAATAGTTTTAGAAGCAGTTAAAAACGTTGGTAAAAGTTTTCAATATACCTCACATAATTTAAAGAATAATAGAGAATTTATTTTAAAAATAGTTAAAACATCAGGTCTTGCATTAAAATTTGCTAATAATTTTAATAATGATAAAGAAGTAGTGCTAGAAGCAATTAAACAAGATGCTCACGCATTAAAATATGCTTGTGATAACTTTAAAAACGATAGAGAAGTTGTTTTAGAAGCTGTTAAAAAAGATGGTCTTGCGTTAAAATATGCTTCTAAAGAATTGAAAGATAATAAAGAAGTTGTTTTAGAAGCTACTAAAGACTATTGAAAAGCTTTTGAATATGCTTCAGAAGAATTGAAAAAAGAATTAAAAAATAATAAAGAATTAGTTATTTTACCTTCTATTAAATATCATGAAAGAAATTTTGAATCAATTCCTAATGAACTAAAAACTAACAAAGAATTTGTTTTACAAGCATTAGAATTAAATCCTTATATTTTCCCTTTTATACCTGTAGAGTTAAAAAATGATCTAGAAATTAAAGAATTAATTAAACAAAAATTGCAAAGTATTTCACTAAATACTTGTAAAAAAAAGGACTAATATGAATAATATAGATTTTAAAAAAGAAAAAGAAAGATTAAAAAAATTAGGTATACAGTTAAAAAAAGAAAATGCTTTAACTGATAAAGAATTTGTTTTAGAAGCAATTAAAACTAATTCCTTTTATTTTTCTTTATTATCTTCTGATATAAAAGACAATGAAGAATTCATTTTATCATCACTAGATGAATATATGGAAGCAATCTTTCTCTTTATTTCAGATAGATTAAAAAATAATAAAGAGTTTATTTTAAATTTATTAAAAAAAGATGTTTTATCTATTGAATTAATTCCAAATCATTTTAAAAACAATAAAGAAGTAATGCTGCAAGCAGTAAAACTAAATGGAATTAATTTATATGCTGCTTCACAAGAAATTAAGCATGATAAAGAAATAATTTTAGAAGCTATTAAAAATAACGAACAAGCATTTAAATATATACCTTATTGTTTGAGAAACAATAAAGAATTTATGCTTGAATTAGTTTCAAAATATGGTTATCATGCCTTACAATATACTTCAGATAACTTAAAAAATAATAAAGTATTTATTTTAGAAGAAGTAAAAAAACATTGATTAAATATTAAATATGCCTCAGATAAACTCAAAAATGATAAAGAAATAATACTAGAAGCTATTAACAATAATTGATTTGCTCTTGAATATGCTTCAGATGAGTTAAAAAATGATGAAGATATTATCAATGCAGCTATTGATAATGGAATGAAATATTTAAATCTTGCTTCAAAAAGAATAAGAAATAATAAACAAATAGTTAAAAAAGCAATCACAGACAAATTCTGAATTGAAATAGAAAATAAAAACATAATTGAAGTATTATCTAAATTTTATGAATATGCAACCATTATTTATTTTCTAGATTCAGAATTAATACATAATAAAGATTTTATGTTAGAACTAATTGCATTAAATCCATTAATTTTTAACTTTGTTCTGCCTCAATTTAAAAATGATGAACATTTTATAAAAGAAGTAAAAAAGATTTGCTCAAAAAGAAAAGATTTATTAACGATTCTATTTGGAGATAATTAAAATATGGAAGACAATAAAATTAAATTATTAGCAAAAACATCTCTTAGTGGTGGAACAAAAACTTTACTAGAAGATCTTTATTTATTTTTTAAAAGACTATGAGAATTACAAGTTACAGAAGAAGATATTTTAGTTACTGAAAAAATAAAAATAGATAAAGCAAACTCAAAAACAAAATTTTATATTGAAAGAATTCCAGATAAACAACTTAAAATAAAAAACAAAAACTTTAATAATAAAAATATTTATTGAGATAATACTTTTCAAAGATATAAAATTCCATTAATTGCTTTAAAAATGATTATTGAATTAGAACAACAAGAAAAAAATGTTTCAAAATATAAAATTAATCCTGAATTATTAAAATCAATTGAAGAAAAAGAATTTAAAAATTATATTAATGATTTAATTGCTAAAAATAATAAACTAAGAGAAGGAGATAAAATTTCTTTAAGATTTTGAAAAACCATTATTGAAGAGCAAAATAATAAAGGAACTACAATTTTAAAAGACTTTTTAGAACAATTAAAATCTGATTATTCTATAATAAAATCAAATAAAACTGAAAAAAACAAAAATACAGTTCAAGAAATTGATTGAATAAAAATTAATCTATCACAAAAAGAATATAAAGAATATTTTAATAAAGAAAAAGAAAAACAAATTTTTAATACTTTTGATAATGATTTAAAAGAGAAAGGTATTTTTTCAGAAGTTATTAATATAAGAAATTATTTACATTTTTATTCAGATAAAAATATAGATATTCCTATATTTCAAAGAAATTTTTCATGATATATAGAAAACATAGAAGCTTTACTAAAAGAAATAGATAATAAAAAAAATGAAGAAGATATTTCTTGAATTTTTAAAGTTTTTCTAAATAACATAGTTATAACCCAAACTAAGAATGAGAAAAATGAAAACTTTTATAATATCATTGATGGTCAACAAAGAACTATTACATTTTATTTAATTTTCATAGCTTTTGCTAAATTTTATTTATATAAAAAAGAAAAAGAAAGAAATAAAAAAAATAAATTATTTTTTTCTTTCTTAAAAATAAATAATTTAGATTATAATGATATAAAAGAAGAACAAATAAAATTTTTAAAACAAATATTTGAATGAAATTTTAAAAAAGATTCAAAAATATCTAGTAAACTTTATCATTTTAAAGAATCATTCAAATTTATTTGTGATTTTATAAATAAAAAATATGAAAATTGTGATATAGAACAAATTGAAAATATAATAAATTTCTTTTTAGATTCTGTATCAATAAATTTAACTGTAATAAAATTAAATGATCTAAATGAAGCAAATAAAATCTTTAAAAATATTAATTTATATACAAAACCTTTAGAAATTTTAGATTTATTAAAAAACCAAATTTATTTAAATCTAAAAAAGAAAAATTCAAATTTAAAAATAATTGATAATTTTATAAACCTTTATGATAAAACTTGAAATATTTATTTTAGAGACAAAAATAAAATTGAAAATAAAGTAACTGAATTGTTTGATGTATTTTTATATTGTTTATCAATTTATTATAATAAAGATTTTGATAATCCTAATAAGAAGAATTTGAATATTTTAGATACTCAAGAAAAAGTATTTTCTGAAATTTTAGATAATATAATGAAAGAAAATAATAAAAAATTAATTTATCTATTATTAGAAGATTTTCTTATTTTTGATTTTATAAATTATAATAAAAAATGAAATGATGAAAAATGAAAAGAAAACTTTCCAAAATCAATTGATGAAAATCCAAACTCAGAGTATAAAGAAATTTTAAACAAATTTGATGATTCATCAGTTAATTTTTTTAAATATATAAAAGAACAAATAAGACACATAACAGCAAATTCAAGAGTTTTTATATATCCTATATTCATTATTATTAAACATAATAATATATTTGATAATAAAGATAAAGGAAAATTAGTTAGTGAATTATTATATAAACTTGAAAAAATTTCTCTAAATTGAAAATGATTTTCAACTATTCATACTAAAAGAGAATATATTCTAGATTTTACAAATGATTTAAATAATATGTTTTATGAAAAGAAAAAAGATATCCTTTCTGAATTTAAAGAAATTTTAAAAAAACATTTTGGTGAGACAGGAAAAATAAATATTTTAGATTTTTCAAAATTAAATAATTTAACTAAATTTGAATCAGAATTTTTAAATAAAGGGTGAAATAATAGTAATGATGCAAAAACAACTATTTTAAGAAGAATAATGGCTCATTTTTATAATGATATGAAAACAATATATGAATATAAAAAAGATAAATCTAAAAATGATGAATTTATAGACTTTGATAAAAATTATTCTTATGAACATGCTTTACCACAAAAGTTAGATAACACAATTAATGAAGAAATAAAGAATCAATGAGAAGTAGAAAATAATTATGATGATATTCAATCAAAAATCGGTAATGGAATACTTTTAACAAGAGAACAAAATTCTTCTTTAAGCAACAAATTTATTAAAAAAGTTTCAAAAGATTTAGATAATAAAGTAGCAAATAGTAATTATAGTTATCATGGTTATTTAAATAAAAAATTTTTCAGAGCTGGTGAAGAAATATATAAAAATTTAAATAACCCCCAAGAAGCAAAAAAAATTATTAAAAAACGAACCAAACAAATATTTAAAATTTATTTTGATATATTCAATGAAGAAAGTGATAATAAAGAAATAGAAAACTCACTAGATTAGTAGTGAGTTTTTCTCTATTGAATTTTTAATTAGTTATTAGTTTTATAACTTTTATCCTTTATTTTTCTTTTTAAATCCTTTAAATAGCAATTATTTTTGTTGTATGTTATTCTATATACTGCTTTTCAAAATAGACCTAAAGTCATTGGAATAAATAGTGCAATAATAAACATTAATATATCTAAAAATATTACTACTGCAATATTTCCACCTTTATAGAAAAATGGTTTAGTAAAGTTTAAAAATGTATAAATAACAATACCATCATTGTATTCTTTTGCATAATATGCATAAGAAGAAAAATATAAAATTAAAGCAAATAAGAAATAACCAAATACATATAAAGAAGCAAGAAATAAAAGTTTATTATCAATAGTGAAAGTTTTTCTTATTAAAAATAAAGCAACAAAACCTAAAATAGGATTAATTAAGTGAGTAATTAATGACACTGTACTTTCATACACTTTAGTTCAATCATTAGTATATGAAATTAAAGCTCAATAAATTATAAAAGTTATAGTAATTAAAGTTGTTGCAGCAAAAAGTCATCTTTTTAATTTATGACTTTTTGGACTTGCTGCTAAAAAAAGTAAAACAATTCCAAGTAAGAAATTACTTTGATAAGTAAAGTAAATTAAAGAACTTGCGTTTTTAAAAATAACTTGCATCTTAATTGCTTTTCCAACTTCTGCTGTTGATGGACTAAATTGCACCATATCAATAATAATAAAAATTAATGAAGTTAATAATATAAATAATCCCATAATAGTAAAGGGTAAACCTTTATTACTTATCATATTTTTTAAATAATGTTTTTTCATCATTCTCCTTATTTTTTAAATTTGAATTTATTTTCGTTTTTGTTAATTAATCTTTTGATATTAGACTTATGTGAATAAATAACAAAAATATGGGAAATCAAGATTATTAATGGATTTATTCAATATAAATCTGGATATATTTTTCAGTTAAATCAAGATAACTGTCCAAGGGCAAATCAAGGAATAAAAGATAAACCTATTAAAATTAAAGGAACAAAAATTGAACCTACTGAAATATATCTTGTAAAGTATACAACTGTTATAAAAATTACTACTCCAATTGCAACAATTACTAAATTATAACCAAAGAATAGTCCAAGCAAACTTGCTGCTCCTTTTCCGCCTTTAAATTTAAAGAAAATTGGTCATATATGACCGATAATCACTCCTAAACCGGCTATTTGCGGAATTAAGTATTTAAGTGATGTATCATGAATTGGTGAGCTTTGAATTTGTGAATGTATTATTCAAGCAATTATGACTGTTATATAAGCTTTGAATATGTCGAAAATAAAGATTGGAAGTGCTATTTTAACTCCATAAACTCTTAAGGCGTTTGTAGAACCTGCATTTTTAGAACCTCTATCGCGAATATCTTCTTTTCTTTTTGTCCTGCTAAAAATAATCGAAATGTTCACAGAACCAATTATATAACCGATAATTAAAGCAATAAAATTAGTTATGATGATGTTAAATGTCATTATACCTCCTTGTTATCCAATTGTAACATCTTCTTCAATATATTCATATTTTGAAAACTTGTGATTGTGACTTCCTCAAATCAAAATTGTGGAAGATATTCCAAGTTGCCCTACAAACATAATGAATATTAAAGCAATTTTACTAATGGAATTTAAATGACTTGTAATTCCTGTAGACAATCCTGTTGTTCCAAAGGCTGAAGTTATTTCAAAAAGAACATTAATAACTCCATATGTTCTTCCTGAACTTTCACTTACAGCAGTACTTATGGTTGTGTTGTCTCATGGAATTTTACCACCAAATGTATTAAATGATGTTGTTAAAAATAAAAAAACTATTAAATTAAGCAAAATTGAAATAATTAATACCACAGAAGATTGATTTACAGTTTCATCTTTTATTTTTCTTTTAAACATATGAGTGGAATTTTTTCCACGCATTTTGGAAATTAAATTTAATAAAATAATTGCAAGTGTTGTTGAACGAATTCCCCCACCTGTTGAAGAAGGTGCAGCTCCAATAAACATCAAGATAGAAAGAATTCCAAGTGATGTATCAGTTAAATTATAAAGATCAAATGTAGCATATCCTGCGCTTCTTGTAGAAAAAGAAGTAAAGATAATTGCAAAGACTTTATCAAAGTGTGTTCCATAACTATAACCTATTGTACTTGTTTTACCTCAATAAGTAGGATCGGATTGACTAAGATTTCAAAAACTAGATTGATCTTTGCTTAGAAGTTCAAAACAAAGCACGAGCGCAACCCCAATGATTGCAACAGCAAAATAAGTTACTAACGAAATTTTTGAAAATAAAGAGAATTTGTGTCTTTTTCTTTTGGTAATAAGACAATAAAAGTATTTATAAAAATCATAAACAACTGGATAACCAATTCCACCAATAATAAATAATAGTAGTAATCATACTTGTAAAAGATGATTGTTATAATAAGGTGCAAGTGAGTTATTACCAATAATATCAAATCCTGCATTATTTAAAGCGGTTATAGAGTGAAATATCGCAAATCTTAAAGATAAATTAAAGTTATGATAAGGATTATTGAATTCTGTATCTATAGCAAAATCACCTTTGCTATAGTAAAAAAGAAAAGTTAATCCAAAGGAAGAAATTACTAAAACAGTAAACATTATTGTTACAGAAACTAAAATTACCTTTTTAATATCTCCCATATTATTAGAACTTCTTTCTAAAGCTAGCACATCTCTTGAAAATATCCCTAGCTTGAGTCCAAAAATATAATTAAAGATATAGACTTTAATAGCAAAAACCCCAATTCCCCCTATTAAAATCAAAATTGCAATTACAGCTTGCCCAAACATCGTTCACGTGCTATGAGTTGCTTTAGTTACAAGTCCTGTATCACTAAAAGCGGATGCTGAAGTAAATAAAGCATCTACATAGGAAACAGAACCAGGTTCAGTTTGCGAAACGTTTCAATACAATAATAATGAACCAGTAATGGTTATTATTATGTAAATAAGAAATAAGTATCTAATTTTTCCAACTTTTTTGTTGAATTTAGATCTTAAATTCCCAAGAGCATTTCACAAATGGATTCATTTAAATTTATTCAATTTTTTTGTTTTTTTTGAAAAAATTCTTTTATTGTTTCTTTTCATATTATTTTATTTTATAATAATAATTACAAAAATAGTAAAATTATTTTAATTTAAAATTACATTTAAGGAGAAAAATGAGAAAAAATAACGGAATTTGTGTAATTGGTGCTGGAAGATTTGGTCAATCTGTTATCACACAACTTTCAAAATTAAATAAAGAAGTTATTGCAATTGATAGAGAAGAAAGAAATTTAATTTCCATAAAAGATTACACTGTAGCTAACTATGTTGCTGATGCAGCTGATTTAAAAGCTTTAGAAGCTCTTGGAGTTGGAAACATCGATACAGTCATTGTGGCTTTATCAGAAAATATTGAAATAATTGCAGCACTTTTAGAACTAAAAGTGAAAAATATTATTGCAAGAGCTAATAGTCATAGACATGCTCGTGTTTTACAAAAAATCGGTATTCAAATGATTATTAGACCAGAAGAAGAAGCGGGAGTTAGAACAGCTTTATTTGCTACAAATAAAAGTTTTATTAAATACACTAATGACTTGCAAGAATTAGGGGATGGATATGTTGTTGGTTCTGCTGTTTTAACTGCTGATAGTTATGATGGTTTAACTTTAAAGAAAACTAATTTCACTGCATTAAACGTAATTGCAGTTATGGTTAAAAGAAAAAATAATTCTTATTTACCGGATGGAAATTTTAAATTATTAAAAGAAGATTTAATTACTTTTATTGGTAAAATCGATGACGTCACAAGAGTTTTTGAAATGATTTCAAGTCAGGAAGAAAATAAATAATTCTTAGTAATAAAAAACCGTTTATCTGCTTAAAACAGGCATAAACGGTTTTTTAATTCAATAAAATTAAGAGTTAGAATTATTTTTGGATTTGACTCTATCCATATAATCTCTAAGTGCTAATCCTACTCCATTTTGCATACAAGTTGCTGTGTAAAATTTAGATTTTTCTCTTGTTTGATCAGTTCCATTTTCCATTGCATAGGAAAAATCGCTAATTTCTAACATTGACCAGTCGTTAGGACTATCTCCGATTGTCATTGCATTTTTAACATCTTCATCATAGAGATTTTGACTAAATCATTTAGCTGCATTACCTTTGGAAGAACCAAAGTTTGTGATTTCTAAATGATTTTTTCTCATAAATACAACATTAATAGGTAAGTTTTTGATTTCATTATAGATTACTAAAATGTCATTTTCATTTCCAAAAACTTCAATTTTAACAACATTTTTTTCACTTTGAGAACTATTAATAACTTGATCTCTTGAATATAAAGAATAGTCATAACTGTAGTTATATTCTTCTTTAGAATTAAAACTAAAATAGTTTTTATCGTTTCAAAAATTTACTTGTGCATTATATTTTTTTGCTAAATTGAAAATTTTTTCTTGTATTTCAATAGGAAAAGGATTTAAATAAATATATTTTTTTTCTTTGTTGTCGAAAATTCCTGCTCCATTTGAAGTAATTAAATATCTTATTGATAATTCATCTGCAAGATTTTGATGTCTTTCAAAAGCTGGATTTCCTGTTGAAATAACAAATTCTCCCCCGTTTTTAATAAATTTTAAAATATCATCTTTAGTTTCTGATGAAACTTTAAAGTCTCTTCCATAGATGGTTCCATCTACGTCTGAATAACAAATCATTTTCTTTATCATACTTTTCAATTATATACTTTTTATGCTTTTAAATTCAAGATATATAAAACTTTTTTATTTTTTTGAATTATTAATTATTTTTATTTTATAAGAAATTTTCCTAAAAACTTGGAAAATTGTAAAAAAAGTGTATAATTTAACATATTAATATAAAAGAAAGGAATTTATCATGAATAAACGTTCATTAAAAACTATTGCGATGAAAAAAGTATTTTTTGGTAAAAAAAATACTAATGTTTATTTATATGGTTAATTTCTGTAAAAATATTATTAATGAATTTATAATACACATAATTTTAAATTAAATATTAATAAAATCTTTATTAGAAATTAGGGTTCTGATTTTTAATAAAGATTTTATTTTTTAGAAAAAGAAAGAGAGAGAAAATGTTAAAAAAGAAATTGAGTTTAACTGCTAAAGTATTAATTTCTGCTGGAATTATTGTAGGAGGTTCAACGGCTGCAATCGGTGGTGTTTTTCTGCACAGTTATCTTTCAGATGAAGTAAATGGATCTAATTCTAATTTAAGTAAAGAAGATTTAAAAAATGATTATTCAAAAATTTATGATGAAAATAGGAATTTAAAACCTATTTTAGCAATCAAAGATCCTTTAAAGAAAAAAGACGTTGCATTTTTAAATGAAAACGGAACAGAATTTTGATTTAAAGAAAATCCAAAAGAAAAATACGATTTTGATACATTTTTTAAAAAATACTATCAAAAATATGAAGAAAGCTTTATTTTAGAAGTTAAATATGGTTCATTTAGTTTTTATGATGAATACGTTTTAGCAGTGCAACCAGAGCAGTTTATTGAATTTACAAAATGATTCTTTAAAAATGTATCTTGAGGACCTGATTTAGTTACCCTTGAAAGTTTTAGATTAGTTCCAGGAGTAGAACAAAATGGTAATGCTATTACTTTAGGTTCTCATACTACTTTAAATAAAGAAGTTAGTGAAATTAAATTTTTCCCTGATGCATTTTTCGGTTCAATGCCTTTATATTCAGAACTTTCAGGTTCAGGAAACGCTTCAGATTCTCTAGCTTATTTAGCATTTAGAAATCTTGAAAATAAAAAGACAGTTGACACCTTTTTACAAAGCATACCTTTAGCAAGTGCTATTAAAAATTCAATTGCACATAATGCTAATGATAACGCCTTTCTCTCTTTAAACATTCCTTCTAAATTAAAAGATAAAGAGTTTTTAGCATATATAAATCGTGAAGAAGGTGAAAACGGAAGAGGAACCTTACTTTTTGATAAAAATATTAGTGAACAGCAATTTAAAGAATTACTGAAAAAACACTCATTAGAAAAGGAAAATATTGCTTTTTCAGCTCTTGAAAAAGTTCAAATATCAACTATTTCTTCTGAATTAAACGATAGTAATCCAATTTTAGCTTTAGGTTTAAAAGTGTTAAATTCATCTAAAAATGAAGTTGTAAACTTTAGAATGTCAGAAGGAGAAATTAGTAATAAATGACTTTTAACTTATCAATTATTAAAAGAAACTATTGATTCTCAAATTGTACACTTTTTAGATTTTTATGACATAAAAGCATATGAAAATAAAAAACTTTATAAATTTACAAATGCAGGAAAAACCTTTTTCTATAAAAATAAAATAGAAGCATTAAATAATAATGATGCACTAAAAAACTATGCATCTTTAAGTGATGAAATTAAAAATAACTTAAAGGAATATACAGTTAAAAAATTAGAAGTTATTGATGGAAAATTACACGTTACTTTAAGTAATAATAACCAAGATGAAACTATAATTTATGAATCTAAAAATATGTCAGATGCTGCTCATGAACAATTTATTGAATTTAAAGAAGCAATTGGTTACCAAGGTTCAATTAACCCTATTACCATTTCATATGGTCCAGAAAATTTAGGACTAAAAGATGAAAATGGTAAAGACTTAAAAGGAATGGATTCAAGAAATTATCAAGTTTATTATGAAACTTATAATGGATTAATTGAAAAAGTAACTAAAAAATATCCACACTTATTAAAAAGACAATTTGGACCACATATACAGAAAAAACTGAATGAAAAAGGATATTATGAATATTCTCTTACTGATGGAGAATATTATGGATTACAACACACCGATAGAATCGGTTTACCTTTAGTTTTAGGCGCTACTATTGAAAACTTTAAAGGTATTTCCATTGACTTTTTAAAATACGTAACAGCTCATGAATACGGACACCACTTTACTTTAGAGCAAAATCAAGCTTTAAATAATAATGAAAATGCTTTAATTGTTGGTGGATTATCAACAAGAGGTGGAATTAATATTTCTTCATACTATTCATACAAAGGTTTAGAAAATTACTTACTTGCAAGAACTAATTTATCTATAGAAAGAGTAAACGCATTAGGAAAACCTTCTGCAAAAGGTGAATATGTAAGATTTAAATACTTACAAAAAGATGGTGTAGAACATTTAGAAACTGATGATGAAATTTGAGGAGATGCAAATCCAAAAGCAAGTATTTTTGAAGTAGCAAAAAATACCAAAAGAAGATTTTTACAAACTTTTGAAGGTCTTATGGAAGCTGCTAAAGAAAGAAAAGTTGATCTTAAAGATTTATTTTTAGCTAATTCCTTTGATGAAAATTCAGGAACCTTAAACCCATTTATTACAGGAAACACCAAAGCATTTGCTAAAAAAGAAACCGATGTTAATGGAACTAAAAAACAAGTATATAAATTAGAAGAAATTTCTCTAAAAAATATTCTTAGCGAACTTAAAGATGGTAAAGGGAAAAAACTTTCAGAAATTGTAACTTTAAATGCTGCAGAAACTGATTTTACTTTAGAAGTTGTTAAATTAGAAGAAGTGAAAGAAAACAATCAAACTATCACTTATGCAAGAGAAATTAAAATGTTTAACAATGATGGTTCTCCTGTTATTAATGTTCCTTTAAATGAACCACTTGATAAAGCTACATTAGACTTTATAACAGCAAAAACACAGGAAATTAAAACAGCGATTGAAAATGCAGTAATTAGAAGATTCTCTCAAAGTGGATGAAATGATTTAAGTTCTTCACTTGGTGGAGTTGTTTCTCCAAATCTTAGAAATGTTTTAAATGCATATGATACTGATAATATTGCAAATAACATTATTAACAGAAGTGCAAATGATGAACTAAATCCTGAATACAACGTAGTAACAGCTGAAAATAACCCAAGAAAAGCAAAAGAATATTTTGCTTTAAATAGTTCAGATTCACTTGCAAACCAAATTAAAGACACTTTAAAAGGAGCAAAAGCTTTTGTTGATCTAATTAACTCAAATCGTGGTTATGAAGGACAATTAACCAATGTTTTAAGTTTTGTTACTAAAAATGGAGACAATTATTCCAGTGATGTTCGTTTCACTTTCCCAAATGTAGCAAGAGCAGAATCAAGATTTTTAACAAGTGTTTATACAAGTAATATTGAATCTAACTTAAAAAACGCTCTTGAACGATTTGAACTTAATCTTGAAGGAAAATTACAAATTAATCCTTTAATGGTTTTCGCAAGAGAAGGAACAAGAATTTTAGGTTCAACCAATATATTACAAAGTGCTGATTTTGTCTTTATAAACGATCAAAATAAAGTATCAGATCACGTTGCTATCAATGATGCTTTTACTAAAAATAATGATGCTGAATTAGCTAAATTAATAACAAAAATTGGATTTAATACTAAAGATAACATTTTTGATGACAAAAGAAACGGAATTTCCCTTTATGAAGCATTCAATTCTTCATTAGAAAAACTAAACATTTCTACAACTGCAACTGAATATAATACTGTTGTATTTAATAACTTTAAAAACTTCTTTGAATTTGCTTCATTAGATTATTCCAAAGCAACTTTAGTTTCTGTAACCAAAGATGTTGCAACAGGCAAAGAAAGTGCAGTGTTTAACTGAAATATTGATTATGTTAAAACTAAATTTGATCTCAATAAATTTAAAGAAGAATTACTAAAAAGTTCTGCCGAAAGTGCTAAAACAAAAGAAATGATTCAAAATGGTGATGATCAAGTAATTGCTAATGAAATGATGTTTAGATTTAGAAAAAGTCATTACTTTTTAGCAATTAAAGACTTTAATCCACTAACTGAATTAGAACAAAATAAAGCTATTTTTTCAGAAAAATACGGAATTTCCTTTTTAAGTTCTTCATTTAAAACAGGTCTTGTTTATGATTTAAGTAAATATTCAAAAGATGAACAATATATAAAATATGATGCAAATAAATTGCAAACAATTTTAAAAGAATACGTTACTAAAATTTTAGGTAAACGAGAAAATATTGATCAAATATTAGCTAATGTTAATTCTCAAGATTTATATTTACTTGTAGGAAATATTATAACTTGAAATAACAATGGACTAATCAATCAAATAACTTTAGGTGATGTCATCTTTAATGAATTCAATAGCGGGCAACCAAGTTCTGATGTTCTTAACTATAATCTTTCCAGAGTTGAAGCATCTATTGGTGATAAATTTACAGATTATATTTACAACATTGCTGAAACTTTAACAAGAGATTATGTACAAACAACTTATGTTCCAAGTTTTAAAGATTTTGGTAATCTACCTGGATATTTGAGTAATTTAAATGAAGCAACTACTGGTTTAGACTATATTGTCGATGCAACTAAATTAAAAATTTGAAATGACAGAAAAAATAATTTTAACAACTCTTCTTCAAGTATTACTCAAGCTGGGAGATCATTAAAATTCGAAGAATATTTACCAAAAACAAAAGATACTTATGTTGAAATTTCAAATCAAATAGACAGATTAAAAGATTTGGCTAAGTCTTTTGTAGAACAAATTTTACTAATAGCAACAACTTACACAGGAGATAAAGAAGAAGAAGGTAAAAAATTAATAGAAAAATTAAGAGAACAAATTAACAAAATTAATGAGCAAAATAGCGACTTAACAAATAAAAGATTCAAAAAAGTTATTGACATTAAAAACAAAGTTTATGGGTCATACATTTCTAGAACTACCTTCTCACCAAGAAATGAAGATAGAACTTCTTCTTATTTTGGAAGATTCATTACAAGAAATAATGGATATTTCAAAGATACAGTTGAAAAAGAAAAAATTGGTTTAGAGTTATATGATGAAAATAGAAACGAAATAGTGGATGATTCAATCAGATTAAAAGACTTTGATGGAAATAAAATTAATACAAGAGCAAAAGCATTCTTTGTCTCTCAAATTTTAAACTACGGAGTAGGAAGTAGAAACATTTCAGGATTATTTAGAAATAAAGAAAAAGATGCTGTTGTTCTTTATGGTTTTGTAAAAAATGAAAAAGCAAATAAAATCAAAAAAATTAGATTTACTGATGTTATTACAAAAGAAATTAAATATCTAGATGTTAATTTTAAAGATACAAATAATTTATTTTATTTATCAAAACTAGGTGATGAAAGTTCCAAAGTTACTTTAGCAGACTTAGGTTACTCTTCATGAGTTTCAGACTATGCAATTATGGCTAAATATCGTGATACCTTACTAAAACCAAAACACAAATATTTTGTGGAATTTGTTGATGAAAATAACGAATTTGTGGAAGAATTATCACTTGGTGATTTAGAAGTAATTTCTGAAAACGGAAAAACAGATACACAATCTTCAATAAAAATTTATAAAGATAAAACAAAAGAAAATAAAGCAATAATAGATATTGACTTCCAGTTCAATATAACAGGATAATAAAGGAGAAATATGAGAAAAAAATTTAATAAGAATCTATTAATTTCAGGTTTAGTTTTATCATCAACTTTAAGTTTATCTATTATTTCTTGTTCAACAAATAATGAAAATCAACATTCTTCAACAGTAAGTAAGAAAAATTATGACTTTGGTTTAGCAACTGAACCAATTAACAACTTAAACTACATTAGATATAAATCAATGGACAAAATTTTACCTGCTTTAATTGATCCTTTTGTTAAATCAGGACCCACTTCTAGTTTAAAGTCAATTATTCGTGTTAATGATTTTAATATGGTTATGATTGATACAAGTAATACTAAAGATGCTAATGGTAATGATTCTAATAATTTCAATGATTTCTTTAAAAATAAAGGAGAATTAGAGCAAACTGATGGTTATGGAAGAGTTACTGGATCATTTTTAAGATTAGCTGATTTTGGGTTTGTTGGTGGTCTTGGTAAAGGATCATTAGGTGATTTAAGAAGAGGTGCATCAATTTATGGTTTTAGAAGTCCTAAAAACTCAAATAACTATTTCGCTTTTACAGGTTCTTTAAATAATAAACAAAATTTATGAAGTAATAAGGATGTTATAAATGCTCAAGATTTAAGAGACTATCTAGAATATATTTTAGACTTAAACACCGGTTCACAAAGACTAGATCAAGTTAAAAAATATGGTTTTAGAAGTGCTGAAAGATTTATTAACGCTCAAAAAGACTATTTACAAAAGTTTAATGAGAATTATAAAAATCCTTGAGGTCGTAGAAAATACATTTTAAACGATAAAAAGGAATGAATTCAAGATCCAAATCAAAAAGTTTGAGAATCTCAAGTCAAAAACGAAAATGGCGAACCTTTAGATACAAAAGAAATTGAAGAAATTAAAGCAGCTGCTCTTGATTTTGGATTTTACACAGGTCAATTATTTTTAGATTATACTAACGAAGAAATTGAAAAAAACTTAGAACACAATCCTTCTTTCTTTATTCCGAATAAAGATAAAAAAGATAATCAAACTTTTAAAATTTTAGTAGATGCAAATGCAACTAAAGAAGCAGATAAGTTTAAAACAGTGACTTTAGTAGCAAATCCTTTTGTTAATCCTTATCAAGAATTTTCACTTTCAGATAACAAAATAAAAACTAAATATAATCAAGTTGCAAATAGTGAAAACAGTTTTACTGCAATTTTTGATGAAAATAAAACTCCCAACTTAAGTTATTTACTTCAAAATATTTTTATGAATTTATATCCAGCAAATAGAAAATATATTGAAACTGTTGCTGGTGGAATTGATAAATTCGGTTCAGATACTAAACAATTTTTAACAAGTGGACCTTTCAATATGAATAAAGATGATATTATTTTAGGACCACAAGGACAAATAGTTTTAGAAAAAAATAAAGACTATTATGATGCTAAAAACACCATTACTAACAAAATAAAAATTTATTTTTCAACTGATAGAAATACTAACGCAACCTTTTTTGAAGATGGTTATGTTTCACAAACATACATTCCAGCTTCCAAAATTAATAAGTATTGATCAAATGAAGAATATAAACAATATTTAAATAAAAATCAAGGTTATGGAACAATCGCTTTTGGATTTAACTTAGATAATGAAACAAATGCATCTAGTTACATTCAAGATCAAGATTTAAGAAATGCAATTTATTTTGCTGTAAATAGAGAAGATGCAATTAAATTTGTTGGTTGAGATTTCTCTTTCCCTGTAAATACTTGAACTTCCTATGGACAATACAGAACTTTTGATGGAAAAAACATTGAAACTTACTTTAGTGATTTAAATTCAAAAGCTAAAAACAAAAAAGAATTTAACCTTTTAAATTATGACTTTTTAGTGCATTTATCAAAAGGTTACACCTTTGAAAAAACTGTTAGAGGCGATCTTGCTTATGACGTTAATACAGCAAAATACTATATAGAACGTTTCAAAGCAAAACATCCAAATCTACAAAAAGTGTACTTAACATTTTTAAATAACTCATCAGATGAACAGAAAAAAGCAGGTTTATTTTTAAAAGAATCTTTAAACAAAGCTTTCAATGGTTATGTGGATTTAGAAATTAAAAGTCTTCCTGAAAACACCTTTGCTTCCTTTATAGAAGAAGGTAAATATGACATAATTTATCAAAATTATGACAAAATTGGTGGAAGTGGTGCTCAAGATTATGTTTCTGTATTCTTCTTTACTGATGAAATTGATTCTATATCACAAAAAAATATTGCTTTCAAAGACAATCCGGTTGGTTCATATACTTATGCAGAATACATAGCTGATTTAGTGTTAGAAAAATCCGATTATAAAGGAAATAATAGAGAAAAAATTACACAAGCTTTAAATGTATATCTTCAAAAAATTCAACAATATATTAATAATAACATTAGTGAAGAATTTAATAAATTAAAAAATAAAGATTCCATTAGCAATTTAGAAATTTCTAGTTTTAGCAATAAATATGCAGAACAAGTTGCTAAAGATTTAGAAAAATTAGAACATAAAAGCGTTTATAATGTTAAATTTGCTAAAAATGCTTTAGAATACTTTTTAACTAGAAATGAAAATATTAAATATGGAAGATTAAAAAGAATGTACATTAATTTAATAACTAATGAAATGATAGTTGAACAAATTGCTAAGTTAACTAATGATACAAAAACTAGACTTGCTTTCAATCAAAGTATTGATATTTCTAAAGTTAAATTTGATTTTTGAAACAAATTTATAGAACTTGCTTTACAAACAAATACAGAAAACAGAAGTACTTATTCAGATAGAATTGCTGCATTCTTTTCAGGAAACTTTACAACCGATGAACTACATCAAGGATGAACACAAGAATACGTTTATGTTTTCATAGGAGAATTAGAAAAAATAATAAGAGATGGTGCTTTTGTAGTTCCACTAATGGAAGTTGATACTAACTGAGAAATTACTAAAATTGCAGGGGTTAGTTCACTATACACCTTTGCTTTACAATATGCTTATGACTATACTAATCCACCACTTGCTGGATTACCAAGAAAGAGAGACTAAAATATGGAATTTATAAAGAAAAAAGAAAATAATAAAACTGTTTATTATGATAATAATTTAGTTTATTTTACTCACAGTAGAAATAAAAAACTAACATTAAAAGATAAACTTTTAGCAATGGATTCTCCTTTTTTAAAAACTTTATGAAGATTTTTAAAAATAATATTAGAGTTTTTTATCATTGGTTTAATAGTTATAACAATCACTTTCTTTTTAATAAACGCCGTTCCTGGTTCTAATACTTTAACAGCAGGACTTGATGAATCAGCAAGAAAAACAGTTGAAATTAAATATGGACTCAATTTACCAATTTGACAAAGATATTTCAACTATTTAGGTGGAATTTTTAAAGGTGATTTTGGAATTTCATTATCGCTTTTCCCAGGTCAAGAAATAAATTCCTTTATTTGAGAAAGATTCTATAAATCCTTTTTAGTTGGTATTTTTTCAGTCTTTCTAACTGTTTCTATTGGTATTTCTATAGGAATTTGAGTTGGAAAAAATCCAGGAGGAATTTTAGATAATGTTTCAACCATATTAGTAAGTATTTTCTCTTCTGTTCCTTCAATTATCTTTGCATTAATTTTAGTATTTTTAGGAAGACTAGTTCACTTACCTTACATCTTTGATCACAAAGATTTATTAACATACGTCTTACCAGGACTTGCATTATCGCTAGGAAGTATTATTGTATATATTAAATATATAAGAACTGAACTTAATAGAGAATTAAATTCAGTGCATGCAAAATTTGCTTATTTAAAAGGGCTATCTAAAAGTCGTTTTGTGTGAAAACACGCATTAAAACCTTCTTTATTCCCAATTGCAACATTCTTCCCTGCTGTTATTTTCGGTTCATTTATTGGAAGTGTGTTTATCGAACAAATCTTCTTTATTTCTGGTTCTGGAGCAACTTTACTACAAGCCATTCAAACTAAAGATTATAATGTTATTTTATTCTTGATTATTATTTTCTCTTTCTTAACAATTATTTCTTATGCTACTCGTGATATTTTATACGAAGTAATTGATCCAAGAATAAGAAGAAAGGGAGCGTAGAATGTCGCTTTTTAGTAAAATTAAACAAAAAATCAATAATAAAAATAATAAAGTAAAAGAAATGGATCAAATTGATAGAGAGTCATTAAAAATGGCTCCCAATCCAGTTTTAAAACCATTTGAATATCAAGCTTGAAAACTTATTGGAAAAGCTTTTGAATATCACACAGATTCACAATTAAAACCACAAACTAAAAAATTTAAAGAATTTGTTTATCGTTATTCTAACAACTCATCTGGAGTTTTAGGATTTATGATTATTTTTATCTTAATCATCTTAGCTCTTATTTTACCTTTTACCACATTAGATCCTAATTTTAGTGATGTTAATAATAGATCATTAACCTTTAATCAAACAGATTCAGAAGGAATTTACCACTTTTTTGGAACAGATAATCTTGGAAGAGATTACTGAGCAAGATTATGACATGGTTTAAGATATTCTCTATTATTAGCTCTTGTTGTAACTTTTATTGAAGTTATAATAGGATTAACTTTTGGAATAATGATGGGACAATTTGACAAATTTGATAAGTTTCTAACTTTTGTAATTAAGATTTTATCTGTTGTTCCAACAATCTTAATCTTAATTTTAATTACTATTGTTGCTAAACCTACTTTTTGAGTTATTGCACTTTCACTTTCTTTAACTTCATGAACAGGAATGGCAAACCAAATTAGAGCTCAAGTAAAAAGAGCAAAAAACTTTGAATGAGTTTCAGCTTCTAAAGTTTTAGGAACTCCTACTTATAAAATATTATTAAATTATATACCAGTGATTTTACCAATTTTAATTACACAACTTGTATTTACAATTCCTGGAGTTGTTTTATCAGAAACTTCATTATCATTCATTGGTCTTGCTATTGAAGATATTCCAACACTTGGAAACTTAATATCCGATGGTCAAAAAGATTTCCCTAATTATTTAAGATATGTTTTTGTACCTTCAACATTCTTAATTTTAATTACCACAAGTGTGCAATTAATCGGTTCAAGTATTCAAGACTCTTTAAGAAGACAAAGATAGGAAAAACAGTATGCAAAAGAATTTAAAAATCCTTCGTTCAAGATTAAAAAGAAAGAAAAATAAACTTAAAAGAAAAGTAAAATTATTCTTTAAAAACAAAAAAAATAAGAGTCAATTTGATTTTAATAAAATCTCTAAAAATGTAAAATATCAATCTTTTAAAGATGGTAAACAACTTAAAATTGCTGCTGAAATTAATAATATTCATCTATCATTTTTAAACCCAGCAAGACCTGGAGAAAAAAATAAGGTTTTAAGAGGAACTTCACTAAAAATTTATGAAGGAAAAGTTCATGCAATCATTGGTGAATCAGGTTCTGGTAAATCAGTAATCACATCATTATTATACGGATTACCAGGAAATAACGCTGTTATTGATTCAGGTGAAATCAAGTTATATAACAACAATGTTGAAAAATTCTCTCTTAAAGACTGAGAAAAATCTCACTTTAGAGGCAGAATTGTTTCAGCTGTATTTCAAAACCCAATGTCTACTTTAAATCCAACTATGAAAGTTGGAGCACAAATTATGGAAGGTATGCTTTTAAATAAAATTGTTAAAAACAAAAAAGAAGCCTACCAAAGAGCTGTCGAGTTCTTAAAATTAACAAAAATTAATGATCCAGAAGCAGTTATGAAATTATATCCACACGAAATGTCAGGTGGAATGGTGCAAAGAGTTGTAATTGCTGCTATTGTTGCACTTGAACCTAAAATTTTAGTAATGGATGAACCAACAACCGCACTGGATCCAACAGTACAAGCGCTTGTGCTTGATGTTATCAAAAACTTACAAGAAAAACTAAAATTAGCAATTGTCTTTATAACTCACGATTTAGGTGTTGTTGCTTCTATTGCTGATTATATTTCTATTATGTATGCAGGTCAAATCATTGAAGAAGGACTTGCAACAGAAATTCTTAAATACCCACAACACCCTTATACATGAGGATTAATTCTCAGTATGCCTGATTTAAATAAAGGAGAAAGACTTGCTACTATTCGTGGAAGTGTTCCTTCTAATTTAAATAATATTAAAGGAGATGCTTTTGCGATTAGAAATGATTATGCTTTAGCAAGAGACTTTGAAATAGAACCTGATTTTTACTTTGTTTCTGAAACTCACAGAGTTAAATCAGCACTTTTAGATAAAAATGCTCCAAAATACAATCCACCAAAAACTATTTTAAAAATATGAAAGGATTTTTTAAATGAAAACAAACAACAATCATAGTGAATCAGTGTATACAATTAAGAAAAACCCTTTTGTAAAATCTAAAGTAGTTAGAAAGAATTTAAAAGGATTAGAAGATATGTTATCTCCAAAACATAACGAAGAAATCCTTTTAAAAATGCGTAATGTTGACATTACTTACGGAAGTGGTTCTAAAGCATTTCGTGCTGTTTCAGACATAAATTTAAACATTTATAAAGGTGAAGTACTTGGACTTGTAGGTGAATCTGGTTCTGGTAAAAGTACAATCGGAAAATCTTTAGTAGGTCTTGTTCCTTATTCTTTTGGACAAATTACTTTATTAGATAAAGTTTTACCTAAAAAAATGCAAAAAGGATTCAAAGTCGGTAAATCTTTAAAAAACTATAAAGAAATAGAAAACTTTTTAGTTAATAAAGTACAAATGATCTTCCAAGATCCAGCTAACTCCTTAAATCCGCACGTTACTGTTGAAAAAGTAGTCTCAGAAGGGTTAATCAACGCTAAAAATGCTAAAGAAATTTACTTACTTAACTTCGATCAAGATGTTAAAAAAGAAATTTATGCTTTATTAAAATCTAAAAATTCTGCTTCTTTAAAAGAATATTTACTTTTTGAAAAAGAATTAGATTTAAACATTTTAGAAAATTCATCTTTAGCTTTTGATTTTCTTTATAACCAATTAGCTACTAAATTAAATAACAATAACGATCTTGAAGTTTTAGAAAAACTTAATTTTTATAAAACAGAAAGAGAAGAGAAAAACAAAATTTCAGAAAAAGATGCAAGAAGTGAACTTGTTAAAGAAATTTTAAAATCAGTAGGACTTGATGACTCTGTTTTACCAAGATACCCATTAGAGTTTAGTGGTGGACAACAACAAAGAATTGGAATTTCAAGAGCTGTAGTTTTACGACCACAATTACTTGTAGCAGATGAACCAATTTCTGCTTTAGACGTTTCGATTCAAGCACAAGTTGTTAATATCTTTAACGACTTAAAAGATAAATATAATTTAACCATTCTTTTCATTGCTCATGATTTAAGAATGGTAGAGTATATCTCTGACCGTATTGCTGTAATGAATAAAGGTAGAATTCTTGAAATTGGTAAAACCGAAGAAATAATGAATAAATCATTACACCCTTATACCAAAAGTTTATTAGATGCTGTTCCTTCAATTGAAGGTAAAAAAGGAAGTCTAATAGGATATGTATATGATATTAATATGCATAATTATTCTGAAACTAATCAACCAGAATGAATTAAAATAAATGACGATCACTATGTTCTTGGAACAGAAGAAGAGATCGAAAATTGAAAAAAAGGAATATATTAAAATATGAAACAACAACAAAATAAAAAGAAGAAATTACTTTTATTAAGTGCTCTAACAACCATTTCTTCTTTACCTGTTCTTTCTTTTTTATCATGTAATGTTGAAAAAAAAGAACCAGTAAAAGAAAATGAAGAACTATCTAATAAGAAAAATGAAGAAAAGTTAAAATTAGATATTTTATCAGAAGAAGATAAATTAAAATTTACTAAAAAAATAGAAGATTCAAAAACAATTGATGAATTAAATGAAATTTCAAATGAAATTCAAAATAAAATTTCTGAAATCACAGAAGAATTTTATAAAAATCTAAGAACTGATATTGATGAAAAAATTTCTGACATTATAAAGAAAAATGAATTAACAATCAATTCTTTATCCAATAAAGATAATTATTCAAAATTAAAAGAAATTGAAAAAGAAATTAAAGAATACTTGCAAGGTTTAAAATCAGAAATAGAAACAAAATGAATATCCATTTTAAGTGAACAAGAACAAAAAACTAAAAAAGAAGAATTAACTTCTTTAACAAATGAAGAAAAAATAATAGATTTCAGAACAAAACTAATTGCTACAATTGATAAAGAAAACGAAAATACTAAATATCCAGAAAAAAAATCAGAATTTACTAATAAAATTAATTCTTTTAAATTAGAAAAAAGAAAAACTAAATGAAAAGAAGATTTAACTAAAATTAAAAAATATTCAGAAACTTTTGATTTTGAAATTTTATTAAATGAAGAATATGAAAAAGATTTATTAGAATTTAAAGAAAGAAATGAAATTTTATTTAGTTTATTTTTAGATTTTTTACAAAATGATTCAGATAAAGATATCTATAAAGCAAAAATTTCTAATTCTTCAACAGGCGAAGAAATATCTAAAGTAATAGAACAAATTAAATCTTCATTAACAAAAACAGATGAAGCAGTTATTAATAAATTTAAAGAATTAGTTTCTACTTGAATTGAAACAATAGATAAAGAATCTATTAAAAAAACATTAAAAACAGAAAAAGAAAAAGCTACAACTTTTGAAAAATTAGATTTACTCTTAAATAAAGTTATTGAAGAATATCAAATAGAGTTAATTAGTGTAAAAAATACAGTTAATTCTAGATTAAAAACATTAAATAGATATGATTCTGAAAAATCAAAAGAATTTGAAACAGAATCTCAAAAAATAGCAAAAGATAAAAAACAATTAAGTGTTCTGGCTCAAAATATCTTAATTGAATTTAAAAAATATAAACCATATATTGAATTACAAAAATATTCTAACGAAGAAGAAAGTAGCAAATTTCCCGATAAAAAAGAAATTAAAGAATTATTTTACTATAGTGCCAAAAAATATCCAAATGGTTTCTTTTCAATATCTCCAAGACCATCTACTAAAGTCACAACTTCTACAGAATTCAAAAAAGGCGAGTACAAAGTAGAAACATATAGAACTGGAAAAATAAAAGAATATATTAATTCTGGATTACCAGTTATGGATAGAACTTATACATTAACTAGTGAAGATAAAGCAATAAAAAATAAAATTTTTGAATTAAAAAGTAAAATATTAGATGAATTTTATACATTAAATTCTAATTTTTTAGGTTCAAAAGAATACTTTTTAAAAACAGATATATCCATTGGATTGAAGGTAAAAATTTCAAGATTACTTTATACAATAGATAAAGCATTAATTGATGGATATTTTTATTCAGAAGTTTATGAAGCTTTAAGTGGAGAAACATTAGATGGTGAAGTTCTTAAGAAATCAAAAGATAGAAAAGCTGAATTAGAAAAAAATATTCCTGCTGATTTATCAGAATTAAAATCAGAATACGAAGGTACTAAAAAACTAAATCCTTAATAAAAGATAATCGCATTCAATGCGATTATTTTATTTAATTCAATAATTAAACATAAAATTACTATCACTTGAGAACAGGACAACCTAGGGAATTTAGTTTCTATTCAAAATGGAAAACTAAATGCAAATAGTATGGAAAATAATGGAAAATATAATTTTTATACATCAGGAAAAGAAATTTTTAAAATAAATTCATGGAGTTTTGAAGGTGATGCAGTAACTATAGCAGGTAATGGTGCTAGTATGGGTTTTATTCATAGAGCAAAAGGAAAATTTGATGCTTATCAAAGGACTTATGTGCTGAAAACGGAAAAATTAAATATTGATTTCCTTTATTTTAATTTATGGAATAACTTATGAAATGATGTTCAAAAAAAGATATCAAATGGTGGAATTCCTTTTATTGTATACGATGATATTAATCTTTTTCCTTTTAAAACCCCTTCTTATAATGAACAAACAAAAATAGCCAATTTATTTACACATCTTGACTCTCTCCTTTCACTTCACAAGCGTAAAAGACTATTGATTAAAAAGGTAAAATGATTTTGTAAAAATAGTGTAAAAATGCTTATAAATCTAAATATTTCTAAAAAATTAAATATAGTTTTAATAAATGTATCTATATTTTTGATAAAAAGATAGAATAAATATGAAAAATATAATAATCTTAATTGTTTTATTGATATTAATATTATTAATAAATAAAACAGAATAAAATTTGTAAATTTAAAATAAAAATCCCTTTTTCTAAGGGACTAATGTTATTTAAGATATAGTACATTTTAATAAAATAAGAAAAATAAATTTATTCTTTTTTAAGTTTTTGTATTAAACAAACATTTTTTCTAAGAGTTTTGCTTTTATATTTTCTAATGCTGTTAACTTACGCTTGTGAAGTGAAAGGACTGAATCAATTAAAGTAAAAAGTTTACCTACTAAAATATTTTCTTTATTTTCTTTTGATTTAAAAATTATTTCTGAATTAACAGTTTCTGAACTTAAATTAGGCTGTGTTCCGGTAGATAAAACTTTATTTCAATGTTTTTTAAAATTTTTATAAGTTAAATTATAGAAGTAAAAATCTAATAACTCTTTTTCTTTTAAAATAATGCTAAAAATTGCTTGACTAGTTGCTAAATTTACTTTATTTATAGTGATTTTACCTATAGATGCATAAATTGATAAGTTCAAAGAATCTTTAGGAACTAATCATGCACTTGAGTTAGCAATCCCTTCTTCAGAAATGTGTTTTTCTGTTTCGGTTAAATATTTTTCAGAATTTGTTATATCTTTAATAGTTAAAAAAGGAATTTTACCATTATAAAATTTTTTATTTGTAGTTAAAGGAGTTCCGCCTGTCTTTCCAAAAGCATATATATTCTCCATAACGTCCTGTTCTCAAGCGTGAGTAAATTCTTTGAATCTTATACTTGGAATGTTTGAATTTTGAGATGGAAACATCTTGTCAAGTAATGTGTTTTTAATGTTTTTTAGAAAATTATACTTACGCTTGTGAAGTGAAAGGATTGAATCAACGGTTTCTAATAAATTAGCTATTTTTGTTTGTTCTCTTAAATTTGGGAACTTTATTTTCATTTCAGTGATTGTTGTCATTCTCAAGGAATCTACCGTTCCTTTTGCTGACATCGATATTGCTCTTTCATAAAAATTAGCAGAAAAATAATGAAAAAAATATTTTCCTAAAATCTTATTTTTCTCTAAAAAATCAAAAATTTGATAACATCTTTGGTGTAAATTGAATTTTCCATTTATATAATGAAAAATTTTTCCTATATTCCCATCACCAACAGTAATAACTGCTTCTCTATCATATAAATAATTTTTGCTTTTTACAGGAAAATCAGATCTTATGAAAAAAGGAAATTTTCCCTTTTCATTTTGATCTTGAGTATTACTTTTTCCGTTTGAAACTGTTGCTAAATTTTCTAGGACGTCCTGTTCTCAAGCGTGAGTAAATTCTTTGAATCTCAAAGAAGGGACTAAATTATTTTTTGTATTATTTGACATTTTTCTCCTTTTATTGTTTATTTAATATTTTTGTAATAAATTCCAGTTTTTCTTTTTGTACATGCATAGTTGAGAGAAATTTCATTGTTTGTATTAAGTTAGGTAAGACTCATTTATAATCTTTATCTAAAAAATTTAAAGATTTGTCATTGTTATTAGAAACAAATAATTCTAAGTCTTCAATTATTGCATGAGTTAAATAACTTTCTGTTTTTACTGTTAAATCAGTTAAATAATTGGCTCATTGAAAAGCAAGATAATTTATTAATTCTTGATAGTTTTTAATTTCATTTAAAGAATCAAGAGTAGTTTGAAATATTGTTTCTTCTAAAGAACTAATATTGTTGTCAAGTCTTCTTAGATAATTTAAATAATCATAAACTTCAGCTATTTTGAATTTAATTTCTTTTTCTGTTTCAGTTTGAGTGCTTGCAGGATTTAAAAGTTTTTTAATTCTTTCTAAATCACTTGTTTTAATTTTACTTGATTTAAATAAAGTTTGACATTCTGGATAAGTAGAAATTTCTAAGAGTAATGAGTTCATTCGCTCTTCTATTTTGTCTCTTAGTTCTTTCATATGAATTAAATCTTCAGCATTTTCATCTGCTTCTACAGAAATAACTAATAAGAAATTAATAAGATCTGATTCTTTTTCTCCTTCTGAAAATTTTCTTATATAACTATCCATTAATCTATCAAAATTCATTTTTCTTTTTTCTTTAAATACAGATATTTCAGGAATAATAAATTCATCTACTGCTTTTTGTAATTCAAACATTAATTTTTCCTTATCTAAAAAAGGAATGTTTTTAATTGAAGCGTTAGCAAATCTATCTATTTCACTTTTAATAATTTCTTCTCAATTTTCTGGAAATTCATCGATTTCAGTGAAAAAAGGAATAAAGTAGTCAACGATTTTTTCTCTAACTTTTTCCATTTTAGTTTCTATTTTTTTAATTATTTTGGACTCTAAAACTAATAATGTTATTTTTTCAGCATTAACTATTTTATAACCTGAATTATTTACTTTAATTGCTATTTGATCTTGTAAACCACTAATTTCATCAAAATATTTTTGTACAGGTCTAAAGTCTTCTACTGTTAGTAAATTATGAATTTTATTAAATTCTTGATTGGAAGAGTTAACATCTTCTTTTGTTATGTATTTAGAAATTTGAAGATCAAAATTATTAGAGGTAATTTCTTGGATAGAAACCTGTTTTGAAAATCCTTTGATTTCTTTTTTATCTTTATAAGTATTTAAAATATTCTCAATGTTATCAGGACTTAATTTGCAAATATCATTGTTTAATTTTACAAATAAATTAGTTGCATTAATCATAAAAATATCTTTATTTATTTTATTCTTTTTAAAGATTAATAAAACATCAGTGTTGGAGGTTCCAGAAAATAATTTATTTTGTAAATAAATAATTGAGTCTAAATGATTTTCAAGCACAAGTTTTTTTCTAATCTCTTTTTCTACTGAAGCACTTGTTAAGATTGATTCTGGTGCTAAAATAACCATAATTCCTTCATCATCTAAATTGTATAAACCTTGTAAAATAAAAGCTCAATCTGCTTTGGTTTTAGGTGGTGTACCATATTCTTTAAAATAAGGGTTGAAATTTTTAGATATTTCTGAATTTCAACTTTTAGAATTAGGAATATGTGATAATACTACATCTGCTTTAGGATTATTTGTTTTATATAAATCATTTGGTGAATAACTGGTAAATGAATCAGCATTTTTGATTTTTCAATTTTTAAAATCAACATTATTAATTATAAAATTCATTCTACTTATGTTGTAATTTCAACTATCAATTTCAATTGCATTATATTGAACTAAATCTGATTCATTTTTATATTTTTCAAAGGTTTTACCTACATTTAACATTAAAGAAGAAGTTCCGGCTGTTGGATCATAAATCTTAAGTTCATCTTTATTTTTAACATCTTCTAAAACTATTTTTGAAACTATAATTGAAGCATCATTAGGTGTATAAAAACCTTCATTTGCATTTTTATTTTCTTCAGAAAATTCACTAATTAAAAATTCAAATATCTCTTTAAAAATAAAATGATCGTTTTGATAATCAATATTTATTAGTTCAACAACAGATATTGCTTCTTCTATTAGCATTTTTAAATCTTTTTTATTTTTTCAGTTTTTTTCAATTTCATTTTTAGAAATATAAAATATATCACTAAATAAATAGGTATATTTATCATTTTTTTTAATATGATTATGAAAGAGTTCAAATCTCTCAAGTATTTTTTCAAAAGTAATATTTGAACTATGACTTGCCATATATTCTTTATATAAAGTACTAAATAAATTATCGTTAAAAATGAAGTAACCAAGTTCATTTTGAACTGTTTTGTAAATGTTTTTAATTTCTTCAAAAGAGTTAAAATATTTAGTTTTTCTGAATAATGATTTATATTTAAAATAAGAATAATCAAAATACTTGAATGCATTTTCATCTATCTTTAAATTTTGTTTCATAAAAACTTCTTGTTTTCTTGAAAGATATTTGTAAAAAGCAAAATATAAGGTTAGATGTTTGAATTTGTAAAAATCAGTTGCTGTTAATTTTCTAAAAATATTTCAATTTTTTATGAAATAATCAATTTGAGTTGTTCAAAAAGATACTGCTTTGATTTTATTTTGTTTTTGTTCCATTTTATACTCCTTTGAATTTTAAAATAAGTTTCTACTATTATAATTATATTTTAAAATTCGTTTTTTATTTATAGTTATAAAAATAAAAAATCTAATTATAAAATTAGATTAATTATTAATTAATATCCCATTTTTTTAATTACTTTTTCGTTATTTACTCAATTTTTACTTACTTTCACATTGGTAGAGAGAAAAATTTTACTATTAAAAAGTTCTTCAAGTTCTTTTCTTGAATTTATTCCTATTTGTTTAATCATTGCTCCGTTTTTACCAATAACAATTCCTTTTTGTGAATCTCTTGAAACATATATTGTTACATCTATTTGCATTGAATGTTCTTTTTCAATAAAATCATTAACTATAACAGCAATGTTATGAGGCACTTCATCTTCTAAAAGATTAATAGCGTTTTTACGAACAATTTCTTTAGCAAGAAAACGCATACTTTTATCTGTTATATCTTCAACTGGATAAAAAGGTTCAGATTCATAGCTATACTTTTTAATTTCATTAATTAATTCTTGAATTGTTTGTTCATAAGTGATGGATGTACCTAATACAAGGGAAAATCCTTTTGATTTAAGTTGTTCTGCTTTTCTTTTGAGCGTTTCTTTATCAGAAACAAGATCCACTTTTGTAATAAGAGCAATTTTATTTTTAAAATTTTTGATTTTTTCTAAAATCATAAAATCACCTGTTCCAATTTCTTGATCAGCAGGTTGTAAAAATAAAATTAAGTCTGCGTTTTTTAAAGATTCATAAGAACTATTGTTTAATGAATCACCTAATTTTTGCTTGCTTTTATGAATACCAGGAGTATCAATAAAAACAATTTGATATCCTTCTTCATTATAAATTCCGTTTATTTGATCTCTTGTGGTTTGTGGTTTTGCACTTACTATTGATAAATCATATTGTAAGATAGCATTAAGTAAAGATGATTTTCCAACATTTGGTCTACCTATAATTGCAACAAAACACACTTTCATTAAACTTTAATATCCTCACTTAAAATAGGGAAAGGAACCATTTCAAGAACAGTATTTACTCTGCAAGTACCATCATTAGAATATTGAAATATTTTACCATCAAGTGGCATTAATTCACTCATAACTTGCCTACAACCTGCACAAGGAGAGATGAATTCATTTTTCCTTGATATTATATGAATTTCGGTAATTTCTCTTGGTTTAAATCCGTAAGAAATAGCTCCAAAAAGAGCGCTTCTTTCTGCACACATTCCAGAAGGATATGCAGCATTTTCTACATTAACACCATTTCATTCTTTTCCGTCTTTATTTTTTAAAATTGCAGCAACTGCAAAATTTGAATAAGGTGAATAAGAGTTATCTAAAAGTTTTTTTAATTTTATGTACATTATCTACTAATCTCCATTTTCTTCATTATTTTATCAACGTGATAATTCATTTTATCTTCATCTTCTTTTGTTAGATGATCAAATCCAAATAAATGAGCTAAACCATGAGCAAAAAGATAGCAATATTCTCTTTTTAGTGTGTGACCATATTCTTTAGCTTGTTCTTTAACTTTTTGATAAGAAATAATTATTTCTCCAAGTGGTAAAAAATCTAAAAAATCAAAATCACTTCAATTAGTTCCAAAAGAAAGAATATCTGTAACTTTATCTTTTTTTCTATATTCTTTGGAAATTATTTTAATTTGTTCATTATCCGTGAGTAAAAAATCAACAACAATTTTTTTTCTAGCTTTAAATTCTTGATGTGCAAGATTTAAAATCTCTTTAAATTCTTTCAAGTAACGAAATTGATAGTTTGTGTTATTTGAAAAATTCAATTTATTTTCCTTTATCATATTTAAAATTATAATATTTTTTTATAATATTAAAAAAATATTCTCTAAAATTTGAGAATATCTATTTTTAGTCTAAATCTATTTCGATTTCGTTTTCTTCTGCATTTTGTTGTTGTTTGCTTAATTGCTCATCTTCTTGTGCTTTTGTTAATTCAATAACTTTATAATCATTTGATTTTTTAAGTTCAACTTTTGGTTGTTCTTGTTGCTTATCTTTGTTTGCTTTAGGTTCTTCAACAGGAGTATCTTTTGGTTCAGAATCATCAACAATATCGATTTCACTATCTTGTGATTTAGCAGCTTGCTCTTTTAATTCTTTATCTTCTTGTTCTTTAGAAACTGAAATAACATTGAATTTTCTGTCAAATTGTTTTGGTATTTCATCTCCAATTGTAGTTCAAGTATTATCAGGATCTTGATTTTCTAATTGATCGTGAAGTTTTTGTTTTTGATCTGCTGTTAACTCTACTTGTGGTTTTTTTGGTTCTGAAGGTTCGCTAGTTGAATTGTCTTGTCCTTCTACTGTACTGTTGTTATCTTTAGTTTTATCAATTTTATTTAGTTGATCATCAAGAATTTGTTTTTCTTCTTTTTTAGTAACATCTAATTTTGTAAATTTTCTATTAAAACTTTGTGAGCTATCATCGCCAATAGTTGTTCAAGTATTTTTTGGATCTTGATTTTTTAGTTGATCACTAAGTTGTTGTTTTTGTTCAGAAGTTAAAGGAATTTGTGGTGTTTTAGGTTTTTCTGATTCACTATTATTATTGTTATTATCTTGTCCTTCAACTACACTATTGTTATCTTTTGTTTTATCAATGTTCTTAATTTGCTCATCAACAATTTCTTTTTCTTTCTCTTTAGTAACGTCTAATTTTTTAAATTTTCTGTCAAAAACTACAGGTTCAACATTACCTATTGTAGTTGATGTGTTACTTAAATCTTGTTTTAAATATTGTTCATTTAGAATTTCTTTTTGTTCCTTAGTTAAAGGAATTTGTGGTTTTTTTGGTTCTACAGGTTCGCTAGTTGAATTATCTTGTCCTTCTACTGTGCTGTTGTTATCTTTAGTTTTATCGATTTTATTAAATTGGTCGTCAAGAATTTGTTTTTCTTCTTCTTTTGAAACGTGTAAGACTTGAAATTTTCTGTCAAAAACAACTTCAGAATCTTGTGTTTGAACTTTTGGATTTGTTGTTGCAGTATCTGGGTTTTGTGAATCATCTTTAGTTTTGTCTGAATTGCTATTTAGTTCTGGATTTTCATTTTTTTGATCAACAGAACCATTTTCAGGTGCTTTGTCGTTATCTTTTGAATCAGAAGTGGTTTTATCTTCTTTTTGAACAGTTTGTGTTTTATTATCGTCTTTTGGTTGTGAATTACTTGGATTTTCAGATTTGTTTTTATCATTTATTTTCTCAGGGTCGGAAACTTTAACATTATTTTTTGGTGGATTTTCACTTTTATTTTTATCATCATTATTTCCTGGTAGTTCTGCAATAGGTGTTATCACAGGGTTTGGATTTTCTTTAACTGGTTCTGTTTGTGTTGTTCCTGATCCTGGATTTTTAGGTTCATTATGTTTGGTATCAGTTGTATCATTACATGAAATTACCATAGTTATTGGTAATAATGGACTGGCTAACGCCAATTTTGGAAATACCTTTTTAATTTTTTTACTCATTTTTCTCCTTTTTTCTAATTTATTTAAATTAAATTATTAATTTGCATAATATATAGAAATACTTAAGAAAATAAAGAGTGCTTTTCTATATATATATATATATATAGCAGTTAGTAACTTACTTACAATTTAATTAAAAAGAATTTAAATAAATATATTTGAATTATAACTCTTAAGTTACAAAAATAGAGATAATTTATCTTAAAAAAGGCAAAAACTGAGTTTTTTACGCTTTTTTTGAAGTTTTTGAGTTTAAAAAATTAAATAAATAAGAAAATTTAAGTATATTTTGTATTAAAAAAAAGAATTTTTTATATAATTATAATGTATATGGAATAGTACCCAAGAGGCTGAAGGGGATACGTTGGAAACGTATTAGGAGAGGCAACTCTCGCGCAGGTTCAAATCCTGTCTATTCCGCCATTGCTCAGGTGGTGAAATGGTAGACACGCTAGATTGAGGTTCTAGTGCGAGAAATCGCGTTCGGGTTCAAGTCCCGTCTTGAGCACCATATCAAAAAGACCATTAAAATCCGCTTTTGCGGATTTTCTTTTACTTTTTCAAAAAAATGAAAATTTTTGAATTAAATATATTGAAAAATACTTTAAAATGGTATAATTTGTTTGTTTTTATCTATAATAAGTTTAATGATAAAATCAGAAAGGAGTAATGTGGAAGATTCAAAAAATAAAAAAATTATGTCTTTTGCAAAACAAAAGGAAATAAACGAATACATAAGAACTAAAAAGATTTTAAAACCTATTGAAATTGAACAAAAATTCCAATTAACAAAAAGTACTGCAAGAAGATACCTTCTTAAACTTGAAGAAGAAGGTTATGTTAAAAGACCTTTTGGTGAAATTGTTTATAACGAAAAAAGAAATTATTTAGATAAAATTGTTATTGACGAAATTAAAGTAAATGTAGAAGCAAAAAGAAGCATTGCTAGAACAGCTGCTGTTTTAGCAAAAGATTACTTAAACATTTATTTAGATGCAGGTTCTACTTGTTATTATTTACTTGAATATTTAGATACTGATGTTAATATTTTTACAAATTCTGTCCATAATGCTATGAAAGCTGTTGAAATGGGATTCAAAAATATTTATGTAGTAGGTGGAAAAATAAAACATAAAAGTCTTTCAACAAATTCTCATGATTTATCAGCTATTGAAAATTTTAAATTCCAAATAGCATTTTTAGGTGTTAGTGGTATTGACGAAAATGGAAAACTAACAACAACAGAAATAGGTGATGGGAAAATGAAAAACTTCGTAGCTCAACATTCTGAACTTGTTGTTGTCTTAGCAACTGAAGAAAAATTTGGATTTGGAACATTCTATGATTTTACACCATCTGACAAATTAGTTTTAGTAGTTACAAACTATAAAAAAGAAAAAGAATTTGAAGGATTGAATTTAATTAGAACTAAGGATGAATATTAAAATGCAAGAGCTTAAAAAATTAAAAGAAATACAAGCAAGCTTACAAGTTTTTTATCAAAAAGCTAACAATATACATTGAAATATTAAAGGGATTGAATTTTTTGAAATTCACGAAGAAACAGATAAATTAAAAGCTGAAGTTTTAGAATTCATTGATGAAATTGCAGAAAAAGTAGTGATGAAAAAATCACAAGCAATCGGGAGTTTTAAAGAAATTTTAGAACTTTCATTTATCAAAGAAGAATCAACAAAAGAATTTGACTATAAAACAGCTTTACAACTTCTTGTTTTTGATTTAGAAACTTTATTAAAAGAAAGTGAAAGTTTCGAATGAAGTGCAAGAGTTCAACCAATTTTTGATGAAATTTTATTATCATTTGATAAATGATTATGACAATTTTCAGCAATGTTAAAAGAAATTAAATAAATATTCTTTATTTTTTTTCTTTTTAATGTAAAATTATAAAATATAAATCTATAATAAAATTATCTTAGATATACAGAGGGGGAAAAATGGCTATAGTTCCAAAGAGAAAAACTTCTAAACAACGTAAACATAAAAGAAGAACTCATGATGCTTTAGTTGTACAAAACTTAATTAAATGTACAAACTGTTCAAATGGTATCCAACAACATAGAGTATGTAGATTTTGTGGTTTTTATAAAGGACAAAAAGTTCAAGGTTTTACAGCTTTAAACGACAAATAATTATTAATCAAATTTATTAATAACATATAAAAACTAATATATTTTAATTCAAAAATCAAGGCTTTAGGCTTTGATTTTTTTCTATTTGAAGTAAAATTATAATAGTAAAATTAAATGAGGTTAAAAATGTATAAAAATATAGAGTTAAAAGATAAAGAAATTGCTAACGCAATAAATAAAGAACTTCAAAGACAAGAAGAACATATTGAATTAATAGCTTCTGAAAATTACGTTTCAGAAGATGTATTAAAAGCAACAGGAAGCATTTTAACTAATAAATATGGTGAAGGATATCCAGGAAAAAGATATTATGATGGTTGTGAAAATGTGGATGAAGTAGAAAATTTAGCTATTGAAAGACTCAAGAAATTATTCAAAGTAAAATTCGCTAACGTTCAACCTTATTCTGGTTCAACAGCAAATGCAGCAGCTATTGCTTCACTTGTAGAACCTGGCGGAAAGGTTTTAGGAATGTCACTAAGCTCTGGTGGTCACTTGACACATGGATATAATATCAATTTTTCTGGAAAATTTTATCAATCATTTTCTTATGATGTTGATTCTAATGGTTTGTTAGATTATGAGCAAATTTTAAAAGTAGCAAAAGAAGTTAAACCCAATTTAATTATATGCGGTTATTCAGCATATTCAAGAACAATAGACTTTTCTAAATTTAGAAAAATTGCAGATGAAGTAGGTGCTTACTTAATGGCTGACATTGCACATATAGCTGGACTTATTGCTTCAGATTTACATCCATCACCTGTAGAATATGCAGACATAATTACTTCGACAACTCACAAAACATTAAGAGGTGCTCGTGGTGGTATCATAATGACAAATAATGAAGAAATTGCTAAAAAAATCGATAGATGAGTTTTTCCCGGTTATCAAGGTGGTCCTTTATTTCATAGCATCGCAGGAAAAGCGGTTGCTTTTAATGAAGCACTACAACCTTTTTTTAAAGACTATTGCAAACAGATTATAAAGAATTCAAGGGCTTTTTCGGAAGAATTTCAAAAAAATGGAGTAGAAATAATTTCTGGCGGAACTGATAATCACTTATTTACTATAAATGTTAAAAAATCTTATAAAACAACAGGTAAATCAGCTTCTTCTATTTTGCAAAAAATCAATATTACCGTTAATAAAAACACAATTCCAAATGATGATGAATCTCCTTTTGTAACTTCAGGAGTTAGACTAGGAACTGCTGCAATGACTTCTAGAGGTTTTAAAGAAAAAGAATTTAAGCAATTAGCCAATATTATAAATAAAGCTTTGTTAAATAGTGAAAACCAAAAAGAGTTAGAAGCATTAAAACAAGAAGTAATAAAATTAACTAAAGATTTTCCTATAAAAAAATCTTATTGAAACTAAAATGAAACCAAAGAAAAATTATTTAATTTTTAACTCATTTAAAATAGATTGAAAAGAAATTTTATTCAAAAAACAAAGCAAAATTATTTTATTTTTTAAAATTTTTGTCTTGATATTATATTCAATTTATTTTACAATAAACTATGTATTTTTTAATAATTTTATAAAACTCAATAATTATAGTCATATCAATTTAGAAAGCAAAGTTCTGTTTTCAGTGACTTATTGATTTTTTAGTTTTGTATCTTATTTATACTTATTTAAAATTTACACTGGTGTACAATTACATTTGTGAAAAATTAAGTATTATTTTATATTTGCTTCTTTGTTTCTTCTAACTTCTATTGCATTTTTTGGTTTATCTTTATTTTTATACATTAATGTTGATACTTTCAGTAAAGAGAAGTTTACCTTTAATTTAAATTTAGCAGTTTATTTACTTTTATATGTAATAGTTTTAAATTGTGCTTACAATTTTTACAACTACTTTATTTTTAAAAAAAATGATGTAAAACTAAAACTTAAATATAAATGAACTATTTATTCTTACGTAAGTAAATTTATTTATTATTTTGCTTTTTTAATTTTTTATATTAACTTTTCTCTATATATAGAAAAAACTGGAATAAATAATATAACAAGTTATCCATTTTTACATTTTTTAATAAATGATTGAAAAATATCAGATTTTGTTTTAAAAACTTTATTAATTATTGGTTTATGTATAACTCTTTTTCCTTTTGTTTATAGTTTTTTCAATTTTTGAGAAATAAAAGCAAAAAATAAAGATTTTAATAAGCTATTTTTATGAATTTCAATAATTTCAATGTTTTTAACCTTGCTTTTATTTTTCAGCCAATTTGCTACTCATTTTCATTTCAAAGCGTGAAATTATATTTATTTAGGTTTTAGTATTGTAATAATTTTAATTTACTATTTTTTAGTATTAAATTTCAAAAACATTTTTAAAACAGATCAAATAATAAAAATTTTTACTTTATGCTCTATATTTCTTTTATGAATGTTATTTTATTTAATAAGAATTCTTTTTGATTACAATTCATCTAAAAATATTTCTGGAATTCAAATTACTGATATAAATCTTTTTATAAACGGTATTTCTAACTTTTTAATCTTAGTTTTATTTTGTTTAAAACATAGAAAATGAGATTTATTTAAAAGATTATTTGTTAGGTTATTTGTTAACTTTTTTACTTTAATAATTTCAATAGTCTTTTATTTAAAAAATAACAATTTATTTTATTTAATTAATGAGTTTTTAAATATTGAAATTTTATTTTATTCTATTATAATTTTTTATATACTATTTAATATTTTATTGTTGTCTTTTTATAATTTATTAATTTTACAATCAACAAAAAAAGGAGTCAAAAATGTTTAATTTTTTAAAAAAAGAAGAAAAAGAATTTAAAAAAATCCGTAGTGAACTAAAAAAAAATAATGATTATTTTTGAATTTTAGAAAACTATAATAAATTTATAAATGATAATCAAACAGTGCATTTAAAAGACATTTTAAACAATATAAAACTGCTTTTAAATTCAAAAGAAGAAATTGAAAATTTTGATTCTTTTTTTAAAATTTATGAAAAAAGTTTTTCTGAAAAAAAAGAAATTGATTTTGGTATCTTTTCAATTATATGAATGAAAAATGATAAATTTATTTTTCCAACAATAAAAAAAGATAACATTTTTTTACAAGAAAAATTAGATTTTTCAAACAATGAAATTTTTAAAAATATTCAGGACATTTTTACTGAATATGTTCTTGACGTAATTCAAAAAGAAAAAAAATTAGTTTTAATTGATGGCATCATTATTTATTTTAACAAAGATGAAAACTTCGAATTATTTTACAATGAAAAACAAATTAAAAGAGTAAAAAATGAAATCTAACAACTCAAATTCACTTAAAGTTTTTGAAAATCTTTATGCAACAACTAAAATTAGTAGATTAAACACAATTTTAAAAATTTCTAATATTAATAAAGGGTTTGAAGAAAAAGTTTTTTCTTCAATTAATGTAAAAAATATTCTTTTTTCAATTGAAAATAGATATAAATTAAACTCTTTTTTCTTTAAAAATTCTAATAAAGAAAAAAACAATTCCAAACTTTGAATTTATGTTTCTGAAAAAATAGAATTAAATTATTTAAACTATAACAATATAAATGATCAACTATTAAAAAAGTTTAACTTTAAAAAGGATTTTTTAATTACAATTGGTGTTGAAGCTATAAATTTTGCAAACAAAAATAAGATTATTCCTATTTTTCAAACTGAAAATACAAATGAACAGCAAATTTATGAACTGGGAAAAATTATTTCTGAAATTTATGGAAATAAAATTGTCTCAGAAGTAATTTTTATTTTAAATTCTAATAGAATTAAAGATAACTCCATCACAATTTTACCTATTGATAAATTTAATTTTGATTTAAATAATTCAACTAATTTTCAACAAATTTCTTTTACAAATGAACATTTGATTTTCCCAGATATTTTTAATTTTATTAAAAATCTTTTTTTAATTTATTTAAACTCTATTGTTCCTGCTTTAATTTATGAATCGTCTTTTTTTAAATTAAAACAACAATTAATTCACGAAACAAGAATATTAAAAGAAATTGAAAAAAATATAGAAAATATCAAAATTAAAACAAAGGAATTAAAAAGACAGAACTTAACAGAAGAAATTGTGTTATTATCACAATTACCAAAGGAAAATTATGAAGAGTAAAGTTTTAACGAGTTTATGATCGAAAAATATTGTTTTTAAAAAAAAGAAGTCTTTTTTTAATGTAAATATTATTAAAAGTAATAAAATTATAGAAACGTTTTCTGAAAGCAATATTAATATTTATATTCCAAAAGAAAAAACCTATTTTTCATTTAAAGAAAATGTTTTTTGTTCTTTAGATAATGCGATTATAAAAATTAGAAATAAAGAAAATATTATTAAGTTATTTTTAGTAGATAAAACAATAATTAAAAATGATAAAAATTCCAAAACTTTAGAAGTAATAGTTTTTAATTATATTAAGCAACTTTTTTCTATTAAAAATGATAAAATTAAATTAAAAGAAATTAAAATTAAATATAAACAAGCAAAAAAAGATTATAAAAAGGTTTTTAGACAAAGTAAAGTAGGGATGGATATTAATGATATTCTACTAAAATATAAGGTTGTTGAAGAATATGAAATTCTAAAAATAATGAAAGGATCAAAAATATATTTTAAAGATGAGCAAACGAAATAAATTTAAATTTTTTAGAAGATTATTAATCTCAACTTTACCTATAATTCCTGTATTTTCATCAATTTCTTTATTAAGCAATAATGAAATTGATGAAATAGATAATTACAAAACAGAACAAGTTGATCATATCCTTTCTACTTTAAAAAATAAAATTGCTGAATTATATAGTCAAAGTTTACAAGAATTAAAAAATTCTTTCCCAACAAAAGCAGAATATGAAAAAAATAGGTATTACCAAATTCTTAATAATAATTTTTCTATTATTGAAAATTCTCTTAAAAAATATATTAATAATGACTTTGATTTTCTAAAACAAGAAACTTATTTTTCTAGAAATTCCATTTCAAACGAAGAATCAAAAATCATTAATACTCTTTCAAAAGATGAAAGAATAAACATTTTATCTTCTTTTTTAAATAGAATAAATAATGTTTATATTACTGATTCCAATTGATTAACTAATCCAAGTAATTTCCCTATTTATGGTTATGATTTCAACTTAGATGATAAAGAGATGACTGATGTTGAAAAATCAAAAATTGATAGTATTATCTTTAATTTAGAAAATCAAGTTAGAAATTTCAATGGCACTGATTTTATTGCATATAATATTCAAGAAAAACTAAGAGAACATATTTATAGAGATAGAAATATCTTAATGCAAGCTAGAAATGAAAATAAATTAGGAATAATAAAAATTAAACCAGAAGCTCTTGAAAAAAGTGCATTCAATTTAAAGAAAAGTGATATTTATATTGAAAATCCTAATCCAGAATTTAAATATACTGATGAATTTATTGTAAAAGATCCTGAAATTACACAATCAAACAATGGTAGAACTATTGACATAAGAGCAAAAATTAACTTAAATAACGTTTTTCTATTTTTTGACGAGCATTTTGATTTTAAATACTCATTTTTGGAATATGAAAATTTATTATTAAATAACTATTACAATAATTTAATTGAACAAAAAAGAATATACTTAAAAGATACATCAAAAAATAAAAATTTTGATGAAATAACTGAAAGTGATTTTTATAGTTTTGACCCAAATGATAAATTTAATTTTGAAATAAATTCAATACAAAAACATATTTTTGAATTAGAAAGAAAAGATGTTTTAATCAATTTTACATTAACAAGTAAAATTGATCCAAATTCTTTTGAAATTATAGCTCCAAATCAGCATTATTTATTCCAAAAAAAAGGGAAATTCCTTTATGAAGATATTTTACTAAATAAAATTCAAGATATTAATTTAGCTGATGAATTACCTTTAACTTTAACAGATAAAGGAAAAGAAATAACAGCTTCTAATGCAAGATTTTATAGTCCTTTAGAACAAATTGCTTATGTTTCAGGCGATACTAAAGGTTTTGATTACAAAATTAAAAAAATAGTAAAAAAAGCTGATAGCGATGGAACAATAGGAATTGCAGAAGTTGAAATAAGTAATGGAGAAGAAACAAGAAATTATTTTACAGAAATAACTGGTTTTAAAAAAGAAGAAAAACATATTAAATCTGACAATCCTGAATTTACTCAAGAAGACAAAGATAACATTTATAATAATATGTTTAAAGAAAATGTTGATGTTTTAAATAATTTTTTAAATAAAGAAGATTTACATAATTTAACAGAAGAGCAAAAAGCAGCATTATTTGCTTCTGCATTTCTTTTTTCTGAAAATAATATAAAAAACAATATTTCTAATGTTATAGAAGAAGTTGAAAATAATCCCGATTTTTCAAATTTAACTAAACAAGAAAAAACAGAAAAAATAGAAGAAATTTTAAAAAATGATTACAAAGAGTTATTTGAAAAGAATAAAAACCTTTTAGATACAGCTATAGGAACTGCTATTGATGGTAAAGCAGAAAAAATAAAAAATGTTTTGGAAAATAACAATAAAATTGACTCTGAAATTGCAAAATCTATTTTAGACAAACTTGAATTACAAAAAAACGAAATTAAAGATATTCTTAAAAAAGAATCTGATCCAATTTTTGACGAAAAAATTAAAAATATAGTTGAACAAATTGATGATCAAACTAAAAAAATCCTTGCAGATAATGCAGCTAATTTTATTAAAAATTTAAATCCTTTACAAATTAAAAAAGTTAAAAATTCTGTAGAGCTCGGTATTTTATGATCGATAGTAACTGTAGGTTCTATCGTTTCTCTAGCTAGTTTAATGACGATTTTATTTTTAATTTTTAAAAGAAATAAAAAAATAAAACAAAAATTAACTTTACTACTTTCTTCAGGTGTTTTAGGTAGCTCAACTCTTGTTTTTGTGATTTATATATTATTAGAATTGATGAGGTAAAATGAAAAAAAATAATCTAATTGTAAAATCGATAAATAACTTTTTAATTAAAGTTGAAGGTGATTTTAATTATGAACAAAATCAATTTTTTAAAATCAACAAAGATGTTTATGGTTTTTTACTTTCTGCAAGTAAAGAAGGAGCTGATTTAATTATTTCTAATCCTAACACTAAAATTGAACTAAATAAAGAAATAGAACCTATTTTATTTGACAAAATAGAAACAAATAGTGGTTTTTTTGGAAAAATAATTAATATAAAAGGTGAAATTTTAAATAAAAATTATAAAGAAAATAATAATATTGTTTCTTTTGGAAAATCTGAAATTTTTAAAACTGCAAGAGGGATTAATGAAAGAAAAAAAATAAATCAGCCTTTATTTACAGGATATTTTGGAATTGATTTATTTACTCCGATAGGAAAAGGTCAAAGACAACTAATTGTTGGAGATAGAAAAACAGGAAAAACTCATTTAACTCTCTCTTCCATTATCAATAATTGTTCTGATAATAATATAAGATTTATTTATGCTTCCATCGGACAAAAAAATAGTTCTATTTCAGAAATTTATGAAATTTTAAAAAATAATGGTTGCTTAGATAAAAGTATCATTATACATGCTGAATCAGATAATTCTTATGATCAATTTTTGTTACCATATGTTGCAATGGCTCATGCTGAAAATTTATCTAAAAATAATTTTGATGTTATTTTAATATTGGATGATTTAACTAAGCATGCAAATATTTATAGGGAAATTTCTTTATTATTGAATAAACCAGCAGGTAGAGAAGCCTTTCCTGGAGATGTCTTTTTTACTCATTCTAAATTATTAGAAAGAGGTGGAAATTTTAAAGATGAAGGTTCTATAACTGTTTTTCCTATTGTGGAAACAAATTCAGGTGATATTACTTCTTTTATATCTTCCAATATTATTTCAATTACTGATGGACAAATTGTAACAAGTAGTGAACTATTTAATTCAGGAATTGTTCCAGCTATAAATTATCCAATTTCTGTTTCTAGAACAGGAAGTTCAGTTCAAAATAAACAAGTTTCTGAATTATCAAAAGAGTTAACTAAAGTTTATAATAATTACATAAAAAATCATAATCTTAATGATATTAAATTTAATCTTTCAGATACCTTTACTAAAACTTTAAATCAAGGTAAAAACATTGAAAAAATATTAACTCAAAAAGGTTTTAATAATTATCTAAACACAGGGGAAATTATTTTATTTTCAAAACTAGTAATTTGAAACATTTTAGATGCTAATGAAGAAAATCAAGACTTATTTAAATTTATTTTCAGTTTTTTACAAAAAAACAAATGAGCTAATAAAATTTATAATAAACTCATTAGTTCAGAATTTGTAGATGAATTTCATTTTAAAAATTTTATAATTAATGCAATTAATGATTTTTACAATTATAAAGGAATAACAAAGAAAATTAGTCAAGAAATAAATTTTAAAAAAATAAGTGAAAATGAAATGAAAGAGTATTTAGGTGAATAAAATGAATGGAAAAATTTCAAAAATTTTAACAGATGCAGTAGAAATTCAATTTGATATTGAAAATGATTTGTCAAATAATAGTCTTGAAATTGGAAAAATAATTAGTGATTTAAAAGAAGAAAATATTTTACTTGTTGAAAAAATAATTTCCAATTCCGTTGTTAGAGCAATTATCATTCACAATCCAACTAAATTATTTATTAATCAAGAAGTTATCTTGCAAGATAAAAAACTTCAAGTTCCTGTAGGTTTAAAAACTAAAGGAAACATTTTTAATATTAAAGGAGAATCTTTAAATCAACCTAAATCAAAATTCAAAATGATAGATTTGGATTCAACAATTACAAAAGTTAAATTTGAAACTAAAAACAAGTTATTTTTGGAAACGGGAGTAAAATGTATTGATTTTTTTATACCTATTTTCAAGGGAACTAAACTTGGAATTTTAGGAGGAGCTGGAGTTGGCAAAACAGTTTTAATGAAAGAATTAATCTTTAACTTATCTTCACAAAAACTTAATAATAAATTGACTTCTATTTTTATTGGTTCTGGCGAAAGAACAAGAGAAGGCCAAGAATTGCTAGATGAATTAAAAGAATCTAATTTACTAGAAAAATCTATAATTTTCATTTCACAAATGAATGAAACAGCTGGTTCAAGAAATAAAATAGTTCCTATGGGAATAACTGCTGCTGAATACTTAAGAGATGTTGAAAAAGAAGATGTTTTACTTTTTATTGATAATATTTATAGATTTATTCAAGCAGGCAATGAGTTATCTTCTTCACTTGGAAAAAAACCGTCAGCTGTAGGTTATCAACCAACACTAAATTCCGAAGTTTCCTATATCGAAGAAAGACTTAACGAAAATGAAAATGGTGGTATAACATCTTTCCAAACAGTTTTTTTACCTATGGATGATATAAATGATCCAGGTTCTATTGCTGTTTTTAGTCACCTTGATTCTGTTTTAGTTTTATCAAGAGAAATAGCATCAAACGGTATTTTTCCAGCTTTTGATCCACTAAAATCCAATTCAAGTTTATTAACAATTGAAAATATTGGAAAAAGACATTTTGATGCACTTACAGAAACTAAAAAAATTCTTCAAAAATATGAAGAATTAAAAGATATTATCCTTATTTTAGGTTTAGAGCAACTGGATAATGAAAACTGAATAATAGCAAGAAAAGCTATGCAATTAATTAATTTTTTTAGTCAAAAATTAAGAACAGCAAGTAATTTTACAAAAGAAAAAGGAGAATTTATCTCTATTGAAAAAACTATTAGTTCAGTAGAAAAAATTGTTTCAGGAACTTATTTAAATATCCATCCAAAAGAGTTTTTATACATTAATTCAACAGAAGAAATTGATTTAAAATTAGAAAGGTTAAACTAAATATGATTTTAACTCAAATAATAGTAGGAATATTAGCTATTATTATTACGCCTTTTTCAACTGTTCCACAACTTTATAAAACTTTTAAAACTAAACACGTTGGTGTAGTGAGTTTTACAACTTTTTGAGTATTGTGATTAAGTTATATTTTTTGAATTTTTTATTCAATTTTTAAAAATGAAATTTCTATTTTCATTTTCATAGCTTCATTTGTAGATTTAAGTTTATTAAGTTTACTGATTGTATTATTTTACAAATATTCCAAAAAACTAAATTACATTTATATTGCCATTTTTCTGTCGTTTTCCTATATTTTAGTAATTATTTTAACTATTTTAAGTAGTCTTAAAATAATCTCATTCAATAACAATATAGTAAATTCAATTTTAATAAATGCTGCAAGTTTTTGCATTTCATTTGCATCATTGCCACAATTAATTAAAGGATTATTTTTCAAAAAAATGAAAGGGTTATCATTATTTTATAAATCACTTGTTTTAACTGTGGAAATTTTATGATTTACCTATTGATTAATTGCTGGATTGATTACAATTTATAATTTAGACGGTGGCATTGCTATAAGTATTACAGAAATGATTCAACTATTAATTTGATCCAGTTTTGCAATTATTACTAATTCATTAGTGATTTTGATGATTTTAATAAAAAATAAAAAACATAGCAAAAATGAACATATTTCAAACTAAATTGAGAAAAAATGATAAAATTTTTTATTATGAAAAAGATAGTACAAGTAAATATAGAAATCCCAAAAGGATCAAATATAAAATATGAATATGATAGAAAAACCAATCAAATTATAGTAGATAGAATTTTAAGAGATGGTTTTAGATATCCAGCTAATTATGGTTCTTTAAGAGAAGCGCTAGATTGAGACGGAGATGAATTAGACGTATTAGTTTATTCAGATGAATCATTTTTTAGTGGTTCTGTATTAAATGCAAGAATAATTGGAGCTATGAAAATGATTGATGATGGTGAAACAGATACAAAATTAATAGCTGTTCATGAAGATGATTACCGTTTAGATCACATTCAAAAATTAGAAGATTTACCAAAATGATGATTAAGAGAAGTAGAATTATTTTTTAGCACATACAAAAATTGAAAAAGATCAGGAATTACTTCTGTAAATGGTTTTGAAGGAATTGAATATGCTATTCAAGAATACAATGAATGTGTTGAATTAATGAATGAATATTCTCATTTACCAAAAGAAGAATTTATTAAATTAATGAAAGAAAAACATCCTGAAAAATACGAATAAAAGCACATTAAAAAACTTTGATGATAGTTTTTTAAATAATAAAGTAAAAATAATTGCAGGTTGCGATGAAGTTGGTCGTGGTTGTGTAGCAGGACCAGTTGTTGCAACCTGTGTTATTTTAAAAACTGAATTTGATAGCAATCAAATAACTGATTCTAAAAAAATTCCTAAAAACAAACATAAAGAACTTGTAGACTTAATTATAGAAAATTCATTAGAATATCACACAATTTTTATAGACTCTCAAACAATAGATGAAATTAACATTTTAAACGCAACAAAAGAAGCAATGAAAAAGTCAATTGAAAAATTTAACACAAAAATTGATTTAGTTTTAACTGATTTTGTTAAAATTGATTCTAATATCAATCAAGAAAATATTACCAAAGGTGATTCTAAATCGTTATCAATTGCTGCTGCTTCTTTAATTGCTAAATATACGCGAGATTCCTTTATGAAAGAAATTTCCAAAGATTTTCCAGTATATAATTTTAGTCAAAATTCAGGTTATTTAACAAAAGAACACAAAGAAGCATTAAAAAAATTTGGTTTTTGTTCAATTCATCGCAAAAGTTTTGAACCTATCAAAAGTATGCACAACAAAATAAAAATTTTTAAATAATTTCATTTTGTTGTGTTAAAATTTAAATATAGACAAAAAATAAATAATATTTTAGAAAGGTATTATGGAAAAAATAACTGTTGTTATATCTGATCCAATTGGATTACACGCAAGACCAGCTTCAAAAATTGTTTCTGTTTCTTCAAAATTCAAATCAGATATTAAAATCATTACATCTGCAGCTTCTGCAAACGCTAAATCAATTATGAATATTATGTCTTTAGCTATTAAACAAGGACAAGAAATTTCAATTGAAGCAGAAGGTGAAGATGAAAAAGAAGCTATGGAAGCTTTAAAAACTACAATGGTCGAAAATAATTTAATCTAAAAATTGTTTTTGTAATTATAATTAACAAATTAGTTAAAAATAGACTAATTTGTTTTTTATTTTCATAAAAAAATTATATAATTTTATTACTACAAAAGATTAAAAACAAGGGGGAAATATGTCTAAAAAAATTACAGGGATAGGAGCTTCAAATGGTATTTCAATTGCAAAAATATTCAAAATTAAAGAGCAAAAAATTGAATTAACAAATTCAAAAATTGAAAATGTTGAAGCAGAATTAAATCTTTTTAATATAGCAATAAATAAAACTATAAAACAAATAGAATCAATTAAAGAAAAAGCATCTAAAACACTAAACGAAGAAGAAGTTGCTGTTTTTGATGCTCATATACAAGTAGCAAATGATCCAGCAATTATGGATGAAGTGCAAAACTTAATTAAAAATGAAAAATTGAATGCAGCTTTTGCGACAGAAAATGTAACTAAAAAATTTATTGAAATGTTTTCAAATTTCGATGATCCATATATGAAAGAAAGAGCAGCAGACATTAAAGATGTTGCTACAAGAATTATTAAAAATATTTTAGGTATTGAAATTGTTGATTTATCAGCAATCAACGAAGAAACTATTATTGTAGCAGAAGATTTAACACCATCAGATACTGCACAATTAAATAAGAAATTTGTAAAAGGATTTTTAACTAATATTGGTGGTAGAACCTCTCACTCTGCAATTATGGCTAGAAGTCTAGAAATTCCGGCAATTTTAGGTTTAGGAAATATTACAGAAATAGTAAAAAATAAAGATGTTGTAGCAATGAATGGTGAAAAAGGTGTTGTTATTATAAACCCATCATTAGAAGAAATAAAAGAATTCGAATTAGAATTTAAAAAATTTATGGAAAATAAAAAGGAATTAGAAAACTTTTTAACTAAAAAATCTTTATCAAAAGATGGTAGAGAAGTTACTCTAGCAACTAATATCGGTTCAGTTCAAGATACAGAAGGAGCATTGAAATATAACTCCGATGCTATTGGATTATTTAGAAGTGAATTTCTATATATGGATGCAGAAAATTGACCTTCTGAAGAAGAACAATTTAACTCTTACAAAGCAGTTTTAGAAAAAATGCAAGGAAAACAAGTGGTTGTAAGAACTCTTGATATTGGTGGGGATAAAACTTTAAAATACTTTAAATTCCCTGAAGAAATGAATCCATTTTTAGGTTACAGAGCGATTAGACTTTCTCTTGATAAACAAGAAACTTTTATAACACAATTAAGAGCTTTAATTAGAGCTTCTTATTACGGAAATTTAGCAATTATGTTCCCTATGATTGCAACAGTTGATGAATTTAAACAAGCAAAAGAAATCTACTTAAAAGTGTTGGAACAAGTTAAAGCAGAAGGTCATAAAGTATCTGACAAAATAGAAGTAGGAATGATGGTAGAAATACCAGCAGCAGCAGTTTTAAGTGAACAATTTTGTAAATATGCAGATTTTGTTTCAATAGGAACAAATGATTTAATGCAATACACCATGGCTGCTGATAGAATGAATGAAAAAGTTTCTTACTTATACCAACCATTAAATCCTTCAATTTTAAAATTAATTAAAATGACAATTGATGGAGCACACAAAGCCGGTAAATGAGCAGGAATGTGTGGAGAAATGGCTGGAGATTTAAATGCAATTCCTTTATTATTAGGAATGGGTCTTGATGAATTTTCAATGTCAGCAACAAGTTTATTAGAAGCAAAAAAATTAATTTCTAAAATAGATTATAAAAAAGCTCATGCTTTATCACATCAAGCAATTAAATGTGATACAGAAGAAGAAGTAAGATTATTACTTGAAACATTTAAAAAAGAAAATGAAATCATATAAAAAATATTCTGATATTCCAGAAAAATATCGTTTCGATTTAGAAAGTCTTCTTGAAAATAAAAAAATTGAAGTTATTATTCAAGAATATTGAATAAGTAAAAATGAAGAATTAAAATATAAAGATTCAAAATATGAAAATATTGAATCTTTTATTTATTTTAAAGAACTAGAAAATAAAAATGAGCTAAAATTAAACAAAATAATTAACTATTTATCTAATAAACTATCTATAAACTCTGTTGATCCAATCATAAGTAAAATTCAAGTAAAATTTGAAAATGATCTAGATGAATTTAATAAACAAAATGGTTCTGAAATAAACCGTTTATACAAAAATATTGACAAAATCAAAGAATGAATAAAGGATGAAAGACTAAAATCATTTAAATATGAGTTAACACAAATTTTAGATTTCCAAAAACACAAATTAAGCGATGAAATCGAAAATTTTCTTTTAGACATCAATAAAGCAAATCCTGATTTTTCTGAAATTTTTCAAGTTTTAAGTGATGTTGAAACTGATTTAGGTTATGGAACAACTTCTAAAAACAAAAAAATTAAAATTACTCACAGTAATTATTCTTTATTAATGAAAAACAAAGACAGAAATTTAAGAAAAACTGCTTTTAATAGTTATCTTAATTCTTATTTTAAAAATAAAAACACTTATGCAAAACTTTTAATCCAGCATTTTTCAAGAATTTCTACTTTTGCTCTTAAAAGAAAATACAATTCTTCCGTAGAATCCTTTATAAGTGAAGATTATATTGAAGAAAATATGCTCCAAACTCTCTTTAATAATGTTAAAAAATTAAAACCATTATTAAAGAAATTTCAAAAATATGATTCTTTATTTTTTAAAGCTAAATTCAACCAAAAGAAAGAATATTACGACTCATTTGTTGATTTAGTTGATAAAAAAGAAATATATTCAGTAGAAGAAGCACAAGAAATTTATAAAAAATCTTTAAGCATAATGGGACAAGAATATAACGATGTTTCTCAAAAAGCTTTTAATGAAAGATGAATTGATTATATGAATTGTGATGGAAAAACTTCTGGTGCATATTCAATTAGTAATGCTTATGGTTTAGATAAGATATTTATCTCAATGAATTGAGATTACACTTTAGAGTCTGTTTTAACTCTTGCTCATGAAATGGGACATTCAATGCACACATATTACTCCAATAAAAATCAAGATCAAAACAATGCAGAATATCCTATTTTATTAGCTGAAATTGCATCAATATTTAATGAATTAGTAGTTAGTGACTATTTAAAAGAAAATGCTAAAAATGATTTAGCCAAGTTACAAATATTAAGAAAAAATATTCAAGATTTTATTTCCACTGTTGTTAAACAAACCTTTTGATCAAATTATGAGTATCACGTTTATAATGCAATAGACAAAAATCAAGAAATTTCTACATTTGATGATTTAGCAAAAATTTATTCTAACACATATAAAGAATATTTTGCTTCTGGTTTTAAAAATGAAAAAAGTTTAATTTTTGCAACAATTGTTCCTCATTTTTATTTAGATTTCTATGTTTATAAATATGCAATTGGTTTTTTAGTTGCAAATTATTTCTTTAATGATTACAAAATTAATGGACCAAAATCATTAGAAAATTATATTCATAATTTCTTATCAGCAGGTGGAAAAGATAAACCATCTATAATTCTACAAGAAGCTGGAATCAATCTAAAAAATGATGATTTATACATTAATAGTTTTCAAATTTTAAGCAAAAATATTGAAGAATACATAAAATTAGGTAAAAAAATCTTTAAAGTATCATAAAAATTAAGGTTTTTTTGCATTTTTATTATATAATTAAACATATATTAATTTAACAAAAATTTAGTAATTATAAAGATTGTAAAGGATAAAATGAAAAAACATAAATTATTAAAGCCTATTTTAGCACTAAGCACAGTTTCTGCTTCAGTTATTACTTTGATTTCTTGTTCAGACAAAAAAGAAGAAAAAAACTTTTTATATGTAAGTCAAACTAATTTATTTTCTACTTCAGCAGAATTTAACTTTGAATCAAAAAATACAGATTTAAATTTTGATGATTCTAAATATAAGTATAAATTTGAATACAAAAAAGAAGCAGATGCAGATTTCAGTACTTTAGCTAACGAAGATTTTAGAGTAGTAGAAGGTTATAAAAACAAAGCAATAGTTACATTAAAAAATTTAGAACCAGAAACCAATTATTTATTTAAATTTTCAAGAGCTACTAAAACTGGAGAAAATTCATATAGTGAATTTCAACAAGTAGAATTAAGCACAGAAAATGAAAATAAACTCTATGCATTTACAACAACCAAAACTCCAGATATTTCAAGTGGTGACTTTATTTTAACCCCAAATAAAACAGCTACATCTACACAAGTATCATTAACTTTCAGCAAACCTGAACAAATAAAAGATAAAAAAGTTTGAGTTGTATTAAGTGAAATTTCATTAGGTTCTACAGGTTATAAACAAACAAAAGAAATAGAAACTAAATCACAAGTTTATTTAGATACTTCAAAACCTTTAACTTTTGAATTTGATAAATTACAAGGTCAAAAAACTTATTTAATTTCAGATTTATTAGTTAGTGAACAAAACGAAAGTGATAAATCAAAAGCAACTAAATTATCTTTTGAATCAGAAAGTTTAATTAAGCAATTAACCACCACATCACGTTTAATTAGTGCACAAAGAGTTGCTTCAAGTGAAGTTGCAGAAAGTGATCAAGCTAAAAAACCATTTACAATCGCTTCTAATGTTACATCTATTGAAAATGGTTCAACTTATAAATTAACCATTAGAGAATATGATAGAACATCAGGTAAATTTAAATTAGTTAAAAAAGAAGGTAGTGAACAAGAAAATTATGTTGAATACACTTCAAGCGTTACAGCAAGTGAAAACAATTTAAATCGTTTCTTATTTGTATTTAACGATATCCCAGAAAAAGGAAAATCCTATATAATTGTTAAATTTGTTAAAGTAACAACAGATAATAAAGAAGAACCTTTAACAATTTTCAGAAATGCTAATAACACTATTATTGAAGACGTATTTATCAACTAAAATAAAAAATTCAAGTTTAATTACTTGAATTTTAATTTACTAAATTTACAGCAACATTGCCATTTTCCTGATTAATATCACTAATTTCCACTTCTACAACTTGATTGATATTAATTTTATTTTCTTGATATTTAGAAGAATGTAAGAAAACATCGTCTTTTAATCCTATCTCAATAAAAGCACCAAATTCAGTAATGTTTCTAATTATTCCTTTAAAAATCATACCTTTTTCTAATTCATCTTTATTAACTATATTATTTCTTAAAATAGGATCATCTAAGTCATCTCTAAAATCACGAAGTGGGTTAGAAAGATTTTCTAAAATTAATTTTATTTCAAAATATTCTAAATTTAATTTAATTTTAATATTATTAATTTCTTGTTCATTATTTAGATATTTGAATTTATCATAATCAAAAATAGATAAACCATATAATTCCATAATTTTATATGCTTTTTTATACATATCAGGGTGAATTGAAGTTTTATCTAAAAATTCACTTGATTCATTAACTCTTAAAAAACCAGCAGCTTGTTCAAAAATCTTCTCATTAATTCCAGAAATTTTTAAAATTTCTTGTCTAGAGTTAATTTTTTTATTTTTTTCAATATAAGAAACAATATTTTTAGCTGTTTTGAGGTTTAATCCAGAAATATGCACAAGTAAATCAACAGAAGCAGTATTTATATCCACACCAACACTATTAACGCATTGAGAAATTGCAAAATCAACTTTCTCATTTAAAAGTTTAACTGGTATATCGTGTTGATACTGTCCAACACCAATACTTTTTGCTTCAATTTTTATCAATTCAGATAAAGGATCGATATTTCTTCTTGCAATGCTTATTGCTGATCTTTGCTCTACAGATAAATCTGGAAATTCTTTTATTCCAGCTTTAGATGCAGAATAAACAGATGCCCCAGCTTCAGAAGTTATAATAAATTTTATTTCTAGAGAATGTTTTGTTATTAACTTTGAAATAAAGTTAATGCTTTCTCAACTTGCAGTTCCATTTCCAACTGCTATCAAATCTACCTTAAAATCCTTTATTAATTGCAATATTTTATTTTCTGCTTCAACTAAATCTTGATTATTTTTTGGTTTAGTTGGATAAATAACATCAATTGATAAAACTTTGTTATTAGCATCTACTACAGCTAATTTGCAACCGCTTACAAAACCTGGGTCTCAACCTAAAATAATTTTATTTTTAATAGGTTTTTGTAATAAAAGTTTTGTTAAATTTTTAGCAAAAATATTTGCACTTGTTTCTTGTGATTTTAATAATAATTCGGAATACACTTGATTTTCAACACTCGGAATTAAAAGTCTTTTAAGTCCGCTTTTAACAGCTTCTTCAATATATTGTTTTCCTTCTCATTCCACTTTTTTAGTGTATTTATTAATTATGAATTCAGTTATAAAATCATTTTTGTATTCAAAAGAATTAGTAATAACTTTCTTTTCTGTAGCTCTATCTATTGCCATTATTTGGTAACTTAAAAGATATTTAATTGGTTTATTAAAACTGTAATAAATTTGATATTTATTTTCTATATCATTTTCTCTATTTTTAAGTTTAGTTACTATTTTGGAATATTTATAAATTAAATCTACTCATTTTTGTCTTATTTCAACATCATTATTTACAATATCAGCAATTATGTCTTTAGCACCTTCAATTACATCTGTAACATTATTAACTTCTTTTTGAGGGTTTATATATTTTTCTGCTTCTTTAGTAAAATTAACTTTTCTATTTAAAGATAATAAAAAGGTTGCAAATCCCTTTAATCCTTTGCTTATAGCAATATTTGCTTTTGTTTTTTTACCTGTTGAGTATGGTTTATAAAGATTTTCTAACTCCACCATTTTTTCGCATTTTAATATACTTTCTTTTAATTGGTCGGTTAAAATTTCTTTTTCAGTTAAGGTTTTTATAATACTTTCTTTTCTTGCTTCAAGTTTTAAATTGTAGTTATATAAATCGTATATTTCTTTTATTTCAACTTCATCTAAACCGTTTGTATAATCTTTACGATATCTAGAAATAAAAGCAATGGTATTTTCCTGTTCAAGAAGTTCAAGAACTCTTTTTATATATTTAGAGTCAATATTTAGTTTTTTTTCTAATTGATTAATAATTTTTTCGTTCATTTTTTCCTTAGTTAAACTCAATTACAAAGTAATGTTTTTTTCCTTTTTTTATTAAAATAAATTTTCCATCAAAAAGGGAAAAATCTATATTTTCGTCTTCGCTCATAATCTTTTTATCATTAAATATTAAAGCTCCCTGTGCAATAAATTCTCTCATTTCCCTTTTAGAATTAAAAATTTTAGTCTCAATCAATAAATCAGAAATAGTCTTATCTTTAGTTTGTAAGAAAAAAGGAATTGAATTTCTTAATTGATTTATATGTTCAATTGTCAATTCTTTAAAATCACCTTTATTAAAGAGAATATTAGTTATTTTAACAGCATTATTTGCTTCAGTTTCGCCATGAATATTTTTTACAACTTCAAAAGCTAAAGTTTTTTGAGCTAATTTGAATGATTTATTTTCATTGTGCTTTTGAATTACTTCTTCAAGTTGTTCCAAACTTAAAAAAGTTAATCATTTTAAAAATTTTTCGACTTCTAAATCATCAGAAGCAAGTAAAAATTGATATAAACTATAAGCAGAAGTTAATTCAGGTTTTAACCATAATGATCCACCACCAGTAGATTTTCCAAATTTTTTATTGTTTTTATCAGTAAGTAAATTTGTAGTTATTCCAAAGGCATTGTTGTTATCTCCAAAAGCTTTTCTAATAACTTCTATCCCTGTTGTGATGTTTCCTCATTGATCAGATCCACCTAATTGTCCTTTAACATTGTAATTTTCATATAAATATTTAAAGTCTCATCCTTGAATTAATTGGTATGAAAATTCTGTAAAACTCAAACCGTTTTCTAATCTATCAGCAACTGAATCTTTTGAAATCATATAATTTATATTTAAATATTTACCAACTGTACTTAAAAAAGTTAGAATATTCATGTTTTGGTAAATTTCTAAATTATCAAAAACTTCTAAATTGAATTTTTTTAACTGATTAATTATTGATTCTTTATTTTTTTTAACTTCATCATCAGATAAAAGAACTCTATCTGATGATCTAAAGGAAGGATCTCCAATCATTCCTGTAGCTCCTCCTACCACCGCTAAGACTTTAACTCCTGCTTTTTGAAATCTTAAAAGGGTACAAATTTGAATATAGTTACCTAAATGTAAGGAAATTGCTGTTGGATCAAAACCAGCATAAATAAATTCATCGTCTTTCATATTAATGAATTTTTCTTCATTAGTAATATCTTTCAAAATACCACGTTTTTTCAAATCATCTACCAATTTTTTTTTCATTTTTCTCCTTTATTAATATTTTACAAAATAAAATAAACTAATATTTTAAAAATATTATATAATATTTTGTATGAAAATCGCAATTATAATAGATTCCGCTACAGGATTAAGTCAGAAAAAAGCAGAAGCAATGGATTTATATTTTTTACCGCTTTACATTCAAGTGGATGAAAAAGAATTCGCTGATGGAATAGATTTAGAATCTGGTGAAATTTTAAAATATGTAAATCTTAAATCAAAAGTTTCTACTTCAGCAACTCCATTAGGTCTTGCACATGAACTTGTAGACAAAATTAAAGATAAATACGATAAAATCATTATTTATCCAATTAGTAAAGGTTTATCATCTCAATACTCTAATTTTAAAACTTCATTTAAAAATGAAGAAAAAGTTTATGTTGTTGAATCCAATAAAGTAACTCTGCTATCTGTAATTGATATCATTAATTTTAAAAACAATATAAAAAATGGTGTTGATTTCAACTTAGCTGTTGCTAAATTAGAAGAGGATTTTGTTGGAAAATTTTTATTAATTCCTAAATACAATGATGCCTTAGTTAGAGGTGGAAGATTATCTCCTTCTGCTGCTTCAATTGCTAAATTATTAAAAATAGTTCCTGTAATAAAATTAGAAAATGGGATGTTACAAAAAGAAGGTAAAGGAAGAATTTTTAGAAAAACTTTATTCAATTATTATAAAGAAAATTGAGATAATTTACCTAAAACTAAAGATACTAAAACTGTTATTATTCATTCTGGAAATAGTGAAATAGAAGAAATTAAACAAGAATTTGAAAATTATTCAAATTCTAAAATTGAACTTTTTGATATTCCTAATGTTATCGCTATCCACACTGGTTTAGAAGCTGTTGCTTTTGGAATCATTAATATTAGCGATGAATCATTGGATTTAATTAAAAATATTTTTGCTAAAAAGTAATAAAAAATGAAGTTAGTTACTTCATTTTTCTTGGTAGTGTAAGATATTTTGTGTAAATTTCTCTTGCTTACTTTTTAGTAAGAGATTTGAGAATAGCAAAACACAAATCTATTAAAATTATACAAAAAATCATAAATAGACAAAACAAAAACCAGGAATTTAATCCTGTTTTTGTAAGTCATTTATGATTTTTTAATTACTCATTATCAAATACTATTTTTAATTGATTTAAAATTTGCCCTCAATTTGAGGTAATTGTTTTTCACTTTTCAAGTTGATTCTGAATTGCAAAATAAACTATTTTCATAAGCGAATCTTCGGTAGGGAAGGAAGTTTTATTTTTAGAAATTTTTCTAATATTTCTATTAAGATTTTCAATTACATTTGTTGTATAAATTAGTTTTCTAATTTCTTTTGGAAAATTGAAAAAAGTAGAAAGTTCATCGAAATTATTTCTCCAACTTTTTATTGCATAATGATATTTACTATCTCATTTGTCTTCAAATATTTGAAGAAATCGAGAAGCTTCATCAATATTATTAGATTGATAAATATTTTTCATATCTGAAGTAAATTCTTTAATGTCTTTATAGTTGACAAATTTAACAGAATTTCTAATTTGATGAACTATGCATTTTTGAATTTGAGTTTTAGGAAAAACTGCTTTTATAGCATTTGAAATCCCTGTTAAATTATCACTGGAAATTAAATAAATTTCTTCAACTCCCCGTAATTTTATGTCATTTAAGACTTGCATTCAGTATTTTGCGCTTTCTGATTCTCCTATTCAGAAACCTAAAACATCTTTATATCCATCCAAGGAATAACCCATAACAATATACACAGATTTTTCAACTAATCTGTTATCTTCTTTAACTTTAAAACGTATTCCATCAATAAAAACCATACCATAAGTTTTATCTAATGGTCTATTTTGTCACTCTATAATTTGTGGCATTATTTTATCAGTTACTCTACTAATAAAACTTGGTTCCACTTCAATTCCATATAACTCATTTAATGTTTTTGAGATATCTCTAGTGGAAATTCCTTTTGCATATAAATTAATTATTTGTCCTTCGATATGAGAAATATCATATTGAAATTTAGGAACAATTTGCGGTTCAAAATTAGATTTTCTATCTCTTGGAATTTCTATTTCCATATCTCCAAATTGTGATCTAACATTTTTAGTATACGAACCATTTCTATAATTATCTTTAATAATTTTTTCATGTTCATATTTATCATAACCTAAATGTTTTTTCATTTCTTCTTGAAGAATTGATTCAAGAAGATCTTTTGTATTATTTTTTACAATTTCATAAACATCTTCGATTGTTTTTGGTTTATATTTTTCGTAAAGCTCTTTTGCAGTTTCTAATTTTTTATTCATAAAAAAATTTCTCCTTATAAATATTTTAATTTAAATATTTGCTATTGAGAAATTTTTACACAAAATTTATTACACTTCCTTTTTCTTTATTTTTCCTTTATTTTAATGTCTTCTTCTTTTTCTTTTTTCTCTGCTGTGAGAAATATTATTAATTTTTTTATCTAAGAATTTTTCTTTTCTTTTTCCATTTTTAGATTCTTTTCTATACTTTTCTTTAATAATAACACTTGGTTCAGGATTTAGTTTAATTTCTCTTTTGTTGTTTTTAGTGTTTGCAATAAATTCAGCTAAAATTATAGCTAATTCTTCGGTATTAAAAGTTTCTAATAATTTATCTTTGATGTTTGTGTATTTTGCATATTTATTTTTTTCTAATATTAGTTCACATTCTTCAAATATTCTTTTTTCTCAAACAGATTTTAATTTTTCATCACTTGGAACAAGAATTTCTTCAATTTCAGAGTTAGTTTCATTTGCAATTCTTTCAATGTGTAAAATCTCGTTATGTTTTACAAAAGATAAAGAATATCCGGTTCTACCAGCTCTTCCGGTTCTACCAATTCTATGTGTATAATATTCAATTTCCTGAGGTAAATCAAAATTAACAACTCACTCAACGTGATCTACATCAATTCCCCTTGCCATAACATCTGTTGCAACTAAAATTGAAATATCTTGTTTTCTGAATTTATCCATTACAAAATTTCTTTCTCTTTGTTGCATATCCCCTTGAATACCAGATGCTTTAAAACCATATTCTCTTAATGCATCACTAAGTTCATCAACTCTTTTTTTAGTTCTTCCAAATATAACAACTGATTTAGGTTTATATAATTCAAGAAATTTTATTAAATTATTTAATTTACTTGATTCTTTCATTAAAACATATTCTTGTTTTATTGTAGAACTTGTAGTTAAACCTTGTGAAATAGAAATTACTTTTGCATCAGTTGTGATCATTTCACTTAAATTCTTAGTTTTTTTATCAAATGTTGCTGTAAAAAAGAAATTTTGTCTCTGCTTTGGAATAAAGTTTAAAATTTCTTTAATTTCTTCGTAAAAACCTACTTTTAATAATTCATCAGCCTCATCTAAAGTAAAGGATTTTAAGGCAGAAAAATCTATATTTACCTTAAATTTTTCCCCTTTTAACAAATCAATTAGTCTTCCTGGAGTTGAAATAATGATTTGTGGTTTTTCTTTTATTGCTTGCTTTTGTTTATCATATGAAATCCCACCTAAAATTAATGCATTTTTGATTGCAAAATTTTTAGTAAGACTTTCAAATGTTGTATAAATTTGTGTAGCTAATTCTCTTGTTGGAGCTAAAATTAAATGTTGTATACTTTTATTTTTTTCGTCTGTATTTTGAATTATTGGTATAGCAAAAGCTGCGGTTTTACCTGTTCCTGTTTGTGCTTGACCAATAATATCACTTCCCATTAATGCTAATTCTATAACAGCATCCTGTATTGGTGTTGGTTGATCATAACCCATTTCTTCTATTGCTGTTTGTAATTTATTTATTAAATTAAATTTTTTAAATCCCATTTTTTCCCTTTTTATATTATTTTTACAAGTGATTTTAATCACCTAATTTCCTTTATATTTAGTTTTCTATATTCGCCTTTTTTTAATCCAATATGACTGAGTCCAGCAAATTCAATTCTATTTAATGATTGAACTTTTAAATTGAAAATTTCAAATAATTTTTTAACATGGTGATAAGTCCCCACACTTAAAGTTACTAAATAAGATTTAGTATCTACTTGTTTTACTTCTTGTTTTGAATTTATTCCATCAATAAAGACATTATTTCCATTTAAAAAATCTAATTGCTGTTTTGTTAACGGTTCATTCAATCTAACTCTATAAATTCTTAATATATTATATTTTGGATGTAATAATCTTTGAGTTAATTCGCCATCATTAGTTAAAAGAATTGTTCCGGTGGTATTATAATCTAATCTTCCAACAGGGAAAATAAACTTATTTTCCTGTATTAAATCAGTAATAACGGTTCTTTTTTGTGGATCATTTAATGAACAAATTACTTTTTCTGGTTTATTCATTATATAATAAACATTTTCTTGTTTAAAAAGCGGTATGCCATCTACCAAAATTTTATCTTTAAAACTTGCTTTATCACCTAAATTTGCAATTTTTCCGTTAATTGTAACTTTTTGTGCTTGAATTAATTCTTCTGCTTTTCGACGTGAAGCAATCCCTGCTTGTGATATGAGTTTTTGAACTCTTTCTATTTTCATAAACAAAATTATATATTATTTTCGTTTTTTATTAAATAAAAAATCAATCCTTGCAAAGGACTGATAATTTATTTTGAAAATATATCTTTGAATTTGTCTGGATATAAATAAGACATTTTTTTAATAATTTCATCAAAAGCAATTGGATTATAAGATAATTCTCTATTTTTTAAAAATGAATATTTTTGTGTATCAAAAATTAAAAAGTTGCTTGCACTTCAATTACCACCTTGTGCATCTAAACCAACTACTTTTGCATCACTATCATAGACTCCACTACCTGAAGAACCACTATATCAGTCATAATCTTGAACTTCACCTCATATAGCTGGTCTTATTGCATTAACACCACCTTGTGATGAATTTGAAAATTTTATAGGATTATTTCCTATTAAATATTCTCTATATCTTAATCCTGGATAACTATCACTATTTCCTAAAGTTTGAACTTTTGGTAATGTAGCCATATAAAAATTCAAATTGTTAAAGGAACTTAAATATAAAGATAAATCTGAAATTTCTAAAGGTTTTAGTTTTTTAAAATTTAAGAAGTGACGTATAGCATTTTTTTCTTTTTCATTTAGTGAACGATTTTTATATTGATAATGATCTAAATCTTGATTTTCAAAAGTAGTAAATATTGGTTTAAAATCAACAATTGCTATAATAGCATCTAAATTATCATAAGTATTTCTATGGACTACTTCTCCATTATTGTTTTTAAAATCACCGTAATAATTTGCTACAGAATTACTAAAATCTAAAAATAAATCAAAAGTTATTCCTTGTTGATCTTGAGGGATTTCAAAATCGAATATATTTCCATCTGGTTGTAATTCAGGATGCTCTTTATTTATGTAAATAGGGAAATATTTATTTGTTTCTGGATTAGTAGATGGTCTTGCAATATTTGTAGAAGCTATTAATTGCGGGTGTTGAACAGTTATTCTTTCATATCCTTGTAAATTTTTATCGAGTGTTCCTATTCCGGATTTTCTGTTTGTATTTCAAACGTGGAAATTAACAAAAGCATAAAATCTATAATCGTTAGAATTGTCATTTACTTTTGCAAAAATATTTCACGTTCCATCAGCATCGGAATTTAAACTAAACACACGATTTCTTCCTTCTTCAATAGGTTTTACTGTATTTTCGCTGTATAAACGGCGAGAACGGTCGTTAGCATTAGGTGCATCTATTAATATATTTTTTCTAGACTCAGCATTAATTACCTTGTCTTCAGTTTTTAAATCATAAGTATTTTTATATCCTGTTGATGTGCTTAAAATAGAATTATTATCTATTTTTTGTTGTTGATGAAAAGATATTTTCTCATCTTTTTCACTTTCATTTTGTATTCAATTAACAAAAAACTCACTTCGATTTATAAAGGCAGAGCGATTATTTGAGTGATTATGAACTGATAAAATATTATTAAATTTAATTTGATTATTTTTAGTGTCTAAACTTAATTTTAATTTATTATTTTCTAAAGATAGACTAAACTTAATATTACTTTTAATTTTAGAAAAGATCTCTTGTTGAAATTCAGGATTTTCAGATACATAATCAAAAAGAAAATCAACATTTTCTAAAGTTTTATTTTCTTTAATATTTTTTAAAGATACAGGCACTCTAACTCTTGAATGAATATCATTAAACTCATTTGAATCTTTAAATTCTCTTGGATTTAAATCTAGTTCAAAAACAAATCAAAAAAGGACATTTTCTGCAGGAAAATCATTTGGAATAATAATTGAATTTAAATCTTCAATAATATAGGCATTATTTTTATTTTCATTAATTTTAAAAATAGAATCTTTTAAATATTCCCTTGTTTTAAATCAATGTATTTTTTGATTTATATTATTTTTTTGTAACTTAAAATCTGTATTTTTATTTTTTATTTTTCTATTTGGATATCTTTTTTCTAAATTATAAAAATCAAAATTATAATCTAATAAAGTATTAAAGTTTTCTACTGAAAAATTAATATTGGTTTTCTTATCAGTATTTTTTTGACTTTCTAAAAGCAAATCATGCTTTGCAATTTTTAAACCGTTGTTTATTTGTGAATTATTCTCTACTAGGTTTTCATTGTTGATAAATAATTGATTTTTTAATTTTTCTGAATTATTTCAATTAAAATTATAAGAAAAACTAATGTTTTTATTAGATACATCTTTTCTTGGTAGAAAATTTATAAAACTATGATTATTGACAATATCAATATATTTAAGTTTATATTTTATTTTTTCTTGAAAACCTGCGATTGAAAACTTACTTAATTCACTAAAAGGAATGTAGATTTTTTTAATAGAAGGAACAGAATTAGAAGCATCAAAATTTTCATCTTCATTTATTACAATTTCTGGATCAAAAGGAAAAGTTGGTTTCTTTTTCTTTTCTTTATAAACTTTTTTCTCAACTTCAAAATAAAAAACAAATATTTTGTCGCTTAAAACTGCTAATTGATTTTGACTTCAATTAAAAGAAGATGTTGCATATATTTCTTTAGAATTTTCATTTTTATAAATATCAAAATTTTCTATAGTTAAATCATTAAATAAAGTATTTTCCTTTATAAATTTATATTTAGATTGTAAATTGAAAGAAGATTTTTTATTGTTATTTATGATTAATTCAGTTACTATGAACTCATTTTGATAGTTACTTAATAGATTAGGATTAAAGCTCAATTTATTTCCGTTTATGTTTAAATCAATATATTTACTTCATTGATTATATTGATCAAAACTTTTTACTAAAACTTTAGCACTAGAAATGTTTTCAGAAGTGTTATTGATAATATTTAAATTTATTAAATTAGAAGAAACTTCAATTGAAGAAATGTCTATATTGGAAACTTCATTAGTTGTAATTGAAGTTTCTTTCTGTATTGGTTTAGTTACTGTGTTATTTAAATAAGAAAAGTATGAAGTGTAATAACTATTTTTGTTTAATAAACTATCTTTACTTATTTCTGAAAAATTAGTTGAATTATGCACATTAATTTCTGTATTTTGAATTAAATTAGCATTTTGAAGTGTAAAAATATTACCATAATTTTCTATTGATTTATTAACATCTTCTACATCAATTCCTTGTTCTGGTTCCTTTGGATTATTATTTGAAGTTTCTGTATCATTATTTTTTAATTTGACAACAAATTCCTTTGAAAAATTTGAATTATTATTAAATTTAATTCATTGATTATTAACTTCAACTTCAAAAAAATTAAATTCATAGGTTCCAGCTTCTATATTATTAATTATAAAATAATAATGATTATTTGATGAATTTAAACTAATTTCAGAAGAATAAATTTTATTATTATTTTCTTTATTTATAAAGGAAATTCTTGAATTTTTGTTTACAAAAGAATCTTTAACTTGATTTAATGTTATCTCAAAATTATTTGAAGTATTTTCTGTATTATTTTCTAAAATAATTTCTTTTTTAGCTATAGTTAACTCATTTACTTGATCAATTAAAAAGAATGTTTTAAAAGAAAAATTATTGCTGTTATCATTATTGGTAAATATAACATTGTCTTTATCATCTGTATTAAAAGTAATCTTTTTTATTCAATAATTTGTATTTTCTAATAAGTTATTTGCATTTACTTTTATTTTAATTTTGTTATTTTCTAAAAATTCATAACTTGCTTTATATGTTTGATTATTATTTAAAGTTACTTTAAAATTTTCATCTGTTTTAATACTATTTAAATTTTTACTATCGAAAATTAAACTGAATTCAGCAAAATTATAGTCCCTTCTTACAATTGAAAAAATTGAATTTTTAAAATCAAATTCAGGTTTTTCTTTAATTTTAATTTCATCTGATGGTTTTGTTTGGTGTAAGGTTTTAAAAGAAATTGTTTTATTCTTTAAAATATTTAAGTCATTTAAAAAAATTTCTGAAATTTGATATTCAGTATTGCTTTCTAATTTATTGAAAATAAAAGAAAATTGAAGTTTACTAGAATTTATTGGAAATTGTTTTAAATATCCGTTTTTAAATTTAAAACTTAAATTGTAGTTTTTATTTTGATCTAAATTTTCTATTTTTAAAGTCAAATTAATGCTATTTTCCTTTATATTTGAAATTTTATAATCTTTTAGTTCTTCTTTATTAATAGGTTTGTTTATTGTATCTGTATTACTTTCATTAGTTTGATTACATGAAACTATTAATATAGAAGTACTTGATAAAATGATTGGACTTATTGCTCAAATTTTCTTTTTCATAATTCTCCTCAAATATTTATATATTTTAATTATACATTTTCTTAATTAAAATGATTTAAAAATTAAAATAGTTATAAAAATTTTTTTATAAAATACAATTTAGTATAATTAATAATAAATAAATTATTAATTAAAGAGGTAAAAATGCTCAATATTATCCTATACCAACCTGAAATAAGTCCAAACACAGGAAATATAATAAGAACTTGTTTTGCTCTTGGAGCAAAATTACATATAATCAGACCCATAGCTTTTATTTTAGAACCAAAATGATTAAAAAGACCAGCAGCAGGTAAAAGACTAAGTGATATTAGACATGAAATTCATAATAATTATGAAGAATTTAATCAAAAATATAAAAATCAAAAAATTTATTACATAACAAGATATGGACAAAAAACATATAGTGATGTCAATTTTAAAGAAATTGATCAAAATGGTCAAGATATTTTTTTAATGTTCGGAACTGAATCTACAGGAATTCCTAAAAAAATATTACAAAAAGATTTACAATCTTGTTTAAGAATACCCATGGTTGCTGAAAACAGATCAATAAATCTAGCTAATTCTGTAATTCTTGTTGCATATGAAGTGATGAGACAATTAGACTTTAAAAACCTTTCTTTATTTGAAGTTCAAAAGGGAAAAGATTTTATTTCTAATGATAATTAATTCGCTAAAAAATCAAAAAATTATTGATTTAAACAAATTAAAAATAAAGAAATATAGAGATAAAAGTAACTTATATTTAATAGAAAATCCTAAAATAATAGAAGAAGCACTAAAACAAAATCTCATTGAAGAAATAGTAACTTCACAACAAGAAGTATATGAAAAATTTTCTACAAAATTAAAAATAAAATCTTTTTTAGTTACAGAAGAAATAATAAAAAAACTTTCTTTTACCGATACACCACAAAACATTATTGCTGTTTGCAAAAAAAATACTAATAATTATGATTTTTCTTCTAAAATTGTTATTTTAGATAATATACAAGATCCAGGTAATTTAGGGACCATTTTAAGAAATTGTCAAGCTTTTGGTTTTAAAGATATTATAGTAAAAGGTGTAGATATTTATAATGAAAAGGTTGTAAGATCATCCCAAGGAGCATTTTTCTATTTAAACATTATTCAAACAAATGATTTAGTTTTTTATTTAAATCAACTCAAAAATAAGTATTGAATTTATGGAACGGTGTTAAAAAAAGAAAGTGTAGAATTATCTAATATAAAGAAAAATAAAGAAAAAATAGCAATAATTTTTGGAAACGAAGGAAATGGAATAAGTTCTGAAATTCAAAATTTTATAAATGAAAATATTTATATAAAAATTGATTTTGAATCATTAAATGTAGCAATAGCAAATGGTATAATTTTAAATCACTTTAAGGAAAACAATGATTAAAAGAATTAAAGAAAAAATTTTAAATCAACAATTTGACATAGTTTTAAATGGATACAATCCAGAACAAGTTGATTGATTTTTAGATCAAATTAACGAAGAATTTGATAGTTTCATCGAAAATCAAAACAATCTTGAAACAGAAATTAATAATTTAAAAAATGAAAAAAACGAACTTCAAGAACAAATTGAAATACTTCAATTAGAAATTAATAATTTAAAAAATATTTCTGGAATTAGCGATAAAAAACCAAAAGAATAAAAGGAACTGCAATAGTTCCTTTTATTTTATTTATATAAGTTTGTCAAAAATATATTCACCAGTTTCAACTAATTCTAAATCAAAATTTCTAGCTATAATATTTCCAGAAGTTCCCAAACCACTTAAAATTCCAAGATTTCTTTCTGAACCTTTAAATGATTTAGAAAAGATTGTTAGTGGTAATGCTTCTCTTGTGTGATTACTTCCTGGGAATGAAGGGTCATTACCGTGATCTGATGTAATTATTAATAAATCATCTTCATTCATTGCATTAATTAATTTTGTTAATTTTATATCAAATGAATTAATATTATGAGCATATCCTTCAAGATTTCTTCTGTGTCCATAGTGTGAATCAAATTCAACTAAATTAACAAAGATAAACTCATTTTCAGTATTTTTAGAAGCAATTTCAATTGCTACATCCATATTTTCGTTATCACTTGCTGGTGGAAATACTTCATCAATTCCTTGACCAACAAAAATATCATTAATTTTACCAACAGCAATTGTTTTTATACCTTTAGCTTGCAATTGATTTAAAATTGTTTGTTTTGGTGGCTTATCCCAAGTTTCCCAGTTAATAGCAAAAAGACAAAATCAACCATTTTTTTGGTTGATTTTATTGTTTTTGTTTTTTCTTTATACCATTTTTGATAAAACTCTTTTTATATCGTATCAATACTTGATATTATCGTTGTTTTCATCGGTTTTATAATTTAAAGTTTCTACTTTAATTATTTCACCTTTAAATTCAGTTACAACACTTGTTTGAGAGTTGAATGCTTCAATGAATTTATCATTTGTTATTTTATCTACAAGTCCATTTTCTTTATAAAATTTATTTATTAAGAAAATGGAATATTTCAATACAACTAATGCTAAAAAATTAAGTATAAAATGTCCTAAAATATGAGAATCTTTTCATACATAAATTGGTCTAACTTTTAGTGTGTTTTTTAGTGTTCTAAAAAATTCTCTTCAATTTGTCATTGTTTGTGATATATTTCAATAATTTGCTTCTGGACTTAAATCTAGTCTAGAAGTTTCATAAACATAGAGTCCATCGAATTTTTCATCTTCTATGATTTTTTCATAATCGAGTTCGAATTCCATTTTCCCAACTCTTTTAAAGAATTTATACTTTTTAATTCCTATAATTTCTTCTGCACTAACTCTTCCAATTTTGTTTTGTCTTTTTTGGAAATTTTTAATTAATATTTGTCTATCTTCATAATCTTTTTTTGCTTTTGATTTACTAAAAGCAACAATTCTTCTTCTAATTTTCTCATTTACTCTTTTTCCGTTTCAATGGGAATTATAGTGATATTCTTTGTATTTTAAACTTTTGTTTATATCGATATAATCTTCTTGTGCAAGTGCAAATTCTTTAAATTCTTTGCTTGATGATTTTAACCTATAAGAAATTATAAAATCAATGTTTTTTTGTTCTAAATAACGGAGATTTTTGTTTATTGACATTCCTTTATCTGCGATAATAGTGACTTTTTTGAGATTATAATTTTGCTTCATTTCTTCAATAAAAGGAATCATTGTGCTTGAATCTGCTGTGTTTCCTTTAAAAACTTTTATAAAAATCGGAATACCGTTACTATCTGTTGCCATTCCTATAACAACTTGATTTTCTTTGAATTTTCCATCTTTAGAATAACCCGGAATTCTTAGTCCATTTCTTTGAAAAGATTCAAAATAAACGGTTGAAGAATCATAAAAAACTAATTCGATATCTCTTCCTGTTTCATTTGTGATAATGTTGTTTAAATTGGAAAAAATTTCTTTTTCATTATCAACTAAAACATCAAGAAATCTATAAAAAGAATTTTTAGAAGTTGTTATTTTATTATCGAATTTTTCTTTGTTTTTGAATCTTTGGAAAATGCTTTGTTCATAAAGAATTTTTGAAGCTATTTGATATTCTAAAATTCCTTCTAAATCTTTATGTTTACTTTCTTTTAATGAACCAAAAATATTTAATTTTTTGACAACATTGTAAATTAGATTTATCTCAGTCATTTTAAGAAATTTTTCAATATTATCTTTTTTAATTTCACTTAATAAAATATTTTTTATTTCTTCTGCTGAGTTTTTAGGATCAATTTCTCTCAATTTCTTTCTCATTATCTCTAAATATTTTGGATTTATTTTTTCTAATTTTTCAATATTTCCTAAACTTGCAATTTTTTTATAACCTTTTTTATTTTCTCAATATTTTACAACGGTTGCATATTTAGCATTCCCATTACTACATTCAAGTATAAAATGATTTTTCATATTGTAATTATACCATAATAGAAAGATTTTCAAAGAAAAAAATATTTTTTTTAATACATAGTATTAAATATATGAAAAAAAAGAAAAAAATCCCGTCAAACTGGGAAGATGGGGAATAAAAGGAACTGCAATAGTTCCTTTTATTTTATTTATATAAGTTTGTCAAAAATATCTTCACCAGTTTCAACTAATTCTAAATCAAAATTTCTAGCTATAATATTTCCAGAAGTTCCCAAACCACTTAAAATTCCAAGATTTCTTTCTGAACCTTTAAATGATTTAGAAAAGATTGTTAGTGGTAATGCTTCTCTTGTGTGATTACTTCCTGGGAATGAAGGGTCATTACCGTGATCTGATGTAATTATTAATAAATCATCTTCATTCATTGCATTAATTAATTTTGTTAATTTTATATCAAATGAATTAATATTATGAGCATATCCTTCAAGATTTCTTCTGTGTCCATAGTGTGAATCAAATTCAACTAAATTAACAAAGATAAACTCATTTTCAGTATTTTTAGAAGCAATTTCAATTGCTACATCCATATTTTCGTTATCACTTGCTGGTGGAAATACTTCATCAATTCCTTGACCAACAAAAATATCATTAATTTTACCAACAGCAATTGTTTTTATACCTTTAGCTTGCAATTGATTTAAAATTGTTTGTTTTGGTGGCTTATTAGCATAATCATGACGATTAAAAGTTCTTGTAAATTCTCCATTTTCTCCAACATATGGTCTTGCTATTACTCTAGCAACATTTCATTCAGGATTAGAAGAACAGATTTCTCTTGCTGCTTTTGCATATCTATATAAATTTTCAAGTCCTGTATATTTTTCATGACCACAAATTTGTAATGTTGAATCAGGAGAAGTATAAACAATGATGTGGCCTTTTTCAATTTCTTCATTTCCTAATTCAGCTAAAATTACTGTTCCACTAGCTTCCCTGTTTCCGATGATTTTTCTACCATCAAAAGCTTTTTCTAATTTGCTAATTAGTTCTTGTGGAAATCCTTTTTCCACAAATTGTGGATTAGGAACTTTAGTTTCAATTCCCATCATTTCTCAATGACCAGCCAAAGTGTCTTTAGCATTAGATTTTTCTACTATTCTTGCCATATATGCTAAATGATTTTTATTTTTTTTGCCATAATTATGAAGTTTAGTAATTTCTCCAATACCTAATTTTTTTCAAGTAGGAATTTCTAATAAATTACTTTCACTTACATGGAATAGAGTATCAGCACCTTGATCACCAAACTCTTTTTGTCTTCCATCATCACCAATTCCCAATGAATCAGTGACGATCATAAAAATTCTTTTAAATTTTTTTTGCATTTTTTTCCTTTTATAAAAATTTTAAATTAACTTTACCTTTAAATTATATTACTATTTTGTTTTTTAAAATGAAAAAACACCATAATTTAAATGGTGTTTAATAAGATAATTTCTCAATTTTTACGTTATTTAAAAATTTTTCTGTTAATTTTTTATTTCCTAATCATTGAGAAGCAACAGTCCCCATTGCTGCTGCATTAGCTATACGAAAAGAATTTTCAGCATTCTCTAAGTTTAAAAAATAGTTTGAAACAAACATAGAAATAACTGTGTCTCCCGCTCCTGTGGCGGAAACAACATTTATTTTCTCAATTACTGATGCTTTATAAATTTCTTTTTCTTTAGTTAATAAATATGAACCATTTTTATCCAATGAAACCATAACATTTTGACATCCATTGTTTTGAATTTTTTTCATTATTTCTATTAATTCTTTTTCTGAAGAAATTTTTGTATTGAAATTTCTTTCTAACTCGTCCTTATTAGGTTTAATTAAAAAAGGATTGTATTTAATATATGTTTGCATTTTTTCTGTATCAATGTCTAAAACAAAATTAATTCCTTTTTGATAAATAATTTCAATAATTTCTTCTGTTATAAATTCATTGCTATGTCCCATGATTAAAAGAAGATCATTTTTGGTTATTTTATTTAATTCTTTTTTGAGTTTTCCAACTAAATCATAAGACAAATTAGTTTTAGGTCCATTTAGTTCAAAATCTGTATTTTTTCCGTAAAATTTTATATTTAGTCTTGTTTTTTTAGGGTGATCTATATTTATTAATTTAATATTTTCAGTATTAAAAATTTCTTTAAATTCTTTATAAGTATCTGCATCAAAAAAACTTATTGCTGTATTATCGATATCGTGTCTTTTCAAAATAATTGAAGCATTTATTCCTTTTCCGCCTGGGAAAATGTGTGAATCAATATATCTATTTACTTCTTTTAAATTAAAAGTTGCGTTTTCAATAACCAAATCTTTTGATGGAGAAAGTGTTAAAGTATAAATATTTTTACTCATATTATTTAGCTTGTTTTTTATTTGCAAATTTGTGCATTAAAATTATTGTTAATGCTGATGCAAAAGATCCAAGTAAAATAGCTAAAATTCAAAATACAATACCTAAACCAATTTGCAATCCAAAACTATTAAATAGATGTGTTCTTGCTAAAAAGACAACAAACATTCCACCATGCGGTGCAACAATATTAACACCAAGAAGTGCAGAAACTATACCAGCAACTGCTCCACCCACAATGTTAGCAGGTACTAATATTTTTGGTCTTTGTGAAGTATAAGGAATTGCTCCTTCTGAAATGAATGATAAACCAAAAATTATGTTAGAAATTCTTCCAGCTTCAATTTCTTCTTTAGTTCATAATTTTTTACTAATAAACATTGATAATGAAATTCCTAAAGGAGGAACCATACCAGCCGCCATTACTGCAGCCATAGAAACTGAAGATTGACCATTTACAATTGTTAATGTACCAAAAATGTATGCAGCTTTATTAATTGGTCCACCTAAGTCAATTGCCATCATTGAACCAAGAATTAGTCCTAGTAATCATGCTAAATAAGGTTTATTTTGCATTAATTGTAAAAATAATACTAAACCTAAATTTACATAAATTAATACTATGTTAACAACTCAAAATGCTAAAGCTATAACAATTGTTCCAAATAAAGGAATAAATAAAATATTTTTAATTCCTTGTAAATGTTTTGGAAGTTTTCCAAAAACATATTTAGAAAATACAATTATCATTGCACCTACAAAAAATGCTCCAAGTATTCCACCAACAAAACCTGACCCAGTTCCTAAAAATTTATCAGCATTATTTACTCCTGAGTTAGTAATTGATGGTAACAAGAATGAATATGTATCTGATAATCCTCCACTTGCTATTGTCCCGATCACAAAACCAGGTAATAACCCTTGTCTTCCTACTAAAGCAAAAGAAATATAAGCTGTAAGCACAGGAACCGCTAATCCAAGTGATACTTTACCTATTTTGAAAAATAGATTAGCAACACCGTTATTAAATCCAAATGATGCTAAAAATCCGTTAGATTGAATATCAACACCTAATGCTTTACCTACTATTAAATCAATAATGAATCCAATAGCTAAAATAATTCCACCAAAAACTATAAAAGGTAACATATATGAAATACCAGTTAATAGGGAACGATGCATTTTTTTAGCAAAACCACTAAAACTTAATTCCCCTTCTACGTTTTCAGTTTTATTTCCAGAAGAAACAGATTTAATTTTGGTTCCTTTATTATCTAAAATTTTTTGAATTTGTTCTTCTGGTTTATGTATTGCCTTTTGAGTTGAAATTTCAATAACATTAGAACAGTTGGCAAATTTTTCTTTTTCTATTTCTCTATCAACAGCTAAAATTACACCTTTTGCTTTTTCGATTTCAGCACTTGATAAAGGATTTTTTATTCCATCTGCACCTTGTGTTTCTACCTTTATTGAAAGATTCATTTTTTTAGCCTGTTCAATTAATTTTTGCTCGGCTAAATAAGTATGAGCAATTCCTGTTGGACAAGCGGTTACAGCAACTATATCATATGTTTGATTTAAATTGTTATTATTTGTATTTTTATCATTTTCTTGCTCATATTTTTCAATTAATAACATAAAATCATCTACTGTTTGAATTCTTTCTAAAGATTCAATAAAATCAGGTTTGGTTAAAAATTTTGCTAATTTTGACATTATATCTAAATGAGAATTTTCTCTTTGTTGATTAGAAAAAGCCATAGCAAAAATGTATTTAACAGGTTTTCCATCTATGGAATTTCAATCTAAATTATTAACTCTTGCAAATAATAAAGTTGATTCCTTAATACAATCATCACTCATATGTGGAACTGCAATATAGTCACCTATACCAGTTGAATCTTGTTCTTCTCTTTTTAAAAATAAATTAAAAACAGTTTCTTGATTATCACTGTATTTTTTAGAATAAAGTTCTTTAGAAAAGAAATTTAAAACTTCTTTTTTAGAACTAAATTCTTTATTTAAATAAATAGTATCTTTATTTTTAAATAAATCTTTTATTTTCATAATTTTCCTTTCTTTGTATAATTTGAATTTAATTATACCAAATAAAGAAACATATTATGATATAAAAAAATAATGGTTATATCAAATTATTTTCTATATTTAAAGAATTTTTTATAAAATTTAATACCTATTAACGTGGATGAAGTGGTTAAAAAAGCAAAAATAGGTATTAATCAAAGAAAGTTAAATTTTTTTGATTTATTATTTTTCTGTTCTTTGTTAAAAGTTTCTTTTATGTTTTTAAACTTTTCTTTTGACAAAAAATTTATGACATAAAATCTTGTTTTACCAACCAATTTGTTTTCTTTATTATTTAAATTGGGAATTATTTCAAAATTCAAAATATTACTACCGCTTTTTGATACCAATTTCTCTATTTTTTCTTTATTTTCTATATCTAAAATAAAATAATCACTTTCATAATTAAACAAAAATTCATTAAAATAATCTTTAATATAATTAATTATTTTATTTTTTAACTCAAAATAATTTCCTAATTCAGTCTTTAATTCAGGAATTTTATAATTACTCAAATCAATTAATTTTTGATTTTCTATATTTTCTATTTTTACTTTGAGTGTCGAAAAATTAACTATATTGTCATATTTTCCTTTTATTTTGAAAAAAATGAATTTGTTTCTATGAGCAATTAAAGATAAAATTTTTTCATCAAAATATTCAATTTCTAATTCATTAGGAAAAGAAATATTATTATTAATAAAATAAGTATTTATGTAAGAAATTATTTTATTTTTAATCTCTATTTCATCAATAGATTTTAGTATCAAATCTTCCATTTTTATAGTGCTTAAATCCAAAATTTCCTTTATTTTTCTTGTTTTATTTTCAAAATTGAATATAGTTATTATTTTATTTTCATCACTATGATTAGATTTTATTTTTAAATATATAAAATCTTCTTTATTTCTATTTGCTAAATTAATTATTTCTTCTACTTTTTCAGTTTCGTTTTCAATGAAATAATCTTCATTATAATTAAAATTATTTGAGATATTTTCTGCTAAAAAATTTTTAATTTTTTCTAAAATTTTTTCACTATTTGTTTCATTTCCTAAATTAATACTATTGGATGAAAAATTATTAAACATCTTTTTAACTAATTTAAAATTAGTGTTACTTTTTATTTTATAAACGATACTGGAGTTTTCTTTTTTTATAAAATATTGCTCTTGAAAATGGTGAATAACTTCAAAATTAAAAATTAATTTGTCATCCAGTTTTTCAATAAAATAACTCACTTTGTCTTTATTTTCAAAATTGAACCATTCAGAATTAGCATTTAACTCCTGTTCTAAAGAAAAATTTTTAGATATATATTCTTTATCTATAGAAGGTATAATTTCAGTTTTATCAGCACTATTTAAATGCTCAATTTCTTGTAAATAATCAGTTCTTCAAGAAACAGGAATGTAAAAATATTTATTATTTATAACAAAATCAGAATTGGAAACTTCTTCTTTTATATCAAAACTTATTTTAATAATATTTTTATTAGTTTTTAATTGTTCAATTTTTCATATGGTTTTATCTTTGTTTTCAAAATCCAAAATGTTTTCATTAAAAAAATTTTTGTTGCTTTCAAAGTCTTTTTCATTTATTGACTTAGCTTGAAGTTTAATTCCTTCCTCGTTAATTAAAGGATTTATTTCAATGGTATTTTCTAAAATTGTATTTTGAAAATAACCATTTATGGAACTGCTCACATATTCTTGTCAGTACTTTATTATTTTTTCATAATTTATATTTTTTATAGTTTCTTCATTAAATTTATATTTATTTTTTAAATAAATAGATAAATGTTTTCCATATAATGTATCAAAAAAGTTTGAAATCTTGGAATTTACAAAAATTGAAGTGAAATTGTTATTACTTTTTTTATTGCCAATTAGTGCTATTTTATAATTTGTTAATCCTTTTGGCAATTTTGATGTAAACAATCAAATTCCAGAACTTGAAAAATAATTATTTTCATTTTCGCTTATTTTTATCGGTGTTCCATTATGGTTATTTTCATTATCATCAATCAAATTAAATTCATTATTTTGATTGTCAATTTTAAATCTTTTATTTGATGATGTTGAATCATTTACCTTTAAATTTACCCCTTTTTCTATTACAACAGCTTCAGCAATAAAACCTATTTTTTCAAAATTTTTATTTCTTATTTTTCCTAAACTGTCAATAGGATCTTGAAGAAAAATTGTTTCATAAGGCAATAAATTTGAATTATTGGAATAATCAACTCAAACTAACTGTTTTTTAGTTCCGGTTTCTTTATCTATTAATGGGTCATAAAATGGGTTTTTCTTTTTTGAACCATCGTTATTTAAAATAAAATTATTGTTTGAATCCTTTAAAAAAGGTTCTATTAAATCTCTTTGATTTTTATTATTTGCTGGATCTCAAGCAAATCACCTTAATTTTAAATCTAAATTGTTATTTTCTATTTCAATAATAGCGGTTCATCTGAAGATTTCATTTTTATTTTCTTTATTTATATCACTTTTATCATATTTCACCAAATCTATTTTATAGACCGCATTTGTAGATTCTTTGTAGTTAAAATTTAAGTCATAGAAGAAATCTCTGTTTATTACATCTATCTTTCTATCGTTAATGTAAAGAATTTCATTTTCTTGTGGTAAGGTTTTAAAATTTATTTTAACTGGAGTATTATAAACTCAATGACCACCATAAGTTTCAGTTATATTTTTATCATTTGCTTTTCTAGTTCTTGAATCATTTATCAACTCTAATGAATTATAATTAGTTATATCTAAATATTTACCAGGAACTATAACTAGTCTATCTTTCATAAGTTGACTTCTAAAAATTTCAGTTTCTTTATATTTTATTGTTGTATTTTCAGTTAAATTCAATATATTTTCTGAATTTGTGATTTTATTTCTATATCTTAAAGAAAAATTGATAGTTTCTATATTTGATTTTCTAACTGTTCTATATTGAAGATTGATATCGTTTGCAAACTTTACATCATTATAACTACTTTTAAATTTTCTAATTTTTTCTTCTAAATACTCAATATTTGTTTTTAATGAACTACTTCTTTTTTCTGTATAAAGACCATTAGATGCACCTGTATCTGTATTAATTTCTAAGTAATTATTAGTTAAAAAATTAGAAAAAAATCTATTTTTTATAATATTTAAACTTTTTAAAGTTTCATAATGGTCTACATTCAATAAATCATAATTAATGTGAAAATTAAAAGATAATTTAACTTTAAAATTTGTTAATCTAACATGAATATTATCTATATTATTGCCATTAAATTGTCCATTGGTTAAATAAAATTGTAATTCTACTTTTAAATTATCCATAAAAAAACTTTTTATTTCTTTATTATTTGTTGAAAAACGTTCTTTATATTCGTCAACTTTTTCATTTAACTTGCCAAAAACATACTTACTGATATTCAAACCATTAGAACCACTTGTAGAAAATTGTAAATCAGGAAAATTTTCATTTTGCTTATCTAATCCAAAGTAAAAATATAACTGTTTATGTTGATTATTTAAAATATTATATCTAATATAAGAATTGTGAATTGCAAAAGAACCATCATCATGATTTAAACCATTTGGAGCTAATTTAGATCCTATAAATTCCGTTCTTTGAAAATTAAAATTTTGATATGTTCACCCTTCTAAACCAGAAGCTATATTTATATTAGCTCCATATCATTTGGGATTTAAGTAATTTACTCAACTTCATAATCCAAAACCACCTTTTTTATTTGTGTATTCATGTTGAGCATATTTTCTATTTCAATTATAACTATCATAAAAAACAGTAAATGGTTTTTTATTTGAATTTATTTCATTGAAAGATCTTATTCATTCACTATAAGTTAATAAATCTCTTAAATTAGGTGAAAACTCAAATTCAGTTACAAATCTTTCATTAAAATTATGATTAGTTTTTGAATTATCCCTAATGTTTTGTTCATTCAATTCCATTGATGACATCATAAAAGGTATAAACGGAACAGTTGTTAATAAAAAATTATTAATTTTCATTATTCTCCATATTAATTAGCATATTTTTCTCTATTTCGTTATAATAAACTCTAAAATATACTTTCTTTTTCAAAGAAGATACAAGTAAAGATTCTCCTTTTCTTGCATTTAATAAGAAGTTAGTATCAAATTCATTTATTAAATTAAAATTTTCATTTTTTGAAAAAGGATTAAATAAAGAATTAATTATTTTTATATCGTCACCAGGTAAATTGAATAAGAATTTATATTGAATATTTTTTAAGATTCCATTAGTTTTATTTCTCATATTTTCATTTAATGAAAAGTCAGATGGATTTTGTGTAGATAAAATAAGTGAACCTTTAAATTTTCTTATGGTTTTAGCAGTATCAAAAATAAAGTCTAATGTTTGCAAGTTTTTGTGGTCTAAAAATTTATGAACTTCATCAAAAATAACTAAACTTTTTCTTTTATTTTTATAAAAATTATCGTTTATTTTTGTTTGAATTAAATTTAAAATCATAAAGAAAAAAGCATTGGAATTTTCTTTTGTAGAATTTTCTGTAAATGTCTTTACATCTATAATAATAAAATCTGAATTTAAATCCAAATTAGTTTTACCATTATAATTAGATGAATAAATTCCACTATTTTCAAAATTAATTTTTAATCATTCTAGCAATTTTATCCTTTCTTTTTCATATATTTCTTTATAATTTTTATCAAAATTTATTTCCTTAACTTTAATTATTAAATCACTAATTATAGGGAAATTCACTATATCATCTTTTAAATTTAAATTATTATAAATTTCTTTTAACGCTTTTATAAGTATGTATTCTTTTTCTTCTGTTAAATTTGGATATAATATTTTAATTCAATTTATAAAAAATACTATTTGATTTGTTATAGATCTTTCTATATTTTTATAATCTATAACAAACATTTGTAAAGGATTTATAGTTGTTTTTCCTGTACCTAAATCAAGTCAACTAATGGGAAACATATTTTTAAAATTTTGATATTCTCTTTGTGGATCAATTATTATAACTGAACTATTATTTTTGAGATAATTATCTAAAATAATCTTTTTTATTGTAGTAGTTTTACCACTACCAGAAGTACCGAAAAAAATACAATTTGAATTTGTATGATTAAAATTTCTTTTTCAAATATCTCAAATTATAGATTGCTTTTTATTTTTTCCAAGTAGAAACGAATTTTTATCAATATTTTTTTCAAATGTAAACGGTCAAGCATAAGCAATATTTCTTGAAACCATTTCTATATTTTCTTTTAATTGATCATTATTTAAAAAAGAAAAGGTTTTATATGCATCTATTTGTCTAAAATTTAATTTATTCATTATTGATTTCTCCTTTTTTATTGAATTATTTAAAACTAAATTTACATCATTTTTTAATTCACTTAAATTTTTATTAATATTTAAAAAAAGCATTGATGTCTTAAATAACTTATAATTTTCCACATTTAAAAGATAAGATAATTCATCAAGTGCTTCAATATTTTTTAACTCTTTTTTGCTTCTATATTGAGATTTTTTATTAAATGCCATACTGGTAAGCACTTTATTATTAGCAGCGTTTATTATTTTTTCATAATCTTCGGAAGCTATAGGTGATAAATGTCAAATAATTCAAGAATTATTAGAATTGAAAAATGTTTCAGCTCATCCTACATTTAAATTTAATGCTAAATCATTAATGGTGCTAATTTTACCTTGAAAAGAGTTAACAGAAAAATGATTTTTCTTAAAAACTAATTTTTTAGGTTTTAACAAATCAATTAATTTTTCTTTACTATTAATTTCATAAAAATCATTTAAAAGATTTTCAAAAGGATTAAAAAAAGAAAATAAAAATTTTATAACATTTTCTTTATTTAGTGTATTATTAGATATTTCTTGTTTATCAAAAAAGTCTTTAATATATTTTAATTCTTCATTTATACTTTCTTTTTTTGAAGAAAATATAATAAGAAAATATTCATCTTCAAATTCAAAATTCTGAAGGTTTTTTATATCTTCTTTACAATTATCAATATATGAATTTACTTCTTGATTTACAAATTTAAAATCTTTTTCTTCATCAATATTTATAGAAAAATTTATATTTTTTCTTGCTTTTAAAAAAGAAATTTTTTCTTCTCTTGTGTTAAAAAAACTAACAAACTGATCTAAAAAATATTTCTTTTCTTCAGTGTTTCTTGTTCAAATATTCAAACCATCAAATTTTATGACTGATATAAACTTATATTTATTTTCTATTAAATTTTTAAGTTTAATTTGACCATCATCATTTATATCATCTAAATTTACAAAAAAATTTGTGTTTGTTTTTTTAGAACTTTTACTAAAATTCTTATTTTCTGTCCAAAACATTATAATTCTTCATAGAATAACTCAAATTCTTGCATTATGTGATGGAATATAAATTAATAAAGAAGCAAAAAGCAATGATAAAACAAAAATAATAGAAATTGAAATTATTTTTTTATATTTTAAAATATCTGGAACAGAATATCAACCTATAAAAAAAGAAATTATAATTTCAGAAAAAAGAAATATTAAATCAGATAAATAAAAATTTCTTGCTATCAATATTTTATTTTTTTTGATACTTTTAGGTTGAAGCATTTTTTCCTTTCAAATTAGTGGTTATATCGTTATATGTTTTATTCAAATGTATATCATCTAATTGTAGAGATATTTTTTTTGAATTTAGTTCTTCAATGGAAATAAATTTAGTTAACTCTGTTTTATTATTTTTAAGATTTGCATTTTGACTTTTAATTATTTCTTTATTTTTTATAAAATTTTTGATTTCTTTTAAAACACTATTAGTTTCCTTTATATTTTCTTTTATTTTATATTCTTGATTTGTTAAAATTGAAATATATTTTAAAAACTTATTACAAGAAATAGCACCTCCTATTAACAAAATAGTTAAAATAAACATTTTGCTAAAATAATTTAAACTATTAACTTCAGTTATTCATGAATTTATAGAAATAGCATAAAAAGAAAAAATATTCAGAATCACTAAATAAACAAAAATAGAAATAAGTTTTGAAAAGAAACTTCTTTTTCAATATAAAAATTTCTTACCTTCATCCATTAAAATTGTTGAAAAGATAAACGGAGAAATTAAAAATAAAAAGAAATATTGAAATGTTTTATTAGCTAAATTTATACCACTTTTTATAAAAATAATTATTAACGAAATACCTACTATTGCAGGAAAAAATAGCAATTGTGAAGATGAAACAGAAAGATTTTTATAAGTTTCAAAATCAATAACTGAATAAGAATTATTATTTGTCAATTTTGTTCAAATGCTTTCCTGTATATCTTCTGGTTTTAGTGCTAAAAATATATTGTTAGCTATATTAGTTTTACTATTAAAACTTATAATCAAAATATTAAATATACTATTAAATATATTAATAACAATAAAACTTAAAAGTGGAATAAGAAAAACTAATAAAATTGAAGGTATTATATTCTTAAAAAGATTAAGAATTTTCACATTTTTATCGTTTTTCTTTGAGAATGACAATTTAATAATAACAGATATAAAAATTCCTATAAATACAATGCTGTTAATTATCAAAAAAGCACTAAAAACAATAGGTATTTTAATCTCACTATACTTTAATTGCTCTGCAGCTTTGCCAAAAAATAAAAGATTAATTAAAGGCGTGCTTAAAAAATTAAAAACTTGTGTAATTACAGATAAAAATTTAAAAGGTATTGTTATGAAAACAAACCAAAAAAATGAAAAAATAGAATAAAAAATTCTATCAACTATATCTAGCATTATGATATTCCAGAAGCTGCTTTTTTACTTATATCAACTGCAAAATTTACACCAATAGCGAAAATTATGATTATAACTACAAAAATAACTAAAATTATAAAAAAATGTACAATATTAGCTTTTCTTTTTTCACCAATAGAATAAACGATTTTTATACCAGTATAAATCGCTGCAATCATCAATAAAAAACCTACAAGTCCTGCAAATGCAGATAAAACAATATAACCAATTGAACTTGTTTTTTCAGCAATTTCGTTAATTATTACTTCACCACTATCGCTAGCAAATAACTTTAACATTCTTTCTCCTTAAATTCATAGACATCCTTTACAGAAGTTATTAAATTAGCCCCTTGTTTTATTAAACTAGAGTTTCCATCTTCTTCGCTAAAGTCACCAGGAAAACAGTAAACTTCTTTTCCGACATTAAGAAAATTGCTAACCAAATTCATTATTCCACTTTTAGTTTTTGAAGAATAAATTATAAGTGCATCACTCAATGCTGCAACCAGTCTATTTCTGTTTCTCAATTTATTTTTTGAAATATTGACATTATTTGGATATTCAGAAATAATTAAAGTCTTTTCATCCAAATCCACTTTGTTGGCAAAATAAGGATTATTTAACCCATTTGCTGAAATATAAATAGTTTCACCTTGTTTTAGTTTATAAAAATCATTGATTTTCATGTCTAAGTTTTTATAATAACAAGTTACTAATGTATGTCTTTTTATAACCTCTGGTAATGATTGATTAAGAAATTCATCTATTTTTTCATTATGAAAATCACCTGTTAAAGTCATTTTTCATTCTCTTTTTAAAAGTTCTATATTTCCTTCATAAAATATAACAAAAGGTGGATTTGTTAATATTTTAAAAGATTCAGGATATTCTTCATCCATTATAGTAATTGCTTTTATTTCTTTACTTTTGACCAAATCATCTATTTTTTCCAGTTCTTCTTCTGGTACTTTTTCTAATGTTTTTAAAGCATTATAAATTTCCATAAAATTTCCTGAGTATTTTATTGCAAAATAAATTAATATATTATTCATTTTTCCCTCCATTTAAATTTTCTTTTTTTTAATAAAAAATAATAAAAAAAACTAATTTAGGAAAAAAGAGCAATTTTTCATAAATTTATAAGACTAAATAGTATAATTTAGCAATGAAAAACAATAATTGATTTAAAGACAAATTAATAAAAAAGAAAAATAAATTTTTGATAAAAAGACTTTTAAATTTCTTTATTTTAATAATATTAAAAATATCTATAAGACCTAAAACTTGAAAAACTAGAAAAGATGAAGTTAAAACTCTAGTGTCTAGAAGTATTAATAAGTTAGCTTCTGTGGAATTTGCTTTTTTACCACCTGGATTTGCTTTTTATCTTTTTGTTTCCTTTATACCTATTCTTATTATTAGTTTTTCAATTATTTCTTCTATTAATTTTGGTTGATTTTCAAATAATTTAGAAAATCTCAAAGATTTTTTATTAGAACAAATTTTAAATCGTTATATTCCAGGAATTAATAATTCAATTCCAAAAACACTTAATATTTTTTCAAGCACAACTTGAGAAACAACTACTTTTATTTTATTATTAATTTCATCGCTTTGAATTGCGTCATCAGGTTATGCAAAATTTATATCTAGTCAATCTGTTATTTATAATCACAAAAATACGGGAAATATCTTTTTAAATCGTTTAAAAGGAATATTAATTGTAATAATAATTTCAACAATTTTATCTTTATTTTTAAGTGTTTCTTCTTTAATTTTTATTTCATTAAAAAGTAAAATTGAAGAAATTTGATTATATGATTTGTCTTTTTATTTAATTTCAATTATATTTTTATTTATGTTTTTTTATATTACATGATTAATTACTTTAAAAATAAGCCCTGTATTTAAAATTAGCTTTAAACAAATTTTGCCAGGAACTTTTATTAGTGCATTATCTTCAACTTTATTTTCAATTATTTTTGGTTTTCTAGCATCAGCAAAATTTATTAATTATGATAAGTTTGGAACATTAGCTACTTTTTTATATCTTTCTACATTTTGTTTATATATTTCATACTTGTTATATTTTGGAGTTATAATAAACGAAGCATTTTATAAGAGTTTATTTAGTCAAATTACTAAACATAAATATAAATTTCAAAAAACAAAAATATAAAACACAGAAAAATTCTGTGTTTTTGTTTATTTTTTACGTCTAAAAACCTTTTTAGCGTCTGGATCAGGTTTCATAAATTTACATTCAGGAAATGAAGAACATCCAATAAATCTTTGACCGTTTTTCTTATTATAACGATAAATTAAAGGTGCTTCATTCTCAGGACAATTTTCCCCTGTATATTCCAGTGGAATTTGCACTTTTTTATTATTTTGTTCTGAATCAGCCATTTTTTCTTGAAAATCATTTCAGAAAGTATTCATAAAAGATTTGTAATCTTCTTTACCTTCTGCAATTTCATTTAATTCTTCTTCAATAGAAGAAGTGTATTTTTCTTGAATAATTTTAGGAACTGAATCTTTTAAAACTTCTAAAGCAGCATAACCAAAATCCGTAGGTATTAATGCATTATTTTTAGATTCAACATAAAATCTATCTTTTAAAACAGAAACTGTTGATGAAAAGGTGGATGGTCTTCCTACTTTAATTTCATCCATAGCTTCAATTAAAGAACCTTCATTATATCTGCTTGGTGGGTTTGTTTGATTTTCAGAAGGAATGTATTCGTTAACTTTTACAATTTCACCTTTCTTAAAATCAGGGATAAAATCATCTTTATCACGACCTATTAAAGAAAAATATCCATCAAAAACTACTTTGGAAGAACTTAATTTAAATCAGTGTCCGTTATTTTCGAATTCATAACGAACGATTTCTCTAATAGGTGTTTCCATAACAGCTTGTAAAGAAATGTTATAAATTAAATTATAAATTTTATATTGTGAATCATTTAAATTAAATTTAACTTTAGCCATATCAGGTGTTAATGTTCAATCTGTAGGTCTAATGGCTTCGTGGGCATCTTGATCTCCAGAAATCCCTTTTACAGTATTAGAAACATAGTTTTTTCCGTATTTTTTCTCTACATAACTTTTAGCGTTATTTATAAATGTTTGACTTAATCTAGTTGAATCTGTTCTTGGATAAGAAATTAATCCACCACTTTCATCAATACCTTCATAAAGTTCTTGTAAAACTTTTGTTACTAACTTAGAAGACATACCTGCTTTTTTAAACAAAGTAGATTGTTTTAAAGGTGTAATTTTAGCATCTGCTTTTCTTGTTATTTTTATATTTTTAACAACTAAATCACCTTTTAATTCTGACATTATTTTATTAATGTTAAAATTACTAATTCATTCAGAATTTTCAAATTCTTTCTTGTCCTTATAAAAGAAACTAAACTCTAAATTATTATCTGATGTTGCTTTTATTGTGTGGTATTTAGTTGGAATAAATTTTTTGATTTCTTCTTCACGATCTACAACTAATTTAAGTGCAATGGATTGAACTCTTCCTGCTGAAGGGTTTGTTCTTGCATTTTGAATTTTTCTTGTTAATAAGTTGGATAATCTAAAACCAATTATTCTATCGAGCATTCTTCTTGATTTTTGTGAATTAATTAAATTTTGATCAATCATTAAAGGTTTATTAATAGCGTTTTTTATAGCTTCTTCTGTGATTTCATTATATTTAATTCTTTGATATTTATTTTCAATATTCAATGCTTCAACTAAATTATATCCAATCGCTTCTCCTTCACGATCCGGGTCAGTTGCGATTAAAACTTCATCAGATTCTTTTGCAGCTTTTTTCAATTCTTTAATAATAGTTTTTTTCTTTATATCTTCTTTATAAATGGGTTCTCAATTTTCAAAATCGATCCCTAAACCGTAAATACCGCTTGTTTTCATTTCAAAAATATGCCCATTACAAGCCATAACTTGATAATCGGTTCCTAAATATTTTTGAATTGTTTTAATTTTATTTGGTGACTCAACAATTACTATTTTTTTCATATTATTTAATTATATAAGAATATTTACATATCATCAAAACTTTTTTCATCAAAAACTCCAATATATGGTAAATTTCTCATTTTTTCCTTTACATCCAACCCAAAACCAACTAAAAATTCATTAGGAACTTCAATACCAAATTTATCTGGATTATAATTTGTTTGTCTTCCGCTTGGTTTATTCAATAAAGTTAAAACTCTTAAACTTTTTGGTTTTTTAGCTTTTAATAATTCCACAACTTTTTCAATTGTTATCCCTGAATCAATGATATCTTCTGTAATTAGAACATCTTTCCCAACAATATCATGAGCTAAATCCATAATTATTTTTACAGATCCAGTTGATTGTTGCCCACCTGCATATGAAGATAAAGTCATAAAATCAATAATATGATCAACTTTTATATCTTTAATTAATTGAGCAAGAAAAGGTAATGAACCTTTTAGTAAACCTATAATAACTAAATCCTTGGACTCTTTATATGTTTCATTAACTCAGTTAGCTAATTCCTTTATTGTTTTTTCAAGATGTTCTCTTGTGTATAACACTTTTTTTATTCTTTTGTCAATTTCCATTTTATTTATAAAATCCTTTTTTTAAATTTATTAATAAAAAATTAGGAAATATTTTTGTCCTAATTTTTTAAAATATTATTTTTTTGCTGCTTCAGCTACTTGTGCAGCTACTTCAGCAGCAAAATCAGTTTCTTGTTTTTCAATACCTTCCCCAACTTCAAAACGAACTATTTCTAGTAAAGAAGATTTTTTAGAATCTAAATATGATTTAACTTTAAAACTGCTGTCCATTACAAATTCTTGTAATTCTAAAACAATTTTAGCAAGTTCTTTTTCAACTTTACCATTAATCATCATTTGTTTAATGTTCTCTGGTTTTTTAGAATTTTTTGGATCATTTTCAATTTCTAAAGTAAATTCTTTAGTTAATTTATCAACTTCAGAACTTGGAACTTGTGAAACAAGAGCATACTCTGGATTCATAGCAGCAACGTGCATTGAAACATTTTTAGCAGCTTCTTCATTTTCTCCGTTAATTAAAACTAATGATGCAACTCTTCCGTTTGTATGAATGTATGAACCAATTCTTTGTGATTCAGATGCAGATAATTTTTTAGCTCTTCTAAAAGCAATTTTTTCACCAATTGTTGCAGTTGCATCAACACATAACTCTTCAATTGTTTTTCCGTTTTCATCTTTTAAATGAGTTGCTTCTTCATTAGAAGAAAAATCCCCTTTTAAAAGCACTTGACCTATTTTATTAACTAAATCAATAAATTGCTTATTTTGTGCAACAAAGTCTGTTTCTGAATTTACTTCAAAAACTACAGCAGCTTTTCCATTTGTTGCTACTGATACTAAACCTTCTGCAGCAATTCTTCCTGCTTTTTTAGCTGCTTTAGCTTTTCCGTTTTCTTGTAATCATAAAATTGCTTTTTCAACACTTCAACTTGAAGCTTCTAAAGCTTTTTTACAATCCACCATAGGAGCATCTGTTCTTTCTCTTAACTCTTTTATAAGAGCCATTGTATTAACTTTTTCCATTATTTACTCCTTTTCAACTTTTTCTACTTTATTTGCATTTTCTTTGAAGTTATTTCTTCTTTGAAATTCTCTTTTTTCTTTTTCTGGATCTTCAGGTAAAATAACTTTTTCATCTTCTTGATATGCAAATAATTGTTTTCCATTTTTAGCAGCAACAATAGCATCTGCTAAAATTGTTAAAATTAATGTAATTGATTTTACAGAATCGTCGTTTGCAGGAATTCCAAAATCTACTCATTCTGGATCTGCGTCTGTATCTAAAATACCAATAACTTTAATTCCTTTTCTTTTTGCTTCTTTAATAGCAATTAAATCATTTTTAGGATCAGCAATAATCATTACATCTGGAAGTCTTTTCATCTCCCTAATCCCTTGAAGATTTTTGTGTAATTTTTGAAGTTCTTTAGTTTTTAAAACTCCTTCTTTTTTAGTGTAACCTTCAAAGTTAGTTTCTGCTAATTTTTCTAAGTCTTCCATTTGTCTAACTCTTGAAAAAATAGTTCTATTATTTGTAATAGTTCCACCTAATCATCTTTCAGAAACATAAATTGAATTTGTTCTTAAAGCTTGCTCTTCAACTGCTTTTTTAGCTTGTCTTTTTGTTCCAACAAAAATAAATGAAGCTCCTTTTTGTGCTGCTTTATAAACTAATTTGTAAGCAAATTCTAAAGCTCTTTGAGTTTTTAAGATATCAATAATATGTGTTCCTAATTTTTTTGTATGAATGTATGGTTTCATTTTAGGATTTCATTGTGAAGCTTTGTGACCAAAATAAGTTCCAGCTTCTAATAATTTTTGTTTTGAAACAATTTCTCTTTCATTTGATTGAGAATGTGTTTCTTTTGCATTGTGATGCATTTCTTTTTTTTCTGACATTTTTTCCTCTTTTTATTTGTTATTCTTCCTATAATTTCGAACATTTGGCACTTTTCTCAAGCACACCCAAATGAATTCATTATAGTGCTTTTTTATTTTTTAAATTTTATATATTAAATTTTACCAAATTTTTTCAATATAAAAAGAAAGAAGTTAAATTAAGTTTCTTTCTTTTGTTTATTTTCCTTTATTTACTCATGATTCAATATTATCTAGCACTACTTTATAAATCATTGAAGCACATTCTAGCCTATTTAAGTGAGTTTTAACATCATTAAACGCCACTAAATTTCCTATTTTTTCTAAATTATCAACATTTTTCTTTTGATTTATTAAACTTTTATAAATTTCGATGATTTCTTTAATTTCTATAATTGTTTTGTTTTTTATAATGTCAAGAAAAATATCTGCTGAAGATAAAAAAACTGCACAGCCTATACCTTTAAATTTAGCATCTATTACTGTATTTTCTTGTAAATTAAGTGCTAATCAAATTTCATCAACACAATTAGAACTATGTAAATAATTATTATTTCAGTTTGGTAATTCTGCAACTTTATTTTTTGCATTAGAGTAATGATCCATTATTAATTTTCTTTTTTGATTTGCGTCCATTTTATATAAAACTTAAAAAGTCTCCTCCTTCTTTTAGTGCTTGTACTAATTTATCTACATCTGTTTTATCATTATAAAAAGCTACAGAAATTCTTACATAATTATTTTCATTTTCTACTTCAGAAAGAAGTTTTGAACAAAAATTTCCGCTTCTAACATATATATCTTTATGACCTAAATAAGAAGCTATATCTTGTGGTGCATATTGTTTTATGTTAAATAAAGTTATAAAATCACCCCTTTTAGATGATATATTTATACCTTCAATTGTTGATAATTGGTCATATAAATAATTAGCTACTTCTAAATTTAAATTATGAATTTTTTCAATTGAAACTTCGTTAATTAAATCAATTGCTTTATCTAATTGTCAAATTGCCGCTAAATTCATAGTTCCTGGTTCAAAAGCACTAATTCCGCTTTTTCGAGTTCAATTATTAGATTTATCTATTTTTTCAACTGCTCCACCACCAAAAATAACAGGGTTAATTTTATTTAAAATTTTACTTTTTATTGCTAAAACTCCTAAACCTGTAGGTCCATACATTTTATTTGCACTAAAAACTACTATATCTGAATTTTTAAAAGAAACTTTGTCATGAGCAATTGCTTGAGCAGCATCATTGAACACTATTGCTTTTACTTCTTTTGCTTTTTTATAAATTTCAGTAGAATTAAAATTTTGGTTTATGTTATTTGTAACTTGAGAATAGCAAATAATTTTAGTATTTTTATTAATATCTTCTAAAAGGTTTTTTGAATATTTTACTTTTAAATTTAACTCTTTAGCTATTTCGATTCAAGGAACTATATTAGAAGAATGATTATAAAATGATAAAAGGATTTCATCATTTGCTTTTAAAAGTTGTTTAGACATTAATGCAAATACATTAATCGATTCAGTTGTTCCTGATGTAAAAATAATTTCATCTTTTTTAGCATCTATAAGTTTGGCAATTTTTTTTCTAACAGTTTCCACTTTTTTTAAAACCTGGATTCCTATTTTTGAATCTGATGTTCTAGTACTTATTGAGTAATTTGAATAAAAATCTACACCCGCTTCTATTACTGATAAAGGTTTTTGAGCTAAAGCTGCATTATCAAAATATGTTATTTTTGATAACATAGGAAATAATTTTTTGTAGTTATTCATATTGACTCCTTTTAAATAAAGTTATATATTCTATATTTTTAGATTTATTGCCTAAAATTGGCGATTTGAAAATTTTTATAAGTTCAAAACCATTATCTTTTCCGTATTCAACAACTCTATTTATTAAAAATTGATGATACTTTTCGTCAACATAACCACCTTTTTCCACATATTTACTACTTGCTTCAAATTGTGGTTTTATCAATAACATAATATCTGTATTTAATGTCACGATTTCTTTTATTACCTTAAACACTTCTTTTAAACTTATAAAAGAAACATCACAAACTATGATATCCATTTTTTCTTTAAAAAGTTCAAATGAAATTGACTTTAAATTTGTCTTTTCTAAAGGAATTACCTTTGTATTCGTTCTTAATGAGTAGTCAAGTTGGTTTGTTCCAGAATCCAATGAATAAACTTTTTTTGCACCATGTTTTAAACTAACTTCTGTAAATCCACCAGTTGAAGAACCAATATCTAAAACTGTTTTATCTTGAAAATTTAAATTAAAAAGTTTAATAGCTTCTAGCAATTTATAAGCCCCTCTAGAAACTCATTCTTTTTTTTCTTCAAAAACTTCTACTTTATCTTTTTCAAAAGAAATTTTAGTACTTGGAATAAAAATAATTTCACCATTAACTTTGACTTTACCCATCCTAATAAGAGTTTCAGCGTTTTTAAGATTTTTTTGTTCTAAAAGTTGTAAAAGAGTTAATTTAGACATTTTTATTTTGCTACCTCTAAAATTTTAGTTATATAATAGTTAAAATTGCAAGTCGACTCCATTAATTCATTTGCAAAAAAATTAAATTTTTTTCTACTTTCTTTTTCAAACTCAAAAATATTATTATGATTCATTTTTACGCGAAAATAAAGGAAATTAGACAAATAAGTAGAAATTTTTTTATTATCTATTTTACTTAAAACTTCATCTGTATTAAGTATTTGTTGTGATATCCATATAAAAGATTCTGAATTAAACTTTTTAATCAATGAAATTTCTTGTTCATAAATCTCTTTTATATCAATTTTTAAATTAAATATTAAAGCTAACTTTGTAATTAAAAAATACATTTTTTTATTACTAAAAATGTATTTATATTCTTTTTCATAATTATTTTTTTTAATTAAAGAATTAATTTTTTTCAATTTTAAATTGTTTTTCATATTCTTTACTTACTTTATCTAAAATAGCATTCACAAATTTATAATCTGTATCTTCTTCTAAAGTAAAATCCTTTGTTATTTCTACGAATTCATTAATTACTATTCTTTTATCCAAATACATTAATTCAAAAGCACCCATCAATAAAATTGCTCTAATTAAAGGTTTTACATTATTTCATAATACATTTTCTTTAAAAAATGAACTAATAATTTTTTTATGGAAAAAATACTGTTTTTCTATTAATTCTAATGTTTGTATTTGTTGCTTATTTAAATCTTTACTCTCAAAAATTCGATTACTTTCAATTACAAGATCTTGTAACTCATAAGAATAAATTACAGAAATTAACTCAATTCTATATTGCTTTCTTGATTTTTTACTAGATATTGATTTCATTTTTTACTCTTCTTCAGAAAGAACAGATAAATCCATATTATGAAATACTTCTTGGATGTCATCATCGTCTTCAAATTTTTCAATATGTTCTAATAATTTTTTTGTTTTTTCTTCATCTAATTGAACCTCTTGATTTGGGATATAAGTTACTTCTGCAGTTTTATATTCAAAATTGTATTGTTTATCCAATGCTGTTTTTAAACTTAAAAATTTTGATGGTTCACAATAAATTTCATAATATTCATTTTCTGATTTAAAGTCTTCTGCTCCATTTTCTAAAGAAAATAACATCAATTCTTCTTCATTTGCAAGATTTTTTTCAATTTCTAAAACACCTTTTTGATCAAAAACATAAGGGATAGAACCTTGTTTTCCAACTTGCCCTCCTGCTTTTTTAAATAGTGCTTGAATATTTGCTGTAATACGGTTCATATTATCTGTTAAACAAATAACCAAAAATGTTACACCACCTGCTAAAGTTCCTGAATAAATAACTTCTTTAAAATCAATGCCTTCTTTTGAAGCACCTGTTGCTTTTGCAATTGCCTTTTCAATATTAGCTTTAGGCATTGATTTTGCTCTTGCTTTAGAAACTACTAATCTTAAAGCTGGATTTGTGTCTATATCTCCACCACCTTTAGCTGCAGCAACCATTATTTCTTTTGAAAATTTAGCAAAAATTTTTCCTCTTATTGCATCTTGAGCACCTTTTCTATGCTTAATATTAGCTCATTTTGAATGTCCAGCCATTTTATCTCCTTATTTTATTGAATTAAATATATATGTAATAATTTATATTAAATTATAATAAATTTTTTGATTTTTATTATGGTTTTTTATATAAAAATTAAAAAAATCTAATTTTTTATATTTATATAGTTATTTTTAATTTTATTTTTAAAAAATGCTGTAAAAAGTTTTATAATTTTATTGTATAGATATTAAAGAAAGAGGTAAATATGTATCAATATAAAGCCATTTTAAAATCTACAAAAGAAGTAATTGCTCAAGGACATTCTTTAGAAGATATTGAAAAAGATATTGTTCATTTTATAAGAGAGCAAAAAAAAGGAATTCATACTAATAGTAATGTTCCTATTGAAATTTATCATATTCAAAGAAATAAAACAGATGGGATTGATCTATCTAAAGAAAAATTAGTAAAAACTATATAAAATTCATAAATATAAATAGGATTAAACAGGGACATAAATTTGGGACACCAAATTTATGTTTTTATTTAAGGAGAAAAATGTCAAAACAATTAAAACCAGAAGAATGAAAATATTGAATTAAAAAATATTTAGCTAATTGTGAGAAAATGAGAAATTTAGATTTATTTTGAACCCAATATTTTCATTTTAGAAAAACAGAACCAACTAATTTTAAAAAAATGTTTTTTAAAGAAAAAGTTAAACTTTATAATTTAGGTATGAATTTAGAATCTCAAACAGGAAAATCACCTAAGAAAAATAAAGGCGTTGGAAGAAAAAGAAAAATCTTAACACCAGAAGAAGAGAAAAAAATTTGGGATAGTATCCCAAGAGAAATTTTAATTAAATCCATAAAAATTTATCAAGATGTTTTACCTAAAGAAGTTTTTGATGAGATTTTTAATCGTGTTGTAAAAGAACATGAAGAAGAGCAAAAAAAAGAAGAAAAAGAAGCAAGAAATTTTAGAAAATTTCTCTTCACTATGAAAATTTCTAAATCAACTTTTTACAGAAACAAGAATAAAAATGTTGAAGCAAAAGAATTGAATCAAGAAGAAAAATTGATTTATGAAGGTTTTACTGAAAATAACTGTTTGTATGGAAGAAAAAGACTTGAAGTTTTTATCGAAAAAAAACATAAAATAAAGATAAATTACAGGAAAATGGGCAGAATTATGAATAAATTAAATTTATTTTGCATAGTTAGAAAAAAATCCAAAAGAAGAGAAGATAAAAATACTTCAGTAAAATTTGAAAACATAATTAATAGAGATTTTCAAGGAAAAAACAACAATATTTTTGCAACAGATGTTTCTTATATAATCTCTCCTAAAGATGTATTTGATTCTAATCATGTATATTTTTCAGCAACAATTCATCACAAAACTAAAAAGATTGTTTCTTGAAATTTATCAAGAAATAATGATTTAAATTTGGTTATAGAACATAATAAAGATTTAAGTTTTAATGAAAAATGAATTATGCATACTGATCATGGAAGCGTTTATTCTTCTAATAAATTTGTAGAAATTATTGAAAAAAATAATGGAATAATTTCAATGTCAAGAGTTGGTAATTCATTAGATAATAGAGAAATTGAATATTTCTTTTCTAATATAAAGAGCGAATGTTTATCACACATTAAAATTAAAAATTTAACTTTTAATAATTTAAAAGAAATGATTAATAATTATATAAATTGATATAATGAAGAAAGACCACAATCAATTTTAAATTGAAAAACCCCAAATGAAATTTGAAATTCTTGAATTTCAAAGTAAAAAAATTTTACCAGTGATATCACTGGTAAAATGTGTCCCAATAAATTGTCCCACTTTAGATTTAGTCCTATTTTTTTATACTTTAAATTAAAAAAGTTCAAAAAAATGGATTTTTTTCTTTTGAAAACTCATTTTTTAGTTTTTTTTATTTTTTAAGTGTTATAATGAATTTGTTATGAATGAATTAGAAATTAAAAAAACTTTTAATGAAATTTTCAGTTGAAAATCTCATTACGATGAAGAAAACAGTCTATCTTGTGGTTACAAAAAACAATACTATCACTTTTTAAGTTATGATTCAAAAACAAATACAATTTATTATAGAGTTAGTGATAGTAATAATCCTGAAGACAACAATGCTTTTTATTATGATACAAGCATTAAATATGAAAAAATGCTTGAAATAAAAAAATAAAAAATGGTGGAGATGCCGGGAGTTGAACCCGGGTCCACACATAAGCTTTATTAAAAGTTTACAGTTTATTTAGTTTTTATAATAAATTAGTCTAAAACTAACAAAAAGAATCTAATTTATTTAACTATAAATTTCTTTAGATTTTAGTTAAATCTATCTAAATATCCTTTAAAAAAACTTAAAAAATAAAATCAAAGGAAAATCTTATTTTTTAACTAATTTTTAATTAAGCAAAAATTAGATTTGAATTTGCAGAAGCTAACATGTTAAATGATACTTCTGATTTTTTATTTTCTTTTCCATTTAGAAAAGCCTAGAAGTAATTATAGTCTACTACACTACTGAGTTTTAATATTACTTATATATGTCGAAGCCAGTACACCCCCATACATAATTATTCTATCACATAAATAAAAAATATCTTAGGGAAAATCCAAGATATTTAATTATTTTAGTTTTGAAGCTCATTTTAGAAATTTTTTTACATTTGGAAAATCTTTTTTAAAATGTATATCATAAATAATTTCATCAATAAATGGTAAATAAAAATTGTCATTTCTTGATTTATACTGAATTTCAATTTGACTAAAAATTTCTTTAAAATCATTTATAGTTTTTGGTTTAGATAAATGTTTGATGAAATCTCTATAAAAATTTTCTGTTTTTAAATCCATTTTAAAAAATATTAAATAATTTGGATTTTGCTTTTTCTGTGGTAATTTTTCATATTCATCAATAAAAATGAATTCTTTTCTAAAAATTTTCTTTTTAGTAAAAATTATTTCATTGAAGATAACGATTCTTCTTGTATATTGTATTAAACTATAAATAAAAATAAATATCAAAATTTCTAAAATCAAAGTTAATGAAAAAATAACTATAAATGATATTCATATAACTTCTCAAGTAAATGAAAAGTAAAAACTATCTTCAACTTCTAAAACCTTTAAAATTGCAGAAAAAATAATCAAAAACAAAAAATACCAAAGGGGAAGTAATCCAATATATGACCGTGTATTATAACGATTAAATTTAAAGTAAATATTTTTTTCTATTTTTTCTTTATTTGTAACTAAAGTTTTAAGAGAAAAATAATTATCTTGTATTAATTTTCTAATTTTAGCACAATATTTTCTTATTAAAATAGGATATACAAATAACAATATTGAAAAAGTAACAACAAAAAAGATAATAACTAAAGGGATTAAAACATATAGTTCCATATTAACCTAAATTATATATTTTAATTTTGTTTTTTCTATTACTGATTATAAATATTGCTCTAAAGTTGCTAAAATTAGATAATAATTTTAAACTTTTTTTCATTTTTCTCCTTTTTTATATGTATAGGGCTAAAAAAATACCCTAAAAAGGGTATTCTAGATTTGTTTTTTTAATAATGTGCATTTACTATATTGTAATAACTTTTTGGTTATTACATATTAATTATAATACTATTTTTACATTTTTCAAGAAAAAAAGTAAAAAAGTGCATAAAAACTCTTATTTTAAAACAAAAAAATGAATTAATTCATAAAATTTAGATAATAAATATTATGAATTTTTCATTGGTTGTGGTGCATTTGTTGAATCTTGGTGTTGGTCACCACTCATCATTGAATTATCTGATGTTGTTTTATTTTTTTCCATACTATTAGAATCAGAATGCATCATATCATTTGAAGTATTAGGATTTTGTTTTGATGTTGATTTATCGCTAGAATCTTTCATCATCATATTTGATTTATCCATTGAATGCATTGTTTCTGTTGAATTTGATTTTCTTGTAGAGGTTCCTTTTATTGCTTCAAATGTATCTTTGCTTTCAACTACAAATTCTGGTTTAAATACTATTCTTTCAGTCCCATCTTTCGCAAAGAAAATAAATGTATAGAATTTTCCTTCTGTTAGTTTATTGTCTCCAGTTCATGAAAATTCTAAAGCATTTTCATTAACTACGTCTGCATTAGCTTTTGCCATAGCCATAGCTTTTTTAACTATTGGTTTTCCATTAGCATCTTTTACTAAAGTATTGTCATGTAATGAAGTTACTTCTGTTGCAAATGCTAATCATTCTCCTTTAACACCTTGTACTGGTGTGTTATGTAATTTAAAAGTAAATATACCATTTGCATCTAATACGTTTTCACTTCTAACTGCTGGAAATTCTAATTGTCTTTCTTTTACAGTTCCTGTTGTAAGTTTAGTTACTCCATATTCTGGTACAGTAAAGTCAATTGATAAATTAGTAATTGTTTTAATGGAAGTTGCAGGGAAAATGTCTTTATTGTCTTTAATAAAATCATTTTTGAAAGTTATTTTTTCTGTGCCGTCATTTTTTCAAAAAATGAATGTATAGAATTTTCCTTCTGTAAGTTTATTGTCACCAGTTCATGAAAATACTAATGGAAAATCTTTGGAAGCATCTACTTCTTTTGCCATCGCCATAGCTTTTTTAACTACTGGTTTTCCTTTTGTGTCTTTTACAAGAGTGTTATCAGTTAATGATTTTACTTCTGTTGCAAAAGCTGTTCACTCACCTGAAACTCCTTGTACTGGTGTGTTATGTAAGTGGAATGAGAAAACTCCGTTTTCATCCATTCTATTTTCTCCTCTTGCAGCAGGAAATTCTAATACTCTTTCTTTTACTTGGTTTGCTTTAGCAATTCCATAGGTTGTATAATCTAATGATTGATTAGTTTCGTTAGTAGTTTTAGCAGGATTAGAACATGAAACAACTGCAAAAACAGTTGTTAGTGTTGGTAAACCTAATAATAAAACTGATTTAAATCTTTTTTTCATAATTTCTCCTTTATATTTAAAGTTTTTTAAAATAGATCTAAAAATCTATTTGAATTATTATAGGTCTGTTGGAAGAAATTGATAACAAAACCCTATTTCTTATAATAAAATTCTTGTTTTTTACAATTTTTTGCTATTTCTAGATAAATTATTTGACTTTTTTGCAAAAAGTAGTATTATACGCCCATTTCATTTGAACTGAATTAAATAAAAAACATTTTGTAATTAAACAAAATGTTATTTTATTGTAATTTTAGTCTTTAAAGTAATTAATTGGGTCTTGAATATCATATTTAGATTTTGCTTCATATTTAGAGTTTGTTCCTGCTGGAATTTTATGTCCTACAATAATATTTTCTTTTAATCCTTCTAATTTATCAATTTGTGAAGAAATTGAAGCGTGAACTAAAATTTTTGAAGTTTCTTGATATGAAGCGGCAGCTAAGAATGAATCAGATAATAGTGGAGTTTGTTTTGCTCCTTTAATTACAATTTGACCAAATGCAGGTTTTTTTCCTTGAGATAGTAATTCTCCATTAACTTCTTGATATTCAAAAATATCAACTAAAGATCCAACAAATAAGTTTGAATCTCCTGCATCAGTAATTAAAATTTTAGAAAGCATTTGACGAATAATAATTTCTATATATTTATCACTAATGGAAATTCCTTGCATTCTATATAGTCTTTGTACTTCTTTTAATAAATAATTTTGTACTTTACGAGCATCAGTGTAGTTTAGTAACTCTTTTAAAATAATAGGACCTTCTGTAATTTTTTGTCCTGGAGTAATAGAATCACCAACTTGTACTCTTAATTTTCTATTTACAGGGACATGGAATACTTTTTCTAATTCTTCACCATCTTTATTTATATAAGCAACTTTTACTAACTTATCATCTGTTTGATTTCTTTCTTTATCCATTAATTGATCAATAGATTTTACATAACCTTTAACTGGAGAAATTTGTGCTGGTTTTCCTCATGGACGTTCAAAAGCATCGATTAATTCAATCAATCTAGCAAAACCTCCTGTAATATCTTCAACCCCAGCAACCCCTCCTGTATGGAATGTACGCATTGTTAACTGTGTACCAGGTTCACCGATTGATTGAGCAGCAATAATCCCTACAGCTTCTCCGATTGCAACAATTCTATTGGTTGCAAGATCTTTTCCGTAACATTTTTTACATACACCATTTCTAGTGTGACAACTTAAAATAGAACGGATATCTACTTCTTTTATGTTAGCATCAATAATTTTTTGTGCAATTTCAGGAGTAATAAATTTATTATCTTCGATTATGATTTCGCCTGTTTCTGGGTGAATTACAGGTGAATTAGTATATCTTCCTTCAATTCTTTCGTATAAAGAAACAATTGTAGAATTGGTTTTAGTATCGATGATTTCTTTTACTAAAAACCCAAAGTCTGAACCACAATCTTTTTGAGTTACTACAATATTTTGTGCAACATCAACTAAACGACGAGTTAAGTAACCTGATTTAGCTGTGTTAAGAGCAGTATCGGTTCCCCCTTTTCTAGCACCGTGAGTTGAAGAATAAAATTCATAAGAAGTTAATCCTTCAAGGAAAGAACTTTTAACTGGAACTTCAACAGTAGAACGTACCACACGCTCATTTTCAGCATCGGCTTTTAATGTTTTAACGTTATTAGCCATCAATCCACGCATTCCAGCTAATTGAACGAAGTTAGAAATATTTCCCCTTGCTCCTGATTTCATCATCATAAAAATAGGGTTATTTGGTTCTTGTAAAGTTACTGTATTTAAGTCTTTTTGAATTTCATCTTTAATTTTGGTTCATTTTTCAATGGTTAAAATATATCTTTCATCATCGGTTAACATTCCCATTCTAAAGTATTTATTAAGTTTAGCAGTGTGTTCTTCACCTTGTTTAATAAATTCATCTTTTCTTGGAGCTAATTTAATATCTCCAATGGAAATTGAAGTACCTGAAAGCATTGAATATGTGAAACCTAAATCTTTAATTTTATCTAGAATTTCAGCAACTAAATTTGTATATTTAAATCAAATTTTTTCCAATAATTCTGCTTTTTCTTCTTTTTCTAACTCTCTATCAATGTTATTGTTTCTGTATTTAACTCTTTTATATATGTTTTCAAATTCTTCAATTGTAAATTTAGTTAAATTGGAAGCATGTTTGCTAGAAATTATTTCATTTTTGTAATCAATTAATTCTGAATAATATTGAAAAACATCTTTATAATTTTCATAATTTATTTTTTTAACAACAGAAGCTACATCTTCCATTGAAACCACGATATCAAAATTGTCATAAGTTTGTCTTATTATTTTAGCAATATGTTTTTTGTTTAGTGGTTCATTTAATGGTAATGCTTTAATAAATTCAGGAATGTTTCCATGTTTTTTAATAACATATTTTTCTAATTGTTTTTGTTGATCTGCATATAAATTATCTACATTTGTGTCAAAAACAAATGGGAAATTATCTGGAAAAGCATTGTTAAAAATAAATTTACCAACTGTAGAAACTACGTATCCTTGAACTGAAGTTTCTAAAGTTTTTTTAACTTTTTCAAAAGGTAAAGCAACTCTTGCGTGTAATGAAACAACACCAACTTCGTGAGCTCTCATCATTTCATCGTAATCTGCAAAATATCTTCCTTCTCCTTTTCTACCGCTTTCTTCTTGTTCTTCTTTAGTTAAATAGTATAAACCAAGAATCATATCTTGTGAAGGGTTAACAATAGGTTCACCATCTTTAGGTCCAAGAATGTTTTTATTTGCAAACATTAATTCTCTAGATTCTCTAATTGCTTCAGGAGAAATAGGAACGTGAACAGCCATTTGATCACCATCAAAGTCAGCATTGAACCCTGCTGTTACAAGCGGATGCAATTTAATAGCACGCCCTCTAACTAAAATCGGTTCAAAAGCTCTAATTGATAAACGGTGTAATGAAGGAGCACGGTTTAAAAGAACTAATTTTCCTTTAATAACTTCATCAACGTGTGGTCAAATGATTGGATTTAATTCTTCAATCATTTTTCTAGCACTTTTAATTGAAGAAGCTAATTCACGCTCAGTTAATCTTTTGATAATTCATGGTTCAAATAGTTTTGCAACCATTTCCCGTGGAATACCAACTTGGTTCATTTTTAGATTTGGACCAACAACGATAACACTACGCCCTGAATAATCAACCCTTTTTCCAAGTAAATTTTGTCTAAATCTCCCTTTTTTACCTGTTAAAGCGTCAGAAATAGATTTTAATGGTCTTCCATCTTTAGCCGAAACTGGAGAAGGACTTCTTCTTTGATTATCAATTAATGCATCTACAGCTTCTTGAATCATTCTTAATTCATTTTGAATTATCAAGATTGGAGCATCTTTTTCCATTCATCCTTTTAAACGGTTATTTCTAATAATAATACGACGATAAAGTTCGTTAATATCACTAGTTGAGTGTCTTCCACCATCTAATTGAATTAATGGTCTTAAATCAGCAGGAATAACTGGTAAATGTTTAATTAACATAGAAGTTGGTTTTTGTTGAGAGTTAATAAAAGAGTTAATAACTTGTAATCTTTTATACAATTTATCTCTTTCTTGAATTTTTGTTGATGTTTGTTTTTCAGGACTTAATTGCTGAATTTCATCAACTTGTTTTTTAACTTTATCTCTTTCTTCTTCAAGATTAATATTTTTTAATAAGTATTCAATAGCCGCTGAACCGGTAGAAATTTTAGCATCTGAATACTCTTCAATAATTTCATTTAATTCATAAAAATCAATTCCGTATTCTTTACCAATTTTGGAAGATGCAAGTTCAGTTAAATCTTTTAAAGCTTCTGATAATTCTTCATAAGCTTCAGTTCCTTCTTTATAACGGGAACGAATTTCAATTAATGCATCTCTATAAATAACTCCAGCTTCATTTAGTTCGATAATTTGATTTTTTGGTAATGCTTTGATGTCTCCAGATTCCAAAATAATGTGAGCTTTATAGTAAATTAAGGATTCTAATGATGATTTAGAAACTGCTTTATTTGAGTCTTCTGTTTTTATTCCAAGTAATTTAGAAATAATTGAGTGATCAATTCTGAAAAATCAAAAGTGCACAACTGGTGATTGTAACTCAATGTGTCCCATTCTTGATCTTCTAGAAATTTTTGGTAAAATTTCAGATTTTAATGCCTTACATTGATCTGTTGCAGAACAAAGAGTTCCTTCGTTGGATTTTTTATATTTTCTTCCACAAATTGAACATTTATAATCAATAATAGGTCCAAAAATTAACTCATCGAATAACCCTTCTCTTTCTGGTTTATATGTTTTATAATTAATGGTTTCTGGTTTAGTAACTTCACCATGTGATCATTCTAAAACATCTTCAGAAGTAGCAAGAGAAAGTGAAATTTTATCAATAGAATTTTCATCAATTGTTGCGTATTTTCTTGTAATTTTATTTGGTTCCTTCTTAATCATTAATAATCTCCTTCTTCTTCTTCAAAATTATTTTCATGAGTATCAATTTTTTCACTAATTAAATTATAATCATTAATAATTTCTGGTGAAAATTCGTCTTCAATACTAATGTTATTTTCTTCATAACTACTAAAATCTTGTTCAAATTCTTCGTCTTTTAGGTAGTTTTCTTTTTTGTGCACTTCTAATTTGATTCCAAGACCTCTTAATTCATAAGCTAAAACGTTAAATGATTCAGGCATTCCAGGTTTAGGAATTTTTCCTCCTGTTGCTAAAACATTATAAAGAATATTTCTTCCTTGAATGTTATCAGATTTATATGTTAATAATTCTTGTAAAACAGTAGATGCACCAAATGCTTCTAATGCTCAGGTTTCCATTTCTCCAAATCTTTGTCCACCATTTTGAGATTTACCTCCTAATGGTTGTTGAGTAATTAGTGAATATGGTCCAACACTACGAGCATTCATTTTGTCATCGACCATGTGTTGTAGTTTTAACATATACATAACACCAACTGATACTTCGTTGTCAAATGGTATTCCTGTAATTCCATCGTATAGTTTAAATTTACCAGAAGTAGGTAAGTTAGCTTCTTTTAAAACATTTGTTATGTCGTTATTTTTTACTCCGTCAAATACAGGAGAAACAAATTTAACATTAAGTTTTCTAGCAGCCATTCCAAGGTGTAATTCAAGTACTTGACCAATGTTCATACGTGAAGGAACCCCTTGTGGATTTAATAGAATATCGATTGGAGTTCCATCTTCTAAGTATGGCATATCCTCTACTGGTAATACAAGAGAAATAACCCCTTTGTTTCCGTGACGACCAGCCATTTTGTCCCCAACTTTTATTTTTCTTTTTTGAGCAATAAATACTTTAACAATTTTATCAATTCCGTCTTCCAGTGAATCCCCTTGTGCTCTTGAAAGAATTTGCACATCAATAACTGTACCAGCATCTCCGTGTTTTACTTTTAATGATGTATCTTTTTGATTTGAAGATTTATTACCAAAAATTGCATTCATTAATTTTTCTTCAGGAGTTGGATTATCTTCTCCTTTCGGACTGGTTCTACCAACAAGAATATCTCCTGTACTTACTTCAGAACCAACACGAACAATCCCGTTTTCATCTAAATGTCTTTTTGAACGTAAAGAAGCATTTGGAATATCTGTTGTTAGAATATCATCTCCTGCTTTTGATGCTCTAAATTGAATAGTTTGCTCTTCAATGTGAATAGAAGTAAAGACATCATCTTTAACTAATTTTTCACTTATAATAACAGCATCCTCGAAGTTGAATCCATGTCATGTAGAGAAGGCAACTAGCACATTTTTACCAAGAGCTAATTCTCCATTTTTAGTTGAAGGACCATCACAAATTAATTGTCCTGCTTCAACTTTATCCCCTACTTTTACTATTGGTTTTTGATTAATAACAGTTCCTTGATTGGATCTTTCAAAAATTCTTAAATTATAATCGATTATTTCGTTTATTTTGTCACTACTTTTTATTTTAATTTGTTGTGAATCGACAAAAACAACTTCTCCAGCTTTCTTTGCTTTTAAATTGGTTGCAGCATATCTTGCAACATCATATTCAGCACCAGTTCCAACTAGTGGAGTTTCAGATTCAATTAATGGTACTGCTTGTCTTTGCATGTTTGCGCCCATCAATGCACGGTTAGCATCATCGTTTTCTAAAAATGGAATGGTACTTGCAGCAATAGAAGTCATTTGTTTTGAAGCTACATCAATATAATCAACTTCTTCAGGTTTAACAATTAAATATTCGTGATCTTTTCTAACAGTAATTTTATCCCCTAAAATTTTGTTATTTTCATCAACATCAACAGAAGATTGAGCAAATTTAAAACCATATTCTTGCACTGCTGTTAATCAGTAAACTTTATCATAGTTAATGATTCCGTTTTCAACTCCATAATAAGGAGTTTGGATAAATCCGTAATCATCAACTTTCGAATAAGAAGCAAGGTTTAAAATAAGTCCAATGTTTTGTCCTTCAGGTGTTTCAATAGGACAAATTCTTCCGTAATGAGTTGCATGAACGTCACGAACTTCAAATTGAGCTGTATCTCTATTTAAACCTCCAGGTCCAAGAGATGTAACTCTTCTTTTGTTTGCAATTTCAGCAAGTGGATTAATTTGATCCATAAATTGTGATAATTTTGAAGAGTTAAAAAATGTTTTAAATTGGTTATAAATTGGTTTATTATTATGAATACTTTTAGGTGTAATTTTATCCATTTCTTTTGTAGATAGTTTTTCTTTTGCGTGTTTTTCTAGTTTAGTAAGTCCCACAATGAATTGGTTTTGTAATAATTCACCAACTCCAACTATTCTTTTATTAACAAGTGAGTCAGGATCATCTTCTTTTCCTAAATTATCAATTAAATTAAAGTAATATGAAATGGTTGCAATAATATCAGAAATTAATAAATGCATTTCTGTAGAAGTAGGATCGTTTGCAATAACTAAAATAGGATCTTTGCCATTTTCTAAAGATCTTTTGTTTGGTCATACTTTTACCATAATTACTTTTGTTCTTTTTTCTAAAGAAGGATTTATATCAAGTTGTTTTCCATAAACTTGAGAAGTAATATCTGGAATGTCTACTGTTTTTAAGATACCTTTATCAAATTGAGATTGAATTTCTAAAGCAAGTTTTGGAGTAATAAAAGTTTCTTTTTTGTAAAGAATTTCCCCTTTGTCATTTGTTAAATCTTCTGCTAAATAAGTTTCTAAAATTCTTTCAACTAAATTTAACTTTCTATTCAACATGTATCTACCAGTTTTAGATAAATTGTATCTTCTGTCATTAAATAAAGTTAAAGGAATTAAATTGAAAATAGCTTCATCGGTGATTCTATCTCCTTTTCTAATAATTCTATAAATTAACTCTAAATTATCTTTACTGGATTCGATTTTTTCTTTTTTAATTGACTCTTTTAAAACACTTGAATTACCAAATAGTTGTAACATTGTTTCTTTTTTCAAACCTAAACCATTTAAAAAAGTGGTTAAAGGAATGTTTTTATGTTTATCAATTCTAATTTTTACTGTATCAATTGAGTTACCTGTAACTCTGTGGAAAATTTCAATTCAAGATCCAAGTTGTGGAATAATTTCAACTTTGTTAAACAAGTCATCCGCTTGTTTATTACGAACGTTTTTACCAAAATATGCCCCAGCAGATCTAATCAACTGAGCAACAATAACTTTTTCAGAACCATTTATGATAAAAGTACCACCACTTGTCATTAAAGGAACTTCTCCATAAATAATATCTGTACTTTCGTCAATTTCTCCTGTTTCCACAGTATGTTTTCTTAAAGAACCAACTATTTTCCCTGTATAAGATGTTCCTTTTTGTTTTGCTTCTTTAATTGCTTGAAATTCATCTTTTGGAATTTCAACTCTTACTGAACCAGGTATGTATTGAATTTCAATTTTTCCATTTGCAGAAACAATAGGGTAAATTTTATTCAATGATTCATCTAAACCATCTGTTAAAAATCAGTTAAATGATTTTCTTTGTGTTTCAAGAAAATCAGGAGTTTCTAACGTATGTTTAGTTTTTGAATAATCTCTTCTTTCAGTTATTGGTCCAAATTTTCTAATTTTGAATTTTTTTTCCATTTTTCTTCCTTTTTTAATTAATTTTGTGTTATATTTAATAGTAATGATTATGGAATTATATCATAATTTACATTAAACAGAATAAAACAATAACTAGATGATTAAATCTAGTTATTTTTTAAGTTTTTTTTCTATTTTCTTTCTTCATAAACAGAAGCAACTTTTCTGTTTCTTTTTGTTTCGAATTTTACATATCCGTCAATTAGTGAGTATAATGTGTCATCGTTTCCACGTCCAACATTATTTCCAGGGAAGATTTTAGTTCCTCTTTGTCTGAAAATAATTGCTCCTGCAGTTGCGAATTGACCATCACTTAATTTAACACCAAGACGTCTACCTATCGAATCTCTACCGTTTCTAGTAGAACCACCAGCTTTGGTTTTTGCCATTTTAAATTATCCTTTCAATTCTGTTATTTTTACACGAGTATAAGGTTGACGATGACCTAATTTTCTTTTATGAGTTGATTTAGGGTTGTGACGATAAACAACGATTTTTTTAGCTTTTCCTTGTTTTTCAATTACACCTTCAACAACTGCACCTTTAACAAAAGGTGTTCCAACTTTTTTATCAAGAACAAGAACTTCGTTAAAAGAAACTTTGTCTCCTTCGTTTCCATCAATTTTTTCAATAAAAATTGTATCTCCTGATTTAACAATAAGTTGTTTTCCACCAGTTTTGATTATTGCAAACATGCTTCCTCCTCATATGGCTCATCTTTGAGGTTCATTTTATAAATGATTGGACTTTTTAGTCACTACCTTTTTAGAATGGTTACACAAGTAACTATTTAATTATAACACTTTTTAATTAATATATAATAAAAAAATGTATTATATTTTGTATAAGAAAATATGTTTAAGTAAAATCTTTTTACAAATTTAATAGATAATTAAGCAAAATATTATATAATTCAAAAGAGTATTTCTAATATATACTCCTTGATCTTGAAAAAAGATCCTGATGACCGAAAGGAGCCAAAATGGCAAAATACGAAATTATGCTAATTTTAGCACCAACAGAAGATGTTGCATTAGCAGAAAAAATTGCAAAAGAAGTTTTTTCAAATGGTGTTAAAAGTGTAGACAAATTAGAAAGAACTGAGTTAGCTTATCCAATCAATAAATCTAAAACAGGAATTTTTGTTTTAATGAATGTAGAATCAGAAGAAAGCAAAATTGCTGAATTTGTTAGAAAAACAAACATTCAAAAAACAATTTGAAGAAGTCTTGTTGTTAACTTAGACACAGAAAAAGGTTTAAATAGAAAAGTAAAACCTAAAAAACGTAAACTTTCATTCTTTAAAAATCAACAAAACTCAAAAGAAAATTCTAATTCTGAAAATTCAGAACAAAATAAAGAAACAAAAGCTGAAGAAAAAAAAGTTGTTAAAAGAACAAGAGTTACAAAAAAAACTGAAAATAAAGAATAATAAGGGAGTTTGCAATGAATAAAGTTATATTAATAGGAAGAATAGCGAATAATTTAGAATTAAATAAAACTAAATCTAATATTAGTTATTTAAGATTAACAGTTGCTGTATCAAGAAGATATTCAACTAATGATGGCAATGAAATTACTGATTTTATACCTGTTGTAGTTTGAAGAAATAGTGCTGAATTTTTAGCAAGAAATGCATCAAAAGGTTCTAGAATCCTTGTGGAAGGTTCCTTTGCTACAAATAGTTTTGTTAATAATCAAGGACAAAACGTTACTTCAAATGAAGTTTCTGCTGAAAATGTAACTTTATTAGAAAGCAAGCAAGAAAGCGAAAATAGAAGAAAAAATATTAATAATAACCCTTCTGTTTCAGCAACAAATCCTGCAGAACCAACATTTTCAACTGTAAATAATTCAGAATATTCATCAAAAAATAATGTAGAAAAAACTACTTTAAATGATGATGAAGAAGAAACAGATTGAGATGTTGAAAGTTTTTTATAATTAACTAAGGAGAAAAATGATTAATCGTAAAGTAAAAAAACAATTCAAAAAAAGACCTTGTAATTTTTGTTTAGAATCAATGCAATATATTGATTACAAAAACACAGAATTACTTAAAAAATATATTAGTAGTCATGGAAAAATTCATCCTTCAAGATTAACTGGTACATGTTCTAGACATCAAAGATTATTATCTACAGCTATCAAAAGAGCAAGAATTATTGCATTATTACCATTCGTATCTGAAAGAATTAGAAAATAATATAAAAATCTTTAGAGCAATACTCTAAAGATTTTTTAAAGGAGAAATATGTCATTAAAAGCCGGAATAGTTGGATTACCTAACGTAGGAAAATCCACTTTGTTTTCTGCATTAACAAAAGTGCAAGCTGAATCAGCAAATTATGCTTTTACAACTATTGAACCAAATATTTCAATAGTTGAATTAAAAGATAAAAGATTAAACGAAATTGCAAAATTTGTTAATCCTGAAAGAATCTTGCCAACAACCTTTACTTTCGTTGATATAGCAGGGTTAGTATCAGGAGCTTCTAAAGGAGAAGGTCTTGGTAATAAATTTTTATCTAATATAAGAGAAGTAGATGCAATTATTCAAGTTGTTCGTTGCTTTGAAAACAAAGATATTTTACATGTTGCAAATGAAATAAATCCTAAAAACGATGTGGAAGTAATTAATTTAGAATTATTACTTGCTGATATGCAAGTAATTGAAAATGTAATTAAAAGGGTAGAAAAGAAAGCACTCAATAGTAGTGATAAAGATGTAAAGGCGGAATATCAAGTTGCTTTAAAACTCAAAAAAGCATTTGATAATAATATTCCAGCAAGAAACGTTAATTTATCAGAAGAAGAATTAAAAATTGTCAAAGGTTACCAGTTATTAACATTAAAACCTATATTATATGTTGGAAATATCTCTCAAGAAGATATAGAAAATCCTTTGAATAATAAGCATTTTTATAATCTTAAAACTCTTGTTGATTCTTACAATAATTTATTACTTCCTATTTCTATCCAATTAGAATATGAAATTAGTTTATTAAATGACGAAGATAAACAAATATTTCTAGATGAATATAAACTAGAATATTCAGGACTTGAAATTTTAACAAGAGAAGCATTTAAGCTTTTAAATTTAGCAACTTATTTTACAGCAGGTGTTAAAGAAGTTAGGGCTTGAACTTTCACCAAAGGAATGTTTGCACCACAATGTGCAGGAATTATTCATAGCGATTTTGAAAAAAAATTCATAAAAGCAGAAATAATTAGTTATAGTGATTATATTGATAATGGTGGTGAAAAAAACGCTAAAGAACAAGGAAAAATGCGTCTAGAAGGAAAAAATTACGAAATGCAAGATGGCGATATTTGTTTATTTAAATTTGGAAAATAAAAAATGAGATACTTAAATCTCATTTTTTTATTATTGTAAATAAAGTGTAGTATTATTAATCAATGAAATTAGATAATATAGAGAATAAACATCAACTAATATATCATTATAAACTTTATTTAAAATTTTAACTTTATCAGATGATTTTGGAAAATCTAGTTCCATAAAACCAAAACTACAATTATAAGTATAATAAATTCTAGATCCTGATGATAATAAATGTAATCCTGTAATTTGAACACCGTTTTTATCATGATATCTCTTTAGTGATAGTTCCATTGCAAGAGGTGTATACATTTGTCTTATTTTTAATTCGTTATTTGAACGTGGAGAAAATGTTTTAACAAAATCTTTATTTTCTAATTTCTCTATGTTTTTTTTACTAAAAAAAGATGATCTAAATAATTCAAAGGCAAAACCTTTATCACCAAGCACTGTTGTATCGATTTGCATAATACCGTTATCTACGTATGTAACTCTATCGTTATCCCCTTTTTTCTTAGCATAATCAATACATTTTCATTTTAAGTTTAAAAAAACAACAGGATATTTTTGATTAATTAAAACTCTTTTAATTGATGTTTTGCTTTCTAAAACAACTTTATCATAGCTTCTTGCTAAATCACTTTGAACTTCTTCAATGTGTCTTTTATCTAAACTAAAATTATTACTTTCGTCAATTTCTTTATTTATTTTATAATCATAGGTTTCATCTAAAACTTTAATGCTTTCTTTATAAATAGAAGGAACATTGAGGTTTTTTTGAATTTCAAGTTGAAGCATCAAAATTAAATTTTTCTTTTTCTTCATAAATATTGAAGCTACCAAAGAACTTATTAAACCTAAAACAAAGAAAACTAATGCAGCTACTGTTAAAGAAACATTTTTTTGAAGTAATCAAATAACAACAAATAAAATAGATAATCCAAGTAAAACTAGTGTTGTGATTATAAAAATAGAAAAAATTAAATGTGCTTTTTTTATTTTTTCTTGTAAATCTTTTGTCTTATCAAAAGTTTCATCTATTGTATTTTTAATAAATGGATAAATTGTTTCTTTTGAAATATGTTGAAACTCTGAAAATGTTTTATAATTGTCTATTGTTTTCATCTAATTTTATAAATCTTTCATAGAAACATCTTGTCTTTGTTGTGCGCTTGCTTGGAATAATGGATAAGTTTCTAAGTGTAATGAACTTGATATAACTGTTGCTGGGAAAACTAAAATAGAAGTGTTAAATGTGTTAACTTTACTATTATATAGTCTTCTTGCTGCAGCTATTTCTCTTTCTAAATAACTTGTTTGTTCCATTAATTCACCATAAAGTGCTGATGTTTTTAAATCTGGATAGTTTTCTGAAACAGCAATCAATCTACCTAAAACTGAATTAGTTAAACCTTCTACTTGAGAAGCATTATCAATACTTTTAGTCATATTTCTTAATTTAGTTACATCAGTAAGAATAGATTGTTCAAAATTTTTGTGTGATTTAACTTGATCTACTAATTTTATTAATGTATCACTACGTTTAGCTAATTGAGTTTCGATTGTACCAGCTGCCTCATTGATTTCATTTTGTTGTCTTAAAAATCCATTTCTTTTAACTAAGAAATAAATTGGTGCAAAAAATAGAAGTAATGTTCCAAAAACTCAGAAAAATACTTTTGCCGCTACTGAACAAACAGGTTTTTTTGCACTATTATCAACTGTAGGTTCAAATCCTTTTGGTTCATTGTTATTATTTGGATTAAATAAATTTGCCATAATTTTCCTTTCTTTTTTTTATATTTATATTATTAAATTATGTTTAACTTTATATAAATTAAATCAGTAGTAAAATTTGTTTTGATATTCAACTAAGATGATTTTTTATGAACAAATAATCCTACTAATAAAATTATATCAATTAAATAGATTTTATTTTACATTAAAATTTCATCCATTTTTTGAATTAATAAATTTAAATTTTTCTTTTTTGTTGAAGAAACAAAAAAACATTCATATTTATTTAGTAATTCGATTTCTTTTTTGACTTTATATAATTGTGACTGGTTTAATTTGTCTATTTTAGTTGCAACTAAAATAATTTTTTTATTTAAAAATTCTAAAAATTCTAACATACTTTTGTCATTATCAGTTAATCCAATTCTAGAATCAAAAAGTAAAAAAGTAGTATCTAAATTTTCCCTAAAAGTAAAATATTCTTCAATCATATTGAACATTTTTTCAGAAAGAGATTTTGACATTTTAGCATATCCATAACCAGGTAAATCCACGATTATTTTTTGGTCGTTGTTTTCAAAAAAATTAATTAATTGTGTTCTACCGGGAGTATTTGAAGTTTTTGCTATTTTTGTGTTTGCAAGAGCGTTTATTAAAGAAGATTTACCAACATTAGATCTACCTATAAAACAAATTTCTTTTCCTTTATGAAAATATCAATTTTCTTTTTTTGAAGAAGATACTATAAATTTTCACATCTAAAATCCTTTATCATAAATTTTTTTATGTCTTTCTAATGTTGAACTTATTTCTCGGTTTTTTTCATCTGGAAAAAATAAAATTGTTTCTAATTCGCTGTAAATTTCTTTATTTCCATATGCAAGTTCTAATTCATAACTAAAGTCTATATCATTTCTTGCTGCTCTTATTAAAAATTTAACATCTAGTTTTTTTGCAAATTCTGCAGTCAACTCTTTATCGTTAATCAATATTTCTACATTTTTAAGTTTATCTATTTTTTGCTGAACTATTGATTTTTTTTCTTGAAATGAACTTATTTGCTTTTTATCTGGATTTCTAGTTATTACAACATATATAAAATCAAATACTTTTAAAGCTTTTTGTAAAATATTTAAATGCCCTTCGTGAAAAGGATCAAAACTACCTGCAAATATTGCTTTATTCATATAATTTTAATGCGTCTTGTGCAATAAGTAATTCTTCATTAGTTCTTATTACATAAACAGGAATGTCGGATTTAGAAGAAGAAATTAATGTATAATCTTTAATTTCTGAAGGTGAAACATTATTTTTATCTTTATCCAGTTCAATATTTAAATTTGGTAAGGTTAATTTTTCAATAACTAATTCTCTAATAAAACTAGAATTTTCACCAATTCCTGCTGTAAAAACTAATGCATCTATTTTTTTACCAACTTTATTAATGTAGTTAACTAAATAATCTACAATTTTTTGAATATATAAATTTAAAGTAAAAATTACATTTTGATCATTTTCTTTGTATCTTTGAACCAAATCTCTCATATCAGATGAAATACCAGAAACACCTAATAATCCAGATTGTTTATTTAATAAATTGGTAAATTCTTTTAAAGAAATATTAGCAGCTTCGGTTGCATATTCATGAATCGCCGGATCTATATCTCCACTTCTTGTTCCCATCATTATGCCCGCTAATGGAGTAAATCCCATAGATGTATCAAATGATTTAGAATCTTTAATAGCACATAAAGATGCTCCATTTCCTATATGTAAATTAACAAAATTTATTTTTTCTTTATTTAAAATTTTTTCTAATTTTAATGTAATAAATTTATGACTAATTCCATGCATTCCATATTTTTTAATGCCGTATTTTTCTGCAAATTCTTTATTAATCCCGTATTTTGAATTAATATCAGGAATAGAAGTATGGAAGGCTGTGTCAAAACTAGCACTCATTTTAGCATTAGGTAAAACTTCTTGCATAGCTTTAATTGCTTGGATTGCTCCAGGATTATGTAATGGAGCAAATTTTGAACATTCATCTATTAATTCAATTGCTTCTTTTGTTAATTTTGTAGAATCTTTAAAATATTCACCACCATGAACTACTCTAAATCCGATTAACTCAATTTCATCTAAAGAATTAATAATTTTATTTTCTTGTCATAAATCAAGTGTTTTATTTGCTGCTTCTTTATGATTTTGCATTTCAACTTCTTTTTTAATATCATTATCACCAAATGACATTTTAATAAAAGAATTAGCTATCCCAACTCTTTCTGCGATTCCTGAAGCTATAACTTTAAAATCTTCTTTATTAAATAATGATCATTTCATTGATGAAGAACCAGCATTTATTACTAATATTTTTTTATTCATATTATTTTTCCTCTTTAAAAGTCTGTAATGTTGTAATTAAAACTGTATTATAAACATCCTCTACAGTTGATCCTCTAGATAAATCATTTACAGGTTCTGCAATACCAGTAATAACTGGACCAATTGCCCCATAATTCCCAAGTCTTTGTGCTATTTTATATCCTATATTTCCTGCATCTAAATTAGGGAATATAAAAACATTAGTTTGTCCCTCATATGACTCTTTTTTATATTTTGCTTTTCTTACATTTTCGCTAATAGCTGCATCGAATTGAATTTCACCGATAGCTTTAACATCATCACTTAATTCATTAAATTTAATAGTTGCTTCTGAACTTAATTTAGATTCATCACTAATAGCTGAACCATCTGTTGAAAAAGAAAGGAAAGCAATTTTTGGTTTTATTCCTAAATTCTTTGCAAATTCTTTTGAATTTAAACCAATTTCTGCTAACTGATCTGAATTTGGTTTTATATTTACAGATATATCTGAAAAAATAAATTTTTCATTTTCTTTGTGCATTATCATAGCAGATGAAATAGTTTTTATCCCTTTTTTAGGACCTATCACTTTAAAACCAGCTCTTAAAATATCGGCTGTAGTATAATTTAAACCACCAACTACACCATCTACTTCTTTGTTTTTTAACATCATCATTCCATAAAAAGGATTGCTTTCTAAACTTTTTTGAGCAGATTCCATTGTTTCTTTTCCGTTTCTTGCTTCAAAAAATAATTTTGCGTATTTTTCCTTTTTAGAAGAACTAATTACTTCTTGTTGAATTTTAGAAGAAAGGTTTTTATTTTCTTTATTTACAAGTAAAATAACATTTACTAAATCAGTATTAACTAATTTTTTAGCTGCATCAATAGCTCTTTGATCTTCTCCATCTATTAATAAAATGGTTTTTTTTGATTTTAATTCTTTGTTTTTTATATCAATTTTATTTTCTAATTCTTTTTGAAAAAACATTTTTTCTCCTTATTTATTTAATAATAAAAATTATAATACTTTTTTAAAAAACTATTTCTTTATTATTGAAAATAAATTCAATAAAAGAATTATTTTCGTTTTTTTATAAAAATTTATAAAAAATAAAGAAAGTTATTTTATTTTTTTGTATTAGTTTTATAATTTATAAATAGTAATTTTTAAATAATCAAAAGGAGAAAAATGTTAAAAAATAAAAAAGAAACAAAAAAAGCATTATTTATAGCTTTGCCAATTATCGCAATCGGAATTCCTGTTGCCGTGGGAACAACTGCTATTGTTTTAAAACATAAAAATAATCAAAATATAGATATTAAAAAAAATGAAACAACTAATTTCAGTATTTCTAAAAATACCAATGGATGACAAATTTTTCTAAAAACTAAAGATAATCAGCCTATAAACAATTCATCCAAAGAAATTGAATTTACTAATGAAGAAAACGAAAGTATTACTTTTAAAGCATCTTGACAAAAAGTGAATAATGATAATTTTTGAGTTATAAATATAAATGATTTATCTATTCCAAAAAAAGGTAGTTATTCAATTCAGATACCAAGCGACATTACACTTGTTGAAAAAACAGAAAATATAAAAATTAATTTCCCTTTTTTTGAAATCAAAAATACGGGAAAAAAGGGGGAATTAGAAATTTTCTTTACCAATATTTTAAATAGTAATTCTATAACTTATACTTTAGAAAATATTGAAAATACAAATATAAATAAAACAAAAAACATAACTATAGTAAATAATTCATTAAAAATAGATATACCTAATGATTTAGTAAAAGGAAAATATTTACTTAAAAAATTATATTTTAATCCCACTGATAATTTAATTGATAATCATTTTTTAGAATTAAATAAAGAAAAATTAACTATTTCAAATTTAAATTTTGGACAAATCATTGAAAATAAATTAATTATAAATTTAGAAACTTTAAATAAAAATATAAAAAATCCAAATAATTTCAATAATTTTTCTTTAATTTTCGAAAATAGAAATAATGAAGTTAAAAAAATATTAGGAACTATTGAAGAAAAAAATCTTTCTTTTGACTTAAATCAATTAAGTGATAAATATGTTTGAAATATTTTGCAATTAGAAATTGCAAATTCTTCAAATGAACAAAATAAAATTATTTCCAATTATAAAGATTTTAGTGAATCTATAAAAAATTATTATAAAGCAGAAAAAAAAGAAGTTTCACTTGAAAATTCTTTTGTAACAAATAAAAGTTCTTTACTTTTTATAAATGATCCGAATAATTGAATAGATTTAAGTTCTCAAAAATTTAAAATTAAGCATTATAATAAAAATAAAGAATTGTTAGAAGAAGTTAATAATTTCAACGTTGTGGATTTAAAGAAAAAAGCTGTATTATTTGAATTTAAAAATTCTTTTCAAACAGAAGATTTTATTCAAGTTGAATATTCCAATAATGAAATTAATTTAAATAAAAATAAGTTTATTTTTAATAAAAATACAATAGAAACAAACAATCTTATTACTGTCCAAAAAGAAGAAAATAAATTAGATATTTTACTAAAAAATAATTTAGAAACTACTAGTAGTTCAGAAATAAAAGCAAGTTTCGTTGTAATAGATGAAAAAAATCATATTACTACAAATGAAGAAAAAATATTACACTTAATAGATAAAAATAAACTAGAAATTATGCTGAATGATTCTTTCTTTGAAGCTAATAAAACATATTATTTATCTTCAATAGAATTTATTAATAATGCTTCACATATGCTTATACCTTTTGCTAATAAAAAAATCACTAAAATTTCAACATTCGAAAATAATATAACAAATATTAATATTTTAAAAAGAGAAACTATAAATAACATAACTTATTTACATTTTGAACTACCAAATACTTATCTAAATAATGAGTTAAATCACCTATTTTCAATAATAATAAATAATAAAGAATATAAAGGATATACAGATTTAAACACGCTAACTTTCTATATAAATGATAATTTACCAGAAAGTTTATCCGGTTCTATAATTAAAGATCTAAACTCTGAAAGAATATTTAAAATTAATAAATAAAAAACTCAATCAAATTGAGTTTTTATCTTTTTAAGAATAATATATCAATAAAATTATTGCCTATATTATTATTGTCATTGTTTTGAATAGTTCTATTAAAGGAATGAGATTTTAAACCGACTTTTAATTTAAGGAAATTATTTTCTCCAATAGTTTCTTTGCTTGCTGTTTCTACTTGAATATTGTAAAAATCTTTTGAAATCGGAGGATTAAATGAATTTTTAACTAAATCAGTTACACTAGATAACAATTTGCTTATTTTTGTATATTCTAAAATTTTATTTCATCTTTCTTGTTTATTAGAAATTTGATTAATTTCAGCAATTAAATTATCTAAATCAACAGAACCAGGATTTTTAAATCCATAATAACTATTAAATTCATCTCATTTTTCTATTGAAAATTTTTCAATTTTTTCTTTAAAATTTAAGTAAAGACTTTGTGATGTATTATCAAAGTTAAATCCACCAACTAACATAGGTCCATAAATTTTCTTATATTTAGATTCTGGATTATTTTCATTTAAATTATCAAATCAAAAACCTATTTTATATTCCATAAAACCTTGCATTGAATATGCAGAAGTTATATGTGGATCATATAAATTTTTTTGATCTCTAAATTTGATAAAAAATATTTTTAGTTTTGAGCTATCATAACTTTTTAGTGATTCATCAATATTTAAAAAATCACTTAATTTTTCATTTTTTATTTCAACTCAAGTAGTTGGATTTCCAAATGAATAATGTAAATCGTTAGTTTCTACTTCAGTAAATGTTTTGTCAAAATCTAATGTGGATTTAGTTAAACCTTTATTCGATATTGAAATTAATTTCTCAAAATAACTATTACTTTGATTAAAATGTTCAAAGAAATTAACATTATATAAATTGTTAATTGTAATTTTTTTAGAAATTGAATAATTAGATCCAGATTTTAATTTGATATTTAATTTTAAAATACCATTTCTTTCATCAATTTCTGTTTCAGAAGAAGATTTATTTACTTCTATTTCTATTGAATCATCAAAATTACTAATCTTATTAATGTCAGTTATGTTTACAAAATCAGATGTTGAATTTAAAGATTTTAGTGCTCCAGAAGCTCAATATTTCTTTGTTAAATTTAAAGAAGAAATATTATTAATTATTTCATTTAATTCTATTTCTGTTTTAGATGTAGATGTCTTTGATTTTGTAAATGAATTTTCAAAACTAAAATTTTTAGTTCCGAAACTTAATTTTTTAATTTTATAATTAACATTGTTTTTTAAAGAAGTGCTAAATATATAATTATTTTTATCTTTATAAAGGAATTTTGGTTCAATAATTTGAGTTAAATTATTTGTATCAAAAATTTCAAGTCTTGGTTTTAATAAAGAAAATTGATCTAAGGATTCGCTATTATTAAAATTTACATAAATATCAGATATAAAGGAATTTTCTTTATTTTCGGTAATATTTACAGAATTTATTAGTGACTCTTCTTCACTATTTTTATTATTATTAAATTCAAGGACACCTTTATGTAAATAATCTAATTGAATTTCTTTATTATTTACAAAAACTTTAGTTAAAGAAATTTTTCCATAATAATTATAATTTGGAATATTTACTTCTCATTTCTCATTAACTTTAGTTGCATTTATTTTTCAATAACCACCAAAATTAGATATAAATTCCAATTTAACATTATTCAAACTACTTGGATCAATATCAACAAGTTCTAATTCTGTTTTAACTTTCAAATTATTATTAGATTCTAAATTAAACTCAGTATTTTTGAATCTACTAAAACTTGTTTTAGAACTAAATTCTTTATTTATTCCGTCTTTTGGTAAAATAGAAATTCTTGGTTCAACAACAGAAACTAATCCACTTCTATCAATTTTAAAATCCACTATTTCTAAAATAGCATTTGAAGGAATTTCAAATCCATCTTCATAGTCAAAAGTTGATGAATCACTAGTTGTACTAATTGTGATAGGAATATTTTTTAACCCTTCATTTTCTGTTTTTCTAATTGAAATATCTACAGTAAATTCTGTATCTGAATTTGTTTTATCTTTTAAAGTTAATTTTCCAATATATTCACTTTCTGTGAATTCAAATAATTTTTCCACATTGTTAAAAGAAAGTAATAAACGATTTGGATTTGTTTCATCAATGTGATAACTTATACTTTCATAAGATATTTTTTGAGAATACTCGTTTGTTTGAAAGACAAAATCATTTGTATTTTCAGAATTTTCTCAATTATTTCCTATTTTTTGTGCTGAATTTAAGCTAGTTAGTGGTTTATTATTTAAAGTAATATTATTAATTAAATAGTTTTCACTAAACTCTAAATTTGATAAATTAAAAATAACTGAATCGGAATTTTCAATATATTGTTGGGAGTTAAAAAATTGTTTATCCTTAATTTTTCCAGATATTTCAATTTGAAAATCTTTATTTTTTACATTTTTTAATAAATGTTTAGAAAAATTTACTTTAAGTTTTGCAAATTCATCTGTTTTTTCTAAAATTTCTAAAGATGAAATTACAAAGTCATCATTTTCATTTGAATCAGGAATTTCTGGCTCTTGTTTATCGTTTGGATCTTCAATATTATTTATGGAACCATTGTCTGGATTATCAATTACGTCTTTTTCCTTTGGATTTTCAGGTTTAGGTGTATCAGGATCTGTTTTAGGAACTTCAGGTTCTTTTTTTTCTTCACTAAATATAATTTCTCTTTCAGTATCAGCATATATTTTTAATGAAATATTTTCTTTATTTATAAAGAGTTTATCGATAAATAATGAAGATTTATCTTGCAAAATTGAAGGAATTAAAACTTCAATTTTGCCATTCAAATAAATAAACTCTTTTGAAACATAAGTTTTAGAATCTGTTTGCTTTTCTTTTAAAGTTAATTCAATATCTTTAATTGATTCTTTAAAAGAATTAGGAAGAAATATAAAAACTTTATCTTTTGTTCTGCTAAATTTAATTTTTTCCTTTAAAAATATACTTTCTTTATTTTTGTTTTTATTAAGGACTATTGCTAAAGTTGCGCCAATAGAAGATGCCGCAATAGTACCAAGCACTATTGATGATAATATAATTTTTTTAGTTTTGTTTTTCATATTTAAATTATAAATATTTTTTTATTTTTACAAAAACAAAATATCAATATTTTTGTATAATTTAAATATTAAATGTATTAGTATGAAAGAGAGAAAAAATGTCTAAATTTATTTTTGTTACAGGTGGTGTAATTTCCGGATTAGGAAAAGGAGTTTCTGCTGCTTCAATCGGAAACCTTTTAAAATCAAGAGGTTTTAGTGTTTTTGTTTTAAAATTAGATCCTTACTTAAATGTGGATCCTGGAGTTATGTCTCCTTACGAACACGGAGAAGTTTATGTAACTGCTGATGGTGGAGAAACAGATCTTGATCTTGGTCACTATGAACGTTTTATTGATGAAAAATTTTCAAAAGATTCCAATTTTACAAGTGGTAGAATCTTTTGAAATATTTTAGAAAAAGAAAGGGAAGGATATTATGATGGTAAAACCGTTCAATATATCCCACATGTTACCGATGAAATAATTAGTATAATTAAAAATATAGAAAAAAAATATAAAAGTGACTTTGTTATAGTTGAAATAGGTGGAACAGTAGGGGATATTGAATCAAATCCGTTTATTTATGCAATAGCACAAATGAGTAGTGAATTCAACGGAATAAACACTTTTTTCATTCACGTAACTTATGTTCCTTTTCTTGAAACATCAGGTGATTTTAAAACCAAACCTACACAAGATTCTATTAACAAATTAAGAGGTATGGGTATAAAACCTAATATGATACTTTTAAGATCTAACGACGAAGTTGATCACACTATTTTAAATAAAGTTGCAAAAACTACATTTTTAAATCCAAGAAATGTTATTTCTGCTCCTGATTTAAAAAATGTATATGAAATGCCTTTATATTTAGAAAAAAAAGACGCAGCTAATATTATATTAGATTACTTTAATATTACACATATAAAACCAAATTTAAGAAAATGAACAACTTTTGCTAACAAAGTTAATAAAGAAAAAAAAGCTGAATTATTAATCAAAATGCTTGGGAAATATACCAGTTTTTCCGATGCTTATAAATCAATAAATGAAGCTATTAAAATTTCTGCATTTGATAAAGGATATGAAGTAAAACTAGAATATGTTGACTCTAATATTCTAACTAATGAAAATATATCTGAAAAACTCGATGATGCTGATGGTGTAATTATCTTACCTGGATTTGGTATTAGAGGTTTTGAAGGAAAAGTTTTAGGAGCAACATATACAAGAGAAAAAAATATTCCAACTTTTGGTATCTGTTTAGGTATGCAAGCAATGTCAGTTGCTCAAGCACGTCTAAAAGGTTATAAACACGCAACTTCTAAAGAATTTGCTACAAACAACAAAGAAGAAGTTTATGTTTTAGATTTTATAAAAGGTAAAAATGAAAAAGACCAAATGGGCGGAACTTTAAGATTAGGAGAATCTGAAACAGTGTTTAAAAAAGATTCTTTAATTGCTAAATTTTACAAAAGTACTTCTGTTTTTGAAAGACATAGACATAGATACGAAATACAACATGAATTTATTGAAAAATTAGAAGATGAAAATTTTAGTTTTTCAGGTTATCATCCAGAATTAGGTCTGGTTGAATCTTGTGAAGATAAAAGCAAAGATTTTTATATTGGTGTGCAGTATCATCCAGAATTCAATGCAAGACCACTAAATCCACATAAACTATTTAGTGCTTTTGTAGAAAAAGCAGCAGAAAGAAATAATGGAAAACAAAAATAATTCTTTACAAAATACATTTAAATACGTTGATTTAAATAAAGGTTTAAATCATGAACAAATTTCTAAAAATAAAGAAAAATACGGTGTAAACGAACTTAAAAATAAAAAGAAAACACCTTTAATTATTAAGTTTTTAAAACAGTTTATTGAACCGATGATTATTCTTTTAATTATTGCTGCATTTTTAGCTTTAGGAATTGCTATTTATGAAGCGATAGTTCATTATGAATATAAGAATCATATAGAATTTATAATTAGTTTTGTAGAACCTTTTGTGATATTTTTTATTGTAATTTTAAATGCTATATTTGGTTTAATACAGGAAAATAAAGCAGAAAAATCTATTGAATCACTTGCTAGTTTAAGTTCTCCAACATCAAAAGTAATTCGAAACGGACAAGAAATAATTATCGATACAAAAGACATTGTTGTTGGAGATATATTACTAATTGAAGCAGGAAATACTATCGGAGCTGATGGAATTATTGTTAATTCTGCTCAATTAGAGGTTGAAGAATCGATTTTAACAGGTGAATCTTTAAGTGTTTTTAAAAAAAATATATCTAATTTAGAATTTAACTGAGAAGAAACCGAAGATACTGAAGTTTATTCTGGCACAAATGTTATAAATGGTAGAGCAAAAATTCTAGTTACAAAAATCGGGATGGAAACAAAATTAGGAAACATTGCTAAATTACTAAATCAAGAAAAAGAAAAACTCACCCCACTCCAAAAACAACTTGCAAATTTAAGTAAAAAAATTGGAATTTTTTCTGCTATTTTATGTGTAATTACTTTCTTTATTTATATTTTTGTAGTTGCTTCAGGAAATTGAAGTCTTTGAGCAAAAGGTGTTGTTATCGCTATAACTTTAGCTATCGGAACTATACCAGAAGGTTTAGTACCAATTGTTACTGTTATTTTATCTATTGGAGTTAAAAGATTATCAAATAAAAATGCTCTGGTTAAAAAATTACCAGCTGCTGAAACTTTAGGAAATGTTTCAATAATTTGTAGCGATAAAACAGGAACATTAACCCAAAATAAAATGAAGGTTGTACAAACCTTTAAACATGACACTTTTTCACAAGAAGACTTTGTTAAATATTTTATTTTATGTACAGATGCCAACTCATCTATAAATGAAAAAGGGGAATACAAATTAATTGGAGATCCAACTGAAACTGCTATTATCCAATATGGAATTGATAATAAAATTTTTAAAGATTCAATTTCTAGTTTACACCCAAGAATAAACGAAATTCCTTTTGATTCAGATAGAAAAATGATGACTGTCTTTATAAAAATTAATGAAAATATTTATTCAATTACAAAAGGAGCTCCTGATTCTATTTTTGCTCTTGCAAACAATTTGTCAAATCAAATAGAACATAAAAACATCGAATTTTCTAATAATGCTTTAAGAGTTTTAGCATTAGCAATTAGAAAATGAGACAAATTACCAGATGATTTAAGTTCAAAAAATGTGGAACAAAATTTAACATTAGTTGGATTAATAGGGATGATAGATCCACCAAGAGAAGAGGTTAAAAGTTCTATTGCAATTGCACAAAAAGCCGGAATAAAAACTGTAATGATTACTGGTGATTATGCAAACACAGCTTATGCTATTGCAAAACAATTAAACATAGTAAAATCCGATGAAGATTTAGTTTTAAGTGGAAGTGAATTAAAACTAATGAGCGATGAAGATTTAAATGAAAACATAGAAAAATATGCAGTTTTTGCTAGAGTTAGTCCTGAAGATAAAATCAGAATTGTTAAAGCTTGACAAACCAAAAATAAAGTTGTTTCTATGACAGGTGATGGAGTAAATGATGCTCCTGCTCTTAAAGCTGCTGACATTGGTTGTGCTATGGGAATAACAGGGACCGATGTTTCTAAACAAGCTGCAGATATGGTATTAACAGATGATAATTTTTCAACAATAGTTAGCGCTATAAAAGAAGGAAGAAGTATTTTATATAGCATAAAAAGGTTAATGATTTTTCTTTTTACAACCAATTTAACAGCTTTATTAACTACTTTTATTGGAATTTTAATTTTTAGTATAAATCCTTTATCTTCTTTACAAATTTTGTGAATAAATGTTATTTCTGAAACTTTCCCAGGAATTGCATTAGGTTTAAATAGACCAAAACAAGATTTAATGAATAAAAAACCAAATCATAAAAATGCTTCTATCTTAACTAAAGAAATGATAATTCAAATATCTTTACTTTCCATCTTGTCAACAACACTATCATTATTAGCATTTTATTTAGGTGCTTATAGTCAAAGTGGTGTAGCAAATTTAAATGAAATAAAAACAATCTTAGCTGCAGAAAATTTATCAACATTAAACTTTGCTTCTTTATCTTGTTTTATGACTATGGGAATAATTTTATCTTTAAATTCTATTATATTAAGAAGTAATGAAAGTTTATTTAAACAAAAATTTAATGATTTAAAATTTGTTCTTTTAGCTTTTGCAATTAGTTTTGTTGTTCTTTTACCAGTTACTTACATACCAGAATTTTCCAAAGTGTTTAATATGAATGTATATGTAAATTCATTTAATAATTGAATATTTGCATTACCATTTATTTTTGGGTTAGTACCAACATTTTTTATTGAATTTATCAAATTAATTAAACTATTTGTAAATAAAAAACTTAAAGTCAATTAAATAAACTTTAAGTTTTTTTCATCATTATTTTAATAACTTTAAATCTCATTTAAAGTTTGAATGAAAATAATTATTTTGTATTTATAGAAAGTATATCATTTACAGCATTTACATCTATAAGTTCTAAATTATCTGACTTATCAATTGAGTAAAAATCAACTTTAATTAAATTAGATTCTCTTGGTTGAGAATAAAGTTGAAATTCATTATAAAAAGGAATAATATAGACCTTTTTATCTTTTTCATTTATATAAACTTGACTTACAGAAAACTGAGTTTTAGGAATATAAATATTTGCAATTAAATCTTTATCATTAAAATATGTTCAATATTCTCTTCTGTATTGCTCGAAATTATTTCTAACATATTCTGAAATAAAAGGATCTAATCAATGAGAATAACTTCTATAGTTTTCTTGAGTTATTTTTATTGATAAATGGTCTGAATCTTGTTGTTTTTGAGAATCGAATAAATCTTCTAAAAGAGATTTTTTAGTAGATAAATCTTCTAATGTTAATTTATCAAAATAAAAATCATTCTTTAAATCTTTTGTATTTACAAATTCTTTATATTTAGATTTAATATCATTATTTGTTAGTAAATCATCTCTTATAGCTTTTTGATTAAATAATTCTATTGTTTCATCGCTATCGTTAGGTTGAAATTTCTTGAAATCTTCATTTGTATTTATTATAGTTCAATTTGTTTTTCCTTTTAATTTATTTCTCGCTAAAAATGAAATTGAATAATTATAATTAGGATCAAAATTTTCATCTAAATGAAAATTAGGTTTTTCTATAATATAAAACTTATTTTCATTATTTTTATAATATAAAGTTCTGTCATCATATAAGAAATTTCTTGAAATTTTATTTGTGTGAAAAACATAAAGATAATTTTCTTTAAAGAATTTGTCTTGAGAAGTATTATTATAATTATCTTTTAAAAATTTATTAAATGCTTCTCTTTCTTCTTCTGTAATCAGATGATTATAACTATCTACTTTGTCAAATCTTCTTGGAAATTTCAGTGAAACTTTTTTTTCATCATAAAGAAATTCTTCTTTTATAAAATCATTTTTAACTTTATAAGCTGAATTCACTACTAAATTTCTGTATTTTTCCTGTAATTTAGATTGTTCTAATTGCTCTTTTTCTTCTTTAGATTCTTGAGCACAAGAAACAGCAATAAAAGAAAATGGCAAAATTAATGAAGAAGATAGGAATAACAATTTTCTTTTTTTAAATTTTTTCATATTATTCTCCTTTATTTGATTGCAATATTATTATATAACTTTATTTGCAAAAACTGAAAAAAATTTAATTTTTTAGAATAGTTTTTATTAAAAATGTGAATTTTTATGAATAATTTAACATTTTAACTTAAACTTCCAACTTTTAAAATAATTATCTACTTTCTTATACTTTCAATAATCTTATAAAGAAAAACTTAGAGAAAATTCTCTAAGCTTATTAAGTTATTTTTTAGTTGCAATAATGTATGCTGTTTTTATTTCTGAATTTAAACTTTCACCTACAGGAGCAAGGAATTTATATTCTACATTATAAATGTCTTCTGGAGGTGTATTTTCATCAGGTTCTAAACCATAAACGGTTTGTGTTTTTTGTTGTGATTTATAAAGGTTTTTTGCTAATTTAGAACTGTTTTCAGTAGTTTCTACTTTAATAGACGAAAGTTTTGGATCATTTTTAAGAATTTCTCCATCTAAACTTTGTAAGATGGAAATTTCTTCAGCATCTTCATCATTTGTTTCTTTTACTGTTGTAGTTGCATCATTAAAATAGAATTTTTCAAAATATTCATAAGTAGATTTAAAAGCAGGTGTATAGTTAACATAGTCAAAGTTTCTTAAATTTGGAAGTGCTTCAAAGTTTAATTTATAACCACGTCCTGACTCTTCCACAAAGTTATCGTCTTTTTGCACATAATTATATCTAACATTTTCAGCTGATTCAAAAATTAACTCATCAACTGAATAATCATCACCTTTATAAAGATTATCATAAAGGTCATCTAATAATTGATTTGCCAAGTTATCATCGATATCTTTTGTAATAATTCAGGCATCTAATAATGTCATATTGTTTTTTGGTCTTATTGCTCTTACTGTAGTTCCATCTTCAACGTTGCTAAAATTATCATTACCGTTAAGTGCATCTAAAGCATCACCATTATAAATAAAACCTACTTCTTGTTTTACTCCAGAGTCAATTAAAGCTGTTAATAATTCTAAACCTGAACTTTTAACACTGTTAATTTTTGTATCAGATAAAGGATGATTTGTTGATTTTTGAACAATTTCAAGAAATTTATTAATTTGCTCTTGATAGTTTTCTTTATCAACAACTCCTGTATAACCATTATTTTTAAGTTTTGGATCATTTACTAGCTCACTACCTAAAAGTAGATTATCTCTCATTGCTTCAGTTCATTCAAAATATTTGTAACCATTTTGAATTAAAGTTTGAGCAATGGATATAGAATCTTGTTTATCAAAACGAATACCTTTTTCTCTAATTTCTTGTTTTTTAGCATCGTCTCAAGAAGCTACTGCTTCTTTTAATTGTACTTTTTTACCATCTTTATCGTAATCACCAACTGTATAAGTGAAAACTTTATCTTGAATATAATAAGGGATTAAAAATTCTCATAATTGATCTTGAATTCCATCACCATCAATGTCGATAATCCCTTTGCTTTTATCACCTTCAACATAAAGAAATTGATTATAATTATCTAAATGTTCTAAAGTTTCTTTTCTTAAAAGTGATTCTATAACTTTCCTTTTATTATTAATGTTTTCTTGTGAACTTAAATTAGGATTATGTTTTAGTTTATTTGCAAGTGCTTTATTTTTTCTAAATAATCTTTCAAAATCAATTTTTCTAATTAATTGTTTTTGAATCATTCTAACAATTTGGAAATCTGAACCAACTCCACCAATAACCCTATTATCTTCTATAGCTTTAGAAAATTCAGAAACATCACCAAATTCTTTATAATTAAAATGTTTATTTAAACCATCAACTGTGCTTTTAGAAAGATAGTTTTGATAGTTCATAATAATTGGTTTAAAATTAGCAGTTGTTTTAATATAAGTTACTCCAATAACTGTTGGAACTAAAACTAATGAAGAAGCTGCGATTGTTCATTTTGCTTTATTTGATAATGCCATTTTTTACTCCTTTTTTGGAATTTTTAGTTTTATAAACTATATAAACAACATTTCCCACAACGGTAAAAAGTAACATAATTGCACCTAAAGCAAGTGCTCAGGTTTTAAAAGTTCCTTGATATAATTCAACTCCTATTGTGGAAACATTAGATGTAATTCTTGTGATAATAAAATCATCAAAAGAAAGAAAAGCTACAATAATGAACACAAAAGAAATAGCAGGAAGCATATATGTTAAATAAATTTTAAATCAAGTTTTTATTCTTCCGTATCCCAAGTCTAAAGAAGCTTCAAAAAGGTTTTTAGAAAATTTTTCACTTCTTGGATATAAAAGCATAATCCCGTAAGGAAGAGTCATAGTTACATGACTAACAATTGCTCTTATCATTCCTTCTTCAGTAGCTTTTAAAACTCCTAAAACAAGTGAAAGCAAGATTGCTAGTGAAATAGCTGTAATAATATCTGGGTTAATTAAAGGGATGTTAGAACTTGTATTAATATAAGTTTTTACACTTTTATTTTTTTGCTTTCATAAAGCAAAAACGGTAATTAACGAAATAAATATAACAATTATAGCTGTTGCAATAGCTATGATAAATGAGTTTGCAAGTGCAAGTAATTTTTCTTGAGATGCTAAGTCTTCATAACCTTTTCAACTAAATGTATTTCAAGTAGTAGAAATAAGTTCTTTATCAGATGGTTTGTTAAAAGAATAGATTAAACCAAAAAATATTGGTGTATAAAAAAGAATTAAAATTATTCAAATGTAACTTTTTCTTAAAATTTCATACTTTTTAAAAAAATCTAATAATCTAGTCATTTTTAATTCCTTTCAATTTTAATAATACAATTGGAAAGAAATAAATTATTGCATAAATTCCCATCATAACTACAATAGTAATTAAAACTAAAGATGATGATCTTGCAAGATCAAATGGGTTAGATGGATTAGCGTTAATATTAATTAAGTTTCCAATTAGTTGATTTTGACCACCGTTTGGTAGCAATTTATCAGAAATAATGATTGAAGTTGCTGCAAGTAAAAATACTAATCCAATACCTGAAAAAATAGCTTTTAATCCATAAGGTAAAACTATTTTAAAAAGTGTTTGAGTTTTATTGTATCCTAAATCTGCAGAAGCTTCTAAAATATTTTTAGGCATATCTCTAAAAACTGTATATAAAGGAATAATCATAAATGGAAGATTTAAAAATACTAAACCTAAAATCATAAATCAAATAGTATTTAAATCTGCTTCATCAAACATTGTTACAAAAAGAGCTCTTAAAGAGAATGTTTTTGCTATTGTGAATATAATCAAAGGCGAAACAATAAGAGAAATTGAATAAATTTTAAACACCTTTGATTTTGCTGTTGAAACATAAAAAGCGTAAGGTAAAGCAATTATTAAACAAATAATCGCTGTTGCAATACCTACAAATACAGATCTTCCTATAATTACTCATGTTTCTTTTTGTTGAATTAATAAATGATTATTAAAAGTTTCACCATCATCGGTGGAAATAGGTGCTACTGCTTTAATAAAAAGTAAAAGTAACGGCAACAATATGAAAATAATTGAAAATAAAATATAAGGAATTGATAAAGAAAGTCTTGGATTAAATCCTGACTTTATTTTTTTCAAAATATTAGTTATCATTTGCTAAAAAGCCTTTACGATCTTTTTTCATTAAGTGTAATGCTTCTTTAGTTCAATGAACATAAACATTTTCACCTATTTCAAAATTTTCAATTGTTTCAGCTTGAATTATTTTGTTTCCTACTTTTACATTTATAAAGTAATATGACCCTTTATAAGTACTTTTTTCCACAACACCAAAATAGTGACTTCTCACTTTTCTTGATAAAACTATGTCTTCAGGTCTAATTAAACCATCTAGTTTTTCATCTTTTGCAAAATTTGTGTGGATTGTTTCAACTAAGTGATTTAAAATCATTACTTTTCCTGGTTCCACAAATTGTGCATCAAAGAAGTTAGCATCACCAATAAAGTTTGCTACTCATTTATTTACAGGATAATCATAAATGTTTTTTGGTGAATCATATTGTTCAATCTCACCATCTCTAATTACTGCAATTTTATCTGAAAGTTCTAAAGCTTCATCTTGATCGTGAGTAACAAAAATAAAGGTAATTCCTAATTTTTGTTGAACTGATCTTAATAATTGTTGCATTTTTTGTCTAATTTTTGCATCAAGTGCTGATAATGGTTCGTCTAATAAAAGGATTTCTGGTTCAATAACTAATGAACGAGCTAATGCTACCCTTTGTTTCATACCACCTGAAAGTTCACTAATATTTTTATTTTCGTTTCCTTCAAGACCAACTATTTTAATAATATCTGAAACTTCTTGTTCCATTTCTTGTTTAGTAATTTTTCTAGTTAAATATCTTTTTTGAAAATGTTCTGTTTTTGTATTAACATAATTTTCTCAATAAGAATATTTAAAATCAGAATCATCCAATCATCTTTGGATTTTTGCTTTTTTAAGTTTAGAAAGTTTAGAATCGTTTAATTCTTCTTTATAAATGGCTTGTTGCTTATCAATTTCAGCCATTTTTTCATTTGCGTGTTTTGTTCATTTTTCTTTATTTTCTTCTAATTTTTTAAGTATATTTTCACTTATATTTGTTTTTGGATAACGTTTTAGTTTAAGTCCGTATTTAATATTTCCAGAAACAGTTAAGTGAGAAAATAAAGCATAATCTTGGAAAATAGTGGATACATCTCTTTTGTTTGCTGGTAAATCTTTAATATCTACACCATCAAATTTAATTTCACCACGAGTGGTTCACTCAAAACCACCAATTAATCTAAGAATTGTAGTTTTTCCTGAACCTGAAGGTCCAAGTAAGGTAACAAAATCACCTTTTTCAATTTTTAAATTTACATTATTTAAAACTTTTTTCTCACCAAATTCTTTATCAACATTTTTTAATTCAATGAGAGTCTTTTGTTTTTCTTTTTGAATCATAAATAAATAAACCCTTCTTTAATAATTAAAATTTTTTTATAAAATATCAAAAACCTCATTATCTAAAGGAAAAAAATCCTTCTCTAATGAAGAAAAATGGGATAATTATCAAAAATATTTTGAGAAGTTTCTGTAGGTAAAAACTTTAAATCAGAATAAACTAAACTGATAAATTTATAAAGTTTTATTCTCAAATTTCCTAAGTTTAAAAATTTCATATTGCAATTATACCAAAATTCAAAAAATGCACTAAAAATTAAGAAAAAAACAATCCTCAAAAGGATTGAAAATTTATACTAATTTAAATATTAATGATCCTTCAGCAATTATTGAACCTTTAGCTTGAAGTAAATATGAACCAAGAGAATCTTTTATTAAGTGTTCATCCATATGAGTTGGATGTGGATCGTTATTATTGGCTTTATTATATTTTATTAATTTTTTATTTAAAGCAACTACTCTAATGATGTAAAGATTTTGAGATCCATCACCATCTTTTTTAGGTAATAATATTTTTTGAGCATCACGATTTGCATTTTCATTATGAACATCAAAATTAAGTTCAAAAGTTGAGTTTAAAATGTTTTTGGAAGTTTCTTGATCGTTGTAGTATTGTTCACCAACAGAAACAAACATTTTATCAGCAACTGCAGGGTTTTCAATATTGATTTTACCACCTAAAATTTTAACTTTATTTCTGTATTCTGCTTCGTTTTTGGTTTTTACTGGACTATAATCTTCAATTCAATACATGTATGACTGTGCTTCTTTTATTTTATTTCAACTTAAACCAAAAGTTTTTAATTGACTTAAATCATTTGAAGTACTTGTTGAAAAATAACCAGTATTTAACATATTATTTTGAATTGCATTTGATTTTATTTCAAGTTTTTTGACTTCATTTGAAGCATATAAATTTCCATTTGATTTTACAGAAGGGTGTTGTTCATATACAAATGTTAAAACACCTTCAGCAATAATTTTATCTTTAATTGCATCATAGAAATCACCTAAATAATATTTATCAAGATTTGATTTTACATTTAATTTTGCTTCACTTAAAGCAAAAACTCTAACTTCATAAATATGTTCTGTTGGAGGAAGTGGTCCAAAATATATACTTGCGTTATGTTCCATCATTTGATCATTTGAATTTATTATTTGTTTGATTTCACTGTTATTTTGTTGTGTTACTGAATAATTTTCTTCTAAAGAAGTAGTGGTTGCAGGTATATCAAAAACACCTCAATGTGTGAAAATTCTTCCCATTACTTCTGTTGCTGTTTTATCAACTAAAACAACAGCATAAGATTTAGCATTCTCTACTTTGTTTCAACTTAAAGGTAAACTTTTACCATATGAAGTTGTTGAATAAGAGTTTGGATCTTGCTTTGCAGCATATTCTTCGTTTAAAAATCCATTTGTAATCCCTGAACTTGTGACAGTGATTTTTCCCATTGCACTTTCTTGAACCTCATTAGATGAACCAGGTTCTTTATTTACATTTCCGCCATTTGTATTTCCAGGGTTTGTTGGTTCTTTTTCAGTTGTGTTACCTTCTTTTTCGATTTTTGTTTGTGAACAAGCTACAAAAGCAGCATAAGAAAAAGGTAGTAACATTGCTGATGAAAATAATATTGTTCTTTTATTTTTTTTATTCATTTTGCCTCATTATTGTTAATTTATTTTTTATAAATTATATTATTTTTACATCAAAAAATAAAAATAAATTTCTTTTTAAATTGAAAATTACTGAACTTGTATTTTACTTTTTGATTATTTCTAATGCTTCATAAAGTGTTTTCTTAATATTTTAGAACTTATAACTAAAAGTGGTAAGGAAACAAAAAATAAAACATATGAAAGCAGATTTAAACCAAAAGATAAAAGAAAATAAAGTATTTCTAATTCTTTTACAGGTTTTAAATACTCTTTAAAATATATATAACCGCTAGTCGAGTGTGATAATAAAATTAATATTGTTATTGCATAGCTAAACAAAATTAATTTTAAATTTTTTATTTTTTTAAATATACCTATTAAAGCAATTAAAATTAAAGGTAAAAAATAATCTAAAAAATAAACTCCTATTTTGTCTTGTATATTTTCAACATAAAAAATTCCTGATATAAAAAAAGCACTAAAAATAGGTGAAATAATAACAAGATAAATAAGAACAGGAATAATAGTTATTAAGACTCCAAAAGCAATTGAACTTATTAAAATAACTATTTCATGAATTTTTGCTATATTTCCCAGCCCATTTGGTAAATCTGGAATAATTTTTTCAATAAATTTAGAAATAACAATTAAAGCCAAAACAAATGCAGAAAAAATAATTTCTTTTGTTCTAGACATCTTTCCTTTCTGATGCAAGAAAATAGCAACTCCTTACGCCGGCATTAACCGAATCAAGTTAAAAGGGTATAATCTCAGCTAAAAAGCACCCCTGTGCATCATAAAAATTATACTATTTTATTTTCTTATTAGTAATAATTATGCAAAAAAATTCCACTTTGATGGAATTTTTTCTGTTTAACTTAATCTAACTATTATCTTAATTAGTTCTTCTTTACTTAAAGAATCAACACCTGAAATTTGCAATTTTTCTGCTATTTTGACTAATTGTGCTTTATCTAATTTAGATAATTTTTGTTTTAATTCTTCTTTTTTTGGATCTTTTTCTTCTTTTGTGACTTCAACAGTTTGTCCTTCTTTATTTAAAGGTTCTTTTATATTTTCATTAGGATAAATATTTTGTTTTTGAAAATCTTTTAAAATGGAATTTAAATCAAAATTTTGTGTAAATTTTTGAAATTGTTCATATTGATAAGCTAAAACGAAAGATCTTTGAATTGATCTTAAAAGTTTTCATGGATATCACATAATTAGTGAAAATACTGCTAATATTGTAAATAAAATTATTGGTGTTATAAAAATAAAACTTTTAGTATTTGCTGCATTTCTTATTATTGGTTCTCTTATCAATAAACTTACAAATCAAATTAAAATTCAAATTAAATAAAAAGATAAAAGGTTTAATCCACCAAGAAAAGAAAAGTTTTTATTCTTGTTTATTTTTGTAAATGAATTGAAAAATAAAAAAGTAACTATAGAAATTAAAAAAGTAGAAGTTACTGAAAAAATTAAAATTGTTTGTAGAAAGCTAGCGAAAGTTGTATTTTCTTCTTGTGAATAATTGCTATAAAAAATAGCTGTCACTACAAATAAAGCAGATGAAAGAATAATCATCAAGATTAATATAGCACTAAAAAGTCATAAACTCTTTTTATATTTATCTTTTTCATCTCATAGTTCTTGAAGTGTTTTTTCTGGTTTTAAAATCATTTAGTCTCCTTTTGTGAATATTATACCATTTTATTTAAAATTTGGCAATCATTATCTTTAATTGCTAATTTCAAATTCTTTTGGTAGTGGTGCATTAAAAATCATTTTTTTGCCGTTAGGATGGGTGAATTCTATTTCATAAGCATGTAATCTTTGATTAAATTCATCAACTTTTTTTCCATATAGCGGATCTCCATATACTGGGTTTTTAATATATGCCATATGTACTCTAATTTGGTGAGTTCTTCCGGTTTCAAGTTCACATCTTATTAAAGAAAAGTTTTTTTGATTATAAGTAAAAAGTTTTTCTAAAAACACATGTGTAATTGCTTCTTTGGAATTTTGTTTAATTACAGTCATTTTTTGTCGATGAAGTGGATCTCTACCAATTGGTAAATTTATGTGCATTATTTCATTGGAAATAAAACCTTCAACAATAGCTTTATATTTCCTTTTGATTAAGTGATTTTTTAACTGCTCTGCTAAAAAGGAATGACTTTTGTTATTTTTAGCCACAATCAATAAACCTGATGTGTCTTTATCTATTCTGTGCAAAATTCCTGGACGCATTTGTCCATTAATGTTTGATAAATTATTATTAAAATAATATAATAATCCATTTACTAAAGTTCCTTTTAAATTCCCAGGAGCAGGATGAACAACCATACCTGTTGGTTTGTTAATAACAATTAAATCATCGTCTTCATAAATAATGTTTAAGTCCATTTTTTCTGGTTCAACATTAATCTCTTTTACAGGAATTTCCTTTATATAAATTTTTTGATTTTCAAAAACGATAAAATTAGGTTTTAAAACTAATATTTCATCATTTATATAGACGTTTTTGCCTAAAATTAATTCTTTTGCATCATTTCTAGAAATATCAGAATTATCACTAATATATTTATCGATTCTTTCTTTATATTTAACTTCTAATACTAATTCTTCCATACTTTAATATTTTACCTTTGCATCTATATCATCTAAATCTGTTACTATATTTTTAGTTTGATCTAATCATTTTCTTAAAACTGTTTTTTGATTATTTCTTTTTATAGAAATTGTATCTATAATTCCTGTTCCAAAGGATAGTCCTTTTTCATTTTCATCTCCAAAATATCCACCTCAGAAAATTCCTACAACTTGTCCAAATTGATTTAATACAAGAGAACCACTCATTCCGTGACCACTATATATACCAGGTAAATGGATATTTTCTTTAAGAGAAGTATATTGTTTATTATCAATTTCTTGAATTCTGTAACTATCATTATCATATTTTAAATATGGTGATTGACTAACTTCTACATATTCATCACCACCTAAATAACCGGCGAATGTTAATTCCATTGGTAAAGGTAATAAGTTATTTTCACTATTAACTGATTTAGGAAAGTCAATTCTGTCTGTTATTAAAAAATTTAATTTGTGTTCATCATAATATTTAGCTTGATCTGGTTTAAATTGTTCTACATAAGTAGGTTTATTGAATATATTTCTTACAATCTTATCTTCTGGGAAAGTTACTTTTATAAGGGCAAAATCTGTATATTTGCCTTTTTCTGGAGAATTTTCTCCTAATGGAATAACTTCTAAATGTTTTCAAAATTCTTCAGCTTCTTTTGTTATATAAGGTGATTTGTTAATGTTGTAAGCATAAGGTTCATTTATTTTACGATCAAATCTTCTAAATACTTGCGAATATGACACTCCACTAGGAGTAATAGGGGTATTTATATGAGGTAAACTTCTATATTTTGAATTATAACTATAAGCAAATGAAGAAACTTTATCTTTATATTTTAATAAATCAGAAACCACATGTATATTAGTAGCTAAATAATATGTATTTGTATTTTTTTCTTTATCAAAAATTCAAGCTGTCCCACTTATAACTCTTGAAGTTTTAGCATTGTCATTAACAATATAATGAATGGATAATGTTCTAGATTTTAAATCATCTAAAATTTCTTCTTTGCTTTTAATTTGTCCATTTTCTGGAAAATCAACAGCAATATTATTTTTGTCAGAAGGATTTCCTTCAAAAGGAATATATAGTCTATTTTCATCGCCATTTCAATTTTTAATGACAAAATTTAAACTTTTATTAAAAATTTCAAATTTTGAAGAAGTTGAATAAAAGAATTTAGCATAATCTACTCCAAAAGGAGAAAATCTGTTTTTAAATTCATTGCTTTCAAAAAAATTCTGAATTTTGTCACCTATGGTTTCATATCTTAAGGTTTTATCACTAGAATTTAAACTACTTACTACTAAATCTTGTTTAGTTTCTATATTGTATGATTTATTTATATAATTTTTATTAATTTTTGTAAATTCAAAAATTTTGGAACTTATTGTATTAAAATTAAATACTTTAAAATTAAATACTTTTTGGATTTTTGAATTTTTTTCAGTTATCAGGATATCTATATTACCATCTTGATCATCGAGTGTTTGAGTTAATATTTTAAAATCAAATTCGTTAAAATTTACATTGTTATTCAAATTAAAAATTTGGTTAAAATTAGAAATTTTTGCAGCAGAAATTACAGATGGAAAAATATCATTAGCATTTTTATTTAATTTAAAATAATCAGTTACATTTTCATTAAATAAAATCGTTTTTTTATTCAATATTTCTTGTTCATCTTTAAAAGAAACATTATTAATAGTTATAACTTTTCCGTAGGAATAATCAGGAAATGAAGAGTGAGTAAGAGTGAAAATTATGCTAATTTTCTTTGTAATAGGATTATAAGTGTTATTGAGAACCTCTATTTTTGCTTTATAATTTTCATTTTCTTTTAAAATTATTTCTTTAGTTTTTGTTGATGAGTTTGTTTGAATATTAAATTTGGCATCATCTAAAGTAAAATAATCTAAAAAGTTTTCAGATGTAAGGGAATTATGATTTATTGAAGATAACTCTTGTAATCTTGTTAAAGATAAATTTTGTAAAGCATTATTAATTCTTGTTTTAAATCTGATGTCTCCTACTTTTGTAGATTTAAAACCAGAAACTATAAATTCTTTTTCTCCTGCGATAGTTTCTGTTCTTTTATACTTGCTTGTCATTTTAACTTTAATTGTTCCATTAAAGTCATCTGCACTATTTGGTACTTCTTCTAAATCAATATCAAATTTTTCTAAAATATCTGTGGTTTCTATATTCGGTTTTATTCTATAACTTAAATAACTTCTTAAATATGAAATATTATCTGGTTTTGAAATTTCACTTGGTAATATTTCATCTAAACCACTTTTTGCTTCAATGGCTATAAAATTATCAACACCATTATTTTGAATTTTAGTGTTGTTTCCATCGTTGTTGTTTATGAAGTCATCATAACTATTTTTTATAATGAAATAGGAACCAACAACTATTGAAATAACCGGGATTGCTATTATAGAAGATATTCCCAACCAAAAAAGTCCTTTTTTATTTTTCTTTTTATTTTTTTCCATTTTTCACTCTTTTTATGTATAATTTTTATTATTGGCTCATTGGTGAAATGGTAGACACAGGAGATTCAAAACCTCCCGCAAGAGATTGCATATCGGTTCAAGTCCGATATGAGCCACCATTTGTTTTTAAAACGCCTTTTTGAATAAAAAAGTTAGTTAGAGTAAAATTTCTCTTTTATTTCTAACTAACTTTTATTTTGAAATTTCTAAAATTTCAACTGAATATTTATCAGGAGCATCCACATCAACTTTTTCACCAACTGAATGATTTAAAACAGCTAAAGCTAATGGTGTTATATTGGAAATTTTTAATTCTTCAGGATTAGCATCCAAAGAACCTACGATTTGTACTTCAATAATATTTCCTTCATTTTCTTTATTTTTTGCTTCAAAAATTCTTAATTTAACTTTTGAACCAACAGAAACTACATTATTTTTTTCAACTTCAACAATTACTTTAGCTTTTGAAATAATATGTTCTAATTCTGTTATTCTTGCTTCAAGTAATCCTTGCTTTTCTCTTGCTGCATCATATTCAGCGTTTTCAGAAAGGTCACCTTGATTTCTAGCATCTTTAATATCTTCAATTACTTTAGGTCTTTCAACATTAATAAGATTGTGTAATTCTTCTTTAAATTGGTTTAAACGCTCTTGTGTTAGTAAAATTTCATTATCGTTTTTTTTCTTCATTTTGCCTCCAATTTATATTCAATTTTACCAAATTAAATAACTATTAATAAAAAAGTATTAGAAATTTTTATATAGTTATGTTTTAAATTTTTATTTTTAACAAATTCTTTGATTTCTTTTGTGAAACTTTTTTTATTTGTTTTCAAAACAAGCATTCTGTTTTCTTTTAATAAAGAAAGCATTTTATCTCATTCAATTTTATCATTAATATTTGCTGTATCTATGAAAACAAAATCTAATGAGCAAGAATCTAAAGAATCAATATTAAAATTATTAATATTCATATTAAATCTCTTTTGCAAGTCATTTATTTTGGAACTGCTTAAAAAGGAATTTAAATTTTGAAGTTGTTTATTAACTACATAAAATAAAAAACCTTTTTCTTCAACAAAAAGTAAATTTTTGTAATTATTTGCATCAATAGTATTCATAAAAAATTCAAATTCTTCTACCATTCACTCTGTAGCATCTTTTATTTCTTCTTGAATTTCTTCTTTAAGAAAATGTTTATTTTCTACTTCGAACTTTTTATTTTCTTCTTTATATTTTTGAATTTCTTTATTTGTATAAATTTTTAAAATAAAATAAATTAAAAATCCTATAAATAAAACAACAAACATAGAAGTAATTAGAATAATTTTTCAAATTTCCATATTATTCCTCTTCTAGTTCATATGAAAGAAATTTAAATATGTCTATTTTAGTATCATTTAAATAGAAATTTTCTTTATTTTCTTCAATGAAATCATCAAAAATATAATTAGCAATATCATATTCATCTTCTTCTAAATTGCTATAAATTCCTTTATCTTCGTCAAATTTCAAAACATTTATAGAGTTTTCTTCATCTAAGAAAAATATTAAATTTTCCCCAACAACATCATTAGAAAACAACATTGTTATTTTTTGGGAAATTTCTTTCCCTGTTTCATCAGTAAACATTAATTCTGTTTTTCTACTTTTATCATTTAAATCTATTTTCATATTATAACCTTATCAAATAATCTTCTAAAATTAGTTGTGCTGCTAATTTATCTTTACTTTTTTTTCTTTTTTTTCTTGATATGCCTGCTGAAATCATTATTTCTTCAGCTTTTTTTGTTGTTTCTCTTTCGTCAATTAAAATCACAGGTAAAAGAAAAGTTTTTTCTAATATGACTTTAAAATTCTCAACCATAATAGTTCTTTCACTTTTGTTTCCTGTCATTTTGAGTGGATAACCTAATACAAATGTATCAATTTCATATTCATTTAAATATTCACTTATTCTTTTAACTACTTTATCAAAATCATTTTCTTCAAACCTAAAATTTTCAAGTCCAGTTGCTAAAATGTTAAATGGATCACTTATTGCAAAACCACATGTTTTAGTTCCTAAGTCTAATGCTAATTTTCTCTTGTTCATTTAATTTTTCAATATAGAAATTATATTTTTCTCTGAATCTAAATTATTTTCTATATTTCCTTGAGCTAAAATTGAACTTCCACCACCAGAACCTTTTACAAATTTTAAAATTTTATTAAATAATTCTTTACAATCTTCTATTTTTGAACTTATAGTTAATAGTAATTTTTCATTTTTTGCAGAACCTAAAATAAATGTTATTTCTGGATTGTTTTCTCTTAAACTAGCTGCTAAATTTTTTATTGTGCTTGCTTCTAAATTTAAATTTATATAATATTTTTTATTATTAATTTCTATTGGGTTTATATCTAAATTTATGTCAATATTTTGTGAAGTTTTAGATATATTTTTAAAATCTTCTCTTGCTTTTTCAATTAATTCATTTACTTTTTTAAGTGTTTCTCTATCTCCGTTATTTTCAAAATCAGTTATTTTATAATTTGGTTCTATTTTTTGAATTTTATGACATAAATTATTATAAATTTCTTGATTCTTATCAATTTCTTGCTCAAAATATTTAGAAATCATTTTATTTGATGTTATAGCTTTAATTCTAAAAATCCCAGTTCCTTTATTTTCTACTGATACAATTTTAAAATCTTCTATTAAACTTGTATTACAAATATGGGTTCCACCACATAAATCGGTAGTAATGTTTTTGAATTCAACAAGTCTAACATTATTTTTATCCATATATTCAGCTTCTTCAAGCGTCATTATAGCATTCATTTTTTCTGCTTCTTTTATAGAAGTTTCTAAATATCTTCTATCAACTGAACTTTTAATGTAAGAAATAACTCTATTCTCGATTTCATCAATTTCTTTTTCTGATGGTTTTTTATCTAATGGGAAATCAAATGTTAATCTATTTTCATTATTATCTGAACCTAACTGCTTAATAAACATTCCATATTGTTCTCTTAATGACTTGAATAATAAGTGAGTACTTGAATGATTTCTTTCTAAATTTACTCTATTATCTTTATCAATAAATAATTCTACCTCTGATTTTTTGTTCAATTTTCCTTTTATAACATGGACATTATTTTGAAACTTATCTTTAAAAACTTCTATTACTTTAACTATGTTGTTATCTTGTTTTATAAATCCTTGATCATGTTTTTGACCACCGCCAGTTGCATAGAAAACAGTTTTATCAAAAATAACATAACTTAAATCTTCATCAGAAGTAAAATCAATTTCTTTTTCAGAAGAAGCTAAAAACTTAATTTTTGCTTTTAATTTACTATTTTCATAACCGACAAATTCAGATATTTTGCCTTTAATTAAATTTAAAGAATTTATAACTTTTTTCATCCCTTGTTTTTTCTCTCCACGAGAAATATCAGCATGTTCCTTTTTATATTTATCAAATTGAGAAATATCAAGTGATACGCCTTTTTCTTGAAGGATTTCTTGAGTTAATTCAATCGGAAATCCATATGTTTCAAATAATTTAAAAGCTACTGAAAAATCAAAATTTCCTTTATTTTTTTCTAATTCTTGATCTAAAAGTTTTTGTCCTTGTTCGATGGTTTGAGAGAATAACATTTCTTCATTTTTTATAATTGTTTCTACTTTTTTAACATCAATTTCATATGGTAAAGTATCTTTAACAATTTGAGTTAATTTATATAAAAAGGTTTTTTCTTTGATTCCAAGTTGTAAACCAGCTCTATAAGATCTTCTAATTAACCTTCTAATTATATAACCACGAGAAACGTTTGATGGTTTTACTCCATCATTTATAGCATTAACAACAGCTCTTATATGATCTGCAATAATTTTAAATTTAATATTAAAAAATTCTACTTCTTTATTTTTAATAAAATAGTTATTTGGATCATATTTATAAGAAGTCATTTTTTCAACTTCTTTAATAATTGGTAAAAATAAGTCTGTATCAAAATTAGTTGGAGCATCTTGTAAAATTGATACCAATCTTTCAAAACCAGCTCCTGTATCAATATTTTTTTGTGCTAACTCTGTATAGTTATTTTCACCATCATTATTAAATTGAGAAAAAACGATATTTCAAATTTCTATATATCTATCATTTTCGATATCTTCTTTTAATAATTCAATTCCTCTTGAATCAAATTTTTCACCTCTATCGAAAAAAATCTCAGTACATGGACCACAAGGACCAGAACCAATATCTCAAAAATTAGTCTTTCTTGTTCCTTTGATAATATGAGATTCATCAATTCCTAAAGATATTCATTTATTTTTAGTAATTTCATCCTCTTCAAAGTATGTAAAATATAATTTTTTTAAATCAAAATTTAAGCATTTAGTTAAAAATTCATAAGCATATTCGATTGCTTCTTCTTTAAAATAATCACCGATTGAAAAATTACCCAACATTTCAAACATTGTATGATGTCTTGTAGTATAACCCACATTTTCTATATCATTAGTTCTTAGTGATTTTTGAGAGTTAGTTAAACGATTTTTTGGTGGTATTTTCTTTCCTGAAAAATAATCTTTTAAAGTTGCTACACCTGAATTTATTCACAACAAAGAAGGATCATTAACTGGAACTAATGATTTTGTTTCTACAATTAAATGATTTTTTGATTCAAAAAATCTTAATCATTTTTCTCTTATTTCTTTTGATGTTAACATTTTATCTCCTTTATTATAAATAATCAATTTCCTTGTTTTTTCTGTATATTTTGTCTATGATTGCTCCTCCAAGACATTTTTCACCATCGTAAAATACCACTTGTTGCCCAGGAGTTACCGCTTCAGAACCTTGCGGATAAAAAACAGTTATATTTTCTTTATTTTCAGATATTTCTATTGTAACCGGAATATCTTCTTGTCTATATCTGAATTTAGCTGTGATGTTATTTGTATTAAAATCTCAATTATTTAAATTTAAATTTGTTGCTTTTAATTTATCTGATATTAATCATTCTTTTTCCGATGCTGGGGCTACATAAATAATCTTTTTCTCTATATTATGACCCACAACAAAGAAAGGCTCTTTCATACCACCAAGATGTAGCCCTTTTCTTTGTCCTAAAGTATAATACATAGCACCTATATGTTCACCAACAACCTTATTATTTCTTATATCAACAATTTGCCCTGGTTGAGAAGGGATGTAATTTTGCAAGAAATCTTGAAAATTCCTTTCTCCGATAAAGCAAATTCCTGTAGAATCTTTCTTTTTGGCAGTAATTAAACCTAATTTTTCAGCAATACTTCGAACTTCTTTTTTCTCTAAATTTGCAAGTGGAAATAATGTTTTAGAAATTTGAAAATTATTTAATTGAGCTAAAAAATAAGTTTGATCTTTTTCTTTATCCTTTGATCTAAATAAAAAACCATTTTCTGATTTTGCATAATGACCTGTAGCAATAAAATCGCCTTCAAATTCTTGTAAAACAAAATTTAAAAATTTGTCAAATTTTATATATTTATTGCATAAAATATCAGGATTTGGAGTTCTCCCTTTTTTATATTGTTCAATAAAGTCTTGAAAAACATATTCTCAATATTCTTCAATAAAGTCTTTTCTATATATTGGTATATTCAATTTTTTTGCAACTTCTTGAGCATCAGCTCAATCATTTTCTTGTGGACATTGTTCTTGATTATAATCATTGCCTAAAATATCATTATTTATTAATGAATCTCAATTTCTCATAAATACACCAATAACTTCATGACCTTGCTCCTTTAATAAGTGAGCTGCTACCGATGAATCTACTCCACCAGATAATCCTACAATAACTCTTGCCATAATAAAGACTATTATAATAAAAAATATTAAATTTAAGCCTATTTTGCTTAAATTTTTATATTTTTAATATTTTTCCCTTTCAAAAATTAAAACTTGATATTTTGATAACTTAATATTATTTTTATTATTTACTTTCAAGTTTGAACTTGAATATTTTAATTTATATTTTTCTAAATTTAAGATTGATCACTTGTTTTTATTTGTTAAATTAATAAGAATTAATATTTCAGTTCTAATAAAATTAATTTTATATTTTAAAATTGAAATGCTTGGAAAATTTAAAGAAATTTTTAAATTTTTAGAACTATCAAAATCGCTAAAAAATAATTTTTTAAATTTTAGTAATTTAATAATTCAATTTCATAAAGACTCTTCATTAGTAAAATTATCATATAAATTATTGCTTTTATAATTTTCAGGTTTTTTGAAATAATTTATTTCATTTTTATTAAATCCAAGCCCTTTATTTCCAAATCAAGCAAAAGATGTATTATTATTTTTAGCACTTAACTTTGATCTAACATTAAAATAAGATTCCGGTGTAACTCCTTTGTATTCTAAAAATCTTTTTCTATAACTAAAATCTTTTTCATTTAGTTCATCTTCGCTTTTGAAGATAATATTTTCCTGACCGATTTCATCTCCTTGAAAAAAATAATTATTATGATTATTTAAAATAAAAACAGAAAAAATCATTTTCTTAAAAGCAAGCATTTCTTCTTTGTCTTTGCAAGCACAAAGTCTAGATGCTATTCTCCCATAAAATTCATTATTCATTACAAAAGAAGTTTTTATATTAGTTTTCAATATTTTTCTAAAAAAAAGAAAGTTTTTTAATCAATTATACTTAGTTAAATAATCATTTGGATATTTTTTGTGAAGTCAGTATTCTGAATAATAATCTAAAAATAATTCATCAAATTTAAAATTTGATAATATATTCGTCTCTAAATTATGTTTATAAAAGGAAAAATCTAAAGAAGCAAAAATTTTAATTTTATTATTAATTAGTTTTATATTTTCAATTAAGTCGTTAATTATAATATGAGAATTTTCATTATAATTAATTTCTGGTTTATTTATATATAAAATATTTTTAAAAACTATGCCATCAATTCCTAATTGATTATAAAAATTAATAATTTCTTTAAATTTTTCTTTTTTTTCAGTTCTTAATCATTCTAAGTCAATAACTTTAGTTACATCTTTTTTCATTATAAACTCAGAAGTTTTACTAATTTCCTGTAAATCTTCTTTATTTTTGCTACTATAAATTGTTTTATAATTGCTAAAATTTTCAAAATATTTATCAGATTTTTTAAAATCAAAAACCATATTTACTTTTATATCTCTAGATTTAAAAATGCTTATCATTTCTTTAAAATCTAAAATATCTCCATAATGGATTTTAATAAATTTTGGATCTTTAATTTCTTCATAGTTATCTAAAATAGAAGGAATGATTATTTCATCGATTCCTAATTCTGAAAAATAGGATACTTTAGAAGATATCCCTTTATAATCCCCAACACCTGAAGATGTTGAATCATAAAATTTTGTATTTAATATTTCATAATAATTTTTTCTTATTTCGCTTCTCATTATAATAATAATTATATTTTAATTTGTTTAAAAATTATAAATAAATTAAAAATGTTTCAAAACCTTCCTTTTCTTGCATTTTTCCTGATTTTATTAAAAAATCTAATTCAGATAATTTTTTAATTATGTTAAAAACATACTTTTCATCTTTTCTATTATTTTTTAAAAATTCTTTTGCTTTTTTAATTCTAAAAGGATGAATTTTTATTTTCTCAGCAAGTTCTTTTTCACTAATTTTTTTATTGTCAAAATGAATAACTTGAAATAAAACATTAAAAAAAGAAAATATTTGACCAATTAAATTATTTATTGAAAAACCTTCAAGTGTTTTTTCTTTATAAACCTTTCAAATTTCCTCTATATTTAAATTTGATAAGGAATTTATTAATGCAAAATCATTGTCTAGATCAGTTAAAAAAACCAATTTTTGAATACTTGTTTTAGTAATTACTGTATTATAAATTAGCAATTTATCAATTTCTTTTGAAATAAACATTAAGTCATTTGGTAAAAGTGATGCTAAATATATTAAATCTAATTCTGAAATTTCTCCCTTTTTAGCTTTTATTATTTTTTTGATATATTCATTTTTTTCTTTAATATCTATTTTATTTAATTCTTTATGGAAAGAATTTGACAATAAAAATTTAAAGAGTGATGAATTTATTATTTTTCTCTCTTTTTTTTCAAAAAAACAACTAAAAATAATTACTTTTTCTTTATTTATTTTTATGGAATTTAATAAATCTATTAATTTATTTACTTCTGGATTTAAAAATAAATCAGTATCTTTTATTACTAAAACTTCTTCATTAATAAAAATGTCTTTAGAATCTATTTTTTCAAGCAATTGATCAAAAGAAATTCCAGAACAAATTGTGATTTTGTGGTTTGGTAATTTGGAAATAATTTTTTTTATTTCTCTATTTATTAAAAACTGTTCATTACCATAAAAAAAATACATTTTTACCCCTTTTCTTTATTTTTTTTAAAATTGATAATATTTAAAATTAAAAAATAATTACAAATAACAATTAATGATATTATAAAAGAAAAATTCAAATTTATATAATATTGATAAGGATAAAATCATTTAATTATATAAATAAATACCAACGAAATAAAGTCCAATATCTCCTTATTTCAAATAAATATAAAGGAAAAAATATAAAGAATTGAAATAATAGGACTGAAAACTACTGAATTTAATATAGATAAAATATTGTAATGTGTTAAATCTACGATGTTTATAATTAAAAAACCAATAATGTTGCTGCTAATTGAAATTAATAAAATATTAAGAAATTTATTTTTTATTTTAAACTCTAAAATAAAAAGAATATTTAAAGTTATTAAAAAAGTTAATATAAATGAGACAGAAAAAATAACATTAATATTTATAATTATAAAAATTAAAGCTATGAATATTAAAATTTCAATTCTATTAAATTTATTTTTCAATAATTTTAAATTTATATAATTAAAAATTATAAAAACAAAAGCACGTACACTTGAAATTGAAAAATCTAAAATCATTAAATAGACAAAACAAAAGAAAAAGAAAAAAATAAAAAATCAGATTTCTTTAATTTTCAAAAAATTAAAAATTTTCTTAATGAAAAGATTTATTAAACCAATATGAAATCCCGAAATAACAAATAGATGATAAATAGATAAATCTTTAATAATTTTAACTATTTCATTAGATTCATTTGTTTTTTCTCCAATCAAAAGCATTGGAACAATTTTTGCATAATTTTCTTTACCACTTAGTATATATTGTTTTATATTATCTAAAAAAGAAAAATGTTTTTCTTGAAAATTTAAATACAACACTTTTTGAACTTTGTATAAAATGTTTTTAGATTTTAAGAATAAATTTCAACTTAATTTTTCGTTATTATTTTCAATTTTTTCTATTTCTAATTTTGCATTATATAAAGCATTTTCCTGTATATCAGGATAATTAATAAGCACTTTTCTAGATTCAAAATCAAAAAAGAAACTTTTTTTCGATAGTTTATAAAATTGAATATTATTTTTTTCAATTACAAAAGTCTTTTTTTCACTATTTTGACTAAAAAATAAAATAAAAAAGTAAATGGTAAATAAAATTAAAAAGGTTATGTAAAGTTTTGATTTTATGTTTAAAAAATATATAAAAATGATTAAATTAAAAAATAAAAATAAATAATTTAAAAAAGTGAAACTTATTTGAAGAAAAATAATAAATATAATTAATAAAATTAAATCTCAAACTCTTCTTGCAGAATTTTTAGAGTTTTTTCACCTAATCCATTTATTTTTAAAAAATCTTCCCATTTTAGTTTTTCTGTATCTTTATCTTTTAAAAAAAGTATTATTTTTTTTATTATATTCATTCTTATACCAACTTTTTTAAACTCTTCTTCTGTAACTTTATTAATTTTTTTCTTTGTTTTATAATCAATAAAAGGAATAAAAATTTTTTTATTTTCAATAATTTTTTCTTCAAGATTTATTTTTTTAATATCTGCATTAGGTTTTAAATTAAATTTAAATAAAACATCTCTTAACTTAACCCCTTTATCGAAAAATAATCCGCCTTGATATGAAACAGCTCCTGAAATTTCTAAAAGAACTTTTTCTTTTTTTAAGAAATTTTTCTTGTTTTGTTGCTTATAAATAAAGAAAGAAACTCCGCCAACAAAAACTAAAGAAAAAAGCAACAAGGAAGATATAAAAAATTTTTTTCTTTTCTTAACCATATTAAATATTTCTTTTTTTGATAAAAAAGTCAAAAAAAGGAAAAAAATAGGAAAAATGCTTTTATTTTGCTAAAATAATATAGCATTGGTCAATTGCTGCAAATATATTGTAGAGGAAAGTCCGCGCTAGCACTATCTGAGATGATAGTAGTGTTCATGTTGGATCTAATAAATCCAAGCTTAGACGACAAGTGCCACAGAGACGAGCTTATTAAATTAAGGTGAAACGCGGTAAACTCCATGAGCTAGAAACCCAAATTAAGGTAGGGGAACTTTATTTTTTGAAATGAAAAAAAATAAAGAGGTTTTAAATCTAGATAAATAATTGACACTTTTATAAAGTACAGAACGCGGCTTATAGATGCAAAAAAACCAGTTTTTATTTAACTGGTTTTTCTTTTTGAATATTCACTAATAAGTCGCTTATAAAATTAAAAGAATTTTTTAATAAATAAGGACTTATTTTTCTTATTCCATATATTTCTTGTAAATCTACTAAAATTAATGTTTCATTATTCACAAATGCTTTTTTATAAGAAAAGAGTATTATATTTTTATCTCTTTCAAGTAAATTGGATACAAAACCCTTTAGTGCAAAATCATCATAAAAATTATCAAAAATGATATAAATATCATCATTTATAACATTATTTTCAATTATTACATTTGTATTAGAATTCAATATAATTTCTTTTCTTTTAATTTCAGAATAAAATTTTATAAATTCATTTACATTATAGTTATCTTCTCCTAATTTAAAAAGGTGAAATCTTGAATATTTTTCTAAAACTAAAAATATTTTTTGTAAATTTTTATAATTAGTCATTAATCCTTCAATTAAAAAATCTAAATCATACCCAATTACAGTCTTAAATAAAGCATCTCCAAAAGGATTTTTATCTTTTTCCTTTTGTTTTATATAGTTTTCAGTTACTGTTTTTCTAAATTCTTTATAATTTTCATAACCGATTTTCTTTACATAATGACTTATCGTACATGCTGTATTCATGAAAAATTGTTCAGCAAATTCCATTTGAGTTAATTTACAAAATAACTCAGTGTTATTTTCAATTCAATCTTCCATTTCATGCTCAGTTTTTGATAATCTAACTTCAACTTTATGTTTTACTACCATAATTAAATTTTATCATTTTATTGAATTTTTATGAAGATTTATTAACATATCATTAATTTTTTTGAAAATTTGTGAATTTTTTAAACTTTTTGAGTAACTAAATGGCGAAGGATGGGATGTTATTAAAATTATTTGATCTTCTAAATTAATTAATGGGATAACTTCTTCAGCCTTTTTACCCATAAATAAAAAAATTAGATTTTTTTGTTTATTTGAAATAAAGTTTAAAAAATTAAAAGTAAAAGTTTCTCAACCAATATGTTTATGAGAAAGAGGTTTTCCTTTTTCTACTGTTAAAATAGTATTTAGTAATAAAACACCTTGTTTAGATCATCTTTCTAAATTTCCATTTTCACTTTGAAAATCAGGATAACTATTTTTTATTTCTTTATATAAATTATTTAACGATGAGGGAATTCTTTTAGATTTGCTTGAAAAAGCCAAACCATCCGCAAAACCTTCTGTATGATAAGGATCTTGTCCTAAAATTATAACTTTTAAGTCATTAAAATTTGTAATTTCAAAAGCTTTGAAAATATCTTTATAATCAGGAAAAATAGTTGCTTTTTCATATTCTTTTTCAATTTTTTCACAAATATTCAAAAAATATTTTTTACTTTTTTCTTTTTTTAAAAAATTAAAAACTTCTTCTTGATTCAACATATTAAAATTATAAATAAAAAATAAAAATAACACTTTTTTTATTATAATTTAATAACTATGAGTAATAAAGAAAAGAATATTCAAAATATAATAAATCATTTAAAAAATTCAGGTTTTGTTTTTCAAGGTTCTGAAATTTATGGAGGTTTAGCAAATACTTGAGATTATGGTCCTTTAGGTGTTCTACTTTCTAAAAATATTAAGGACTTTTGATGAAGAGAATTTATAACTAAAATACCAGAAAATTATGGATTAGATTCTAAAATTTTAATGAATCCAAAAGTTTGAGAAGCATCAGGTCATGTTTCAAATTTTTCCGATCCATTAATAGAAAATAAAAAAAATAACAAAAGATATAGAGCTGATCACATTATGGAAGAACTTTTTCCAGAAATAAATGTCAATAAATTATCAAATGAAGAAATTACAAAACACTTAAGAAATAACGTTAAAAACTATGATAATAGTGAAACAGATTGAGGAGAAATTAAACAATTTCACCTTATGTTTGAAACTCATCAAGGAGTTGTAGTAGATAAAAAAGATAAAATTTATTTAAGACCTGAAACAGCACAAGGAATTTTTGTTAATTTTAAAAATATACAAAGAACAATGAGAGCGAAAATTCCTTTTGGAGTAGGACAAATTGGTAAATCCTTTAGAAATGAAGTAACTCCAGGAAATTTTATTTTTAGAACTAGGGAATTTGAGCAAATGGAACTTGAAATTTTTAGTTCTCCAGAAGATTCACTAGCAATATACAAAAATTATTTAGAAAAAGTGTGAGCTTTCCTTTTAAATATAGGAATTAAGAAAGAATCTATTAAATTTAGGGAACACTCTAAAGAAGAGTTAGCTCATTATTCTCAAGCAACAAGTGATGTAGAATTTTTATTCCCTTTTGGTTGAGGTGAATTACTCGGAGTTGCACATAGAGGTGATTTTGATTTAACATCACACAGTAATTTTTCAGGAGAAAAATTAGAATATTTAGATCCAGTAACTAATAAAAAATACATTCCGCATATTATCGAACCTTCTATTGGGATGGATAGATTACTTTTAGCTTTAATTGTAGATGCCTATGAAGAAGAAAATATAGAAAATAATGATACAAGAATAGTTTTAAAATTAAATAAAGATATCGCCCCATATAAAGTAGCAGTTCTTCCTCTTGTTAAAAAATTATCAAAAGAAGCAATGGAAATTTTTAATTCATTAATAGAAGATAATATAAGTGCTTCATTCGATGAAAGTGGAACTATTGGTAAAAGATATCGTCGTCAAGATTCAATAGGAACTTTTTATTGTATAACTTTTGACTATGATTCTTTAAACGATAATAAAGTAACTATTAGAAACAGAGATACAATGCAGCAAGAGAGAATTTTCATTGCAGATATTAAAAAATATATTAAATAAATTAGGAAGGTAAATGAATAAAGAATTAGTAAATAAAATAATAACTGAATTGGATATAATTTCAGTTATTTCCAGTTTTTTACCTTTAGAAAAAAGAGGAAATAACTATTTGGCCATATGTCCATTTCACCAAGATAGCAAACCATCATTAACTATTTCTCCTTCTAAAAAAATTTTTAAATGTTTTAGTTGTCAAGAATCAGGAAATGTTCTAGATTTTGTAATAAAATTTAATAATTTTTCTTTTACCAACGCACTAAAATACTTAAACGAAAATTTTAACTTAAATTTGAATTTGGATGAAATGTCTTCTTTTGAAAATAAACCCCTATATAATGAGTTTGAACAAAAATTAATTAAAGCAAATGAAGATGCCAATATGTTATTTAAATTGTTCTTATTAAATCAACAAAAAAGTAATTTTGAAATTTCCAGTTTTATTCAAAATCGCTTTATAAATGACGAAATAATAAAGGTTTTTGAATTAGGTTTCGCTCCAAATGATAATAAAATTATTGAACTTTTATCTTTAAAAAATAACCAAAAAGACATATTAATTAATGCATCACTTATAACTGAAAACGAAAACTCTTTTTTTAAAAACAGAATTATGTTTCCTATAAAAAATCAATTTGGAAACATTGTAGGATTTTCAGGAAGAGTTATTTCTGATAAAAGTAATCAAGTTAAATATTTAAATTCAGCTCAAAATAAAATTTTTTCAAAATCAAAAATACTCTTTAATTATAAAAATGCGATTGATTTTTTAGGAACAAAAAATGAATTAATAATTTGTGAAGGATTCATGGATGTTATCGCTCTTTATAAAGCAAACATAAAAAATGCCGTTGCATTAATGGGTACTGCTTTAACTGAAGAACATATTAAATTGTTGCTAAACAAACATGTAATTCTACTTTTAGACGGCGATAAAGCTGGTGTAGAAGCTACTAAAAAATCTCTAAAAATTTTATTAAAAAATAATATAAAAGTAGAAATCATTAAAAATGATACAAACTATGATCCAGATGAATATTTAAACATTTTTGGACAAGAAAAACTCAAGGAAATGCTTAATAATAGAATATCACCCCTTTCTTTTTTATATAAAGAAATGATTATTAATGTAGATAAAAATGATTTTATATCAGTTGATAATTTTATAAAAGACTTTAAAGATTTTTTAGTTTTAGCTGATTATAAAGAAAAATCCTTTATTTTAGAAAAAATTGAAAGAGAATTAAACATAAATCCTAAAATTTTTAATCTCCAAAACAATGAAATAAAATACAAAAGTTTTTCAAATTATAATCAAAACCCAAATAAACAAAAAAAAGTATTAAATTTAGAGAGTAATGTAGAAAAAATAAGAAAACAAATAATAACTTCCATTTGTCTTATAGAAGAGATTGAAAAAAATTTTATGCAAAATTCTGAAAAATTCAATCTTCTTGTTTCTGATAAAAAAAATATTAATAAAATTCTTAAATATAAAACAGTTCAAGAAAAAACACAAGCTCTAAATGAAAGTCAATTATTTATAGAAACTTATGCAAAAGATCTTAATGATTTAAATGTTTTAATTAACAATTACAAAAAAATCAATGAAAAAATAAAAGTATTCAAGATACAGAATATAATAAAAGAATTAGAAAAAGAAAAAGAAAATTGTTCCGATATAGATGAAAAAGAAAAAATTGATGAAAAAATTTTATCATTTATTTCATTATTGAATAAATAAAATCATTTTTATGGTATAATTTTTTATACTTTTTAATTGATAAATTTAATTAAAATCTAAAAAACTTAAGGTGACAAATGGCTAAAGATAAAAACTTATCAAATTCATACACAACAATTATAAATGCATTACAAAAAGAGTTAGCAAGACAAAAAAAGAAGAAAAAAGATAAAACTTTTCTTACTCAAGATGAAGTTTTTAAATTTTTATATGCAAAAAAACTTTCTATAGATGAAGATGAAGCAATGGACTTGCTTCCAGTTTTAATTTCTGAAAAAATCTTAAATGACGAAAGTGATAAAGGTGATTTTGACGAAATAAATGAAAAAGAGATAGAAAAAGAAATATCTAAATCTAAAAAAAGAACTAAAAATAAAAAGATATCTGATGAAGATGTTGATTTTGATGATATCGATGAAATTGATGATTTAGAATTAAAAGATTATGATTCTGATGATGTTTTATCTATGGAAGATGATGAAATTTTTGAAGAAGATTTTAACTTAAACGATTCTCAATACAGAAATAAACTAACCGAAACTAATGATATTATAAAATGATATATGCGTTGAATTGGTAAATATGGAAAATTATTAAGCCAAGATGAAGAAATTGCTCTTGCTAAGCAAATTAAAGAAGGTGGTAGAAAAGGTAGAAAAGCTCGTCACACATTAATTAATAGAAATTTAAGACTGGTTATAAATAATGCCAAAAAATACAAAAATAGGGGTTTATCCTTTATAGATTTAATTTCTGAAGGTAATTCAGGGATTTTAAAAGCCGTTCAAAAATATGAATTTGAAAAAGGATATAAATTCTCAACCTATGCAACTTGATGAATTAGACAAGCAATAACAAGGGCAGTTGCTGATCAAGCAAGAATCATAAGAGTTCCTGTTCATATGGTAGAAACAATTAATAAATTGACTAAAATTGAAAGAGAATTACATCAAAATTTAGGAAGAATACCAACAGATGAAGAGATTGCTGAAAAAATGGAAGATGATTTTACAGCTGAAAAAGTTCAATATATTAGAAAAATTAATATTGATCCAATTTCATTAGATAAACCAATTGGTAAGGAAGATGATTCATTCTTTTCTGACTTCATAAAAGATGAAACTGTAATTTCTCCTGTTGATTTTGCTTCAGGAAAAGAATTGGAACAAATTTTAAAAGAAATGCTTCATAAAAATCTAGATGAAGATGAAAGAATCTTAATAATGAAAAGATTTGGTGTTGGTGAAAACGAACACGGAGAAAGATATAGAATACATAGTTTAGAAGAATTAGCTAATGAAAAAGGTGTTTCAAAAGAAAGAATAAGACAAATTGAATCAAAAATTTTAAGAAAATTAAAAATAACTCAGAAAAAAAGAAAATTAAAAGATTATTACCAAGGTGAATAATTCAAAAGAATTTTCTTTATTTCTTGATTCAATTTTCCCTCAAAATTCTAAAGAAGATTGAGATAAGGTAGGGTTTTCATACTTTTTTGATAATCAAATTTCTAAAGTTCTCATTTGTTTAGATTTAACTAAAAAAGCATTAGATTATGCGATAAAAAACAATTTTAATTTTATTTTAACTTATCACACTTTTCTTTTTTATAAAGGATATTTAAAAAACACTTTTGAAAAAGAACCTTACAAAAAATCAATGCATAAATTAATAAAGAAATATAAAATTAATGTTTTTTCAATTCATACCAATTTGGATTTTTTACCAAATAGCGGTGTTAAATCTATACTTGAAAAAATCAATTTAGAAGGTGATTTAACTCCTGTAAATAAATTTAATTCTATTGTTAATTTAAAAAGCGAAATCTCTTTTTTTGAATTGATAAACAAAATTAAAAATATGCTAAATTTAAATAATTTGCAAACAAATTTGCAAAAAAATAAAAAAATTAAAAAAATTGTAATTTTGCCAGGAGCTGCTGGTATTGAAAATATATTAGAAACTTATAAAGTAATTAAAAATAAAGCTCTTTACATCACTTCAGACTTAAAATGAAATGAATTGTTAACAATCAATAATCTAAAAATTGATTTATTGGTAGTTCCGCACTCAATTGAAAAAGCAAATATTGATTTTATGTATAAAATAATAAAAAAATCTTTAACCAATTTAAAAGTAGAAAAATATTTGGAAAATGAATTTATAATAAATATATAATAATTTAAAAATTAAAAGGAAAAATATGATTAAATTAGGATCACACGTTTCATTCAAAAAACCCAATTACTTATATGGAGCAATTGAAGAATCTATAAAAAATGGTGCAAATTGCACAATGATTTATTTAGGAGCACCACAAACAACTTTAAGAACAAATGTTTCTAACTACAAACTATTTGAATATTTAAAAGTCTATAAAGAAATAATAAAACCAGAAGACATAGTGGTACATGCACCATATATAACTAATCCAGCAAATCCTGAAAAAGCTGATTTTGCTAATAAATTTTTAATAGAAGAAATAGAAAGAATGAATTATATAGGTGCTAAATATTTAGTTTTACACCCTGGTTCCCATACTACATTTTCTAGAGAAGAATCACTTAAACAGTTAATTAAATCCCTAACTTTTATTTTAAATAATACAAAAAATGTAGAAATTATACTTGAAACTATGTCTGGAAAAGGTTCTGAAGTAGGAATTAACTTTGAAGAATTACTTTTTGTTTTGAATGAAGTGAATAATCCCAGAACAGGAATTTGCATTGATACCTGTCATATTTGAGATGCAGGTTATAATTTGGAAAATTATGACGAATTTATAAATGAATTAAAACAAAAAAATATTTTAAAACATTTAAAAGTTATTCATCTCAATGATTCGAAAAATCCTTTAAATTCGCACAAAGATAGACACGCAAACATTGGAGAAGGTTTTATTCCTAAAGAAATTCTTAAAAAAATTGTACACGATCCTTTATTTGATAATATACCTATTATATTAGAGACTCCTTGAAAAGAAGAAGGACCAATTTATGATAAAGAAATTGCTTTTCTGCTAGATAAAGAAAATAAAAATAACTAGGTTTTACCCTAGTTTTCTTTTATCAAAATTTCTGCTGCCTTACAGATCATAGCAGCATTATCAGTGCAATATTCCAATTTAGGAATTATAGAATTTGAATGTAGTTTAACAAATTCATTTCTTAAATGTTTATTAGCAGAAACTCCACCTGCAAGAACTATAGAATTAGGTTGAAATTCTTCAATTGCCATTTTTGTCTTTTCTATTAAATAATCAACAATAGTTTTTTGAAAAGAATAAGCTATTTCTTCAACAGGAACACTTAATCTTCTATTTTCAAAGTTATTTATAATATTTATAACTTGTGTTTTTATACCACTTAAAGAAAAATCGTATTTTCCTTCCGTTTTTGGTTTTGAAATTTTTATATTATTAACAAATTGACTTTGTTTGCCTATATTATCAAAATATATTTTATCAATAATTGGTCCGCCAGGAAAGGATAAATTTAATTTTCTAGCTATTTTATCATATGCCTCACCAACTGCATCATCTAAAGTTTCGCCAATTATTTCTATTTGCTTAGGATTTTTAGCATATAAAATTTGAGTATGTCCCCCAGAGACTAAAAGTGAAATAGCTGGATAAATTATTTCATTATCTATTGCACCTGAAAAAAAATGACCATTTAAATGATTTATCGGAAATAAAGGTTTATTTAAAATTAATGAAATTGCTTCTGCAAATAATTTCCCTATTTGCAAAGAACCAATTAAACCAGGTTCTTTTGTAAATGCTATATAATCTATTTTATTTAAGTCTATTATCTTTTTTATTTCTTCTAAAATAATAGCTATATTATTAACATGTTCTCTTGAAGCGATTTCCGGAATTGTACCTCCATATTTAGCATGAATTTTGATTTGACTAAATGTAATATTAGAAAGTATTTTACCGTTTTTTAAAATAGCTACAGATGTGTCATCGTGTGAAGTTTCTATACCTAATATTGTCATTTTTCTTTATTTTTCCTTTATTTTATTCAAATATTCTTTTAATTTTTGTTCATTTTTATTATTACCAAATTCAAAAAATTTATTGTTTTTTATTTCTGAAGGTAAATATTGTTGATCAACATAATTATTTAAAAAATCATGTGGATATAAATAATTTACCCCGTGATTAAATTTTTTAGCACTTTTATAATGAGAATCTTTTAAATGATCTGGAATTTCATATATTTTGCCAGTATCAATTAATTCAGAAACTTTTTGCATCGCTTGATAAGTTGAATTGCTTTTTGGACTTAATGCCAATTCAATAATGATAGTAGAAAGTGGTAATCTAGCTTCAGGCATTCCGAGTCTTTCTGCTGAATTAATTGCTGCCATAACTTTCAAAGAAATATTAGGATGAGCAAGACCTATATCTTCATATGCAACACAAAGCATTCTTCTATATAAACCATCAAAATCTCCGCTTTTTATAATTAACATACCATAATATAAAGCTGCATTAGGATCGCTTCCTCTTAATGATTTATGAAAAGCACTTAAATTATTATAATGTGAATCAGCGTTTTTGTCACTATAAAAATTAACATTTGGTAATAATTTTTCAACAATTTCTTCACTTAAAGGTTCATTTTTACTTAAAGTTAAAACAAAATCTAAATTTCTAAAAATAGTTCTTATATCAAAATTTGATAAAAATATTATTTTTTCTATAATTTCTTTTGCTAAAATGAAGCTTTTTGAATGAAAAAAATTTATTATTTCTTCCAAAGAAGGCTTGTTGAATTTTAAAATTTGCATTCTGCTTCTAATTGCTGGATTGATTTTAAAATATGGGTTTTCTGTTGTTGTTGCATAAATTATAATTTGGTCTTTTTCCAAATAACTTAAAAGTAAATCTTGTTTATCTTTATTTAAACGATGAATTTCATCAATAATCAAAATGTCATTATTTTTAATTTTCTCTAAAAGCGAATCTTTATTTTCTATAGTTGCATTAAATGTAGTGTATTTTAAATTAAGCTTTAAAGCTAAAACATTTGCAACTGATGTTTTTCCAATTCCGCTTTCTCCATAAAAAATAAAAGATGTTCTGTTTTTTAATTCAATTACTCTATTTAAAAGAAATTTAATATGCTCTTGACCTATAATTTCATCCAGTGTTTCTGGTTTAAATTTTTTCAAATCTAATTTTTTATTCATAAATTTTATCTATTTTTTTTGTTATTTTTTGAATAGCAAAATTTTCTATTTTATTTTTTACTGTGTTTAGGTGAATATCAACCACTAAACTAATAGATTCTTTTATTTCTTTTGCGTTTTTTTCTATTGTTTCTGCGTTTTTTAAGATTTTTTCAGTTTGTGTTCTTATGTGTTTAAGAGAATTATCTAAAATTTCATTTTTCATTTTATCAAATTGTTCTAAAATATCCTTTTTTTCTTGGAAAGTTATTTCAGCATCTGCTATTTTTTCTCTTTCCATTATAAAATGTTTAAGTAATGATAAAAAGGGAATTAAATATGCAGGTCTTATAACATACATATTTTCATAATCAAATACCTTAGAAATTAAAAAATCCTTTTCTGGTTCTAATTCGCTAACCAGAATAGCGAAATCAGCTTGTTTTTTAGTTTGGTCTCTTTTTAATTTATCATAATAATCAGAATTCTTTTTATTACCTGTTTCACCTTGACTTTTTGCTTCTATTATTATTTTTCCTAATAATTTTTTATTATTATTTCTACTATAAATATCATATAAAAAATCTGCTTTAGTATGATCTTTAACTTCATTATCTTTATAAAAAGAACAGTTGTTATCAAACGAAAGATTTTCAGAAGCTTGAGAAATTATTCAATTTTCTAAATCTTCACCGATAAGTTTTATATTTACATTTTTTTTCCTTTGTAAATCATTTATAGTAGTTTTTAGTTCAGTGTTTTCCTTAATTCATTTTTGTATTTCATTAGAATGTTGAATTTCTTTTTTAGTCATTTCTACTTGTGATTCACTTTGCATATTAAGTTTAATATTTTTCATTCTTTCTACTAAAGTTGCATTTTCTTTTCTTATGTTTTGCAATGAATCAATTAATTCAAGATATTCAAGAGATTTTTTATATTCATTTATAGTCTTAATTTCAGCATTAACTAATTCATGTTGTAATTGTGTTTTTTCTTTGATTAAATTCTCTTTTTCAGCAACTAAATTATCGATTTTCTTTATTTTTTCTGTAAATTCTTCATTATTTCTAAAATCTTCTATAGCTCTTAAAGAAGCGTTTTCTAATTCTTGTTTGTGATTTTTGATTATATTATTTTTTTCGTTTAAATCATTTTTTAAATTAATGAATTCTTCACTAGTTTTATACTCTAAAAGTGCTTGGTTTTTAGCTGTATTAAATAAATCATCGTCTATTTTTAAACGCACTTCATTTAAATAATTTTCTACACCTTCATCCTTATATTCATCTATAAAGAAAAAATCTCCTTTTTTTGCATCTTCCAAGATTTCAAATTTGATTCTTGGCTCATGTTCTATAATTCTAACTTTTATTTTATTTCCCATTTTTTTGCCTTTCTATATATAAATAATATTATATTAATTTTTACATTTAAACAGTAAAATTTCGAATTTTATTTTCACATTTACTCTTTTAAAATAAAATATTTACATTTCCCCATATTTTCTAAATAAATTAAAGAAAAATATTCTCCATAAGAACAATAATATAAATTATATTTAGAATGAAAAATGATAGTATTTCCATGTTCTGGACATAATTGCAATTCACTTGGTAAAATATATTTTCATTCATTTATTATTTCTTTTTTTGCAATAATTCTATTTACATTTTTATTAAATTCATTAAAAATTTTTAGACTTCATTTTAATTTTCAAAAGTCTTTCTTATCAATTTTTCTTTTTTTATATTGGAGCTTGAATTTTTTTCACTGGTTTTTATTTTCATTTTTAAAAATCAAAAAATCATTAATAGATTCAACATATTTATATACAAAAATAAATTGATATTCTTCTTCTAAAAATGATTTATTTTCCTGTAAAAAATTAAAATATTCATGTTTAGTATGTTTGTGTCTATTAAATTTAGAATAAAAAATTATAATTATTCCTATTATAGTAGGAATAAAAATTAAAAGCATTAAAAATAGTATAAGTAATCACTCTAAACCAGAAGAAAAAATTAAAATAAATAAAGAAAATAAAAATAAAATCAATACATAAAATAAAATTATTATTATTTTTTTTACAATATAAACAACAATATCTTTATGGTAAAAGAAACTATTAAATTTTTGTCTATTTTTTTTATATTCAATATGTTTTTTCCTATCAAATAATCATTCATTTATTTTTTTTCAAATTATATAATAGATAAAAATTAAAGTTGATTTAAATAAAGTGTTAATTATTAATGAAGATATAAATTCAAAAAATTTAATATTTCAAAATCAATTTTTTATAAAAATATCTGGTTTTTTTTCTTGTAAAATATTTTGAAATTGCTCAATTAAATTGTTAGATATTAAATGAAAAACATTAACAAATGAAAAAATAGTAGTTAATATTAGAACTGCTATTTCTATATAAATGGTAGGATTCAAAAATTTATTTTTTATTTTCATTTTTATTATTTCTGATAAATCTGAAAATTCAATAAATTTTTTTACTTTAAAAATTTTATTTTTTTCTTTTTCACTTAAAATAACGTATAAAAAAGCAATTATATAAAAAACTGTTATTGTTAATCAAATAAAACCCATTTTAAAATACCTATAAATGTAATAAAAGTAATAAAAAAATGGCGGGGCAAACAGGATTTGAACCTGCGCGGGCGGTTAAGCCCCTAACGCGTTAGCAATGCGTCCTCTTCAGCCTCTTGAGTATTGCCCCCCAAGTTTTTACTATATAATTATATAATAATTTGCTTAAATTAATAAGCATTTTTTTTATTTTTCAATAAGTTTATAAAATTCCTTTTCATTAATTATTGGAGTTTTGTGTTTTTCTGCTAATTTTAATTTAGATTCACCTGGTAAATCTCCAACAACTAAATAGTTTGTTTTAGAAGTAATTGTATTAGAAAGTACCCCAGAATTAGATACTACTAATTTTTTAAATTCATTTCTTGTTATGGATAAAGTTCCTGTAACAACAAAAGAAATATTTTCTAAATTTTTGCTTTCAATCTTGTTGTTTTCCTTTATAAAATTCAAATTTTGCTCTTTTAATTTTAATAAAAATTCTTTATTTGCTTGAATACTAAAATAATTTTTTAATTCTTTAACAATGGTTTCACCAAATTTATTTACTTCTAAAAATTTTTCATAATCATAATTTAAAAGTTCATCAATATTATTGATCCTTTTACTAATTTCAATAGATGCTTCAACACCTATATTTTTAATTCCAAGTGCATAAATAAATTTACTAAATTCTATGGTTTTAGAATCATTTATGGCTTTTAATAATACAGTTGTGGAACGCATCTTAAAATTCTTAGTTCATTTTTTATTATTAGCACTAATTAAAGCAATATTTTTTTCTAACTCAAATACATCAATAACATTTTTTATTACGCCAAAGTCATAAAATTGTTTAATAGTTTTTTTAGAAAGTGTTGAAACATCGAAAGCATTTTTGGAAAAGAAGTGGATAATTTTTCTAACAATTTTGTCTGAACAATTTTCATTTTCACAAAATTGTTCTTTTTCTGTATTATGTAAAGGAAAATTACAACTTGGACAGTGAGTTAAAATATCAATATTGGTATTTTCGAATTTTTTTACAGATGAAATTACTTGTGGAATAATTTCTCCAGATTTTTTAATATAAACATCTTCTCCAATTCTAATTTTAAGATTTAAAATGTTTTGAAAATTATGTAAATAAGCTTTTTCAACTTTAGTTCCATTTAAAAAAACTGGTTCTAAATTGGCAACATAAGCAATTTTTCCTGTTCTTCCTGTTTGGTAATCAACTGAAAGTAATTTAGTTTTTACGATTTCATCATAAAATTTATATGCAATAGCTCCTTTAGGAAATTTAGAAGTATAACCCAATTCTTCGGAGAAAATAACATCATTTACCTTAATTACCATTCCGTCTATTTCATATTTCAAATCATCTCTATTTTTATCCACATATTCTATAATTTCCTGTATTTCAAGTAAATTATGTACAGTTTTTCCTATTGTATTTACAGGAAAATGATTTGTTTTTAAAAAGTTGATAGTTTGCGAAACAGAATTAATATTATGGTTAATAGGTTCTACAACTTGATAAAAAAATGCTTTAATTTTGTGCATTTCATCAGTGGAAACGTTTTTCAATTTTCTTACTATTCCTGCAGCTGCATTTCTTGGATTTAAAAACAAATTTTTTCTTTCTAAAGATTTAATTTTAGAGTTCGAGGATTCTTCATCGATTTTTTGTTGGTTATATTCATCAATTTTTGCTTTAATTTGTGAATTTAAATCAATAAAATCATCTTTATCAATATATATTTCTCCTCTAATTTCAATGGGTTTATCATATTTTATTATTTTCGGAAAAAATTCATCTTTTGTTTTTAATATATTATTAATGATATTTTCACCTTCAATACCATTACCACGAGTTAATGCTTTTATTAATTTACCATCTTTATAATGAAGAGCAACAGAAAGTCCATCAATTTTAGGTTCAATATAAAAATCTTTAATTTCCTTTATAACTTCTTGAGAATCATTCAAAAATTTTTGAATTTCTTCATATGAATAAGCTTTATTTAAAGATAACATCGCAAAAGAATGTTTAACTTTTTCAAATTGAGTAGAACTTATAGAATGAATTTTTTGAGTTGGTGAATTTAAATTTTCTTCTCAAGAAAATAAAGAAAAATATACATTTTCTAATTCTTTTAACTCTTTCATTTTGTCTTCATATTCTAAGTCGCTAATTTCTTGTGTATTTTCTTCAAAATACAATTTATCATGATATGAAATTTCTTGTCTTAAATCTTCAATAATTTTTTTAATTTCTAAATCGGTTTTTCCTTTTATTTTATCTTTTGTTTTTTTTCTCATAAATCATCCTTATTAAAATTGTTGAGCTGTATAAATTCAAAATAGCGGTAATGGTCCTATTACATTTTGTTCTACTAATATAACAAAAACTATAAAACTAATTAAAAATAATAAAAATAAGTAGTCAAATCATTTTAAATAAAGACGACGATATTTTGTTCTTTTTTCATAAGGATCATAACCTCTTACTTCCATTGCGTTTGATAAATCTTCTGCTCTAGAAAATGATAAAACAAATAGTGGAATTGTTAAGGTAATCATTGCCTTAACTTTATCATTAATTTTTCCGTGTTTAAAATCAACTCCTCTTGAAGCTTGTGCTTTAATAATTCTATTTGCTTCAAGTAATAAAGTAGGAATGAATCTAATTGCAATTGAAATAATCATCGCTATTACATTGGTATTAATTTTTACAAGTTTTAATGGGAAAATCAAATCTTCAATAGCTCTTGTTAATAATACAGGTTTAGTAGTATAAATCAAAAGAGTAGTGATTAAAATCATACAATAAATTCTTAAACCAAGAACAAAAGCCCTTATAAAAGATAAATTAGTATATTTTAAAGTTGTAAATTTTAAGTTCAATGAAAATCATTCTTGACTTATAAATTTATAAGATTGATCGTGATCTAAACCTTTTATAATGAATTCTGGTTTATTAAAATTACTTAAATCATTTAATATAAAAGAATAAATTATAGACATAAATAAAAATATAAAAATAGGTAACTTAGCTACTTTTATTAAGTGAAAAGGTTTTTTAGTGGTAACAGCAAACAAAATTATCATAGGAATTATTAAAAAAGAAAGAGTTAATAAATGTGTTGTTACAAAAAACAAAGTAATAAAAATAATATTAAATATTAATTTAATTCTTGGATCTAACTTATGCAAAAACGTATTTTTAGGTACATATTTTCCAATTACTATATTCATATTACTCCTTTATTAACTTATTTATTTCTGAAATTAACTCATTAATATTTTTAACTTTTGGAATATTTATTCCTTTTTGTTTTAGTTTATTAACAAAACTTAACAATTTAGTTGGTTGCATTTTATTATCTTCTAAAAACTCTGTGTCACTAAGTATTTCGTAAGTGTCTCCATCTTTAATTATTTTACCTTCCTTGAATACAATTGTTCTATTTGTTCAAGTTAAAGCGTTATCTAAATCATGAGTTACAATTACTATAGTTTTTCCTGCTTTGTGTAAATTATCAAAAATTTCCAAAGTTTCTTGAATCCCCACCGGATCTAAACCTGCTGTTGGTTCATCAAAAAAAATGATATCAGGATCCATTGCTAAAATTCCTGCAATTGCCACCCTTCTTTTTTGTCCACCTGATAAATCAAAAGGTGATTTTTGTAAATAAGATTCATCTAAACCAACAAGTTTAATTATATTTTTAGCTTTTTCAATAGCTTTTTTCTTTTCTTCTCCCATTGAAACAGCACCAAATATAATATCTTTTTCGATAGTTTGCTCAAATAGCTGGTATTCTGCAAATTGAAACACAACACCAACCCTTTTTCTTATTTGTTTTAACTCTTTACCTTTAACTCTTTTTGCAAAAAGTTTTTTCTTTTTTAAAATAACATTTTTCTGTATATTTTCTTTATTTTTGTTTTCATTAACATAAATAAATTCCACTTCTCCATCGTCTGGATAAATTAAACCATTCATATGTTCGATGAATGTGGTTTTTCCACTACCTGTTTGTCCTATAATTGAAATGAATTCACCTTTATTTATTTCAGTTGAAACACCATCTAAGGCATTAAATCTTGAAGGTAAATCTTTATCATAAATTTTAAATATATTTTTTATTTTAATTTGCATATTTCCTCTATTAATTCATTTTCATCATATGTTGGTTTTATTTTATTTATTAAAGAAGAAATTTTATAAATAAATGGTGAATCTAATTTTGCTTCTTCTAATACTTTTTTATCATTTAAAATGTTTTTTGGAGATCCTTGTGCTATTACCTTACCTTTTGCTAAAACTATCACTTCATCTGCTAAAACAGCTTCATCCATATCATGAGTTATGGAAATTAAAGTTTTTGTTCTTGTAGATTGAATTTCTCTAATTATGTTTAAAACATCGTGTTTTCCTTTAGGATCTAGCATTGATGTTACCTCATCAAAGATTATAATTTTAGGACTTAAAGCTAAAATGGAAGCAATTGCAACTCTTTGTTTTTGACCACCAGATAAATTTTGCGGTTCTCTTTCAAGATGATCTAGCATATCAACTTTTTGAGCTAAATTGAAAATTATTTCCTTCATTTCCTTTGGATTAACACATCTATTTTCTAAACCAAAAGCAATATCATCTTCAACTGTTGCACCAACAAATTGATTATCTGGATTTTGAAAAATAATTCCAATATATTTTCTTGCTTCATTTAAAGTGCTTTTGGATAATAAAATATCATTTATTCACACTTCACCTTTTTTAGGTTTTATAATTCCTGTTAAAATTTTAGATAAAGTTGATTTTCCCGAACCATTGTGTCCTAAAATGGCAATATATTTTCCTGCTTTGAATTCTAAATTTATATCATCTAATGCTAATTTTGCATTTTCTTCATCGCTGTAACTAAAAGATACGTTTTTAAGTTTTATCATAATTTTTAATTATACTATTTATTGCTTTTTTTATTATTATTTAATAATAAATTAGCAGAATTTATATAAGATCTAATCAAACCACCTGCTCCAAGTTTAATTCCACCAAAATATCTAACAACAACAATGAGACTATTTTCTATTTTTTTTATTTGAAGCAAATTTAAAAGTGGTTTTCCTACAGTTCCTTGTGGTTCTCCATCATCGCTCATTCCATAATGTGTTATACCATCATTATCAGTGAATAAAAAAGCATAACAAATGTGTCTAGCTTTTTTATGTTCTTTTTTTAGATTTTCAATTATTGTTTTTACTTCGTTTTTGTCTTTAATTTCATATAAAAAGGAGTAAAATTTAGATTTTTTAATTTCAAATAAGTTATTCATTATTTTATTTTAAATTGAATATTTCCTTCTCCTACAACATGGAATTTTATACTTTCTAAAACATCTCCCAATGAAATAACATCAAAATTTTCTCTTTTTACAAAATTAATTTTTTCATCTAATGCATAAATTGTTAATGTATAAATTCCATTTGAATCTGAAATATTTGGTATTTTTACCAATCCATAATCGTTTGCTATATACCTAAATATCTCATTACTTTCTCCAAAATCACTAGCTATTCTTTGCGCAAGGTGAGTACCAAAAGTATTAATATAATGATATTTTTGTTCTTTATCAATGTTAAATTGATTAATTATTCTTGAAGGAATTTTTATGAAGTTATCAGTTTCTAAATTCACATTTTCATTTTCTAACTCAGTCCTAATTCAAAATATTAAAGGTGTAGCATAGTTTTTTACTTCAGCGTTTCCCAAAAGTGTCACAACATAACTTTTAGCTTCATTTATTTTGGAAAATTCTAAAGGTAGTGATATTGCATGAAATAAATTATTATGTTTTTGTGCTACATAAAATTTATTTAAAAATATTTCATTGTTTTCTCTATAAAAAGCGCTAGATTTAATTTCAATATTTGTCTTTTTATTACTCTTATAAAAGAAAATTTTATCTTTTTCAAGTCCTTTGTTTAATTCCTGACTTTCTTTGTTATTTTCTACAAATCTATCATTCATAAAAACATATTTTGTTCTATATAAAAAAGTATAAAATCCTGAATCAATAACTTTTCCTTTTATCAAATTTTGAAAATCGTCAAAAAATAATTTATCTTCTTTATTGAAATTTGAATTTTTTAAAATGTCTTCTGTATTTAAAGCATAAATTCTTAATTCATAATTATGGTCACTTTCTACAGGGAATGGTCCTACATAAACACCATTATTTTCAATTGAAACAATTTGTTCCAGTAAATGTTTTTTAGCAAAGGATGACATAGAATTTTCAAATTGAATAATTCTATCTTTATTTTGAAATGAAAAATCCCAATCTACCCTATTTTTCTTTATATTTGCAGCAATTCAATGAATAAAAGGTACTCCTAAAGATTTAGAAGCTTCCTTATCAATTAATGTTATAGCATATGATTTAGCATTTTTTACTTTTGACCATTTTATTGGGAAACTTACAGAATTGTCTTTTAAATTAGAATTACCAAATTGAGTTTCCAAAACACCATTTTTTACATTTTTTACAATTATTTTCATAAATTAAATTTTAACAAAAAATACACAAAATTAAACTTAAATAATTTAATCTTGTGTATTTTGTAAATAAATTGAAAAAACTATTTTCTAATATTAAGTTTTTCAATAGTTTTTTTGTAAGAATCAAAATTGTTTTCTTTTAAATATAATAAAAGTTTTTTACGTTTATTAACCTTTGCCATAAATCCACGTTTTGAATGTTTATCTTTTTTATTAACTTCAAAATGTTTTTTTAATGATTCAATATCTTCAGTTAAAATTGCAACTTGAACTTCAATCATACCTGTGTTTTTTTCGTTTCCACCGAATTCAATTGTTAATTCTCTTTTACGTTCTTTTGAAACCATATTTTCTCCTTTGATTTAATCCCAGCAAAAACTTGAACGAATGTTAAAACCGAGAAAAAATATTTTATATTAATTTTATTAATATTTAAATTTTATCACATTATTTGTTTAATGTTAATAATTTTATGAAAGAATCTGCTTTTAATGAAGCTCCACCTACAAGTGCTCCATCAATATCTTTTTGATTCATTAATTCTTCAATATTTGTTGGACTTACTGAACCTCCATATTGAATAACAACATCTTTATGTGTGTTTTCTCTTATAAATTCACAAACTTCTTGTGCTATTTGTGCAGTTGCTGTTTTTCCTGTACCAATTGCTCAAACAGGTTCATAAGCAATTACAATTTTAGAAAAATCTTCTACATTTTTTAAAGAATTTTTTAATTGATGTAAAATAACATCTTTTGTTTTATTATTTTCGTATTCTTCTAATGTTTCTCCAACACAAACAACAGGAGTTAATCCTTCTTTTAATGCTTGATGAACTTTTAAGTTAACTAATTCATCTGTTTCACCAAAATATTGTCTTCTTTCAGAGTGTCCTAAAATTACAAAAGATACAGATAAATCCTTTAACATAGATGCAGAAATTTCCCCTGTATATGCACCAGAATCAAAATTTGAAAAGTTTTGTGCTACTATTTTTAAATTTGATTTTTCAAATAAAAATAAATTAGTAAAAGGTGCAGCAATTCCGAAAGTAACTTCATCTGAAATTTTTGTTTTGTTTTCACTGTATAATCTACTAAATTCATCTAAAAATGCTTTTGTTTCTTGAGCATTTTTATTCATTTTTCAATTACCAATAATTGTTAATTTTTTCATTTTTCTCCTTAAAAAATAATCATTATTCAAATTATACTAAAACTCTTGAATTAATAAAAAAATTAATTATTTTATTATAAATTTCAATAACAAAATCTTCAGTTTATAGTAAAATTTAAATAATATTAATATAATAATAAATGTTAGAAAGCAGGCAACAATGAAAAGTATAAAAAATGTAATATTAAATGCTAAAGAAAATGATAAAAAAATTTTTAGTATTCAAGGATGACTAACAAACTTAAGAGGAAATACAAAAATTAAATTTTTAGAAATAAATGATGGTTCTACAATAGTTAATTTGCAGGTAGTTTTAAAAAACGAAAAAATCAATTTACAAGAAGTCGATAAGGCAAGGGATGGAGCAGCTATTTATGTTAAAGGTGTTTTAAATTACACTCCAAATTCAAAACAACCTATCGAACTTCAAGCTGATGAATTTAAGTTATTAAAAAATACAGATGAAGATTTTCCAATTCAGAAAAAAGAAATTTCAATGGAATTTTTAAGAGAAATACCTCATTTAAGACACAGAACAAAATTAATAAAAGCTATAATGCTAATTCGTTCTACTTTGGCGATAGAAATTCATAAATTTTTCTCTAATCATGATTTCCTTTATGTTTCAGCACCTATCATAACTTCTAACGACGGAGAAGGAGCAGGAGAAACTTTTGTTGTGGATTCAGAAAATGAAAAAATGTTTTTTGGAAAAAAAGCAACTTTAGGTGTTACTGGTCAATTACACGCTGAATCTTATGCAATTGGAATGAAAAAGGTTTATACTTTTGCTCCAACATTTAGAGCTGAAAATTCTCACACTAAAAAGCATGCAGCAGAATTTTGAATGGTTGAACCTGAAATCGCTTTTTACGAATTGCAAGATGTGATTAAATTATCTGACCATATGCTAAAAACTGTTATTAAAAACACTTTAGAAAAACATAAATTAGAATTTGATTTTTTAGAAGAAGTTGTTGATAAAAACTTGAGAGAAAAACTAAATTTATTTTTAAACAAAACACTTTCTATTATCTATTATAAAGACGCTATAGCAGAATTAGTAAAAGTAAAAGATATTTTTGAAGAAAAAAATATTTATTTTGGTTTAGATTTAGCTACAGAACACGAAAAATACTTAGCAGAAAAATTATTTAACGGGCCTGTTGCTGTTATAAATTATCCAAAAGAATTCAAAGCTTTCTATATGTATCAAAATGATGATAATAAAACAGTTGCTGCTTTTGATTTATTAGTTCCAGGTATTGGTGAATTAATTGGGGGTTCCCAAAGAGAAGTTCGTTATGAAAAATTACTACAAAGAGTTCGTGAATTATCAATCCCAGAAGACGATTTAAAATGATATTTAGATTTAAGAAGATTTGGTGATGCTGGTTCATCAGGATTTGGACTTGGTTTTGAAAGACTTGTTATGTATGTTACAGGAATCGACAATATTAGAGATACTATTCCTTTCCCAAGAACAGTTAATAACTTAAAAATGTAAATAAAGGAGTAAAAATGAAATTATCAATATTAATCCCATCATATAAACAAAAAAATGAACTTAAATCTCTTTTAGACTCTTGTTATGTTCAACAGAAAAATGAAGATTTTGAAGTTATTGTCACAATTAACAAACCTACAAATGATGAATTGAATTTAGTTTATGAATATAAAGAACTTTTCAAAGATAAATTAAAAATTTTAATTAATACAAAAAGACAAGGTGTTATTCGCGATATTTTTGATATGCTTACAAAAGCAGTTGGAGAATATTTTATTGTTGTTTTTCCTGAAACTAACTTAAAAAACTTTTTTGTCAAAAGATTTATTGAAATTGAAAAAAAATACAAGGTTGACATTATTGAATTTAAGCCTAAATTTAAAGGTTTTTTTCAATTAGAACCTAAAAAAAGAATTCAAGACAATAAAATTTTTAAAATTCAAGAAGATAAAAAGGTAATTGCATACACTTTTCCAATTATTTTTAACAAATTTTTTAGCACAAATAAATTTTTAGAAATAACAGCGAACACAAATTTTAAAGATGCTAGTTCTAAATATTTGATTGAAATACTATACAAAACACTACCCTTTTTAGAAAGTTATGTCTATATCGATGAAATCATCGTTAATGAATGAAATAATGAAATAAGCATTTTTAACCCTTCACAAGTTATTAGGGACTGAAAAAATATTGAAAATTTCACAAGAGAAAATAAAATTGAATTTATGGAAGAGATTTTATATGCCAAACTTTACTTTTTACAAATTTTTATTCCTGTAATTTTAGGAGTAACTAAAAAATCTCTATTAACAAGACTATTAACAAGACAAGAAGAATTTCCAATAACTGTTTTAAAATATTATGAAAAATTAAAATTATTAAGAAAAAATGAATTTAATTTACTTTTATCAGTAAATAAATACATCCTATTAAACAGTAACGAAAGTAAACTTATTACAGAAAATACAGCCCCATCAAAATGACATTCAATTTCCAAAAAAATTTAACTAAAGCAGAAGCGAGTATTTCAATAAAGTTTCTCTCTTCTTTAATTGATATTTTATTATATTTCTCTTTTGCTTTTTCTTCTTTAGGTTTTTTATTCTTTTTAATATTTAAAAACGATTATAACTTAGCTTATTATTTTTGACTTTTCTTTCAAATTATATTTATTTTGGCTTTCCAATTACTCATTCCTTTGTTAAATCAAGGCAAGAGTATTGGAAAAATAATTTGTAAATTAGAATTACAAACAGAAAAAAAAGTAAACAAAAAAGAATTACTTTCTTGCTTATTAAAAAGAAATTTATTTTTTTCTTTAAATTGAGTTATATTAATTTTTCTTTTTATTCTTTTAATTAACCCTCAATTATCACAGAAAATTGTTTCTAGCAACAGTTTACTAAAAGATAAAAATAAGCAATTTAGTAATTTGACTTCATTAGAAAAAGTTTTAATAAATATTTTTATTGCTTTTTCTAACTTTAACTTTATTTTGCTTTTAATTTTATTTTTTTTCAACATATTTAATCCAAAAAAGAACATCATAAATATTTTTTCCAAAAGCAAATTAGTATACAAAAACAAATTCATCGAAACTCAAAAACCTTTAGAAATTAAAAACCTAAATTGAACCAAAGTGCAATGAGACACGAAAGGAGATTATTATGAAGAATGATAATAATGTAAAAATTCTCTCAAATTTAAATGATAAACAAAAAAGTGCTGTTGTTTATAATCAAGGTCATCTTCGAATAATTGCCGGAGCTGGTAGTGGTAAAACAGGAGTATTAACAAGAAAAATAGCTTACTTAATTGAAAATCAAATTACTGATGCTAAAAAAATTTTAGCAGTTACTTTTACTAATAAAGCCTCAAACGAAATGAAAGAAAGGGTTATAAATTTAGTTGAAGAAAAAGGAAATGAAGTTTTTATAAGTACTTTTCACTCTTTATGTAACTATATTTTAAGAAGAGAAATCACCAATCTCAAAGATTATAATTCTAATTTCGATATTCTTGATTCTTCAGATCAAAAAAATATTTTAGAAAACATATATAGAAAATTAAAAATAACAAATAGAGACATTAATTATTCAACTGTTTTAGAAAAAATTTCTAAATGAAAAAATTTAGAAATTTTGCCAGAAGAAATAGATATAGATAAATTAGAAGAAGATGATGAAATAATAGTTGATCTTTATACTGAATACTCAAAAGAATTAAAATTATTAAAAGCATTAGACTTTGATGATTTAATGATTTTTACCGTTAAAATCTTTCAACAATTTCCAGAAATAAAGGAAAAATGAAGAAATAAATTTTCTCATATTCTCGTTGATGAATTTCAAGATACATCAGAATTGCAATTCGAAATTATTAAACATTTAACAGGAGAAAAAAATATTTTAACAGTTGTTGGAGATCCTGATCAAACAATTTATACTTGAAGAGGTGCTGATGTAGAATTAATTTTAAATTTTGATAAATTTTTCCCAGGTGCCTTAACAATTACCCTGGATCAAAACTACCGTTCTACCAATCAAATACTAAATGCAGCTAACTCTTTGATTAAAAATAATAAAAATCGTTTAGAAAAAAACTTATTCACCGATAATATTTCAAATGAAGAAATTATATTTCACCATTCTTTTAACGTAGAAGTTGAAGCTAGATGAGTTGCAGAAGAAATAAATGATTTAAAAAGAAAAAAGGTTCAACTTAAAAATATAGCAATTTTATATCGTTCCGGTTTTTATTCAAGAGCTTTTGAAGAAGCTTTAATTAAAGAAAATATCCCTTATCAACTTTTAGGTGGAACTAAATTTTTTGAAAAAAAAGTTATAAAAGATTTAATCGCTTATCTAAAAGTCATAAATGATGGTTCAACTGTTGGTTTACTAAGAATTATAAACATTCCTTCTAGAAAAATTGGTCCTTCAGCGATTCAAAAATTAACTGAATATGCAAACAAAAGAAATGTTGCCCTTTTTGATTGTTTAATTGATTATTTCACTAATAGAAAAACTTATATGAAAGAAGAAGGATTTGAAGAATTACCTTTAAATCATTCTCTTCAAAAAGAACTGGTTGATTTTTTAAATTCTATTAACTTCGCAAGAAAACTGCTAAAAAGTGAAAAAAGTATCTCCTTTGTTCTTGAGAAATTTATTGAAAAAATTAAATACATAAGTTCAATTAAAAACATTTTAGATAAACAAGATGCTCTAAATAATTTACATAGTTTAATGCAAGGGATTAAATCTTGAGAATCTAAAAATCCTAATTTAACATTAAATGATTATTTACACGAAATTTCTTTATTAACAGATAGTGATGACTCGAACTATGAACCAAATACTGTAACTTTAATGACAATACACAGTTCCAAAGGTTTGGAGTTCCAAAATGTATTTTTAGTAGGAATGGCTGAGGGTATTTGTCCAAATAAAAGAACTTTAAAAGATGAAGAAAATATAGAAGAAGAAAGAAGACTTGCTTATGTAGCTATCACAAGAGCTAAAGAAAGATTATTTATTTCTGATTCTGGTGGAAACTACTTTGAAAATCAAGCATATTCTCAAACTTCGAGATTTATTTCAGAAATGGGAATAAAATCTGAAATTTTACAAAATTTCACAAAAAGAACCAATGATGGACAATTAAACTATAAAAGAAATGATAAAACAATCAATTTAGTTGCTGGTGATTTAGTAAATCACATTGTTTTTGGAGAAGGAATAGTTCTTACTGAAGAAGGTGATACAATAATTGTTAAATTCAAAAACTTACCTGAAAAAGATGCAACCAAAAAAATAATGAAACAGCACAAATCTTTAGAAAGGATAACACCTATCTAAGATTATGAATAAAAATAATTTTCAATTAGATCATTTAGGTATTATTTTAGTAGTTATTATTATTTTGTTATGTATAGCGGCATCAGGAATTTTATTTTTTGTTTATTCCAAAAATGAAAAACATATTTTAAAAAATAGTTCTATTATCATTCCTTTAAGTTTTGATGAAGAAAACGAAAGAATAAGAGTAATAGATTCTAAATTTAAAGACAGTGTTTTAGAAGTTTTTAAAAATAAATTAAATATTTATACAGGAAATTGAGTTAAATTAAATGATTTTATACTTTTAATTGATGCAAAAGATCGTAGCAAGTTTATTGAAAATATGAAAACTTGATCTAATAAAGAGTTAGATTTAAATATAATTGATAAAGAAAACAAAAAAGAAACAAATAAAAAATATAAATTTATTTTTTCAAATGAAGGTGGAAAATATATATTTATTTATAGAAATAGATATAGCAAAATAAATATTAAATTTTTACAAAAAATTGTAAAAAAAATTAAAATTATGAAAATCAAAAATTTTAAAACTAATAAAAGATTTTCCTTATTTTTCAATTTTTCTTTAAGTACATGATTTATAAATGAATCTATTTCCAAAAACATTTTAGAAGAACTTGTGTATAATAATTTTTTACTTTATTTTAAAATAAAACAACTGTTTTTAGAAGAAGGAATATTAATTCTAGCTTTTAATTCCAATAATAAAAGAAAAATAAACAAAATAAAATATAAACTATATAAGTTATTTTCAAAATTAAAAAATAATTTTTTCTTTTCAGAACAATCTGTTGTTATTATTGATAATAAAACTCAGCAAAATTCAAGTTCAGGAAAAATAAAAAAAATGATTAACTTCTCACTATGAAAATCTAAAAATGTTAATAAAACTATTGAACTTGAACATCCTTATTTTTTAGAATATACAGAAGAATTAGAAAAATACGATAAGGCTATTGAAGAATTTAAAGAAATTCTTAAAAAAGATGTAATAACAACAAACAAATTAGAATTAAGAAAAGGAAAAAGAAAAATTGGCGAAATAGAAATAGATAACATTCGCCCCGAAATTAAAAAATTTCTTTTTGTTAGAGAAAAAATAAAAATAGCTGAAAAAATTCTCAAAAAAGATATTGAGTTAAAAAGTGAAGAAAAAAATCATAATTTTATTTATACATATACTGATGTATTTTTAAATTATTGAAATAAATTAGATAAAAATACTTCTAATTTAATTATCAGAATTAAAAGTTATTCTATGTTTTTAAAAAAATTTAAAGAAGCATCCAAACATAAAGAATTAACTTTTGACAGATGGGGAATTTATGTTCAAAAAATAAATTTATCGTTATTTTCTATATTAAAAGAAATAAAACCTAAATTTTTAGTAATTTCTTACGAAATACTAAATAACATAGAAGATGATTCCTTTTTAATTTCTTTAGAAACATTAAATAAAATTTGTTCTACCAACAAAATAACAATAATTTATGAAAACAAAAATAATATAATTAAAAACGAAAGGATTCTTGAAAAAATAGGTTATAACTATTATTTCAATATTTAAAATGCAAAAAATCAATCAAGAAGATGTAACAATTTTAATTAACGGAAAATATGATAAATATACTAAAAAAAGCATTAATTCATTAAAAAAACGTTTTCCTAAATCAACAATTTTGGTATCATGTTGAGAAAATGATGAAATTGATGAAAATCCTAAAGTTAGTAAATTTATTTTAAACAAGGATCCTGGTGGTTTTTATATAACTAAATTTAAATATGGTATTAATATTAATAGAATTATTGTTGCAACTCAAAATGGTTTAAAAGAAGTTAAAACCAAATATGTTTTAAGAATTAGAAATGATTTATATTTCAAAAACGATAATATTCTAAATGATTTTGCAAGTTTTTTCCACAAAAGAGATGAAAAATATAAAATATTTGAAAAAAGATTAATTTCTTCTACTTTTTTTAGTTGTGATTACAATAATTTAAGTTATGGTAAAATTGATTATGCTTATTTACATATATCTGACTGATTAAATTTTGGATTAACAACAGATGTGAAAAAATTTTGAGAACCAGTTCAGTTAATAAAAGACTTAAATGAATTTGCTTATTTTAATAAGAAAAATGACTTTCTTCCTGTAAAAATGCATCCAGAAAATTATTTACCTCAGTTCGTTTTTAAAGAAAATACTAATTTAAATTTAGAAGAAGTTGTTGGTGATGATTTAAAGAAAAAAGAAGAATTTGACAAGTATGTAAATGAAAATTTTATAACTTTAGAATCTAAACAAATAGGTTTTTATAATTTAAAATCCAGATATAAAGCGGTTACCAAACTTTCTTTACTAAATCTTGCTACACAGCCTTTTAACAAAAAATATATTTCTTTTTTAAAATATTATATAGATACATATGAACCTAATTGAAAAATAGCAAATAAATATAAGTTTGAAAGAAAAGAACAACTTCCTAGCATACCTTACAAAATACCTACAAAAAACTCTAAAATTCAATTTACTTTTTTTAAGTTAGCAATAAAATTTTGCATTAAAGAATTATTCAAACAACATTTAATTAAAATATTTTTTATCTTTTCTAAGAAAAATATTTTAAAATTAAAGAAAGAAAAATCCCAAAATAAAGAACATTATCTAAAGGAATCTACAAATGACAGAAAAAATAAATAAAGAATTTTTATCAAGATATTTTAATTCAATAGAAAAGAAAAATAACTTGATATATAAAAGTTCTGCCGATAAAAACAAAATATTAGATGAATACTATTGATTTATAAAATTACCTCAAAATTTGAAACAATTCATCCCAAACATTTATTTATATCAAGAACTAAACGATTTTAATACAATAGTTATGGATTTTGTAGATTTTCCTAATATTTATAACTATTTACAAAAAGAAGTTTATATAAATAATTTTTATGAATTAATTGACAAATTATTTTATGTGTTAAAACAATTTAAAGATACTTCTTTTTTAAATCCTTATGAAAATAAAGATGATTCTTTATCTCGTTTTATTTATATCGAAAAAACAAATAATAGAATAAATCAAATAAATGAATCAGAATTTGTAGATATTAATAAAAAAATAATTTTCAATAATAAAGAATTAAAACCTTTCAATCAAATTAAAGAAAAAGTTTTTAATTTAATTGAAGAAAAATTAATAAATAGAGAGTTACTTTCAATTGTTCATGGAGATTTTTTCTTTAGTAACATTTTATTTGATGAAAAAACAAAAGAAATTAAATTAGTAGATCCAAGAGGTAGATTTGATTATTACAGAGATGTTATAGGAGATTTGAGATACGATTTAGCAAAATTAAGTCATAGTATTTCTGGAAAATACGACTGAATTGTACACAATAATTTTTCTTTCCAAGAAAATTCTAATAATTTTATTCTAAAAGAAAATTTTCCTTTTTCTGACAAAGAAAATAAAGAAATTTTGCTTTATTTTAATAAAAAAATTATTGAAATATTTCAAATTTCTTTTGATGAAATTAAATTAATTGAAGGTTTATTATTTTTAACTATGATTCCGTTACATAAAGAATCTAAAATTCATCAAAAAATCTTTTATTTAAAATCTATTGAAATTTTCAATGATTTATTAAAATCGGAGGGTAAATGAGAATAGTTATAGATTTAGATGGCACTATTTGTGAAATAAAAAAAGAAAATCAATCTTATTCAGAAGTAAAACCTTTGCCCGGAGCAAAAGAATTTATAGATGAAATGAAACAAAAAGGTCACACAATTATTATTAATACAGCAAGAAATATGCAAACTCAAGATCATAATATAGGAAAAGTTATGAAAAATATAGGATTAGTAACTTTAGAATGATTAAAGAATCATAATATTCAATATGATGAAATTTTTTTTGGAAAACCTAATGGTGATATTACAATATGCGATCGTTCCATCCACTTTGAAGGATGAGATAAAATTAATGAAGATTTTTTAAAAAAATATGCAAAAGAAAGATAAAAAAACACAAAAAGCACAGATTGTAATATTAATGGCTGGAAACGGAAAAAGATTTAAAGAGAAAGGTTATACAACTGATAAACCTTTTATTACAGTAGAAAATAAAACATTCTTAGAACTAGCAATTGAATCTTTTGACAAGCAAAATACATTTATTCTAGCAATGAAAAAAGAATTTACTTCAATTTATAAAAAAGAAATTAGTTCTTTACAAAAAAAATATAAAATTAAAATTTTTACTGTAGATCAAACAACTACTGGAGCTGCTTCCACTGCTCTTTCTATTTGAAAAATTATAGATAATAAAAAACCTGTTATTTTTGCTGATGTTGATAATTTTTATTTAGAAAAAGAAGCACAAAAATTTTTAGAATTTTCTCTACAAAACAAATTTGATGCTGCTGTTTCAACTTTTTATTCTACATCTAATAGTTTTTCTTTCATAAAATACAAAAATAATTTAGTTTTAGAAACAAAAGAAAAAGAAGTTATTTCTAATCAAGCAATTTCTGGTCTTTATTTTTTTAAAAATGGAAAAAAATTTATTGATTATTGCATAAAAATGCATATTTATAATAAAAAAATAAAAGAAGAATTTTATATGTCTAATATTTTTAATTTAATGCTAGAAAATAAAGAAAAAATAGGATGAATGCCTTTAAAAGAAAACGTTTATATTTCACTTGGAACTCCTGAACAACTTGAAAATTATTTAAATAACAAATCTCCTAAAAATTAACGGAATAAAACTAAATATTTTTAAATCAAGGAAAAAGTTATATAATTATACTTATGAAAAAATTAGGTATTTTATTAGACTCATTTGGTGGTATTTCTAAACAAACTATAGAAAATAATGGTTTTGAAATGGTTCCATTGCAATTTACAATAGATGGAAAAGATTATATAGATAATGGAGAAGAATTAACAAATTTACAAATTTGAGAATTAGTCAAAAAATCTAGCAGTGCTTCCACTTCTTTACCTGCATTAGCAACCATACAAGAAAAACTTAAAAAAATGAATAGCGAATATGAAAATGTTATCGTTTTTTTAACTTCTTCAAAACTTTCATCTACTTATCAAACAGTTTTAGTAGAATCTAAACAATATGGAGACAAATTTCACATTATAGATAATCACTTTTTTACAGATGAAGCACTAGAACTGGGTAAATTTTTAGTTCAAAAATCTAATGAAGGCGTTGAACTAAATAAACTTTTAGAAATATCAAAATGAGTTGCTAAAAAAAGTATGAATTTTTTAATTGTTAAAGATCTAACTTCTTTAATTCGTGGTGGAAGATTAAAGGGAGTAAAAAAACTCTTACTTAATTCTCTTAAATTAATCCCTTTACTCAAAGTAGATGAAGAAGGAATTAATTTTGGTGGATTAAAAAGAACATTAAAAGGTTCTTATGAAAAAGTTTTAGAAAAATTAATCGATTTTATAGGTGGTAAACATAATTTAGAAAATTTTGAATTTAAATTTATGTATGCCAATGATTCAGAAATGAAAAACGAAATTATTAACTTATTTAATAAAGAAAAATTAGAACTTGGAAATATCGAAATAGCTTCTGCTACCGTTATGATACATACTGGAGTAGGTTGTTCTTCATTAGGTATTTGACCTAAATTATCAAAAATTAAAATATAAAAAAATACCCTTATTATTTTTTAGAAAAATTTGCCTTTTGGGTATTTTTTTTATTCAAAATTGCTGTTACTAACATTATTGGAATTATAGAAAAAGAACACAAAATAATTAAAAATATTCTTAAAATAATTCAATATTCAGTAAATTGATAAGTAATTAAAATGACAAATAAAGATAAAATTAATGGGAAATTAAAATTAAAAAAATTTATTTTTAAAACTTTAAGATATACAAAAATTGTTATTATTATAAAAGATAAAATAACATAAGAAAGTCCTATTAAACATAAATATTTATATTCTATGATTTCCTTTTTTTGAATTTCAGGAGAAAATAGAAAATAAATAACTAAAATAGGAATTATAACTATTAAAATAGTAAATAATCAACTTGGAGCTTTTGTAATTCTCATTATTTTTTATAATGTAATTTATGAAGCATTTTTATTATAAAATTATCAATATTTTCACTGGTTGAGTTTTCTTCACCGTATTTTCTATAAGTAACCAAATTATTTTTAATTTCATTATCACCAATAATAATTTGGTATTTTGTCTTCATTAATTGCGCTTCTCTTATTTTTTTATTAATTCTTTCATCTCTATCATCTAAATCAACATTAAAGTTTAATAATTGTAATTTTTCTTTTATTTTTTTTGCAAATTCTAAGTGTTTATCATTTTGAATTGGAATTACAACAAATTGTCTTGGACTTGCTCAAAATGGTAAATTCCCCTTTGTTTGTTCAAGAACAATAGAAATAAATCTTTCATATGTCCCTATTAAACCTCTATGGATTAAAACTGGAGTTTCCTTTTCATTATTTTCATTTATGAAACTTATTTTAAATTTTTCAGGAAGCAGAAAATCTAACTGTAATGTAGACATAGTAATTTCATGATTTAAAACTGTTTTTACTTGAAAATCAATTTTTGGTCCGTAAAATGCTGCTTCTCCTATTTTTTCTTCATAATCAATATTCAATTCTTTTAAAACTTTTTCTAAATCACTTTCTGCTTGGTTTCACATTTCATCATTATTGAAAAACTTTTCTTTATTTTCAGGATCTCTTTTAGAAAAAGAAACATAATCTAATTTAATATTAAACATATTTAATGTTTCAATAATCATTTTATATAAATGTTTAAATTCATCTACAATTTGACTTTTTCTAGCAAAAATATGACCTTCAGTTAAATCCATACCCCTTACTCTTTCAAGTCCTGTTAAAGCTCCTGATTTTTCATATCTATATAGTCTTGACTGCTCAGAATAACGTATAGGTAGTTCTTTATAACTTCTTTTTTGTCTATCAAATAAAATAATATGATGTGGACAAGTCATAGGACGTGCAATTAATCTTTCATTTTCTACCTCTATAGGTTTAAACATATCATCTTTATAATGTTCTAAATGACCAGAAGTTTTGTAAAGTTCTTCTGAACCAAAATGTGGAGTTAAAACTTCTTTAAATCCATATTTTTTGTCAAAAAATAAAATTCTATCTCTAATTGCGTTTCTAATTTTCATTCCATCTTCTAATCAAATAGGAAGTCCTTGACCTGAAAGATGTGAAAAAGTAAAAATATTTAATTCTTTCCCAATTTTTCTATGATCTCTTTCTTTTCTTTCTTTTAAAATTTCTAAAAATTGATCTAATTCTTCTTTAGTTTCTCAAGAAGTTCCGTAAATTCTTGTCAACTGTTCATTTTTTGATTTCCCTCTTCAATATGCACCAGCTATTGATAGTAATTTAAAATGTTTAATTTTTGATGTTGAATCTTCATGACCACCTGAACAAAGGTCTTCAAAAAGAATCTTATTGTTAGAAGGATTTATTAAAGAATAAAATGTTACTTCTTGATTTTTAGAAATTATTTCATCATATAATTCTTTTTTAAACGGTTTATCTGTAAAAGAATAATTTTCTCCACTTGTCTTTACCATTTTGTAACCACCAGAAGCTAAACTTTTCATTTTCTTTTCAATTTTATTTAAATCTTCATCACTTATTGGCTTTTCAAATTTAAAATCATAATAAAAACCTTCTTCAGTTGAAGGACCAAATCCTAATTGAACATTGGGATATAATTCAATAACTGCAGCAGCTAATAAGTGACTTGTTGTATGGTTTAATTCTTTATTAAATTTCATTTTATAATCCTATTCTTTCTTTAAATTTTTCAATTGTTTTTAAAGCTACTAAATTAGCTTTTTCTTTTCCTTTTAATGATAATTCTTTTATATCTTTTTTACAATCTCTGTATTTTTCCTGTAAATTAGTTAAAAATTCTTTAACTACAGTAGCAACTGATTCTTTAAATTCTTTATAATTTTTTTCTTTAAATAATGTTTCAGTTTCTTCTAAAGTGATATCTTTCAAAGAACTATAAATCGTTAATAAATTCAATATCCCAGGTTTGTCTTTTGAAATATAAACTTTGTTTTCAGAATCAGTAACAGCTTTCATTATTTTTTTATAAGCAATTTCTGGATCATCCAATAAAAAAATGGAGTCATTTTGATTAGTATTAGACTTGGACATTTTCTTAGTTGGATCCTGTAAACCCATAATTTTTGAACCCGTTTTTTGCACATAAGCTTCTGGTAATTTAAAATTCATTTTATAACTTTTATTTAATCTTTCAGCAATGTTTCTAGTTAATTCTAAATGCTGAATTTGATCAATTCCTACTGGCACAATATCAGCATTATAAAGAAGGATGTCTGAAGCCATTAAAGTAGGATAAATAAAAAGCCCTGTTGGAATTAAATATGTTCCATTTTGATTTTTTATTTTACTACTTTTATCTTTAAATTGCGTCATTCTTGATAGTTCACCCATAGTGGTGTTTACTAAAATAAATCAATTCAAAACTGAATGAGCATCAACATCAGATTGATAAAAAATTGTGCTTTTTTCTGGATCTAAACCACAAGCTAAATATAAAGCAAAAACATCTTCTCTAAATTGTTTTAAATCTTTTCTTTCTATCGGCAACGTTAAACTATGTAAATCAGCGATAAAAATAAAAGATTCATATTCTTCTTGAAGTTTTACTGTATTTTTAATTGCTCCAATATAATTACCCAGTGTTATTTTACCAGTTGCTTGAACGCCTGTTACTAATCTTTTTTTCATATATTAAATTATATAATAATCTATTTAAAATATTCTATTAAAATTTATAATTAAAGAATGATTATAAAAAAATAAAAAGGAGTAATAATATTTTATGGTTTTAAACCATTTTATATTAAAATAATAGTTATATGGAAAAACAAGATTATCAAGCACTTTATAGAACTTATAGACCAACTAAATTCAGTGATGTAAAAGGTCAAGATTTTATAATTAAAACATTAGAAAACATTATCATAAGTAATAAAATCTCTCATGCTTATCTTTTTTCAGGTCCAAGAGGAACTGGAAAAACCACAGTTGCAAAAATTTTTGCAACTGTTGTTAATTGTGCTCATAGAGAAAATATTGATGCTTGTGATTTTTGCATTAGCAACATAAACAAAAATTTTGATATTATCGAAATGGATGCAGCATCAAATAACGGAGTTGATGAAATAAGAGAATTAAAAGAAAATATTCAAAATTTACCAACTAATTCTAAATTTAAAATTTATATTATCGATGAAGTTCATATGCTTTCTAAATCAGCATTTAATGCTCTATTAAAAACTCTAGAAGAACCACCAAAGCATATAATTTTTATTCTAGCTACAACAGACCCACAAAAAATACCTTTAACTGTTTTGTCAAGATTACAAAAATTTAATTTTTCTAAAATTAATCTAAACATAATCACAAATCAGTTAGAAGAAATTTTAAATAAAGAAAAAATTTCTTTTGAAATAAAGGCTTTAGAAAAAATAGCAAAACTTTCTGATGGCGGTTTAAGAGATGCACTGTCATTGTTAGAACAAGCAATTTTGTTCTCTAATAATGATTTAACTTTAACAAAAGTGGAAGAAATTTTCTCTCTTATTTCTAATGGTGATTATGTTCAAATATTAAATTATTTAAATAGTAATTCTGTAGAAAAAATTATAGAAATTGCTGACTCGCTTTTTGAAAAGGGTATAGATTTTGCATCATTTATCAACAATTTTTTAATCGTATTGAGAGATTATATAATTTTTTCTAAAACAAAAAAAGTTAATATTTTAGAAACATTATCACAGCAAGAAGTTGAAAATATTAATATAAATATAAAATATGCTTTTAATATTATTACTGAATTAAATAATTCTTTAAAAAATTTATATGTAATTGAAAATAACAAAACTTTTATTGAAATTTTATTATTAAAACTCCTGTTTTTAAATAATAATTCTTCTGATGAAAATTTAAAAAACGAGCAAAAAGAAACAATAAAAGTTGAAAGTATTTCTGAAGTTGCAAAGGCAATAAAAAATTTAGAAATTGACAATTCTGTCAATATTATAAATAAAGAAAATACAACAAATAATTTACACAAAATAGATAATTTATTCTTAGAAGGAAAAGAAATAAAGGAAAATCCTATTAATAGAACTTCTTTAATAAAAGAAAAAACAGAAATAAAGAATGAAAATTTAAATTCAAATATTTTTAAAGAAAGTTTTTTACAAGATGAAATTTCAGAAGAACAAAATGAAGAAATAGAAAATAAAAATACTTCCATATTTCAAATAAATAACAATCCTTCTAAAGATAATAACAATAAAGCAACTCAAGAAATTACTTCAATTTTTTCTCAAGACTTAAATAAAGACTTAACCGATACAACTTTATTAAAGAAAAGTACAGAAGTTATTTTACTTGATAATGAAACTATTGATGAAAAATACCAAGAAACAGAAAATATCATAAATAGTCAAGATTATTTAACACAAACTAAAGAAAACATATATCAAACTAATCAAATTAATTTAGACAACAAAAAAGATGAAGAAAATATACAAACTGAAAAGCATGAAATTAAAGTTTATGATGATTTATCTTTAGAAAATACTGAAAATATAAAAATAGAAACAAAAGAAAAAAAATCTGCATTTTCCCTTTTAGACGATGAAGATGAACCAATACCAGGTCTCAAAACAGAAAGTATAGATATCGGAATTATCGAGGAAGATATTTTAACTGTAGATGAAGTAATTAATTTGTTTGGTTTATTCAAAACCAAAGCAAATTCAAAAGATTTTCTTCAAAAAAGAAAAGAGCAACTAAAGAATTTGGAACTAATTTCTCTTGGCAATAAACAATATGAAGAATACATTAATTACTTATTAGATGTTAAAATTATTACTGCAACTGATAAATTTATTTTAGTTTCTGCTAGTCCAGAAAATGAAAATTCAATTTGAGCTTTAAATAGTGTAAAGTCTCAAATTAATTTTAGAGAGTTAAATAAACTAATTTTTGAAGAAGAAATTCATTTCTTTGCAATATCTAAAGAATTATTTGACTTAGCGTCTCAAAAATGAAAAAGAATGCAAGAATTAAAAACTCTTCCTGATGTTTTTAATGAATTACCAGAAATAGTTTATAAAACTCAAAAAGAAATCGAAGAAGAAAAAATGATTTCCATATTCGGAGATAAATTTAAAAAATAAAAAAGAGGTAAAAATGAATATACAAGAAATGATAAAACAAGCAAAAAAAATGCAAGAAAGTTATACAAAAAAACTTAATGAATTAAACTCTACAGTTTTTGAATTAGAAAAACAAGGAATAAAATTAGAAATGTATGGGGACAGAACATTAAAATCAATTAATGTGCATGAAGCATTAATTGATCCTGAAGATAAAGAAACACTTGAAGATGTTATTATTTTAGCAATAAATGAACTTGTTGAAAAAATAAATAAAAAACATGATGAAATTGCACCAGCAAACGGAATGATGTAATGATAGGAAGTGAATTTAATGAGTTAGTTGAGAATTTAAAAAAAATTCCTGGAATAACAAAAAAACAGGCTGAAAAAATAGCTTTCTATACTCTAAATCTTAATTATGAAGAGTTAGAAAAATTACTAAATTCTTTTAAGCAACTCAACCAAAATTTAAATAAATGCATTTCATGCAATTTTATTTCCAAAAACAAACAATGCGATATTTGTTTAGATGAAAAAAGGGAGAAAAAATTATTAATAATCGAAAGTGACAATGAATTATTAAAAATAGAACAAAGTGATTTTTATAAAGGAAAATACTTTATTTTCGATATTAAAAACAAAGAAAATTATCAACTTGAAATTGAAAAAATATTGAGTTTTTCTTCTCAATTTCAAGAAATAATAATTGCTCTTTCTCCAACAATTGATGGATTAAAATTAACAAATTTAATTCATAAAAACCTTAAAGAAAAAACTAAAAAAATTATTATTTCTCAAATAGCTTTTGGAATCCCAATGGGTGCTTCATTAGATTATATGGATATAATAACAATCAAAGAATCAATAAACAATAGAAAAGAGTAAAATTATGTTTATAACTTTTGAAGGATTAGATGGTAGTGGAAAATCTACAATTTTAGAAAAATTAAAAAAATATTTTAAAGAAAATTATTCTAATTTATCTTTTGTTTATACAAGAGAACCCGGTGGAAATAATTTAAAAGAAGCAGAAAAAATAAGAGAGATTATTCTTGATCCAACCAACTCCATCGATGCAATGTCTGAAGCAGTTTTATTTGCTGCTTCCAGAAGATTACATTTAGAAAAAATAATTTGACCAAGTTTAAAAGAAAATAAAATTGTTATTTGCGATCGGTATGTAGATTCTTCAATTGCATATCAAGGTGCTGGACAATTAATCGGAACAAACAAAATTAAAGAATTAAACGATATAGTTATTAATGGTACATATCCAAACTATACTTTTTTATTTGATTTATCACCTGAAGAATCAAGAAAAAGATTGATTTCACAAAATAATCATTGTGACGATAGAATAGAAAAAAATGCTCTTGAATTTTTTCAAAGAGTTTATGATTCATATCATCAAATGGCAAAAAGTGATTCAAAACGTTATATAATCATTGATGCTTCAAAATCCGTAGAAACAGTTTTTGAGCAAGTAAAAAATAAAATAGATAAAATTTTGGAGTTATCAAAAAATGGATAATATTGCAAAAACTATAATTGAAAATTCTTTTTCTACAGGTAAAACCTTTCATTCATGAATTATAAATTCTCAAAATAAACAATTAGCAGAAAATATTCTGTTATTTTTAATTTCTAAAATACAAAACACAACCATTGAAAAAATAAACAAAAACTTTTTTCATTTTACAAAGGAAAATCCTTTAGATAAAGATATTTTAAAAGAAGTAATTAAAAAAATGACTACTTCTGCAGAAAAAAACGAAAATAATATTTTAGTTATTGAAAATGTTGAAAATTTACATATTGCTACATTAAATTCATTACTTAAGTTTATTGAAGAACCTAATAAAAATACTTTTATTATTTTTACAACTAAAAACATTAAAGCTGTTTTAAAAACTATAGTATCTAGGTCTTTTGTTTTAAATTTAAAAAATCCAAAACATGAATTATTAACAAAAAACGATGTTATTAATGAATTATTAAGTTTAACAAATAATTCAAAAGATAAAATTGAAAAATTTATTAATTCTTTTGAATCAGAACTACATAAAATAAAAACTACAAAAGATTTTTTTAGTTTTTTAATTTTAAATTGGCAAGAAGAAAATCATTCCATTTTTTGATTTATTTTTTTTGCACTTATTAAAAATTTAATTTTAAATAAGCATTCTTTTATTCAAAAACAAACTATTATTAATTTACAAAAAATTTTAAATTTAAGTTACAAAGATTATGAATTCATAATGTTGTTAATTAATGATTTCAATGAAAAAAAACATTATTATATTAATTTTGAACTTCAAAAAATGAATTTTATAGTTCGTTTAAAAGAAAGGTTTTTAAAAAATGAATCAAAATAAACTTTTTATTGTAGGTACTCCTATTGGAAATTTAAAAGATATTACACTAAGGGCTTTAGAAACTTTAGAAATGGTTGATATTATTTTATGTGAAGATACAAGAGTGAGTTTAAAACTTTTAAATCATTACAATATAAAAAATAAAAAATTAATTTCTTATCATAAATTTAATGAAAAAGAAATTACTAATAAAATAATGGATTATTTTTTGGAAAACAAAAAAATAGCTTTAATTAGCGATGCTGGAATGCCTAAAATAAGTGATCCTGGTTATTTTTTAATAAAAAAATGCTATGAATTAAACATTTCTTTAGAAGTTATTCCTGGACCAACTTCTTTTGTTTCTTCTTTTGTTTTATCGCCTTTTGAAGGAAATTTTACTTTTCTTGGTTTTTTAGCTGATAAAAGCAATCAAAGACAAAAAGAGTTTAAATCCTTAACAAAAGGAAACTATATTGCTTATGTTTCACCTTATAAATTAGTTGCTACATTAAAAGATTTGCAAACAATTTTTAATCAAGAAATTGAAGTTTTTTTATCAAAAGAAATAACTAAAATGCATGAAAAACACTATTTTGGTACTGTAGAAAGTGTTTTAAATTCTTTACCTGAAGTTATTAAAGGTGAGTGAACCATTTGTTTTAAATATAAAAAACACACAGAAAAACGCCAAAAGATTAACAAATATCAACAATTTTCCAAAAATTAACTATTTTTTGAATCTTTTTTAATTTATTTTACAGAATATAACATATAATTTTATCACCTAACTATACTTTATTATAGTAGGTAATTTTAGAAAGGATAAAATGAAATTTTTCTTTAAAACAAAAAGCAAAGATAAAGTAGTAGTTAATGACAAAAACTTTAGTGCAAAAGCTAAGTTGATTTTATCAAAAATTTCAGGTGCTTTTTTACTACCTATTGCTGTTATGGCGATAGCTGGATTATTTCTTGGTATAGGTGCTACCATTGAAAATTTATCATCAGGTGGTGGAAAAGTATTTGGGATTTTTATTAAACAATTAGGTCAACCAATTTTTGACGCTTTACCTTTATTATTTGCTGCTGCATTTGTAGTTTCCTTTACAAATGATGCAGGAACAGCTGTCTTTTCAGCTATTGTAGGATACTTTGTATTTTTAGCTTTACAAGTTCCTTTTATATCACCAGTTTATGAAACATTATCTAATAGCAGTCAAGTAACTGCTGGAAATGTTAATAATATTGTAGTAGAAGTTAATAAACAAGGAGAAATTGTTTATAAAGAATTAAAAGGTTATGTAGTTCTTTTTGGTGGTGCTGGTAGAAGTTTAGAATCTTCATTACAAATTGTAAAAAGTAGTTTTGGAATTCTATCTTTACAAACTTCCATTTTCGGATCTATAATTGTAGGTATTTTAATTTCTTATTTATATAATAAATTCTACAAAATCCAATTACCACAAATGATTTCCTTCTTTGGAGGAAAACGTTTTGTGCCAATTGTTTCAATCGTTGCTATGATTCCATTAACCTTTTTATTCTTGATCTTTTGACCATGAATAGGTGCTGGACTAACAGCATTTGGTAAACTTTTAAATAAAGCTCCAGTAGGTCTTGAATCACTTGTGTTTGGAATTATTGAAAGATCTTTAATTCCATTTGGATTGCATCATGCATTTTATGCTCCATTATGATACACAAATGTTGGTGGAGATGTGTACTCTTCTTTAGGAGATGCTCTTAAAGAAGGTGGTCCTTTATCTTCTACAAACTATGCATTACAAGAAAACTGAAAAAGTTACATTACAGCAACAGAACTTTATAAATTAATGGCTAAAAACCCAACTAAATGAGCTGGAGACTCTCTAATTTCAAATAGTGCTTTATCATTAGAATTTAACAATGTTGTTTATAATGTAAATGGAAAAACTGAAATTGCTCCTGTATTTACTTTCTTTGAAAAACAACTTGGAATTAAAGTAGGTAGATACTTACAAGGTAAATATCCATTTATGCAATTTGCTTTACCTGCTGCAGCTGCAGCAATGGTAATGGCAGCTCCAAAAGAAAACAGAAAAATAGCATTAAGTAGTGTTGTTCCTTCAGCACTTACTTCATTTGTAACAGGAGTTACAGAACCAATTGAATTTACATTCCTATTCTTAGCTCCTTATATGTTCTGAGGATTCCACGCAATAATGGCTGGATTTGCATTTATGTTTATGAACATTTTAGGTGCTCATATAGGTCAAACTTTCTCTGGTGGAATTCTTGACTTAATTATTTACGGAGCAATTCCTGTATTAAAAGGAACTAACTTCTGATGATGAGCAGTAATCGGAATTGCTTATGCTCCAATTTATTACTTTGTTTTCTACTTTGTAATCAAAAAAATGAATTTAGAAACTCCTGGTAGAGGAAGCAATACTAAATTATTTACAAAAGCAGATTTCAAAAATCAAAAAAGCTCAAAACAAACAACCAAATCTTCTTTAAATGCACAAGAAACTGAAATAGTTCTTGCTTTTGGTGGTTGAGAAAATATTGAAAGTTTTAATAACTGTGCTTCAAGATTAAGATATGATATTCTTGATAAAACAAAAGTAAATGAAGAAAGATTAAAAGCAGCAGGTGCAAAAGGTGTTAAATTTATCGGTGATAAACACGTTCAAGTTATTTTTGGACCAGTTGCTGAACAATTAAATTCAAAAATTAGTTCTCACAAAGGTGAAAAACTTGTTTTAGACAACGAAGAAAAACAAGAAAACGAAATTCAACAAGATACAAATAATAATATGAATTTAGATAATAAAGAAGTTGTTAAATTTAAAAATATTACTTCAGGTACTATTAAAGATATTTCTGAAATAAACGATGGTGTTTTTTCAGAAAAAATGCTTGGTGATGGTGTTATTGTTTCTCCAGATGCAACTAAAAAAATAGTTAAAATTTATTCACCATTTAATGGTGTAGCAACTACTGTATTCCCAACAAAACACGCTTATGGTTTAACCACAAAAGAAGGAATTAATATTTTAATTCATATAGGAATTGACACAGTTAATTTATCTGGAAAAGGTTTCACTTCATTTATTGAACAAGGAAGTGAAGTAAAAGAAGGACAATTAATTGCTGAAGTTGATATGGAATTCTTAAAAACAGCTGTTGAAAAAACTGATATTGTTTATATTGTTACTTCAGATTCAACAAAAACAGAAGTTATTAATAAACAATTGAAAAACTCTTCTAAAGATGAAATTGTCTTTGAAGTAAAATAAAAAACAAAAAAGAGATCATTTAAAATGATTTCTTTTTTTATGCTTTTAATGCTTTAAAAAAGAATTTTTTTTGGTATTATTTTATATTATTAAAATGAAAGATAACATATGAAAAAGAAAAAAATATTTAAAAACTTATATTCTATAGGTCTTATAGCAGTTCCTACTTTCTTAAGTGCTGTTTCTCTATCTTGTTCTGTTCAAAAGAACGAAAATAAAGAAAATCCAAGTGAAACAAACAATAAAGTAAATGTTATTAATTTTAACAATTTAGTTAAATTTAATAATTCTTCTGAGCAATGAGAATTAAATATTGAATTTGATAAAAATGTAAATTCACATTTAGAAATTGAACTACAACTAAAAAATGAAAATGAAGAAAAAGAGTTAAGTAGTGTTTCAATTATAAAAAACGAAAATTATGTAAATGGTAAAATTGCAACTTTTTCCTTTAAAAATAATATTATTCCAAATAAGCCATATTTATTAAAATCAATTAAACAAACCAATCAACAAAATGATAATTTGGAATTTTCCATAAAAGAAGAAATAAACAAAGAAATTGTATTTTCTAATTCAAACATTTCTTTTACAACGAATGAAAAAAATAAGGAAATTGAAACAAGTGATTTTGGTAATACTTTCAATTTAAATTATGACTTATCTTCTAATGATTTAAATAAATACATTTCATTAATTATTTATGAATTAAATAATGATAATATAATAAAAGAAGATTCTAAAATCACAACTGATAAAGAAATTATTAGCAAAAAATGAATAAGTATTCCAAAATTAAAGGAAAATACAAAATATTTAGTTAAATATGCATTAATTTACAATAATGAAAAAGATAGTGATTTTTTTGTCGCTAATCTAGAAAATAATTTTATTATATCAACTCCAAAAGAGATTTTAAATAAGCAAGATGTTGAAATAAAAGAAATTTATTCAAATTTACAAAATGATAAAAGAGTAATGGGTGAATTTTTAGAAAAACGTTCTATGAGAATTACTTACTTTGATGAATTATGAAATGTTTATAGCGATAAGGCTGGTAAAAGATCAGTATTATTTCCGTTTTCTTCAATAAATGGAACAGCTTGAGTTATTGATAAAGATCCTTCTGATTCAGAAAATTTAACTTATTATTTAGCAACAAATATCCATGTTACTAAAGTATTAAAATTTCCACAAGTTTATACAAATTCTTCGCAACTTATTAGTCAAAATAACAATTATAAACAAATAACTGAAGAAAAATTATCAATGCTTAATAATGTTTTTCAAGCTCAAGCTTCACTAAATTATGATGGTTCCATACCTGAAAAAACCTTTACAAATTTATTTCAAAATGAGTTATTTCTTTTAAAACCAAATGACAGTCAAGAATGAAATGATACTAATAAAAATCCAGTTAATACAAAATTAGTTTCTGACATTTTGAAAAAACATTTTTCTTATTACAATCCACAAAAAGACAATGGAGATAATTTTGGTTTCAATTATGACTCTCAAGTAATAAATACAAACTTCCAATCACCTTTCTCTTTTATAGAATCATATGAAATTATGGAACCATTACTTTATGATCATAACTTTAAAAACTATTGAAATCTAGATGCTCAGCATCAACCTACAATAACTAATTATCCAAATACAGGAACTGATTTTTCAATAATTAAAATTAAACTGAAAAATAACATAGAAAAACCAGAAGCTTTTAAAGAATATGATTTAAATCCAACTTTAATTGGAAATATTCAAAGTGAAGAAGGAAATAATTCCAAATTGAATCTAAATGTTTTTGGTTATTCTACAGTTGTAGATTCTCAACAAAATGCATTTGAAAAAAATTCTTTTATTGGGGAAACAACAGCTAAACGATATTTTAATGAGTCTTTAATTTCTTTTAACAATTCAACAAATACATTTACTGTTGATCCAAAATATAATGAGTTTGTAACAAAAGAAACATCCATATTAAAAGAAAATATCAATTTTAAAAATTCACAATTAGAGGGCGAAGGAAAGTTTTACTATAATAATGCCAATTTTGAAAATATTTGATATTTAAATGGTGTTGGGATATTAAATTCATTTTGAACTGGAAGTTCAGGTTCAGCAGTATTTGATAGTAATAAAATTCTTGTTGGATCCCTTTTTGCAACAAATGCTAAAAAACCAGGAACCATTGATAATGAAAATAGTAAAGAAAAAATATTATTTAGTGAAATAAACCCTGAAAATAAAGAAATTAACCCAATTTTATTTTATTTAAATACAAGAACTTCTGAAAATTCTTGACTAAAAAAATATTGAAATTCAATTCAAAAAATATTATCCAAAGAAGGTTATAGAAAAGATTAAAATTTAAGGAGAAAAAATGAAAAATTATAAAAATTATAATGAAATACCAGAAAAATATAAATTTGATTTAGAATTTATTTTAAAAAATAAATCAATTCAAGAATGATTAGATGATTTTGAAAAATATTCTATTCCAGTAATAAAAACAAGTAAAACTAAATTTGAAAATATAGATAAATTTATTGAATATAAAGAAAAACAAAAAGAATTTGATTTATATTTTTCACAAATTTATAACTATTTATCTAACAAAAAAAATACTAATTTAGTTGAACCAGTGGTTTCAACTCATTTTGGTTTGCTGTTAAATAAATACTCAGATTTTATTAAAGAACTTGGTTCTGAAGAAAATGAGTATTTTAAAAATTCACACAAAATAAATGAATGAAAATCAGATCCAAGATTTCAATTATATAATAAAGATGTTGAAGAGATTTTATCTAAAAAAGAACATAAGTATGTAGACGAAGTGGAAAATTATATAACACAAACATCAAAAGGAGAGGTTTCTTTATACCAAACTTTTGCAATTTTAAGAGATTCTGAAACTAAATTCGATGAAATTATAAGTAAAAATAAAAAGTTTACCTTAAATCAATCTACTTACTTTTCATATTTAAAAAGAAAAGATGAAAATATAAGAAAGCAAGCATATACTAACTATTTAAATGGTTTTTTAAATCATAAACAAACTTTTAGTTCCTTACTTGAACAACATATAAGAAATAAATCTACAGATGCTCTAAATAGAAACTATAATTCTTTGGTTGAAAAAGAAATATCCAATGACAAAGTTCCTTTAGAACTTTTAAATAAACTATTTTCTATTGTTCAATCAAACTCAAATTTATATGATCTTTTTTACAAAACTAAAAAACAATTTTTTAAACAAAAATATAATAAAGATTATAAACCATGAGATTCAATGCTTCCACTTGTAAATATTAAAGAAAAATACTCAGTAGAAGATGCACAATCTTTACTTTTTGAAGCAGTTAAACCGTTGGGAGAAACTTATTTAAATAAAGTGAAAGAAGCAATAAATCAAAGATGAGTTGATTATTTAACAGTTCCTAACAAAAGAAGTGGAGCATATTCAATCGGAAGTCATTATTCACTTGAAAAAAAATATATCCTTATGAATTTTAATGGAACATTAAATTCAGTTGCTACTTTAGCACATGAAATGGGTCATTCAATGCACTCTTGATATTCAGATCAAAATCAGCCTTATGAACACGCAGACTATCCTATTTTTCTTGCTGAAATTGCATCAATTTTCAACGAACTAATGCTTTTTGATTATATGTTTACTAATGCAAAAAATGAAAAATTAAAATTTCATTTGCTTGAAAAATCTATTCAAGATTTTCTTTCAACAGTAGTAAGACAATGTCAATGAGCTAATTATGAATATGAACTTTATAAAAATATTGATAATTCTGTTCCTATGAAAACTTTTGAAAGTTTTGAAAAAATTTATGTTGATGTTTTAAACAAATATACAAATATCAAAAATAAAGAAAAAGTAGGAAATAAAAGCAATATTTATTCAGTAATTGTACCTCATTTTTATTATAATTTCTATGTTTATAAATATGCTATTGGTTATATAGTAGCAAATATTTTCTTCCAAAAATATAAAGAAAATGGTGTTCAAGAATTAGAAAATTACATTAATAAATTTTTAAGTTCTGGTTCCAAAGATTGACCTTTAAACATTTTAAAAGATTCTAATATTGATTTACTCGATAATAACACTTTACAAAAAGTTTTTGACTTACTAAATAATAAAATTAAATTATATAAAACATTAGGTAAGAAAATTTTTAAATAATTTATGAAAAAGAAAATCTGAATTTTAACAAGCACCCCTTTATTTTTAACAACTTTAATTTCTTGTCAAAATAAAGAAATAAATAAAAATGAAGACAAAAATTTTTATATTATAGATGATATAAAATATAAAAATTCAAAAAATTCTTCAGTAGAAATAGAATTAAAATTAAATTCCAATATTAGTACAACAAAAGAAAATATACAAATATATTATAAAAATTCTGATAATCAAGAAATATTAGTTAATAATTCTTTTATAAAGGAAATTCCTTTAGAAAAGAATTTATTAGTATTTGAAATAAATAACTTGACAACCAATTATGAATACTTTATTTATAAAATAATAATAAATAATCAAGAAGTAAATTTTAATAATTTTAGTACTAAATTTCAACTAGAAATAGCAAATATTGAAATTAATAATTCTTCAGTTTTAAATCAAAGAGAAGAAGTTTCTAATATCAATTTTATTCTTAACAATACTGAATATCTAGAAGAATCTAACCCAATTACTATTGTTGAATTAATTGATGAAGAACAAAATACATATTTATTTGAAGATATTTTACAAAACAATATTTTAAATATAAATTTAAATAAAATCTTATCTTCAAGTTCAAAAACATTAAAAGTTTCAAAAATAAATTTTAAAGATTTAAAAAACAAAATAATAATATCAAATGAAATTTTAAATACTAAATTTACAACTAAAAAAATTAGCAATGAAATAGAAAATAAAGAAGATAATTTTGTTATAGATTTTATAAATTTTAAAAACATTACAGAAAACAGTTTTTTAGTAATATTCCATTTTTCAGAATTTAATTTATCTAATGAAAATCTAAAAACTTTTAAATTAGTATTAAAATCTAAAAATTCTGATGAAGAAGAAAAAGAGATAATAGTAAGTAATTACGAAGTTAATTCTCCTTTTATTGAAATAAATGTAAATGAATTAAAAAGCAATACTCAATACTATATTGATTCTTTTTCTTTAAATAATAAAAATTTAACTATAGAAAAACTTGTAAAAGAAGTAACTACTGCAAAAACTACAATAAAAAACTTTTCAAGTTCAGAATTAATATTTGATGAATCAAAAAATCTTTATTCAATAAAACTTAGTTATGATAAAAACCAATTTTATATTCCTAATAATGCTGTATTTTCCGTGTTTTTATCACCAACAAGTGAAGAAAATAATCTTATAGAATTAACTAATGAAGAAATTTCAAGTGACAACTCTTTTGTATTTTTTAATATAAAAAATCAAATAAAAAAAGGTGTTGAATACAACTTAATAAAAATTCTTTATGAATCAAAAGAAATTTCATTCCCACCTTTATCAATTTTAATTAAAGATAAATTATTTTCCTTCCCAAAACCTGATATTTTAGAAAATAAAACTTTAACTCAAAGTGGTAATATCAATAACCCTAAAATTATTTTTGATAAAAATATTTTCCCAAATAGTGTCCTTCTAGAAAAAACTGATAATAATTTAAATCTAGTAAAAAATTATTTTAATATTGAAATGACAAAAATATTAAAATATATTCAAGGGACTTTTAAATTTAGTGATGAGTTTCCAAAATGAACAAACTTTAGTGATTTTAATAATCCTATTCCTGCTGAAAAACTTTTATCTAAAATACCAGATTTACAAGCAAGATTCAAAGAAGAAAATAATATTTATAAATACGTTAATAAACTTATGCCTATTTTTATTCAATATCAAGAAATTAAATTATCAGGAAACAAAAAAGAAGCAACATTAAAACTTAATTTAAAAAACTTTTTAAATAAACCATTTACTGATAAAAAAATAGGAATTACCTTTGATTTTAGAAAAAAAGATGATTCTTTTGAAACAAAAATTTCTCAAAGAATACTAATAAATTTAGAAGAATTATTAAATAATAAAAATGTTTTAAATAACGAATGAGTAACTGAGTTTTTTGAAGAACCTTTTGTAAAATTTAATTATAATATCGATAATGATTCTAATTTAATTATAAAAATTAAACCAAACGATGAATATAGTGATTATATTCCTGATTTTAGTTTCACTCAAGATGAAACTAAAATTGAAAACAATATTTTTATTTCTAAATATAATACTTTAGTTGATGTTTCATATTTAACAAAAGATGAAGAAGATGAAAATTTCTCACTTGTTCCTGAAACTTATCAATCAGATTTACATGCTAAATTAAGTTCTAATGGACAATATTATTCAAACAAAATTAATAATCCACTTAAATTTAGTAATGGTAAAAGAATTTTAGAACAAGAAACCGACACAAATTTTCAAGAAATTAGAAAAAGAGTTTTTGTTGTTGGTGGTGGAACTTCAACTATGCTTGCAAAAGTTAAACCCAACGATCCAAATGATTATAGATATTTTTTCATAACAAATAGACACGTTAGTGACATTTTAGAAACAAGATGATATGATTCTAGAGTTTTAAAAAAATTTTTAATTCCAGATTTCAACGATTCCAAGGTAAATAGTGCTAATAGTGAAATTTCAATAAATGTAGAAAAAAAATGATTCAATTTTAATTTTTGACAAGCAATAAATCAAACCAAAAGAGATGAAACAAAAGAACAAGATTCAAATAGAAATAATGCTGATATATCAATATCTATAATTGATATTGAACCAATTTTAAAACAAGCAAAATTAGAAAAAAATACCAAAATTATCAATTACTTAAATGAATGACAAAGATTAAAACCACTTAAATTAAGCAAAAAAACTAATTATATTTCCCAAAATAATTATGTAAAATTCTTTGTTAGCAGTTTCCCACAAGATCCTCATCTAAACTTTTCTGGTAGAAGATATAGAGAACATATTATTAATAGAATAGAAAAAGTAACTATAAATGATCAAGCACAAGAATTTGCAAAATATGGTTATTTTAAAACTTTTATTCAATATGATAACAACAATAATAACGATAAATATGATTTAATTTCTGGAGCATCAGGAAGTATAGTTTATGATGAAAGTGGAGAAATGGTTGCTATCTTTATGCAAAATACAGGAGATGATGGTTATGGTTTCGGTTTTCTTTCTTCCTTGGAATTTGACTATTTCGGTTTTGAAACTTCTAGCAACCCTAATTCCTTTAAAAATAAATTATTAAAATCAATAGAATTAGAACCATCAAAATTTGAAATGATTGAAATATAAAAATGCGGATTTCCGCATTTTTTCTTTATATTCGTTTTAATAAGATTATTTTCCAATACCATTTATTTCATTTTTTCTAGATAAAGTTATTGATCCTTCTTTTGTAACAAGTAAATCATCTTCAATTCTTGCTCCACCAAAACCTTCTATATAAATACCAGGTTCAACTGTAATAACCATTCCTTCTTCTAATACAAAATCACTTAATGATGAAACATTTGGTAATTCATGAACATCAATTCCAAGACCATGCCCTGTAGAGTGAACAAAATATTCACCATATCCTTTGGATTCAATATAATCTCTACATACTTTATCAACTTCAGAAGCTTTTATACCTGGTTTTACAAATTGTCTTCCAAGTTGTGCAGCTTCTTTAACAATTTGTAAAATTTCTTCTTTTTTAGGATCTACTTTTGAGTTATTAGGATTAAAAATAAATGTTCTTGTTATATCTGCTCCATAACCTTTATAAATAGCACCAAAATCAATTTTTAATAAGTCTCCTGACTTAACTACTGCAGAAGTTGGGTGGTGATGTGGAACTGCAGAATTAGCTCCCGCAGCAATGATAGAATCAAAACATTCTTTTTGTGCACCTTTTTCTTTCATTAAAAAGTTTAATTTTCTATCAAGTTCTTGTTCGCTTTGTCCTTCTTTAATTTCTTTTAGTAATTCATCATAAGCCTCTAGTGAAATATCAATAGCTTTTTTAATTAATTTTACTTCTTCTTCATCTTTTAGTATTCTAAGTTTTTGACCTGAAATTTCAACTATTTCACTGTTTGGAAATGATTTTTTTATTCTATTTAACTCAACAAGAGTTATATAATCAGCTTCAACTCCAATTCTTTTGTATTCTTTGCTTTTAGAAAAATTATCTCAATTTTCTTTGTTAAATAAAACTAATTCAGCATTTTTTACTTGTTTTTTTGCATATTCATAGTAACGTCCATCAACAAAAACATATGATTTATTTTTTTCCATCACAGTAATTCCATCTGTTGATTGAATTGTTGATAATCAAAGTCTTGTTTGTGGAGCAAATGAAATTATTGCATCTAATTTTTTCTCTGTTAATGTTATATCTAAATATTTTCTATTCATTTTTAACTTATCTCTTTTCTTATTTTTTTTCTTTATGTGATGTATGTTTGTTGCATTTATGACAGTGTTTAGACATTTCTAATTTTTCTGTCTGTGTTTTTTTGTTTTTTGTTGTTATGTAATTTTCCATTTTACATTCATTGCATCTTAAAGTAACACCTTCTCTTGGCATTTTTCCTCCTAATATAAAATAATAATTTAATTAATTTAATTTTAACAAAAAGAAGAAAATATTTTTAAAATTAGATTTTAATAAAAAACTCTGCATTTATAATAAAGCAGAGTAGAAACTAAAATTTAAATATAGTATTTATTCTTTTATAAAGGAAACACAAGGAAAATTATTTTTTTTCTTTATGTGATGTATGTTTGTTGCATTTATGACAGTGTTTAGACATTTCTAATTTTTCTGTCTGTGTTTTTTTGTTTTTTGTTGTTATGTAATTTTCCATTTTACATTCATTGCATCTTAAAGTAACACCTTCTCTTGGCATTTTTCCTCCTTATTGTATTTTTATAAATAAAAGATAAAAAAATTTTATCAAAAAATTCACATTTTTTTATTTTTTAATCTTTTTATTTTTGTAAATTTATATTTAAAATCATTTTTAATCTATAATAATATTATATAAGAAAGGAAAAGTTATGAAAATAATTCAAAAAAATAAAATAGCAAATTTCAACTATGAAATTTATGAAAAATATGAATGTGGAATTTCTTTACTTGGTTGAGAAATTAAATCCATAAGAGCTAACAATTTTAACTTAAAAAATTGTTATGCTACTTTTAAAAAAGGTGAATTATATTTAACTAACTTACATATTTCCTTATATATGGCCGTAAAAGGAGATGAAGAGAGAGAAAGAAAATTGCTTTTACATAAAAATCAATTAAAGAGAATTGAACTAAAACAAAAACAACAAGGATTTACTCTTGTTCCTTTAATGTTTTATTGAAATGATAAAAATAAAGTTAAAGTTGAATTAGCTTTAGTTAAAGGTAAAAATAAAATAGATAAAAGGATTTCTGAAAAAGAAAAAGAATTAGAAAGAACAATTAAAAAAATTATTTATTAAAAAATGCATAAATTTCAAAATTATGATAAAATAAAATTGCTTTTTTAATAAGAAGAAAAAAAATAAAAAATTATTTTGTTTTTTTAAAAAAAGTAGTATAATAATAAAGCATTATTATTTGCAATGCTAAATGCCGATTTAGCTCAGCGGTAGAGCAGCTGGCTGTTAACCAGTTGGTCGCAGGTTCGATCCCCGCAATCGGCGCCATGGCCCATTGGTGAAGCGGTCAACACACATGGTTTTCATCCATGCATTCACGGGTTCGAGTCCCGTATGGGTCACCATTTTTAGGAAGATTAGCTCAGTTGGGAGAGCATCGCCCTTACAAGGCGGAGGTCGTGGGTTCGAGCCCCTCATCTTCCACCATGCCGTCTTAGCTCAGCAGGCAGAGCAACTGACTTGTAATCAGTAGGTCGTAGGTTCGATTCCTATAGACGGCACCATCATGTTATTGGTTTAAAAAAAGGTTCGATTCCTTTTAACATGACCTTAAAATGCGCGAGTGGTGAAATTGGCAGACACGCTAGATTTAGGCTCTAGTGCTTTACGGCGTAAGGGTTCAAGTCCCTTCTTGCGCACCATATAATTTTTATAATTATCATTAAAGCAAAATTATTAAATTTTGCTTTTTATTTTGTTTTTTTAAAGTAATATTTATTATATGATTAAACTTTTATACAAAGAAAAAAATATAAGTTCATTTCAAAAAATAAAAAAATTTGCAAAAGAAAATAATATTAAAAAAATCGGTCATACAGGAACTTTAGATCCAATGGCTACTGGATTGTTGTTAGTTGCAACAGATGAAGATACAAAATTAATTAATTATTTAGATAAAAGCACAAAAACTTATATAACCACAATGAAATTTCACTTAGATTCAAATACCTTAGATATAGAAGGAAAAATTACTGAAATCAATTACACAAAAAAAATAGAATTAGCAGAAATTGAAGAAAAAATAAATTCTTTTATTGGTTGCTATATGCAAACTCCACCTATTTTTTCTGCTAAAAAAATCAATGGAAAAAGGGCTTATGATTTAGCAAGAGAAAATAAAAATATAGTTTTATCCAAATCAAAAGTTTGCATTGAAAAAATTAAAATCATAGAGTTCAATTATGAAAAACAAGAATTAACTTTTGAAACAACAGTTTCTAGAGGAACTTATATAAGAAGTTTAATAAGAGATATATCTAATAAATTAAATACTTCTGCCATTATGACCTCTTTAGAAAGAACAAAGTTAAGTAATTTAACTTTAGATGATCTTCATTTGGAACAAATAGATCCTTTGAGTATAATCGATAATAATTTGCCTAAATTTGTTTTAAATGATATGCAACTTAAAACTTTAGTAAAAGGACTTAATTTTGAAATAGAAGAAGATGATAAACAAGAAATTGTATTAATTTTTAATAATAAAATTGTTGGATTTGGTAGAATTTATAAACAAAAAATGTTTTCTAATAAACTTTTTGGAAATATAATAAATAAAGTTTTAAAAATGGAGTAAAAATGAAAAAATATAAATTAATTTCTTTTGATATAGATGGAACACTTTTACCATACACACAAAAAGATTTTTTTCCAGAAATCAAAAAAATGTTTGTTGATTTAAAAAAACAAGGAATAGTGGTTATTTTTTGTACAGGTAGAGAAATGATTACAATCGGTAATCTTCTTGATGAAGTAGAAGTAGATTACTTTTTAGGAGCTAATGGAGCATTTATTTTTGATTGCAAAAAGAAAAAAATTATTTATGAAGATAAAATAAATTACAATGATTTTATTACATTAAGTAATTTTTTAGATAAGGAAAATTGTGATTATAGTGTAATGACAGATAAATACGGTTATTTTTCAGAAGGTCATGATTTTAATAATTGATTTTTAAAAGATCACACCGCAAAATTTAAAAAATTAACTGATTTAGAGTTTGATCAAAATAACTTGCATATCATAACTGTAAAAAGTTCTGATCCTAATTTAATTTCTAAAACAGCCGATTTTTTAAAGAAAAATGATTTAAATCTTGAAATAAATTCCACATGATCAAAAGGTTTTTTTATTAGTACATTAAACAGTAATAAAGCTAAAGGACTAAAAGAATTAGGAAAAATTATAAACATTTCACTTCAAGAAATGATTGCTTTTGGTGATGGTTCAAATGACTATGAAATGATAAAAGAAGTTGGTTATGGAATTGCTATGGATGGTGCTCCGGATTTTGTTATAAAAGTTGCTAAAGATACAGCACTTTCTTCTGAAGAAAAAGGAACATATTTAAAACTAAAAGAATTAGGAATTATTTATTAATGACAAAAGTTATACTTTTCAATGATGACAATAACCAAGAATTGCAAGATTCTTGCTTTATTTTAGGATCTTTTGAATCTTTTCATAAAGGGCATTTAAAACTATTAGAAAAAGCAAAAGAATTTAATAAAAAAATAACAATTTTACTTTTTGAAAATCCTGAAATTTTACCTAAAAATAATCAAAAGTTTTTTTCAGATTTATTTTCCAGAATTCAAGTTATTGCCAATTTAAAAATTAACTACATTTTACTTTTAAAATTTGATGAAAACATCAAAAATACTGACGGTTATGATTTTATTAATCTTTTAATTAAAAAAGGAGCAACTAAATTTATAATAGGTTCAGACTTTAAATTAGGAAAAAATGGTTTATTAAATGCACAAAAAATAAAAGATTATTTTGCAGATACTGAAATAGTAGAACTTTATAAAGAAAATGAAAGAAAAATATCTACTTCTTTTTTAAAAGAATTGCTAGTTAGTGGAAATTTTGAAGCAATTAATAAAAATTTAGTAGAAAATTTTTTCATAAAAGCTAAAATAAATTTTAAAAATGAAGTTTTCTTCCTTAAAAATCAAACTATTTTTCCAGCTGGAATTTACCTTTGTTATTTAATATGAAATGAAAAAAAATATCCAGTTATTCTTTGAAGGGATTTTGTTTTAAAAAAAGATAAAATCTTTTTCTTTGAGGGTTTAAAAGTAGAAATTGAATCAATAGAAATTGTTTTTATTGAATTTGTAAAACAAAAAAGAATAATCACAACAGAAATAGAAAATCAATTAACAACTAAAGAAAAAGAAGAAATTAAAAAGCTTTTTAGTTATTAAAAATTAGTTTTTTTATTAAAATAAAAGCATTTTTTTATTTCTCTTAATAAAATAAAAAATATGTAATATAATTTTAAAGTTATGGATTTAATTAAATATATAAGAGATGTTCAAGATTTTCCAAAAAAAGGAATCTTATTTAAAGACATTTCTCCATTACTTGCTAATGGGGAAGTTTTAAGATATGTGATAGATAAAATGAGTGAATTAAGCAAAGATGCAGATATAATAATTGGACCTGATGCTAGAGGTTTTCTTTTTGGAACTCCAGTTGCTGCTATGCTAAAAAAACCTTTTATTATGGTTAGAAAACCAAATAAATTACCAGGTGAAGTAGTATCTATGAATTATGATTTAGAATATGGTTCAAATGCTTTAGAAGTGCAAAAAGGAATGATTAAACCAGGGCAAAAAGCTATAATTATAGATGATGTTCTTGCAACCGGTGGAACAACAAGAGCTATTATTAATTTAGTTGAATCACAAGGAGCTACTGTTGAAAAAATTGTTCTTCTTATGGAATTAGAAGAACTAAAAGGTCGTGATATGCTAAAACCTTATGAAGTAGAATCATTAATAAAAATTTAAGATACTTTAACCAGCAAATTCTGGTTTTTTTATAATAAAATGTCTTAATTATTAATTTGAAATATTAAAAAAAATGATACAATTTTATATTATTTTAATTGGAAAGGATAAAAATGAAGATTGCTGGATATTGAAGAAGATTTTTTGCTAGTTGAATTGATACTTTTTTAGCAGTTATTACAGTTGGAGTAATGTTTGTAATACAAATTATTCAATTCTGTTCTGGAAAACCTACTTTCGGTATGAAAGTAACAGGGATAACTTATAGTTATGGTTCTGGAAGAATGTTAAGATTATTCTTATTTAAATTATTGTGAACATGTCTTTTACTTAGTTTTATTATAGATTTTTTCACAATTATTATGAAAAAAGGAACATTCCCTGAAATCTGAGCAGATAATTATATAGTTGTTGGCTTAAATTAATTATCAATTTATATAATTTTCAAAGCAAAATATTTTAAATAAACAAAAAACAATAATAATTTCTTCCTATTTTGTAAAAATAGTGTATAATAATATTGTTTTATGGGGGGGTAGCGAAGCGGCCAAACGCGGGTGGCTGTAACCCACTTTCTAACGATTCGGGGGTTCGAATCCCTCCCCCCCCACCATAATGCCCCATGGCCAAGCGGTAAGGCAGCGGTTTTTGGTGCCGCGATGCGTTAGTTCGAATCTAACTGGGGCAGCCAATCAAAAATGACCTAAGAAGCAAAATACTTTGCTTCTTTTTTTAATCAAATTTAAAAATATGCTACAATTAAACTAATAAAATAAAAGAAAGAGATAAAAATAATGAATAACAATTTTAAATACATTATTAAAAATAAAAAAATTATTGTTAAAATTTTTAACACTATTTTTGTCTATAAATCAAGATTTTTTTAAACCTTATAATAATATTTATAAATAGAAAAAGGTCTTGAAAAAAGATCTTTTATTTTATTATTTTTATTAGGAGGAGAAAATGATTAAAATTTCAAATTTAAAAAAGTCTTTTAAAAACAAAAGAGTTTTAGATATAAAGGAACTAAATATAGAAAATAAACAAATTTTCTGTATTTTAGGTAAATCAGGAAGTGGTAAAAGTACTTTTTTAAACATAATTAGTAACTTAATCAATCCTGATTTTGGAACTATTACCTTTGAGAAAGAAAACCCAAAAATTGAATTTGTTTTTCAAGATTTTAACTTAATTGAAGATTTAAACGCTTTTCAAAATATAAAAATTTCTTTAAATGTTAATTCTGAAACTATTGATGAAAAAGAAATTATTGAGCTAGCAAAAGATTTAGAGTTAGATGAAACACTTTTAAAGAAAAAGGTTAAACTATTATCTGAAGGAGAAAGACAAAGAGTAACTATTCTTCGGTCTCTAGTAAGAGATTTTGATATTTTGCTTGCAGATGAACCAACAAGCAACTTAGATGAAGAAAATTCCCATAAAATTTTTGATATATTTAATAAAATATCACAAAATAAACTTGTTATTGTTGTTTCTCACGATATTGATCTAGTTAAAAAATATGCTGATAGCTATTATGACTTAAATGCAAAGGAATTTAAAAAGAATGAAGAGAAAACACCTACTCCAAAAGAAGAAATTTTTAATCACAAAATAAGTAAAAAAAGAAATAAATTCTATAAATTATTACCTGCTCCTTATTTAAGTTTAATTGACATAACTAAAAAGAAATACTCTTTCTTTATTTCTTTTATTATTATGTTAATAGCGATTTTAATAGTCCCTATTTTTATGCTATTTTCAAGCAATAATTTAGCTCTTAAAAATGAAAATACAAGATTTTCAGATTTTGATAAAGCGTTTATAACAAAACAAATTAATCAATCTTATGAACTTAATCCTGGAGAAAAAGAAAAAATAAAGCAACTAGAATCAATTAATTATAGTTTAGATACATATGATAATTATGTAGTAAAACTTGTAATTAACAACGAAAAAGAAATATTAAAATTTCAAACTATTGAAAATGACAACTTTTTTAAAGATAGGTTGAAGTATTTAAATATAGAAGGAAATTTTCCAGAAAATGAAAATGAATTTATAATTTCAGAAGAAATTGCAAAAAAATATAATTTAAAAATCAATGATAAGGTTAACGTAAATTTTGGCAATTTACAAAAGGAATTAACTATTAGTGCAATTAATAATTCTTTAAATTTTGAAAACAAAAACTTAAATTTCTTTTCTTCAAAAACCCTTTCTTCCTTTATTAAAACAAATGAAAATTATTTTTTTAAAGGTTTTTCACTAAGAAAAACTAATCAAATAACTAAATATAATGTTGCTAATGAAAATGAAATAAATATCAAGTCCTATTCTGTTATAAATGATACTGACCAAATAATTGAAGGTCAAAAAGCTAAATCATATGAAGAAATTAATTTAAGTAAAGAAATTAAAGAAAAATATGACGTGCAACTTAATTCGTTTTTAGAATTAAATACAGGATATAATGATTTTTTAGTTAAAGTTGTTGGTTTTTTTGAAAGCACTAATCCTGAACTCAAAACAACAGATAGTAACTTTAAATATTTTGCATCAGAATATCAACCAACTTTTACAATTTTTACAAAACCCAACTACGATACTAATCTTTTAAAAGAAGAATTAAAAGAAATTAATCCTTATTTAAAATTAACAACAAATAATTCCCAAGTTTATAAACAATTAGCAGTTGGTAATAATTTCATTGCCTACTTATTATTACTTTTAGTTATTGTTGTTTCTGCAATTAGTTTTATTACAATTATTCTTTTTTCTAAATTTTTAACAGATTCTAAAAATAGAGTAATTGGAATTCTAAAACTTTTAAAAACAAAAGTTTTAAATATATTTTTATACCATTCCTTTTCTTATCTTATTTTAAGTTTATCGGTTTTAATATTTTTAATTCCTTCATTTTTTGCTTCATTTTATCTTGTTATAAATATAAGTCCTGGATTTAAACTTTTAGAGATAAACTATTCATATTTTTTAAGTATTAGTTTACTTGTTTGATTAATAATAAGTGTTGGTTATTATTTATTTTATTTATTAATCTCATTTTTAACATACAAAAAAAGGGCAATTAATCTTTTAAGATAAAATATTTTCTAAAAAGAAACTATTTTGATAATAAAAACAAAATACAAATGCATAATTTAGAAATTCACCTAAAAGAAAATCAATATTTTGTTTTAGGTAAAAATGTTCTTTCATCCATAGATAGCAAAAATTTTGGTTATGTTTTGTATTCTCAAATTATTGCTAAAGTTATTTCATAAAATTAAAAGTTTAAGAAAGCAGGATAAAAATGCCTGTTTTCTTATTTTTTTATCAAAAACTTGCTTTTTTTTTTTTTTTTGTAAAATGAAACTAATAAAAATAAAAAGAAAAGGAAAATATGAAAAAAATTAAATTTTTATCTTTAAGTACACTAACTGTTTTACCAGTTTCTGCTCTATTTATTGTTTCTTGCCAACAAACTAAAACTGAATCAGGAAATCAAACTAACCAACCAACTAATCCTGCTCCTGCTTCACCAGCACCTGTAAATACTGATCCAAATCCTGTAACACCAAAATCAACTACTCCTTCTGATTCTAATCCTAAAGATGATGAAGATGACAAAGATTATGAAAATCAAATTAGTGATGAACATTTTGACAATAATGAAAATGATTCTGATTACTCTAAAGTAAAAGCATACAAAGAAAACGAAGTATCTAAAAAGAAAGCAATTTTTAAAAAAATTCTCGTTCCTTTTTATAAATGACAAGGAAATTCAGAAGAAGAAGCAAATAAAAAGGCAACTGAATTTATAAATAAAAGTACAAATCCAAAAGAATTAAAAGTTTTATGATACAAATTCATTCGTTCTCAACAAGTTAGAAATTTTGTTAAAACAGCAATTAAACAACGTTCCATTAGACAAATTGGAAAACTTTTAGCAAAAGAGATTTTCTATTCACTTAAAGAAGTTATAAAAAGAAAGAAACACTAAAAATATTAAAAATAAGGAAAATTCTAAAGGGATTTTTCTTTTTTTGCCAAAAACTTGCTTTTTTTTTTTTTTTGTAAAATGGTATTATCATAAACTTAAAAAAGGAAAATATATGAAAAAAGCAAAAATTTTAACATTAAGTACACTAACTGTTTTACCAGTTTCTGCTTTATTTATTGTTTCTTGCCAACAAGCTAAAAGTGATAATAATTCAGAAACCAAACAACCTGCAACCCCAGAACAACCTGTTCCTACAACCCCTACAACTCCTACAACCCCTTCAAATGAAAATCCAAGTGAACCAGGTTCAAACATTCAAACAACCCCTGTAAATAACAATCCAGAAAACCCTGCTCCTGCAAATCCTTCAAAAACAACAAGTTCAAACGAAGAAACAGAAGAACAACCTTCTGATAGCGAATTTGAAGGAAATGAAAATGATTTTGATTATTCTAAAGTAAAAGATATAAAAGCTAATGAACTTTCAAAACAAAAAGAAATTTATAAAAAAGTTCTTGTCTTTTTCTATAAATCACAAGGGGATAATGAAGCAGAAGCACAAAGAAAAGCAAATGAATTTGTTAATGTAACTTCAGATAAAACTAAAGAATTAAAATTAAAATGATATAAATTCATTCGTTCCAAAGAAGTTAGATCTTTTGCTAAAACACTAGCAAAAACTGCTGCTAAGTCCGCAGGAAAAGAAATTGGTAAAATTATTGCAAAAGAACTTATAAAATCAATTAAAGAAATTTCTAGAAAGAAAAGACATTAATTTGAAGTTATTAATAACTTCATTTTTTTATTTCAAAAAATTTGGCACTCTTTTTATTAGACTGCCAAAAAATGTGCTATAATTTGTTTAGAAAAAAATAAAAAGGAGTGATAATATGAATTTTGAATACAAAGAAAACAAAAGCCCTTTAAAAGAATTTGGGAAAAACTTAACTGATTTGGCACTAAAAAATAAATTAGATCCAGTAATTGGAAGAGATGAAGAAATCAGAAGAATAATAACAATTCTTTCAAGAAAAACAAAAAATAATCCCGTTCTTGTTGGAGAACCAGGAGTAGGGAAAACAGCTATTGTTGAAGGTTTGGCAAGACAAATTGTTGAAGGTAATGTACCTGAAAGTTTAAAAAATAAGGAAGTATGAGAAATAGATTTAGCTTCTATAATTGCTGGTGCTTCTTACCAAGGTCAATTTGAAGATAGATTAAAAAAACTAATTAAAGAAATTGAAGATTCTAACGGTGAAATTATTGTTTTTATAGATGAAATTCATCTTTTAATTGGAACAGGAAGAAATGGTAATAACGCTATGGATGCTGCTAACATTATTAAACCAATTATGGCAAGAGGTGGAATAAAATTAATTGGTGCAACCACTCTTGAAGAATATAAAATTTATATCGAAAAGGATGCAGCACTTGAAAGAAGAATGCAAAAAATAGATGTAAGTGAACCTTCAATTGAAAGCACTATAACAATTTTAAGAGGAATTAAAAATAGAATGGAAAATTTCCATCAAATTAAAATTTCCGATGAGGCATTAGTAGCTGCTGCAAATCTTTCTTCAAGATATATTAGTGATAGATTTCTACCAGATAAAGCAATTGACTTAGTAGATGAAGCTAGTGCTACTTTAAAAGTAGAAACTAATTATCAACCTGAAATAATTGAAAAATTAAAACAAGAATTTGCAAAATTGAATATGGAAAAAATTTCTTTAAAAGGTTCAAAAAATGACGAAAACAAAGAAAAAATACAGGAATTAGACGAAAAAATAAAAGATTTAGAATTAGAAATAAAATCAAAAGAAAAAATCTTTAATGAAGAAAAAAACCAAACTTCTAAAATTGCTGAATTAAAAAATTATCTTGATGATTTAAAAAATAATTTTAAAATTTTTCAAAATGAAGGGAAATTTAAAGAAGCATCTGAAATTATCTATAATAAAATTCCAGCAGTGGAAAATCAAATTAAAGAAATAGAAACAAAAATAGAAAATAGCACTAATTCCTTTATAAAAGACGAAGTAACAGCTGAAGATGTTGCAAAAATTGTTTCAAAATGAACTAAAATTCCTGTTGCTAAATTAATTGAAGAAGATAAAGTTAAAGTATTAAATTTAAAAACTGATTTAAAAAATATAATCAAAGGACAAGACGAAGCAATTGAATTAGTTAATGCAGCTATTTTAAGATCAAAAGCAAATATAAATGATCCAGATAAACCAATAGGTTCCTTTATTTTCGTAGGTTCAACTGGAGTTGGAAAAACAGAACTTGCAAGAGCTTTAGCCCTTCTTTTATTTAACTCAGAAAAACAAATGATTAGATTAGATATGTCTGAATATATGGAAAAACACTCTGTATCTAAATTAATTGGTTCTCCTCCAGGTTATATTGGTTATGAAACAGGAGGACAACTAACTGAAAAAATTAGACAAAATCCTTATTCTATAATTTTATTTGATGAAATAGAAAAAGCACATCCTGATGTTATTAATATATTATTACAAATTTTGGACCATGGAACTTTAACAGACTCTAAAGGAAGAAAGGTTAATTTTAAAAATACTATCATTATTATGACAAGCAATATTGCAGCTCTTGAAATTCTAGATAATCCTAAAATTTCAATGGAAACAATTAAAGAAAAATTACTTGAGCATTTTAAGCCAGAATTCTTAAATAGAATTGATGAAATTATTAAATTTAATCCTTTATCAAAAGATGTTCTTAAAAATATTGCTAAACTTGAATTAGATAAATTATTAACTAGAATTAGAGAAAATACAGGATTTTCTATTGTTTGTGAAAATGAATTATTAAATTACATTGTTAATAATACAGATGTGTTAAACTTTGGTGCTCGCCCTATTAAATTATTTATTAAAAGAAATATAGAAACATTAATTGCAAATAGTATTATTAATAAAGATATTTCAAAAGAAAATATAAATATTTTAAGTGTTACTAAAAACTCTATTACTTGAAAAAAGGAATAAAAAAATGGCAGAGGTGACAGGACTCGAACCCATAACACACGGGGTTGAAGCCCGTTGTTCTACCATTGAACTACACCTCTACTAACAAAATATATTGTAGCATATTTCCCTTTTTTTGAAAATAAAAAATAAAATAACTTTAAACAGGGACATAAATTTGGGACACCAAATTTATGTTTTTATTTAAGGAGAAAAATGTCAAAACAATTAAAACCAGAAGAAGAGAAAAAAATTTGGGATAGTATCCCAAGAGAAATTTTAATTAAATCCATAAAAATTTATCAAGATGTTTTACCTAAAGAAGTTTTTGATGAGATTTTTAATCGTGTTGTAAAAGAACATGAAGAAGAGCAAAAAAAAGAAAAAAAGAAGCAAGAAATTTTAGAAAATTTCTCTTCACTATGAAAATTTCTAAATCAACTTTTTACAGAAACAAGAATAAAAATGTTGAAGCAAAAGAATTGAATCAAGAAGAAAAATTGATTTATGAAGGTTTTACTGAAAATAACTGTTTGTATGGAAGAAAAAGACTTGAAGTTTTTATCGAAAAAAAAACATAAAATAAAGATAAATTACAGGAAAATAGGTAGAATTATGAATAAATTAAATTTATTTTGCATAGTTAGAAAAAAATCCAAAAGAAGAGAAGATAAAAATACTTCAGTAAAATTTGAAAACATAATTAATAGAGATTTTCAAGGAAAAAACAACAATATTTTTGCAACAGATGTTTCTTATATAATCTCTCCTAAAGATGTATTTGATTCTAATCATGTATATTTTTCAGCAACAATTCATCACAAAACTAAAAAGATTGTTTCTTGAAATTTATCAAGAAATAATGATTTAAATTTGGTTATAGAACATAATAAAGATTTAAGTTTTAATGAAAAATGAATTATGCATACTGATTATGGAAGCGTTTATTCTTCTAATAAATTTGTAGAAATTATTGAAAAAAATAATGGAATAATTTCAATGTCAAGAGTTGGTAATTCATTAGATAATAGAGAAATTGAATATTTCTTTTCTAATATAAAGAGCGAATGTTTATCACACATTAAAATTAAAAATTTAACTTTTAATAATTTAAAAGAAATGATTAATAATTATATAAATTGATATAATGAAGAAAGACCACAATCAATTTTAAATTGAAAAACCCCAAATGAAATTTGAAATTCTTGAATTTCAAAGTAAAAAAATTTTACCAGTGATATCACTGGTAAAATGTGTCCCAATAAATTGTCCCACTTTACTTAGTTTTTAAACTAAGTTTTTTAAATTTAAATAATTTGTTTTAGTGCTTCTGAAAATTGTTCATATGCACCATAACCAACAATGTGAGAAACTAATTTTCCATCTTTATAAATAAAAGTTGTTGGAGTTCCTGAAACTCCCATTTCTCTTGCGAAGTTTCTATCTTGATCTACATCTACTTTATAAACTTCAATGTTCATTTTTTCTGCAACTTCTTTTAAAACAGGTGCCAACATTTTACATGGACCACATCAAGTAGCATGGAAATTTAATAGTTGCACTCCTTTTCCATTTTCAATACTTTGTGCTAATGTTTCTTTTGTAACATCTTTTACAAACATTTTTGTCTCCTTATTAATTTAAATATTTTCAAATAAATTGTAAAGGAAAATTAAGAAAAAAATACAAAAAAGTTGTTTTAAATGAAAAAAATGCGAAAAAATTAACTTTTTTAATTCAAAATAACAATTAAAAACTATTTTTAAACTAAAAATGGAAAAAAATAAGTAAAAATATTAAAATATTTTTTGATTTTTCTTAAAAAAAATTTATAATTTAATAGTTATTTATTAAGGACACAAATGAAAAAAGAAATTAAAAAAATTGCAATATTAACTTCTGGTGGTGATGCACCTGGGATGAATAATGCTGTTCGTGCAGTTGTTAAACATGCACTAGCAAATGAAATAGAACCTTTTTTAGTTTTTGAAGGTTATAAAGGATTATATGAAAAAAATATAGTTCCTGCTTCAAAATTTAATGTTGATGACTATGTTTCAAAAGGTGGAACATTTATTTTTTCAGCAAGATTCCCTGAATTTAAACAAGAAGAAACAAGAAAAATTGCTAAACAAAATTTAGAAGAATTAGGAATAGATGCACTTGTTGTTGTTGGTGGTGATGGTTCTTATATGGGAGCTCAATTACTACACGAACTTGGAATTAAAACCATTGGATTACCAGGCACAATTGATAACGATATTACATCAAGTGATTTCACAATCGGATATGATACTGCTTTAAACACAATAGTTGAAGCTGTAGATAAATTAAGAGATACTTCAAATTCACACAACAGATTTTTAATGTTAGAAGTAATGGGACACGGTGCTGGAGATTTAGCTTTATATTCTGGTCTAGCAACTGGTGCTGAAATTATTATTACAAACGAATTAACAATGACTAAAGAAGAAATTGCTAAAGTTGTTGAACACCAAATTAAAACAATGAAAAAAAGAAGTGTGATAGCTATAGTTAGCGAATTTATTTATCCTAATCTAAAAGAAATTGCAAGTTTTGTTCAAGAAAAAACAGGAATTTCTTCTAGAGCAATGGCTTTAGAACATGTGCAAAGAGGTGGAAATCCTTCAGCACAAGAAAGAATCTTAGCTACTTTAATGGGAATGAAAGCTGTTGACTTACTTAAAAAAGGTGAATCTGGAGTTGCAATAGGTGTTAATAAAGGTGACATTGTTGCTACACCTATATTAGAAGCTTTACAAGCACCAAGAAAAAGTAATAAAGAAAAAACAATAAAATTCAATAAATTAAATCAATCATAATAGGAGAAAAAATGAGAAGAATTAGAAGAAAAGAAATGGCTGAAAGAAAAGCTAAAAGAGTAGAAAAAATTAGAAAAGAATCTAAAAAAGCAGCAGCAAAAGCTGCACAAACAAAATAATAAAGAATTTGAGTTTAAACTCAAATTTTTATTTTAAAAAAATCAGTAATTTAATACTGATTTCTTTCTCTAATGTGTAATGTTTCTTGCTCAGTTAGTTTTAAAATAAAACAACTCATAAATAAATAATTTTACTAAGTCCGAAGTGAATAAAATAAAGTAATAAAAGGCAAATTGATAATTTAAACTTAAATTAAAATTCGGTATAAAAACAAAAACTATTAAAGTTAATCACAATATTTGACCAATTCCTGAACCAAATTGTAATATAGAAGTTAAATTATTTTTTCCTCCCGCTTCCATAGTTCTAACACTAGAACTAAAAATTATTCATATAGGATTAAATATAGCAATTGAAATTGATGTTAGTTGTATTTCTTTTAAATAATATGCTGAAGCTAACTCTTTTTGTTTATCAATTATATTTTGTGATACCCCTATTTGTTTTAATTGCTCTTCTAAACCAGTCTCAACACCAGAAGAAAAGAACTTCATAAAAGGAATAAATATAATTAAAATCGCAAATATACATGATAAACCTAATGCAATTACAAAATGAAATCCCTTTAATTCTTTAGCATTTTTCTTTGCTTCTTCAATTTCATTGTTTCCTAATTTTTTTCCAACAAACAACGTGACATTAGCACCTATAATCCCAAAAGTCGATGTAAAGATATTGGTTAATGATGTTGTTATTCCTAAAATAGCTGCAGCACCAAGTCCTCAGTACTCCTTATATTCTCCATAACCCAATGAACCAACTTTATAACCTGCTGCTCATAAAAAAGTTCTTATGGAAATAAAAACAAAGCTAGATGAAGATAAAAGAAAACTTGGTATTCTTTTTAAAAATAATATTCATATTTTTTTGCTAATCTTAAATATTTTTAAAGGATTTACAAGTGTTTTTTTACTTTTGAGTCCCATAAAAACTAAACTTACAGCTAAACTCACAATACCTGAACAAACAGTTGCTCATGCAGAACCAACAACTCCAAATTTTGGTATTAATGTTAAATTTAAAATTATATTTGTTAATAAACTAGTTAATGATATATATAATGAAATTCCACCATTACCTGTTTCTCTTAATAAAGAAATAGTAGTAAAAGAAATAGACATTAAAATTCAAGATATAACAATTATTTTTATATAATCTGTTGCTTGTTTTACAATATCTAAATAAGTTTGACTATGCTCTCCATTGACTATATTATTATCTTTTGCAATCGTCTTTATAAAAAATTCTGGAGATATTAAAATCATAATTGAAAATATAAGTCCAAAAGCAAAAGAAATTAAATATCTTGTTCTCAAAACTTCTTTTGTTTCTTTTGATTTTTTGGCGCCCCAAAATTGACCAAATAAAGGCATTCCAATTGCATTGTAACTTATTAAAATTCCACCAATAATTCCGGTGAATGCGTTTGCAAAATTTAATGCTGAAACACCACCTGAAATTCCTGTAACCATAAAATTATCAATAAAACCATTTAAAGATACTAAAAAACCGGACAATACTACAGGTATTGCGATTTTTGAATATAATTTTCAACGTTCTTTTGTAGAAGGGAAAAACGATAAAATGAAGGATAAAAATTTATTTCTCGTCGTTATCATTATTTTCTATTTTTCGAGTAATTTTTAATAATTTCAATAACTTTTTCTTCCACTTGCTCTTCATTTAAACCGTTGGTGTCTACTACAACATAATTTAAGTTAAATTCTTTACATAATTTTTCAAAATAAGGTTTGTAATTTCTGTGTAAAACTTCAAAATATTCTTTATTTTTTTCTCAATTGTCTGTTTCTACAGCTCTTTCTCTCTTGAAAAATCTTTCTTTAAATGTTTCAAAAGAAATATCTAAAAAAATTGCAAGATCAGGAAATTCTTCTGGTGTAATCAATTCTCTAAAAGCTAGTTCATATGCTCTCATATATTTAGGTTCTTTTTTTGCTAAATTTATTTGAGCAAAGATGTGATGTTCAATTGAAAATCTATCTAAGAAAAAAAATCCTTTTTCTTTGTTTTTTAGATTTCTTTCTTTAAATTTATTTAGTCTATCTGCAAAAATTGATGAATGGTTTTCAATAATGTATGTTTGAAAACCAATTGTCAAATTTTCTCTTTGTTCATATAATCACTTTAAAAATGTGTTGAAAACTTCGTCGTTTTCATTAAATTCTAATAACATTTCTGAATTTGGAAATTTTTTTACTAAAGATGATGTTAGTGTACTTTTTCCACTACTAATCATTCCGCTAATACCTATAACCATTTTATTTACTCCTTGTTTTTTTGTGTGTAATTTAATAATAAACATTTTTTTAAAAAAACAAAATAAAAAAAGCAATAATTTCAAAAAAACATTTTATAGAAATCTTTTTTTTATTTTTTGAAAATTTTTTTTATTTTTTTTGAAAAAAATATAAAATATTAACGTAAATAGCACATAGGAATAATATGAAAAAAAACGATAATACTTTTATTAAAAAAATTAAAAAACTTGAAAATGAATTAATTAACACTGGTGATAATAATCCTAAGAATTTTATTGATGTTTGTAAAAAGAAACCTTTTTCAATCTTTATGATGTTGGTTTCTTCTTTTCTTTTTACTTTTTCAATAGTAATTGTACTTGCAAAAGCTAAAACAATTCCTTCTGGATTAACAGCTATCCCAACTCTTATTACATATATTTTTAGTGAAACAAAACATTATTTTTCTTTACTTTACTTAGCACTAAACTTACCGCTAATCATTTTATTTTGAAAACATTTAAAAAGAAGTTTTATGTATTTAACGATAATTTGAATGATTTTTCAAAACTTATGAAATTTATTTTTTAATATAACAGTAGTTCATGACTTTTTAAGTAACCATATAACTGTTGAATCTGATAATTGAGATGTAGTAAAAGCACTAGAATTAAACACAGATTTATGACCTATTCTATATTATACCTTTTTAGGTTCTGTACTAATAGGAGTTTCAATTGGTCTTGCTTGAAAATTTGGTGGTTCAAGTGGAGGGACAGATTTTATTTCTTATTACTATTCAACTAAAAAAAGAAAACCAATTGGAAAAATATTATTTTCTATTTCTATTAGTATAGCTTTTGTTTCATTAGTACTTTTTGGAACACTTGGTTATTTTAATATTGGAGAAGGAAAAATACATAAAATTTTAGGAATTCAAGTTGTTTCCACTATTATGTATATATTCCTAACATCAATGATAGTAAACTTAATTTATCCAAAATACAAAAAAGTGGAATTAACTTTTCACACTTCTGAGCCTGAAAAAATTCTTGCTCATTTAAAAGTTATGAAATATTGACATTCCTATAATTTATGAGAAGGGATTTCTGGATATACAGGAAAACCAACATATAAAATCAAAACTATTGCATTATATTTAGAAGTAAAATACATTGTAAATGAATTAAAAAATGTTGATCCAAGCATTTGAATCTCTATCAAACCTGTTTTAGAAACAAGTGGTTTATTTGACACCTCAAGAATAGAATAATTTTTAAATTATTTTATTCTTTTTTTTGTAATTACAGATATAAAATGTCACTTTTTATAAATATGTGTTAATTTAATGATATCACAAATTATCAATTGTATCAATTTAATTATTTAATTAAAATTAATATATAAATTTTAGGGATGTTTTTTAACCCCCCGCCCCTTAATTGCAATTAAGGGGAGCGTTCTTTCTCAGACCGAAGAACCAAAGGCCAGTAAGGTTAAAATTTATTATTAGAGAAAATGTTGGAGGGGATTAAATCATCTAATTTTTTTATAAATTCTTTTTGCGTTTCTATATATTCTTTAATTAATTTAATATTTTTAGGACTTAAATTATTTTGATTTCTAAATACTTTATCATCAAGCATTCTGTAAAAACTTTGACCATTTATTTTTGTAGTTTTGATTGCTTTTAAAACAAAATTATTTTCATAATAGGTAATTTCATATTGCTCTTTTAATTTATCACTAAATTCTTTATCTAATTCAACTACATTTCATATCGCTCCATTGATTTGAATTTTTAAATCAAGGTTGCTATCTAAGCATAAAATAAATTGATCATTATTTAAATCGATTGTTCTTTCTTCAGTTATATCTGCTAAAGTATAAAATTTATAATTATGTCTAAAACATTTAGCAATAAATTTTCTGTTTATAGGAAGATAAATTTTGATTTCTTCTGGCTTTGCAGGAGCAAAAACATTTTCTTTATTAATTATTTTTTTGTATTTTTTATTATAAGAATTTATAATTAAATCAGAATTGATATTTAAATCATCTATTGTTTTAAGATCATATTCTAAAAAGAGCACTGGAAAATATTGTTGAATGTTTCTAAAGGATCTTTCCACATTTGGTTTATGAGTAGGAACACTACTAGAAATTACTTTTATGCCCCTTTTTTCCATTTCTTTGGTTAAATTTGTTTCGGAATCTTGGGTTCCATAAAAGGTTTTTCTTTTGTCAGAAAAAATTTGTTGTGGTTTTCCATATTTAGCAAAAACCCTTTCCAAGAGTTTCATATAACCTTGGTTTGTTTCTTGTCTATCAAAATGAGTAGCTAAAAGACGACCAGTACTTGCATCTATAGCATTATAAACAAAAATTTTTTGATCATCATCAGGTAAAAAATACTCATAACAAGCATCAATTTCAACAATTTCACCAAATTTTAAAGATTCTTTAAGCAACAATTTTCTGTTGCTTTTTTCATCTTTTAATTGTTTATTTATAAATTTAAAAACACTAGCAGGAATTGTGATTTTTTCACTGCCTTTTTTGATGGAATGTATTTTCTTATCTATTTTTCTTTTAGTTTTTCTGTGTGAATACATAGTTACAAAACCATTTTCAATCAGTTTGCTTCTTATAGTTTCATAACAAGGATAATCCTTTTTATTGTATTTAAAAAGTTCAATAAAAGTTTTAATTGGTATTCCTAAGCTTACAGATTTTTTATTTATTATTTCTTCTTGAACTTTTTGATATTTAAAAATAAAATCAACAAATATTTCATTTTTAAATTTTTGATTACGATTATGTCCTTTATTTTTGTGTTGAAAAATAGATTCAATATTTTCATTTTTTCCCATTTGTTGTTTTATTCTTATAATCTGTCTTTCAGACATTTTAAATTTCAAAGCTATTTGTTTATTTGTAAGTTTTTTGCTTGAAGAAATTGCCTTTAAAATTTCTTGTCTTTTAATTTCTCATTTTGTCATAATGGTTGCATTCCTTTTTTTATTTTTATTATATCAATTTAACCACATAAACAAAAAGTGACATTTTATATTGGGAATGGGGGGTGACATTTTATTTCTGTTTTAATATTTTTAAATTATTTTATTCTTTTTTTTACAGATTTTAATAAAATTATTTTATGGCAATAGCAATAATAGCAGAATATAATCCATTTCACAACGGACACAAATATCAACTAGAATATGTTAAGAAAAATTTCCCGAGTGACAAAATATACATCATACTTTCTGGAAAATATGTGCAAAGAGGGGAAATGGCAGTAGCTTCTTTTGAAAAAAGAAAAGAACAAGCACTTAAATATGGTGCTGATTTTGTTGTCGAATTACCCTTTGAATATGCAACTCAAGCAGCCCATATTTTTGCAAATGGTGCTTTAAAAATCATTAATGATTTAAAAATTGATAAACTTATTTTTGGAAGTGAATCAAATAATGTTGATAATTTATACAAAATTGCTGAAACTATTTATTATAATGAAGAAATTTATAATAAACTAGTTAAAAAATACTTAAAAGAAGGGTTTTCCTTTCCAAATTCAAGTGCAAAAGCCTTACAAACTTTAACTGGTGAAGAAATAAGATTACCTAACGATATTTTAGGATTAGAGTATGTTAAATCAATTGTCTTCAATAATTATCCAATTCAAGCCTTTTGTATGCAAAGAACAGTTGATTTTCACTCAGAAACCACTTTTAACGAATTTGCTTCAGCAAGTTTGATAAGGAAAATGATTTTTGAAAAACAAGATATTTCTAAATATACACCTATGAAATTTGATAAAATTCCTGATAGGATAGAAAATTATTATTCTAAATTTCAAGATATTGTAAGAAATACCCCTGCAGAAATTTTGAAATTAAATCCAATGATTAGTGAAGGAATGGAAAATTTATTTAAAAAGCATATAGAAGAAAAAACTTATGATGAATTTGTAAATAAATGTAATTCCAGAAGATATACAAGTAGCAGAATCAAAAGGGTAATGCTTTATATTCTACTTGAAAAACATAAAAAAGGAGATGAAAATGAGAACAAAAGATAAAATTTTAATTGTTTTTTTAACAATAATAACTTTGGGTTTTATTTGGATTTATTGAAAAAATAAATCCAAAAACAAAACAGAAAATCAATTATCAAAAAGTTATAAAACAAGCATAAATGTTGCTTTATTAATTGAACTTCTTGGTAAAAAAGAAAACATTAATAAAATAGAAAATAGTCATAAAAAAATTAAAATTTATTTAAATAACACTAAATTAGTTAAAGCTGAAGAAATACAAAAATTAAAAGGAATTTCGGGTGTTTTAGTTTCTAGTACTTATGTTAATTTAATAGTAGGAAACGTTGCTGAATACCTAAAAACAGAAATTGAAAATATAATGAAGTAAAAGGAAAAATATGAATATCAACTTTGATGTAATAAAGAAAAATAAAGAAAATTATAAAAGAATTTTAGACAACTTATTTGATGTAGATAGATTTGATACATCGCTTTTTGTTAACATAAATGATCATGATTTTATGGATGTATTCAAGTTGTTTGATCAAAAACAATTTGAAAAAATCTATACACAAGCAAATTTTAGAGTTGCCTTAACTGAAAACAACTTAAAAAAAATAGTAAATGAAATAAAAGACGCTTCTTCTGTTGAAGAAGTTGAATCTATTTTTATAAAAAATAATGATATTTTAAGTGCAGAAACAAAAGTTAAATTAGAAAAAGATTTTGATAAAGAAAATAAAGCACTGCAATCCGAATTAAAAGAAAAAATACAGAAAAATAGTTATAAATGAAAGAAATTTTTAACCAAAGCAAGAAGTTTAAATAGTGAAAGAAATATTTGACCAATGCAGATAGGAATGCTTTTTGTTTCTGTTGAAATTGAAAAAAGAAAAATATTTGCTCCTTTATTTTTTAAAGAAGTTAATATTGATATTTCTAATTCACAAGCTTTTTTATTTTCTGATGGAGAAATTAAAATTAATGAAAAATTAATTTGAGTTTTAGAAAAAGGAAATTATTTACTAGGAGTGGATATTGATGTTTCTAGATTATCTATTGAAGAATTGGAAAAAGTTATAAAAACTAATTGATCAAATTTCAATATTAAAACTTTTAAAAATAATATTTCCAAAGTTAATGTGGATTTAATTGATAATAATTTACATTTTCACCCTGGTATGGTTTTAGGAATTTTTAATTCATTCGGAAGTCACCAAAGAAAAATAATGGAAAAAATTATTGAAAATGATGAATTAGATGAAATTTTAGATGTTGACTTTAATAAAAATAATTACAAAAACAAAGTTAATAAAATAATCTTTAATAAAGTTTTTAACTTTGTAAAAATAAATAAAACTAATTATTCTCAAGATAAAGCAACAGTATCAGCTCTTTCTCAAAATACCATAATTTGAGGTCCTCCAGGTACTGGAAAATCACAAACTATTTCTAATATTATTGCTAATATTATTATTTTTGATAAAAAAGGTCTTGTTGTTTCTCAGAAAAAAGCTGCTTTAGATGTTTTAAAAGATAGAATGAATAAGTTATCAATTTTTTGCTTATTTATTTTAAATGATAATTCTATGAATAAAGCAACATTCTATGAACCTATAGAAAAATTAATTAATATATTAGAAAATTTTGAAAATAAATCCAATATTGAATCATTGAAAATTATTTATGATGATGAAAAAGAATATATAGATTTATTTAATAAATTTGCTAATAATGAAAATCTTGAACAAAAAATTGAAAATTATTCTTTTATAAAGAAAAATGTGGCATCTTTATCTCCAAATACAATTGAATCTTTATATAAAATTAGTAAAAATATTAGTATTAATACAGATGATTTTAAAGAAAATATTAAAAAATTAAAGTGAGCTATTTTAGATGCAAAATCAGGAAAGAAAAACAATTTCTTTCAAAAAATTTTTAAAAAATTAACTGATGAAGATAAACAAGATATTGAAATTATTAAAAAAGAAATTCATAATTTTAATGGGAATTTAAAAGAAATAACCGATAAATTAAGTTCTTTAACTCCACAAGAATTGAGTGACATTAATAGTTTCTATGAATTTGTTTTTGAAAGCTCAAAACAAGATATTTCCAATGAAGAACAACTTGTAAACTTTACCTTTTATAGATTATTTAAAAAACTAGAAAAAATTAATCAAAATAAGGAGATGAAAAAACTTTATTCAAAATTTGTTCTTGCAGTTAGAACAAAACATAGAGATCCTTATAAATTTGTTCTTGAACACCACCAAATTATTAAAGAATTATATCCTATTATTATTTCTTCAGTAGATACAGAACTAAGTAAGTGAGATAAAAATGAATTTGACTATGTTATCCTTGATGAATCATCACAAATCTTTATTGAAAAAGCATTTCCAATACTATATTTAGCAAAAATCAAAATTTTTGCTGGTGATGACAAACAAATGCAACCTACAAGTTGATTTTCAACACGAAGCAATGTAGAAGATGCTGAATTAGGAAACATTGAATCCATCTTAAATTATGCAGTTTTTAAAGGTGTTTATAGTATTTTACTAGATAAAAATTATCGTTCCAATTATGCTTCATTAATGACTTTTTCATCAAAACATTTCTATAATTCAGAACTTGATGTAATAGATAAATTTAATACAAAAAATCATAACTCCATTGAAGTTATTCAAACAGATGGTGTATGAGAAAATAAAATCAATAAAAAAGAAGCAGAAATTGCAATTGAACAAACAAAAGAAAACCTAAACAAGTATAAGAAAATTATTCTTTTAACCTTTAATAGTTCCCAAAGAGAATATATTGAAAATCAAATTTTAAACAATCATCCAGAATTAGAAGAAGCTCTAATTAGTGAAAAAGTTTTATTGAAAAACATAGAAAACATTCAAGGGGATGAAGCCGATTTATTAATAATTTCTGTTGTTTATGATAAAACTACCGCATTACATACTACTTATGTTTCCCGTTCAGGTGGAAAAAACGCTTTAAATGTTGCTGTTTCAAGAGCAAAAGATAAAATAATTGTAATTAAATCTCTAAAAGCAGAAGAAATTGAAAATACTAATCAAAATGAAGATATTGCTTTATTTAAAAAGTGATTATTATTTTTAGAATTAACAAATGAACAAAGAACCAACTATTTAAACTTAGAACTTAAAGATGAAGATGAAAGTAATAATAATAATAAAGTCCAAATCCATAATAAATTAAAAGAAGAAATTTATGATACTTTTGAATCTGATTCCTTTTTTGAAACTCAAAAATTATATGTAAAAAAAGATTTTTCTATTGGTAGTCAAAATATTGATTTAGCAATTACTAATGAAAAAAATAAAATATTAGTAGCATTTACGATCGATGATTATAGTAGCTATAATTCATATGAAAACTATATAATCAATAAAGATAAAAATAATTTTTTAAAAGCTAAAAATTACAAAATAATCGAAATAAAAAAAATAGATTGATTAATTAATAAAGAAACAATTATTAACAATATAAAAGAAATGATTTCTAGAGATGATAACTAAAATATTTTTTTATAATCAAAAAGGTGAAGGTGTTGGTTTATGAAATCAAAAACCTGTATATTTACCTTTTACAATTTTAAATGAAACTGTGGAATTTACCTTTATAAAAGAAGAAAAAAATTATTATATAGGTAAGGTTACAAAAATAATAATAGCAGATAAAAATAGAAATCTTGAAATCCCTAAAAATGCAGATTTTATAGGTGGATATGAATTAATGCATATGAATAAAGAAGCAGAAAAAGAATACAAAATTTATAATTTAATTTCTGTATTTAAACAAATTGCAAAAATAGATTTAAATCAATATAAAATTAATTATTTTCAAGGAACAAAAGAGTTAAGATATCGAAATAAAATCACTTTATTTGATGGTGGATTAAAAAAGAAAAATTCAAATGAAATTTTCTATTTAGACGATTTCTTATTAACAGATATAAAACCATTTAGTAAACAAAAAGGGAAAATTATTATAAGAAAACTTGAAACACAAATTGAAGGACATAAAAAAGACAATATCTTTACATTTGATAATTTTCAAAACCTTCGTTTTAAGGTTTCTATTGGTTCTTTTTACCAAGTAAATAAAGAAGTTGCTCTTGAAGCTTATTCCAGAATTAAAAATTTTATAGATCAAGATGCTAAAGTGATAGATTTATATTCAGGAATTGGTTCAATTGCTTGTTTTATAAGTGACAAAGTTAAAACTATTGAAGCGGTTGAAATAAACAAAAATTCATATAAAGATATGTTATACAATATCGACTTAAATAAAATAAATAATATTATTCCTTTCAATCAAGATGTTTATAAATATTTAAAAAATTTAAACTCTTTAGAAGGAAAAACTATAATAGTAGATCCTGATCGTACTGGTTTAAAGAAAGAAGTAATAAATGAATTACAAAGGTTATTACCTGATAAAATCATTTATTTATCTTGTAACATTTCAACACAAGCATATGACATTTCTCTTCTAAAAGAAAACTATAAAATTGAATATATTGAAATTTTTAATATGTTTTGTAAAACTTTTCACATTGAAAATTTAATAGTTTTAACCAAAAAATAAAATATGTTATAACAAAAACTCCATCTTATTTTAAGTGGAGTTTTTTGTTTATGAATTTCAACATAAATCCATTCTTTAATTAATGATTTATAGGATTAAAAAGTAATATTTATATTCTCAAATTTTTAACTTGGGTTATTTTGTTGTTTTTCGTTTTCTAATCGTGCTTCTTCTAATGCTTGTTCTTTAAGTGCATTTATTTTTGCAATAGTATTTGTTTCCTTGCTTCTTAAAGCTTCTAAATAGTATTGTCTTCTTTTGAAAATTACATGTTCTACTTCATATATAGCATCACTTCTTTTGCTTTCAACATAAGAAATAGCATGTTTTATTATGTGATCTTCTACATACTCTTGAAAATTTGCACCTCTTGTGTCTTTACTATCGAGAATTTCATTGGCTTTTGCTATTTCATAGTCATCTCCTTCTAGTATAAGAATTGTTTCTCTTGCTTTTTGTATAAGATCTTCAATAATTTTATTTACTTTATCTGATATTGTTTTTAGTTCATCAAAAGTAGTTGCTGAATTTACAGTGTTAGAAAATTGATTTTTAGCTTCACTTCCTTCTCTTAAATTCTTATAAATTAAATGTAAAAGTTTAGGTTTATAAGATTTTATTAATCTATCTTTTTGTTTCTCTCTAGTTTCTGTTGCTTCATTTTTAATTTCTTCTAATTTAGTTACATTAGGTGCTAAAGAAAGTTTATTAATTAACTCTTCTTTTTTAGCTTTGAACTCAGAATTCTCTTCTACTTCACTACCTTCTATACTATCAATAACTTCTCTAACTTCCTGTACTTTTTCGTTAAATTTGACATTTGATTCATTTATGATTTTTTTCAACTCTGCTTGATTTTCTTTATTAGTTTCAATTTGTTGGTTCAAAAAATCATACTCACTATGTCCTACTAGTTTAATAATAGATATTCTCGCTTCATTTAATGAAGTTGCAAGTGAATTTTGTGCAGTTTCTTTAGCTTCAGTAATCTCTTTCAAAGTTGAATTATAATTATTAACAATATTTAATAAATTAGTTTTTTCTTCTCCTTCTGCTAACTTATTAATTTCATTTTTTGCAATTATACGAGCCTGTTCTTTTTCCTGTTCATTTATTGCTTTGGATTTAATAACTTTAACTTCATCAATAGTATTTGCAGATATTAACTCATTTGTTAACTCTTCTTTTTTTGTTTCATTAGTTAACTTAGGAATTTCTGCTTCTGCTTCTTTTTTAGCATTTGCTAATTCTTTTGCTAGTTGCTTTTCAATTTCTTGTTTTACTTTGTTTAAATCTTGAAAAGTTGTTGTTGAATCAACTTTTGATTTAAGATTTGTTTTAATATCGTTGTCTTGAATTTTATCTGCTTGAAGATGATTCTTTCTTTTCTCTTCATTTAATTCTTCTTGTTGTTTTGCAATAGCTTTATCTATTACTGCTTGAACTAATTCAACTGTATTAGCAGAATCTAATTCAGTATTTAAAGGATCTTTATTTTCTTGTTTAGTTAATTTAGATATTTCAGTACGAGCATCAACTTTCTTTCTATCTACTTCAGTAGTGTATTGTTCTTTTTCTTTTTCTCTTACTGCTTTGTCTTTAATTACATTAGCAGCATCAGTAGTTGTTGCTACTTCTAATTCTGTTCTTAACTCTTGTTTTTTAGATTCATCAGTTAGTTTAGAAATTTCAGTTTCTGCTGCTTGTTTTGCTGCCGCTAGTTCTTTAGCAAGTTGATCTTCAATTGCATTTTTAATTTTTTGGATTATTTCTTCAACTTTTGCTTTATCTTCATCATTTATAGAATTAAGTTCATTAGCAAATTTTATTCTTTCATCAGAAGATTCAAGTTTATCAATTAATAAATGTGCTTCAAGTAATACTTGTGCAAATTCTTTAATTTTAAAGATTTCTTCAGGAGAATTAGTACTTTCTAATTTTTGATTTAAAAAAGGTTTTTGTGCTTCTTTTTCTAATGAATTAACTGCAGCTTGTGCTTCTGCTTTTAATGCTTTAGTAATTCTATCTTTAATTGCTTCTAACTGAGCACTTGTAGTAGCATCATTAATTTCAGCAGTGAATTTATCTTTAATTTCTTGATTTGAAAGTTTATCTTTTAAAGCATTTGCTTTATTTTTTTGCTCGTTTAATTGAGTTGTTAAATCATTTGCAATCTCATCTTTAATTGCATTGATTTCTTCAATTGTAGTTGCTGCATCAATTTTTTGTTTAAAATTGGATTTCTTATTTTCATCAAGTAGTTTATCTGCTTCTAAATTATCTTCAACTTTTGCTTTTGTATAATCACTTTGATTATTATTTCTACTATTTCAAAAAACAGTTGCAGTTGTTCCTATTGATGTTGAAAGAGCTGTTAATGCTAGTACACTTATTAGAATTTTTGCATTTGGTTTTGCCATAATTATCTCTCTTTTTATTAGTTTATTTTTAAATAATATTCTTTAAAATATGGTTATAAAATTATCTTTGAACTGCAAGTATAATTACTACTACAAGTAAAATTATGTATGCGATTCAGTAAATAATTGTTGTTCAAACTGCCCTTCTTGTTCAACCACTTTTTAAAGCAGAATTTTGATCAAATTTTTCAACTTTTTGAACTACATTGTTTTGAAATACTAAAAAGTGTGATTTATTCAAACTATAGTTTTCAATAACACCATATTTATAATTCTTTTCTTCCACAAATCCTATGTGTTTATTTTCATAGTTAATGAATGAAAGTTCATGTGATAATTTATTTTTTTTGTAATAAATTGCATTTTCATCTGAATAAAATAATTCTTCTGAAATTTTAATTTTTTCAAGCAATTTATCACTTGATTCTTTAGTTGCTTTTTTAACTAAAAGCAAGAGTTTTTGTGAATAGTCATCTTTAAATGTTTGATCTAAAGAATCTAATGCATTTGTAACTAAATCAAGTTCTTTTTTAATTTCATTGTAATCTTGTGTTGAAGTTATCATTGTTTCATCATAAGAAGAAGCAATTTTTTCTAATTTATGAGAATAAATTGCTAATGCTTCAAGCTGTTTAGAAGATTCTAAATTATAGAAGTTAGAGTATTTTGTTGGTTCTTTCTTATTTTCATTAATATAAACTTCTTTAACTACTTCATTTACAACTTCTTTTTCAATATAAACTGGAACTTCTTTAACTACTTCCTTAACTATTTCTTTTTCGATGTAGACAGGAACTTCTTTAACTACTTCTTTAACTACTTCTTTTTCTACAAATACAGGTTTTTCCTTTTCAACAATAACTTTTTCTGGTTCTTTATCAATAGATTCAAGAATTTTTTTCTTTAAGTTTTCTATTTCTTTTCTTAAAGCTTCTTTATCGGAATTACTATCTCTTAGTTTTTCCATTAAAACAGCAATTTCTTTTGCATATGATCCATTTGAACCTTTAAATAATTCTTCAAGATCAGCTATTTGTCTGTTTAATCTTTCTATTTCTCTATCTTTACTTGAAACTTTTCTTTCTGGAATATAGTCATCATTAGTAGGGAAGTATGTTTTGTGATCTGCAAGAACTTTGTAGTCTGTAATTTCTTTTAAAAATTGATCCGCTTGTTCTTGATTTCTTAATCTAGAATTTGTAAAAATATAAAATTCTTCCATTACTTCATCATATTTGATGTTTCCATCAAATTTTTCAGTATTCAATTCAAATTCGAAACCATCTGGTGTTTTATCCATAATTAACAATCCACCAAAGATTCTTTTTTCAGTTTGGAATCAAATAGCACTTTCATATCCTATTGCTAAAAATCAGTTCATAGCTTCTTTTCTTGTTTTAAATAAAGCTAATCCTTGTTTTAATTTTGGGTGTTTTAACACTCAAGGGTATGTTTTTGAGAATTTTTTATCAAAATCTCTGTTATATTGGCATAATAAACGTTTCATAATTTTCCTTTTATTTGTTTTATTTTTTGGATAAAATATATTATTTAATCTAATTCATACTTTTATATTAAATATTTTTAAACTTTATTTAAATTAGTTATTACTTTATGTTAATCTTGATTTATGTAAATAATTTTTAAAAAATTAATTCTTCTTAAATAACGAAAAACAACTTTAAAATTTCTTTTAAAATCGTTTTTTATAAAATTAAAAACAAGAATAATAAAAAAATTAATAAGAAATTTCTATATATATATATATATATTATAGATATTAAATTTTTGGTTTAATAATTCCTTATATTTTTGTGTTTTCATAACTTATAATATTATACATTAAAAAAGCAAAATATGGGATTTTTACCGTGTAAACAGAAATATTTGAACTAATATTCATTAAAACTAAAGGTTTAGTTTTAATTTTAAATAATTAGATTTTAAAATTTTCAAAATTTCTGTTTGCTTTATTGCATTAAATAATTAAATTTAAATTTACTAAATTAAAAAAAGACATAAACTAGAATATCTACATTTATGTCTCTATTAAAATATATTTATTTAATTAAATAATTTAAGTAATTCTTCTAAATTAAGTTCTGCAGTTGATGAAACTATTTTATCTGCAATACTTCAATTTTCTTTTTCATTATGTGTGATAGCTACTGTATGAATATTAGCATCTTTTAAACCTTGAACACCAGCAATTGCATCTTCAAAACCAATTGTTTCTTCTGGTTTTAAATTAATCCCTTGTGCAGCTTTTATAAAAATTTCTGGATCTGGTTTTCCTTTAGAAACTGTTGCAGGATCAACGATGAAATCAAAATAATCAAATAATCCAATTTTTCTTAAAATTAATGGAGCATTATAAGAACTTGAAGCAATTGCTAATTTTAATCCTTTTTCTTTTGCTGCGTTTAAAAATTCTTTAATGTTAACTAAAATATCTTTTTGATCGATATCTGTTTCTAATAATTTTTTGTAATATTCATTTTTGTTATTAGCTATTGTTACTATTTCTTGTTCACTTAATGAAACATTAAAAAGTTTTAAAATAGCATTTAAAGTATCAATTCTGTTTAATCCTTTTAAAGAACTATTTTGTTCTTCTGTGTAATTTAAACCAATTTTAGCTACTTCATTTTTTCAAGCTTTATAGTGTAATGAAGCGGTTTCTGTTATAACTCCATCTAAGTCAAAAATTAAACCTTTTATCATTTTTCAATAACCTCAAATTTTTGTTTTTTATTAGATATAATTACTGGTTTTTCATTTACATAAACTTCAAGATCACTACCTGAAAGTTTTTCAATTATAAAGTCTTTTCTATTAACAGTTACTTTTAATTTAGTATTTTTTACTAATATTGAATAAGTTAATTTTGTTCATTGTTTAGGTAAAATCGGAGCAATAAATACTTTTTTATCTAAAAACCTAAATCCTCCATATCCATAAACAATACTTTGTCAAATTGCAGCTAATGAACCTGCATGCACTCCTGCATCTGCAGAATGAAAATTAGTTCCCATATCAATATTTAAAGAATATTTAAATAATTTATACGCAATGTTCATTTTTCTTAAATCTACAGCTTTAATTGCATAAGTTGTAGGACTTAAAGATGAATCGTGAGTTGTAATAGGTTCATAATAATCAAAGTTTGCTGCAGCTACTTCTTTAGAAAATAGTTCACCTAAAACAAATGTAGAAAGAACAACATCTGCTTGTTTTACAAGTTGAGAACTTAATCTCTTGTGTCCTTCAGTGGTATTAAATAATTTTTTACCTGCATCACCTAATAATTGGAAAGGAGTAACATCAATTAAAGGAAGGTTTTTGAACTCATCATTTTCTCATATGATGTGGTTTTCATTTGGTAATTGTTGCACTAAATTATCTCTAACGTCTTTCATTAATTCTAAGTCTCATTGATAAGGTAATTTAGCTGCAATTTTATCTAAAATTGCCTGATTTTCCTTTGTATTTGATAATTCTTCTATATAGAAAATAGCTAATTCTAAGTTTCTTTTAGCAATTAAGTTAATAAAGTTATTGTTTGTTATGTTACCTTTATATTCATTTGGGCCCATTACATTACTAATATGATATTCTTTGCCTTTTTTCTCAACTCTAGAAGTTCAGAAAATAGCTGTATCAATAATCATTTCATAACCCATTTGTACCATAAATTCTTTATCATTGGTTACTTGGAAGTATTGATCTACAGCAAAAGCAATGTCACCAGGAACGTGAATTTCTTGTTCTCTAGATGCAATTGGAACTTGTTTTCCTGTAACTACATCAGGTTGTCCTCAATAAGGTGTCATTTCTCCATCTGTTGGTCAAGCCATTTCTCAAGGATATTGAGCACCAATCATATTTTTTTCTGCAGCTTTTCTTCTTGCTCCTTCAATTCCTTTGTAACGGTATTCTAAAAGGTTTCTTGCAACTTCTGGTTTAGTAAATAGATAGTTCGGAACAATGAAAAATTCAGTATCTCAATAACAATGTCCTTGATATCCTTCTCCTGTTAATCCTTTTGCTCCTACTGACATATTTGAAGAATGTGTAGGAACAAAAGAATTCATATGATAAATTCCAAATTTTAGTGCTAATGTATCATATTCAGCATCTTTTTCACCTTCAATTTGAACATCAAATTGTTTATAAATTTCATCATAAGCTTTCTTATTTTCTTTTACTAAATTCGAAAATTTTAGTGTTTCTAATAAAATACTTAAATTTTTAGCATTTTCTTTAACTTCATCAAAACTTAATATTGGATCTTTATCAACAGAAGTAGAAACTGACATTATTTTTTCTAATCTAAAGTTTTTTTCTGTAGAAATGGTTGTTTTAATTTCGTATCCCACTTGTCTACGAGACATTTTTAAAACATAATCATCATTTCCGCTTTCTAATAATTTTCCATTTAAGTAAGCTTTTACTTTCATATTATGAATCACTCATCTTTGTGATTCATTTGTTTGTTCTTGATATTGTAAAAGTGAAGGAGCAATTAAGATTTTTTTACCTTCATCAAAATGTTGAATTCCATGGTTTGTTGTTTGACCATTAATTAAAGGTAAAATTTTAATTTTTGAAGGTTCTCCACTTATTTGATTAATTTCTATTTCTTGAGCATAAATGTTTTTATTTATTTGTGAAACAACACGCTTAAAAGTTAAAACAAATTTTTTGGATTTTTTAGAAAATTTAATTTCTCTAAAAAGTAATCCGTTTTTTAAATCTAAAGACTTTGTATACTCCATTTTTTTATCGATCATAAAAATTTCATCATCAATATAAATAGAAGTTTGAATTAAGTCAGCTAAGTTAGCAATTTCAGAAACTTCTGTTTTGTCTCCTTGATTAAAAATTCCGTTTACAAAGAAATCTTCTTTGTTAAACACACTTCTTTCTTCATCAACTGCTCTTATTCCTAAATAACCATTACCTTGTGAAAAAATAGACTCTGTTTTTTTAGTTACAAGTGGATCGAAACCTGTTTGACTAATAATAAAATTTTTTGTATCATAAAATAATTTAGCCATTTTATTTTTCTAAGAACATAATAGACTCATACGGTCTTAAAGTATTCTTAATTCCTTTCTTATCTGTATATGAACTAATTAAAATTTCTTTATTTAAAATATTTTTAATATTTATATCTAATTCTTTTTTAGTTAAATTTATCAATGAAATAATTTTGTTATTAAAATCATCAAATCTTTCAATTTGAATAACACCATTATCTAATAATTTCATTTTTGAATTTCCGCTAATTAAAATTTCTTTATATTTTTTTCTTAATTGAATAATTGATTTATAAAAATTTAAAATTGAATCACTTCTTTGTTCTTGTTCAGCAACAGAAGATTCTCTATAATAACCTGATTTTTTAATTCAAGTTTTAGTTCCTTTATTAAATCCAAAGTTTTCAGTTTTATCTCAAACCATCGGTACTCTTGAATTATCTCTACTGTTTATATTGTGAAATCTTGTCATTTCTTGTTCTGTATATAATTTTTGTTCATCAACAAAAATTCTGTAAGCATTTAAAGCATCTACATCTCTGAATTCATGTCTGCAATTAAAAACAGGATTTTTTAGTCCAATTTCTTCTCCATATAAAATTGTTTGGATTCCCTTTAAAGAGAATTGGTAAAGAGCAAATGATTTTGCTGATTCTTTTCAATAAAGATTTTCATCACCTCATCTTGAAATAGATCTAGCTGTATCATGTGATGAACTAAAGTTAGTAATCATATAATTTTTGATTTCAGAATTGTTTTGATATTCAAGAATTGAAGAATTTGCAAAATCATTAGTATTTCAATTTGCATCATAACCATTTCTTCCTGTTTGTTTTCCTCAACCAATTCATCATGAACCAAAATTATAGAAGTTATCTGCTATTTTTTCTTTACCTTTTCCGTATTTTAATGCTGTATCTGGTTGAATTCCAGATGCTTCACCAATAAAGAAAACATCATTTTTTGTTTCATAAATTTTGTTTAAAAATTTTTGTAAATATTGAACCATTTTTGAACCAAATGAATGTTTAAATTTACCCTTATTTATTTCTTTATGAACATGTTGAATAGCGTCTAATCTAAATCCCCTTACCCCTAATTTATATCAAAAATCAATAACATCTACCATAGCATTAATAGTAAATTCTGATTCTCAATTTAAATCCACTTGTTCTTTAGCAAATAAATGGAAATAATATTTATTTAAAGAAGGTACATATTGTCATGCACTACCACCAAAAATTGATTCTTCTTTTCCTGGTTTATCTGTTCAAATGTAATAATTGTGTTCTTGGTTTTTCTCTGATTCAATAGCTTTTAAAAATCATTGATGTTTGTTTGAAGTGTGGTTTAAAACAATATCCATAATTATTTCAATGTTTTTTTCTTTTGCTTTAGAAACCAATTCTTTAAAATCTTCCATTGTTCCAAAAACTGATCATATTTTTTTGTAATCCAAAACATCATAACCTGCATCTGCAAACTCTGTGTCATAAATTGGACAAAGTCAAATTGCATCTACTCCAAGTTCTGATAAATAATCTAGTTTAGAAACAATTCCTTTTAAATCACCGTTTCCGTCATTGTTTGAATCTTTAAAAGATCTTGGGAAAATTTGATATATTACTTTTTCCCCTCATTTTTGTAAATTATCTTTCATTTTTCACTCCATTATTTTGTGTATAATCTCTATTATTTTACTACTAAAATAAAAATAAAAAAATTTTTTTATCATTTTTCAAAAATTCAAATAATATCAAATGTTATATCTTATTTGAGAATAAATAAAAATGCCCTATAATTGGGCATTTGACTAATATTTTTCTCTTATTTTTTCACCATATATAGAATTATAAATATTTTTATTTGTTTTCTAAAATTATAGATGTTTTTGCTGGTACTATATTTTCTTTTTTATCTTTTAAAGATATGTGTCTTGAAGATAAAACTAATTTATATTTATTATAATCAAAATGTTCTGGGTGGTCATTAAAATTATGAATAACTATTGCTTTGTTTGTTTTTTCTTTTACTGAAAAAACAACAAAATTTTCTCTTATTTCTTTATATTTTAATTTTCTATTTATTTCCTTTGCGGTATGTAGTCTAAAATATTTTGTTTTATTTCTAAATTTTAAAAGTTTTTTAAGAAAATCATAAACTTTTTCTTTAATTTTTCTATTTTGAAGATGATTTCATTTTAAACCATTAACGTAGTCTGTTGTTTTGTATGAATTATCAACAACAAAATCATTTTTATCATTTGATAAATTATTATCATTATTTAAAATTTTTAAATATCTATTATCGTGTTGTCCTGATTTATCTAGAGGTTTTGTTTGTAATAATTCTGTTCCTGCTAAAATCAATTGTCTACCTTGTGAAGTTAATTGCATCATTAAAGCTTGATTATATAAATTAATATTTTCGCTAAATGACAAGTTAGAAGTGGTTATTATTTTATCTCAAAGGGTAAAACCATCATGGCAAGCGGCATATTGTAATGTAATATTTGGCTCATTAGCAAAAACTGAATAAGCATCTTTTTCGATAAACTCTGAATTTGGATAATCAAATTTCTGTATATTTCCCGTAATTGAAACAAGAAAATCACTAAACTTACTGTAATTACTGGTTATAAGTCCTTTTTCATTATCTTCTATACTATCAGCACCTTTAATTGCGTTTCTAATAGTGTCATTAAAATAAGCAAACTTAATACTATTGGTATTTACTCCTTTAGTAAAAGAGTTTTCAAATTTTAAATCACTAAAAGGTCATGCTTCTCCGTGTAAAACAATATTTTTATTGATCTTTTTAAGTTCATCTTGCATTTTGCAAAGAGTTGTTTTATCAATAAAAGTTGATAAATCGAATCTAAAGCCATCTACTCCAAAGTATTTAGCAAAATATACTAAAGAATCAATCATCATTTTTCTTACCATTTTTGCTTCACTATTTAGAGCTGGTAAATCAACAGGAAAAACTTCAGAATTATTTCTAAAATAATAATTTGGAGTTATTGTTTCTAATAAATCATTAATCATCATATGGTTAAAAACAACGTCCATTATTATTGCTATACCATTTTTATGTGCTTCATTTACAAAGTGTTTAAATTCTCTTAATCTTGCATAAGGATCCTTAGGATCGGATGAGTATCATCCAGCAATTGAAAAGTAATTTAAAGGATCATAACCTCAGTTATAATTGGTTGTTCATCCTGTTCCTTCATTTTTATTTAAAATGTTTAAGTTTTTATCACTTAATGTATAAATAGATTGAATAGGTAGAAGTTGTAAATGAGTTATTCCTAAATCTTTTAAGTATTCAAAAATATTATTTTCCAAAGCAGCATTAAATGTTCCTAAACGATTCTTAAAGTTATTTTGATCTAAAAGTGAAGTAAAATCTCTAATATGTAATTCATAAATTAAAGGATCAACACCATTATTTAAATTAGTTTTTAAAGGGATAGTTTCTATTTCTTCAACTAATGTTTTTTCTCAATCAACAATTACAGCTAAAGGGATTTTTTGAGTTGTTCCTTCTCAATCAAAAGGTGCAAAAACTTTAGCATATGGATCAAAAATATATTCAAAAGGTTGATCTTTAGTTCTTTTTATTTTAAATAAATAATAATATCCTTCATAAATTTCAGAAATTTTTCCTGTTCATAAATCATTATTTCTTTTGCAACCGATTGTAGTAATCTTTTGCATTCTTTCATTTTTATTAAATATTTCAACATAAACTTCAGCCACATCTGGTATTCAAATTCTAAAAAAGAAGAAGTTATCTTTTTTAAAAATTCCTTGCGAACTTATTTTTTTAGAAACTCTTTCATCAATTCTTTGTACATTTTTATTTACAATTTCATAATTTCCTTTATATTCCATCATTTTTCCTCTTTTTTGATTTTAATATAATTATATTTTATAACATTTTTAAAATTTTTTAAAATTTAATGTATGATATTTGTTATATTAAATATAATATCAGCAAAATAAAATACCAAATTAATGGTATTTTAATTTTTATTGTTCTTCACCATCTTGAATCATTTCTTTTGCTTTTGCAAGTTCAACACTAAAGAATGATGTAACACCACGTTTTTGCATAGTTGCTCCAAATAAGTGGTCTACTTTAGTCATTGTTCCGTGACGGTGAGTAATAACTATAAATTGTGTTTTTTCTTTTAATGACTGTAAAAATTCTGCATAACGAATAACATTAGCTTCGTCAAGTGCTGCTTCTACTTCGTCCAAAATACATAATGGAATAGGTTTAGCTTTAATTATTGCAAATAATAAGGAAATTGCAATAATTGCTTTTTCTCCACCTGAAAACAGTTTTAAATTTTTAACTGATTTACCTGGTGGTTGAGCTATGATATCAATTCCTGTTTCTAAAATATTTTGTGGATCTGTATATTGGATTTGTGCATCTCCACCACCAAACATTGTTTGAAATACAAATCTAAACTCATTATTAACAATGTTAACAGTTTCTTGAATTTTATTAACAATGATTTTATCCATTTCACTAATAGCTTCAAGAATTGTGTTTTTAGCATCATTTAATTCTTCTTCATTATCTTTTAAGTTTGTGAATCTTTCTTCAACTTCTTCACACTCTTCTATAGAATCCAAATTAACATTTCCTAATTGTTTTATTTCTTCTTTTAAAGCATTAACAAGAGTTCTGGCATTTTCAATTTCCATTTCAAGTTTGAAATTATTTTGTGCTGTTTCTAAAGTTAATTGATAATGTTCAGTTAATCTTCTTTGACTTTCAGTTAAAACCATTTCAACTTTATTTTTATCATTTTCATGCTGAGCATTTACTTTACTTAATTCATAAAGTTCTTTTTCAACTTCATTTTTTTGGTTAATATAAGGTAAAAGTTCATTTGCAAGAGAAGCAATTCTTGTTTTTTTAATTCTAAGATTTGCTGCCATTTCGTTTTTTTGGTTTGTTAATTCAACAAGATTATTACTAATTTCATCTGTTTTTGAAATTTCAAGTGCTTCAGAACTTACTGATTCATATTTTGCTCTTAAAAAATCGTATTTATCTGTTAAATCTACTCTTTTTTGTTTTGTGTTAGCAAGTTCATTTTTTCATTCATTAATTGTAGAAATTAATTCTTCTTTTTTATTTTTTAATTCTACTTCTTTTTGTTCGAACTCTTCTTTTTTCTTTAATAATAAAGGAATTATTTTCTTTAATTCATTAATGTTATCATCAAGTTGCATTAAACTATTATCTGTTTCTTCTTTTGCTCCACCAGAAATAACTCCACCAACTCTAATAATGTCTCCATCTAGCGATACAACCATATATTTAAGTTGTAAAAGTTTGGATAATTTATTGGCATCTTCAATGGTTTTTGCTACAACTATATTACCAAGTAAAAAGTCTCTTAGTTTGAAAAATTCTTTATCTGTGTCAACAAGTTCTGAAGCAATTGCAACAAATCCAGGTTGTGTTTGTAAAGCAACTTTGTGTTCTTGTTTCATTTCTTTAGGTTGTATAGATGTTAAAGGAATGAAAGTAGCCTTACCACCATTATTTTCTTTTAAAAAGTTAACTGCTTTAACTGCTGTTTCAGGAACATCAACAACAATGTGTTGCAATGCACTTTTAAGAATTGCTTCAATTGCTGGTGCAAATTCTTTTTCAGCTTTTATTAAGTCAAAAACTGTTCCTTTGAATCCTTTACCAAATAAAGTTTTGTTTTCAACAATAGTTTTTGTACCTTTAAATAAATTGGTTTTATTGTTTTTGTGCTCTTCTAAAATTCTTAATTTAGTTTTAGCACTTTCGTGTTTATTGTATGAAGAATTTTTTTCAGAAGCCACTCTATAAAGTTCTTTTTCGATATTTGTTAATTCATTTGAACTTTGAGAAATAGTTTCTTCTGTTTTTTGTTCTGAACTACGGAAATGCCCGATTCTTGCGTGGATTTCTGCAATTTCTTCTTTTAAACTAGCGATTTGTTCTTCTGGAGTTGCTTTAATATCTCCATTAATAATATCTTGTCTTCTTTGTGTTATTTTTGATTGTCTTAGTTCTAATTGATGGATTTCATTTTCAACTTTAGTTAAATCATTTTGTAATTGATCTGCTTCTGTTTCTAATTTTAATTTTTGATTAGTATTTTCATTGATTGTAGTTGAATATAAAGATAATTTTGATTCTAAATCATCTCTTTTTTCGATTATATTAGTTAATTCTTGTTTTAAAAATCCCATTTTATCTGTAAAAAACTTAAGATCTTCAACAAGAAGACCAACTTCTACAGATTTTAATTCAGCTGATTTTTCAATAAAAATTTTTGCTTTTTCAGCTTGTTTTTTTAATGGAATTAATCTTTTTTCAAGTTCAGCAATAATTGTTCTAACTTTATCCAAAGCTTCTTCAGTTGTTTCTAATTTTCTTAAAGCTTCAACTTTTCTAGCTTTATATTTTGAAGTTCCTGCTGCTTCTTCAATAATTCCTCTTCTATGTTCTGGTGAAGCTTCAGCAATATCACTAATTGTTCCTTGAGAAATAATCGCTAGTGATGATTTGGAAATCCCAGATTCCATAGCAATTTCTTTAATATCTTTAAATCTTGCTAATTCTCCATTGATATAATACTCATTTCCGCCTTTTCCTCTATGTAAAACCCTAGAAATGGTGAAAATATCGTGTGGAACAGAAACTGCTTTATCACTATTATCAAAGGTTAAAATAACTTCTGCTTTGTCTAATTCTTTTACTGTTTTAGAACCAGCAAAAATTACATCCTCCATACTATCTCCCCTAAGTGCTTTAGATGATTGTTCTCCTAACACTCATCTAATAGCATCATTGATGTTAGATTTACCTGAACCATTTGGACCAACAATTCCAACAACTCCACCATCAAAATTTAAAACCACTTTATCAGCAAATGATTTAAAACCTTGTGCTTCAACTTTTATTAATTTCATAATTACCTCTTTTTAAAAGTACTCAATGCATCTTTAGCTGCTGCTATTTCTGCATTTTTCTTATTTTTTCCTTTTCCTTTTCCAAAAATTTTACCATCATAATGTAATTCAGCATAAAATTCTTCGCCTATTTTTTGAACCCTGTATTCTCCAGGATGTTTTGTTATCGATTGTAAAATTTCTTGAAATTCAGATTTAGGATCTTTCTTTATTTCTAAAATCGATTTGTTTATAGTTTTGTATAAAGTTTTTTCAAGAAAATTTTCTAGAACTTTATCTCCTTGATCTAAATAGATAGCCGCTACTAAGGCTTCAAATAAATCAGCATTTGTTTTTTTATTATTAAGAATTTCCATAGCTCCTTTAGAAATTCTTAATAATTCATTTAATTTTAATTCAAAAGACAACAATGAAAGCGAATTTGTATCAACAATTTGGGATCTTTTAATTGTTGCTTCACCTTCATTAAAATTCTTATACTTTTGATAAATGTAATATGTACTTTTAAAATTTATTAGTGAATCACCAAGAAATTCTAAAAGTTCATAATTCTTTTCATTTTTATGTTCATTTGTAAATGATTTATGCGTAAAAGCCTGTATAAAAAGTTTTAAATCATTTGGTATTATATTAATGCTTTTTAAAAATTCTTCAACTTTTTTCACTTTAAGCAATAGCCTCTTTAGTTTTTTCTAAAACATCACTTTCAATTGCTATTTTTATTTGATTAAGAGCTCCTAAAAATGCTTTTGCGTCTGATGAACCATGTGATTTAATTACTATTCCGTTTAAACCAATTACTCAAGCTGCTCCAACATTTCTATAATCAAATCTTTCTTTTACTTCTTTAAATGCTCTTTTCAAAAATAAAGCAAAAATCTTTCTAAAAAGTTTTTTGGTTAATTTTTCTTTTAGTAATTTAGAAAAATTTAAAACCGTACCTTCCATCGTTTTTAGTGTTATGTTACCTGCATAACCATCAGCTAAAGCGATGTCAATATCTCCTTTTAAAAGATCTCTTGTTTCTATAAAACCTTTATAATTAAGACTTTGATTTGATTTTAATAAAAAGTTAGCATCTTTGTGATAATCATAACCTTTATAGTCTTCAGTTCCTATATTAATCAAACCAATTTTCGGTGATTTAACTTTAAATAAATTTTCATAAAAGATGCTTGAAATAATTCCTCATTGAACAAAGTATTCTGGTTTTACTATCAAATTAGCACCTGAATCTAAAAGTAAGAAGAACTTATTTTCAATTAATGTTGGAATCATTGGCATAAATGCTGCTCTTGCAACATTTGTAAGTCTTTTGATTTTTAAAGTTGCCATACCTAAATAAGTACCAGAATCTCCAGCAGATAAAACTGCTTTTGCTTGATTTTGTGCCACTAAATCTAAAGCAACAGACATACTTGTAGTTTGTTTAGAAACTTCACGCATATTATTCTCATTTGCTTTAGCAACATTAATTTCGTTAATGATTTCCACTTGATTGTTTTTTATATATTTATTTTTAAGAAGTTTTAAAATTTCCTTTTCATCTCCTATTAAAAAGATTTTATAATCACTATTTTCATCTAAAAACTTACTAACAGCAACTATTTTTTCTTTTAAAGGTGTATCTGTTCCAAGTAAATCAAAAGCAATTGTTTTCATTATTCAACTCCTATTAAGTAATGATAAATTTTTTGTTGTCCATTTTTTATTTCTACTTCTACATCGTATCTAGATTCAATGTAATTTAAAACTTCATTAGCATCGCTTTTTGTAGAATCTGTTCCGTAGTAAATGGTAACAATTTCAGTGCTACTTTTAATTAAAGATTCAATAACTTTTTTAGCAGCATCGTTGTAACTAGAAGCTGTTGCAATAATTTTTCCATTTGCTATTGCTAAATAATCACCTTCTTTAATTTTAATTCCATTCATAGTGGTTTCTCTACTTGCAATCGTTACTTCTCCTGTGCTTACGCTTTTAATTGCATCTTCCATTAGTTCTTTATTATCATCTCAATCTGATTCTTCATTAAAGTTTAAAGAAGCACTTATTCCTTGTATTTGTGTTTTGGTTGGAATTATAATAACTTTTTTGTCTTGAATGGTTTGAACAGCTTGTTGAGCACTTAAAATAATATTAGAATTGTTTGGTAAAATAAAAACTGTTTCAGCATTTATAGAATTAATAGCTTGAATGATGTCATTTGTTGAAGGATTATTTGTTTGTCCTCCTTCAATGATAAAGTGAACACCGTTTTCTTTCATTACATTTATAATTCCCTGACCTGTATTACATGAAACTAAACCGGATTTGTATTTTTTTTCTGTATTTTTAGTATCATTTGCAATATTTTTAGATTCATTTGCTTGAATAGTCATATTTTCGGATTTGATTTTAATAAATTCACCATATTTTTGAGCAGCATTTAAAAGCATTCCTGGTTTTAAAACATGACCGTGAATTTTTACTCAATCTTCATCTTGAACTACAACTAATGAAGTAGCCATTTTGGAAATTTCATTAACGATTTTATCTTTAGAAAATGTTTTAGGGTTTTTTAATTCAATAATGAATTCAGTACAGTATCCAAATTCACCTTCATAAATTTCTGTATCACTAACAAAATCAGAAATATTGACTTGTTCATCACTTAATTCAACTGGTTCATTGATTGTTAATTTGTACATCCCTTCTAAAATTAAACGAAGTCCTTCACCACCTGAATCATTAACACCAACTTCTTTTAAAACCGGTAATAAGTTTCTTGTGTTGTTACAACTAATTTTAGATTGTTCAACTGCAATTTTAAAAATTTCACTAATGTTAGTTGAAGGAGTAATTGTTTGTTCTAATTTTTCAGTAACTTCTCTTATTACTGTTAAAATGGTTCCTTCAACCGGTTTTAAAACTGAAGAGTATGCTTTAGAAGTAGCACTACGAAATCCTTCAATTAACTCAAAACTATTAATTTCTTTCTTATTAGCAAATGAATCGGCAAAACCTCTAAATATTTGAGAAACAATAACCCCAGAATTTCCTCTAGCTCCAAGTAACATATTTCTTGATATTTTTTGTGAAATTTCATCAATTCTAGTACTTTTTGTTTCTAAAATATTCTTAACTCCTGCAGAAATTGTAGTAGCCATATTGCTACCTGTATCACCATCTGGAACAGGGAAAACATTTAATGCATTTATTTTTTCTTTAGAATTAGCTAAATTGTTAGCACCTGAAATTAACATTTTTGCATATAATTCACCATTTAAAATTTTCATATTACTTAATCCCCTTTATATGAATATTTAAAGTTTCTAATTTTAGTTCGTTTTTTTGTAAGTGGTATTCAATAACTGATTTTATTTCTTCAACTGCAGTTTTAACACTAACAGAAAATAACAAAATTATGGCTAAATTAATTTTTAAGCCATTATTTCCTTTAATAATAAAAATTGATTTTTCTCACTCTTCTCTTTTGAGAGCTTTAGCTAAAACATTTGCTTCAGTATTAATATTACAAAAACCATAAATTCCTGGTATTAAAGAAATTTTTTCTAAAAGTTGGTTTCTTAATTCTTCAACCATTTTCACCTCTTTAAAATAGATAACTATAAATATTTTAAATTATATAACATTTTATTCTTTTTAAACAGTAAAAAAAAGAAAAAAACGTTTATTTTTGAGTAAAATAAATTTTAAATTTTGAAAAAATCTAATAATAATTTTTCAAAATATTGACTTTCTATTTCTGAAAAATTAAAATAATTTATTTTTCCTTCCATTTTTTCTAATAAAAAATCGGCATTTTTACTTCAAAATGGTCCGTCAGTTATTAAAATAAAAGCTACTTTATTATTTTTTAATTCCTTATTTCTATTTATATAACTATCTATTATTTCTATAGGTTTTGAACCGCTATTAAAAAAGAAATTCACTTCAATATTAATCATTTTATCATTTTTCAGAAGAAGAAAATCTCCTATTTTATGCATATCATTTATATTCTGAACATTCTTAAAATTTTGCTGTTGAAATAGGATTATGTTGTTTTTATCACAAATTAATTTCAAAGAATCAAAGCACCTTTTTTCAAATCAACTGCCACTTCTATTTTTTCTTCCATTAGAATCTAAGCCTACTAAAATACCTAAAACATAATCAATTACACTATTTTGTAAAAAATCCAAAAATAACTTTTTTAATCCTGTTTTATGGAAAAATAATAGAAATTTTTCTATTTCATAGTCTGATAATTTATTGTCAAAATTGAAATTAAAACATTCAGTTTTAATATCTTCATCAATTATTTCTAAATTGATTTTTGTCTTTGTAAAAAGTTCTCTTTCTTTTTTACTTAAAGCAATAAGCAATGGGAAAACTTTAATAACTTCTGGATTTTGTTTTAAAATCATTTTGAATGTTTGATCAAAATTCTTGTTTTTTATTAAAATATCTAATTTATCTAAAAAAGGTAAATAAATTTTGTAGTCTTTTATATTTTCTCAATTAACAAAGAAAGAATAATTTCTATTTGTTTTGAGTAAATTCTTTTTAAATTGTTCTATTCTATTCATAAATTAATAATTTGTTATTATTATTTCTTCTCCTGTTCTTTTATTTTTATCTCTATTAATTAACCTTTTTACTTTGATTATTTCTTTATTAAAATCCTTATATAATTCATTTATTAAATCCGTATTATGGTTAGTTAACATTATATAGCAACCTTTTTTGTCCAAAACTTTTACAACTTGAGATAATCTAATGTGTTCTTCTTTATCAAATCCTGCTTCTGTATAAGAATCAAAAGATTTATTTTCTAAAGAATCATATGGACTATCTATGAAAATAAAATCTCCTTTTTTTGCTTTTTCTAAAACTGTTGCAAAATCAAAATTCATAATTTCTGTTTTTTTATTCAAAAAATTAGAAATATTGACTATATTTTCTTTAGAAAAAGAAGAAAAATTTTCTTTTCCATTAAAGGGAACATTGAATTCTCCTTTAGAATTAACTCTATATAAACCATTAAAACATCTTTTATTTAAATAAATAAAAAATGTTGCTAATTCTACATCAAATTCTTTATTTTTAATTTTTTCATTATATTTTTCTCTAATTAAATAGTAATCACCTTTTGTTATAAAGGTTTTATCTAATTTTTCAAGATTAGATATAACTAAATCTGGATTTTCTTTTATTTGAATATAAGCATTTATTAAAGAACTATTGATGTCATTAATAAAATATTTCTTTGCTTCAATAGAAAAAAGAACAGCACCACCACCAACAAAAGGTTCAAAATATCTATTTATTGTTTTTGGTAATTTTTCTTGTATTTTTTCTATAATCTGCCTTTTTCCGCCTGCTCATTTAACAAAAGGAATAGTCTTAGTTTTTGTTTTATCCATTGTATTATTTTTATTTTCCATCTTTTTCTCTTTCTCTTATTATTGTAAGCATTTTAGAAGCAATTTTTTGAATTACAGTTACTGTCATTGCATTTCCTGCTTGTGAAAGGAGTTTATTATTATTTAAGTTCATTTTTTTAGCTTTTTCAACTATTTCTTTTGGAAAAACTTGCAAAAGCAAAGCTTCATAACCATTAAGTTTTTTAATTTGCTTATTTTGTATGTATAATAAACCGTGTCTCCCTTTTCTTAAAGTAGGAAATATTTCATTGTATTTTCTTAAATCTGATTGTCTTGTATCAATTACAGTATTTTCTCATTTTAATATATCATTAATTGAATATAAATTTTGATTATAAGGATTACCTAAATATTTTAAAAAAGTTTTATTATTTGTTTCAAGTATATTAGTATTATTTTTATCAATAAAATTATTAAAATTATATATTTTCTCTTTTTCTTGTGGAAATTCAAAATTTAAAATGTTTAAATTGTTTTTAAAATCTACAATATATATTCTTTCTCTAGAATGTGGTATACCAAAATCTTTAGTATTTAAAACTTTGTAAAAAATGTTGTAACCAGCATTTTGTAACTCATTTTTTATAATTTCAAAAGTTTTTCCTTTATCATGATTTATTAAACCTTTAACATTTTCCAAAATAAAATATTTTGTTTGTTTTTCTTTTAAAATTCTAATAATATGATAAATTATTTGACCTCTTTCATCTTCTAAACCTTCTCTTTTACCTACTATAGAAAAAGTTTGACAAGGAAAACCTGCAATCACAAAATCAAAATCTGGCAAATCTCTTGCTTTAATTTTAGTTAAGTCTCCAAAATTTTTATCATCATTAAATAGTAATTTATATGTTTCAGCTGTATTTTCTTCTATTTCTGAATGTCCTATGCATTGTAATCCATTTAATTCTAATCCCAGTCTGCCTCCACCTATTCCAGAACATAAATCCAAAAATTTCATAGATGTTTCTCCTTTATAATTTTATTATTGTTATTTTGTATTTTTAATTCTATTGATTTTTTTAACACTAATTTCTATTATTATTTTACTTTATTTTAAAGTTTATTTATTAAAAACAAATAAAAAAATAGATGCATTTTTCAATGCATCTATTAAGAATAATTATTATAATGAAGATAATAATTTTAATACTCTTACATATTGGTTTACATATGATGATTCATTATCGTATCATGTGTAAATTTTGTAAAGATTTTTTCCATCAACTGTTAATACTTTTGTTAAAGTTGCATCGAAAATTGATCCTTCTGTTGCTCCAATAATGTCTGAAGAAACGATTGGTTCATCTGTATAACCAAATGATTCACTTGAATGTGATTTCATAACTGAGTTAATTTCTTCTGCTGTTGCATCTTTTTTAAGTTCAACTACTAAATCAACAAATGATCCTGTAATTGTTGGAACTCTTAAAGCAATACCGTCTAATTTTCCTTTTAATGAAGGAACTACTAATCCAATAGCTTTTGCTGCTCCTGTTGAAGAAGGAACGATGTTAATAGCTGCAGCTCTTGCTCTTCTTAAGTCTGAGTGAGGTGCATCTTGTAATCTTTGATCTGCTGTATAAGCGTGAATTGTTGACATGTATCCACGTTCAATTCCAAAGTGTTTATCTAAAAAGTGAACAACTGGTGCTAAAGCGTTTGTTGTACATGAAGCTGCTGAAACAACTTTGTCATCTTTTGTTAAAATGTCGTGGTTAACATTGTAAACTATAGTTTTTAAATCTCCTGAAGCTGGTGCAGAAATTAATACTTTTTTAGCTCCTGCTGTTAAGTGTTTTTCAGATCCTTCTTTTGAAGTAAAGAATCCAGTTGATTCAACAACAACATCAATACCTAAATCTTTTCAAGGTAATAATTCTGGGTTTCTTTCAGCTAAAATTTTAATTTCTTTTCCATCAACTACTAAGTTTCCGTTTTTAACTTCTACTGTTCCTTCAAATCTTCCGTGAGCTGAATCGTATTTTAGTAAGTGTGCTAATGTTTTAGCATCTGTTAAGTCGTTAATAGCAACAACTTCTAAATCATTTTTATGTAATTTGTGAATTGCTCTGAAAACTAATCTACCAATTCTACCAAATCCATTTATAGCAATTTTTTTCATTTTATACCTTTCTTTAAAAATAAATGTATTTTTACTTTTGTTTTTAAAATTATTTATTTCCTTTAAATTATATTACAAATTAAAAAAAGATTATTTATTTTTATTTAATAGTAAAATCCAAGATTTAAAGTTATTATGAATTGAATAATTTTTCTTCAAGTTTTGAGTCTCTGTATTTTTCTAATCACCTACTAGTGTTTGTATTATTTAAATCATTTAAATCTATGCTAATACGATATTCTTGTTTGTTATTATTATTGTTTTGTTGATAACTCCATGTGCACTATGTCCTAAAATTTTAATTTCTTCTTCCATTTCTTCTTTGGTTAATAAAAATAGAAAATTATTTTTATAAAACAAATCATCTATAAAAACACATAAATAATAATCTAATTCATGGTGTAATCTGATTTGGACAATATTTAAAATATTGCCATTTGCAGAAGGAGTGGAACATTTTATTTCATAATAAAGGTTGTCTTTATCTTTTGAATCACCTTTTTCTAACTTCGGTGATATCTTTTCAAATTCAAACTTTTTTTCTATAAAAGTTTGTTGTAAGGTGGATTTACTTTGTGGACTCAAAACAGAGATAATAAAAAAATATTTAATAGAACTTGTGATATCTTCTAATTTTTGCTCATCAATACTTTCTTTATTTACATATTTGTTAAAATTATTTATTCTTATTTTATAACTTTCAATAACTTTGAAAATGTCTTTAATTTCTTTACTCACGTGTTTTTTTCCTTTCATTTCAAGCGATTATTATTTCATCTTGATTTATTCAATAATTACCACCATTTATTGATGATTTAGGTTTAAAAACTAATTTTCTAAATTCGTTTTTAATTAGTTCAATATCATAATTTTCTTTTACTTTTATATAATGTTCAGATTTTGAATTTGTCACTTCTTGTAATGATTTAATTTTTGCAGAATTTCCATTTATAGTAAAATCAGCTTCTTGGCTTCCTCTTGGTAAAAAAGTAAATTCTTTTGGAATAATTGTAGGTTTTTTCTTTCTTAAATCTTTTTGTTTATTTTCTGTCATTTTTGTTCAAACAAAAAACGTACAAGGAACGTGATATACTTCTTTTTGTTCTTGATTATAAACAAAAAAAGAATTTTTCGGTAATTCTCATTCTGTAACTAATTTCCACTCTTTTGGAAATAAACTAGTTGATTGATTAGTTATTTTACTAAAGGTATTAGGTAAAATAAATGCAATTGTTGAAGCATTTAAATCTATTGAATGTTTGATAAATTTTTTAGCTAAAGATGATCTATAACCAAAAGGCGGATTCCCTATAATTAAAATTTTTTCAGTATTTGGTTTATTGATTTTGACACAAAAAAAATCTTGTTTAATGATATTGCTGTTTTTAGGCTCAATATCATAAGCAATAACATTATTTAACAAATCACTAAAACTACCTTCTCCAGCTGAAGGTTCAATTATAATACTATATTGCTCTAAATTATCAATTTTAGAGATACATTTTTTAGCAATTGCCTTTTTTGTATAAAATTGATCAAGTTTTATTTGCATATTCTTATTTTACTATATTTCAGATATGATTAAGAAAATAAAAAAAACCATTTTTTAAATTTCTTAAATTTTAAGATAACTTAAAAAATGGGGCGGATGACGGGGATCGAACCCGCGTATGTCGGAGCCACAACCCGATGCGTTAGCCACTTCGCCACATCCGCCATAATTATTAATATTATACAATAATATCGTTTTTTGCCAAACAATTTTATAAATTATTAATCTTCATTAAAAGAAAATAAAAGTTTCTTTAGTTTTAAAAATAAAAAAGAAATTAATATATAATAATATTATGGATTTTACTAAAATATTTATTTTTCAAAAAACACTTGATTCTAAATTTGAAGAATCAATAAAACAAAGAAATGTTTCAATGGATGTTTTGGAGTGACATAAGCAAGTGACTTTGGCAATAATTGTCGAAATTGCTGAATTTGCAAATGAATTGCAATCATTCAAATATTGAAAACAAAATAGAAATATTAATAATGAAAAATTATTAGAAGAATGAGCTGACATAATTCATTTTTTAAGTTCATGTGCTAATAATTTAAATTTAAATCCTATAATTAAAAAAACAGCAGTTTCAGCTGATATTAACATCCAATTGCAAAATGTTTTTAAAGCTGCAGTTGATTTTCAAACAGAGTTTAACTCAACAAATTTATCAACTCTTTTTAGCTTAATTCTTGGTTTTTTAGATATTTTAAATATTAAAGAAGAAATGCTAATTAATGCTTACTTTAAAAAAGCAGAAATTAATTTAAAAAGAATTAAAGAAAAATATTAAATTATGGTATAATACATATTAGTGGTTCCGTAGCTCAGCAGGATAGAGCACAAGCCTTCTAAGCTTGTTGTCAGAGGTTCGAATCCTCTCGGGATCGCCATTTTTTTATTCTTTTTTTTATAAATTAAAATAAGGACTCCTATCCTTATTTTTTTACTATTCAAAAATTTGTATTGTCTGAAATTTCTAAAATTTTTTTACTTTCTTTAAAATGTTCATCGCGACTTATGATATCTAAAATTTCAAAATTTTGATTTTCAAGAATTGTTTTTAATTCATTTTTAGAATATAAATGTAAAAAATCACAAATTTTATCTTCGTTTTTGAAAATAAAATCACCATATTTTTCAAATCTAAATTCATTTTTACATTCTTCTATAAAGTTTTTATAATATTCTAAATATTCTACTTCTTCTCTATCGTGACAAGAAAAAATGAATATTCCCTTTTCTTTTAAAACTCTAAATACTTCTTTTAAAGCGTTTATTCTGGATTTTTCACTTGGTATTCCAGGTCAACCATTAAAGGAAAATAAAACATAATCAAAAGAATTATCTTTAAAAGATAATCTTGATGCATCTTCAACTTTAAATTCAATATTATATTTTTTGGATAAATTGATTTCTTTTGCTTTTTCGATCATATTTTGTGAAATATCAATGGCAACTATATTTTGATAACCAAGTTCATAAAGAGCAAATGTTGTTCTACCAACACCACAACCTAAATCTAAAATTTTTAATTCTTTATTTGGAAAATATTTATCAATTAAAAATTTTTCTGATTCTCACAATCCTATTTCTTGAAAGTCTTTTTTATATCTTTCAACTGTTTTTCTTTCTTGAAAAACTTTTTTATTATTTAAGTTCATTTAAATTAAATTCAATTAAGTCTTTTGTTCAGTGTATTTCTTGATCTGAAAAAGTAATAGATCTTAAGTCATTAATAGAACTAGAAACAAAAGGAAAAATCTTTAATTCAAGTTGCATTATTATTTTATTTTCTTCAGAGTTAGTTTCTTTAAATACATAAAAGTCAACATTTTCAATAATCTCTTTTGTAATTGATGTTATAAAAGGATATATTGAAGTTTTATCTTTTCTTGCTATAAACTTAGTTGCTCTTGGTAAATTATCTCAGTTGTTATAGATTTTTTCTTTTTCTTGATCATAAACAGCAATTAACAATTTATTAAATATAGCATTTTTTAGTGTATCTTTTTCTTGGTTTGTAATAGAAAGTGTTATTTTTTGTTTTTCATTAGTTATATTCATATTACTAATGCTATTTTCAATTTTGGATTTTAGTTTATACTTATTAATTATTTCTATTGCTTCATTTTCAAGTAAATAAACTGAAAATGGATTAGAAATTAAATTACCATTTTGATCTTTTGCAAATTTTCTAAATCCTGAAAATTCAAAATATTTATGATAAGAATCAGTAACTCCTGTATTATTATCAATTTGCTTGATAGAGACTTCAACTTGCATAGTCCCTTCTAAATCATTAGCAGATACCCCAACAACTTCATAATTATATTTTGGTTTAGTTGAATCTTCGTGTTTTTCAAAAAATAAAGCACTTAATGAAGGATTTAAAACAATATTTTTGTCTTTGAAAAGTTGTTTTAAATTTTCTTTATTTCCAGATCCTAAATATTCATAATTTAAAGTAAAATCATCGCTTGTTGATGAATTTTGCAATTCTCTAAAACTATCAATATTTGAATTATATTGCAGCATTGAAGCAACTAAAGAAGCAAATAGTTTTATTACGCTTGAGCCATTTAAATCTTTTTTTGTTAAAAAGTTTTCTCTTTCATCAACTGTATTTGTTGAATTAGTTTTAAATCCTTGTAAAGATATAGTGATATTTTTATCTTGATTATTTTTAGTAAAAGTTAAAACTAAATCACTAATTTTTCCTGTTGAATTATTGATTTTATCAGTATTTGGAAAAGTAGCTCTTATCTTATATTCTTCTTGCAATTCTCATTTAATTGCGATGTTTTGAGAAATTAAATCAGGAGCATCTTTATATTTATAATAAAAAGAAAGTGCGTCTAATTCTTTATTTCTTTCTGTTACTTCTAGTATTGTTGGAAAATCCTTTAACGAAGCGAAAACATCTGTATTTTGCTGTATATTGGTGTTTTTATCATTGTTTAGATTGTTATTGGAAGAATTATTATTTCCTGTTTGTGTATTGGGAATTGTATTTGTTGAAGTATTTGTATTTTCACTTGGATTTGTGATTTTTGGTTGTTCTGGTTTTATTGAATCTTCATTTGTTGTTTTTTCAGTTTTATTCTGCCCACATGCTACTAAAGATAAAGTAATAGGCGATAAAACTATAAATGATTTTCAAAATTTAAAATGATTTTTATTTTTTTTCATAATTATTATTTTATCACTTTTAAAGTAATAAAAAAACAAACCATTTTTGGTTTGCTTTAAATTTAACGTTTTGATTTGTCATATGGTTGTCCAACTGCAGCTGGAGCAATCGCCCTTTTCGATGTAAATATTAAAATAAATATTGTAATCAAGAATGGTGTAGCTGTAATTAAGAAACCATATTGACTTGCAGCTGCTAACACTCCTGTGCTTGATGCTTGTAATGTTAAAGCTGTTCCGTAAATTAATGAGAAGATTATAGTTACAAAGAAGATTCATGATGTTCTTCATCTACCCATAATTAAAATAGTAAGAGCTAAGAATCCAAATCCACCAGCATTTCCTGTAAAACTAATTCCTTTTCATTGATAGAAGATTCCTCCTCCAAGTCCTGCAAGTAATCCAGAAATAATTAATCCTTGTCATTTGTAGAAATTAACATTAATTCCAGCAACATCTGCTGCTTGTGGATTTTCTCCGATAGCTTTTAGTCTTAAACCTCATTTTGTTTTATTTAATGTTATTAGTGCAACAAGAAATATAACTAATATTAAAACTAATTTAAGAGAAACAATATTTTTGAGATTTGCAAATGAATCTTGAGATCATGCTAATTCTTGTGTATATTGCGGGAATTTATTAGCATCTCCAAAAGTTCTTAAGAAGAAAATACTTAATGCAGGAGCTAATAAGTTTATTGCAACCCCTGAAATAATATGATCTCCTTTTAATTTAATGGTAACAAAACCATGCAATAATGCAAATAAAGCGGTTGCCAATGAAGAAATTATTAATAATGGTATTTGCATTCAAGCACTTTCTACTTTAAATAAATAATTAAGTAATCCATAAACAGTAGCACCAATTATTAACATCCCTTCAATTCCGATATTAACAATTCCAACTCTTTCACTGAACATTCCAGAAAGTGCTGAAAAACCAAGAATAACAAACAGTAAAGCTGATGAAACTAAAATTATTGAAAATATTGCCATTTTATATTACCTCAATTCTAATTCATTTGTGTTCGTTTTTCATATTTTGAACAATTAAATCTTTTTCTTTGGTGTATTGAGCTTTTAATTCAACTCTATTTGCCTTGTATTGGTCTTTTAAAACTTTTAAGTCATAAAAACCAAGTTCAGAAAGTTGTTTGTTAATTTCTCTTCTTTTTTCAGATAATTCTCTAAATAACTCAATTTTTTGCTCTTCATTAATGTCTTTTTGATTCATAGCTTTTTTAAAGAAATCAGATTTAAGTTCATTTTGAAGAACTTTTCATTGTAGTTTGTTTGGTTCGTTTGTTAATTCGATTATTTTAACAGATAATTTGTTGTTTTTTCTCATGATTTTTTTACTAAATCAATATGCTTTAAATATACTAATTTTATGTTCTTTTGATAAATTGAATAATTTATTTAAAAATCTTGTATTAATTAATAATTCTTTTTCAAGATGTTTAATATATTCATTAATTGTAGCATTTTTACTTAATGGATTATTATTTTTAAAGTTTATAAATTCTTGAATATATTCTGCTTTTGCTTTTTTAAATACATAAGGTTTTTCTTTATGTAAATTTTGCAAGTGTTTAATATAATCATTTAAAATTTCTAATCTTTTACTTCATAGCTCAATTGTTTCTGAAGAATTATTTTTATTTTTAATTTGTTTTTTGATTTTTGATCTTAGTTGTTTATATTCATAAATTTTTCTATTTTCATGATAGAAATAATGACTTTTAACTAAGAAAACAAATTTAATAAATTTAGAAATTGGTTTAAATTTAAAGAAAATTACAGCGATAGCGGCAAAATAAATGATTAGTCCTGAAATCATTTGAACAGCTTGTGCATCTAATTTTGGATTTAAAATTTGAATATTATCTGAACCAACTGTTAAAAGTGAATAGAATATTGCTGTGAAAATAATTCCTATAGGTGAATTATAAGCCAGCAAGGAAACTGCTATAGCATCAAATCCTAAAGGTTCTGGAGATGAAAGTATAGGTAGATTTTGTCTTGAGAAAACAAATCAAAGGAATCCTGCTATTCCTGCTAAAAGTGCTGAAACACTTAAAATAGATATAATTAATAATTTTTCATTTGTTCCAGAATATTTAGAAGCATTTTTGTTAAATCCAGTCATTTTAATTTTATAACCAATAGGTGTTTTTTTGATTATAAATCAAACTGTTATAGCAAAAATAAATGATAGTCCTAATAAAATTCCTGCAAATGCTTGTGAATTAAAAAAATCATTTTTAAAAATTATTTTTTTAGATATTGGTAAATCTGTTAAACCTGGAGGTAAAGTAAAAGGAAGGCCTTGAATTTTCCCAACAAGTAATTGATAAGCAATATAGTAAATAATTCAATTTAATAAAATTGTTGAAATAACTTCATTTATGTTAAAGAATGCTTTTAGTAATCCAGCAATCATCCCTACAAAAACTGCTGCAACTAATCCTGCTAAAAGTCCAACTATTAAATGTCATCCTTTAACAACTATTTCGGTATTACTGGTTGAACCTAAATAACTTACCACAACAAAACAAACAAGACCTGAAGCCATCATTTGCCCTGGTATTCCTATATTAAACATCGATGCTTTAAATCCAACACCAACAGCAATCGATGCAAATATAAATACTGAAATAGTAATTAAAAATCTATAAATAAACTCTTCTTTTAATGAAGAATTTATAATTTGGTAATAAATTTCAAACGGATTAGAACCTAAAGATGCAATAAAGATAGAAGCAATTATCATTCCAAAGAATAATGCTCATAAAGAACTAAATATTTTCTTTCTTGCATTTGTATTATCTTCTTCAAAAAAGAAGTTTGAAAATCTTTTAAATAAAGATATTTTCTTTTCTTCTACTTTATTCATTGTGTACTCCTGCCATTAATAATCCTATTTCGTTTCTTGTAATATTTTTTACATCTCTTTTGTCTGAAACTTTTCCTTTGTTAATAACTACTACTGAATCTGCTAAAGCAAAAATTTCATCTAATTCGTAAGATATTAGTAAAATAGTTTTACCTGCCGCTTTTTCTTGTAGTATTTTGTTATGAATAATGTTAATTGCTCCAACATCTAATCCACGAGTTGGTTGAACAATGATAATAAAATCGTGTTCAGTTAACATCTCACGCCCAACAATTGCTTTTTGTTGGTTTCCACCTGATAATGATCTAGCTTTGGATTTTCCATCTCTTCCACCACGAACATCATATTCAGTTTGTATTTCTTTATAAAAATTGTGAATTTTTTTAGTTGATAAAATTCCTAAATTTTTGAATGATTTATCTTTTAGTCTTCTAATTATTGAATTATCTCCAATTGTAAAATCTAAAACTAAACCATATTTATGTCTATCACCTGGAATATATGAAATTCCTTCTTCTTTCTTTTTACTTACTGACATATGAGTGATATCTTTTTCAAGAATTTGCCCTTTTTCATCTTCTTTATAAAGGATAATGTTACCATGCGAAGGTTTTAACATTCCTGAAGCAACAAATTCAATTTCTTCTTGTCCGTTACCTTCAACTCCAGCAATTGCTAAAATTTCTCCTTTGTTGATTGTAAATGAAACATCTTCAATTCCTTTTAGATGTTTGGCACTAACGTTTCTAAACTCAAAACCAACTTGTGTAAAGTTGTTTTCAGTGTTGTTTTTTGGCATTACTACTTTTTTACCAACCATTGCTTCTGAAATTTCTGAAATTGAAACATTTTTTAAAGAATTAAAGTGTCCAACAACTTCTCCGTGTCTAATAACGGTTGCTTCATCAGAAACTGATTTAACTTCATTTAATTTATGAGAAATAAAAATAATTGTTTTTCCATTTTCTCTAAATATTTTCATTGTTTCTAATAAACCTTCAATTTCTTGTGGGTTTAGAACCGCAGTAGGTTCATCAAACACAAGAATTTCAGCATCACGGTAAAGCATTTTCATAATTTCTACTTTTTGTTGTGTAGAAACAGTAGCATCACCTGTTTTTTGATTTAAATCAAAATTTAAATTATATTTTTTTTGTATAGTTTGTATTTTTTGAATTGCTAATTTTTTATCTAAAAAACCTCTATGTGTAAATTCATCACCTAAAATAATGTTTTCTAAATTAGTATATGCATCAACAAGTTTAAAATGTTGATGAACCATACCAATTCCTAAATCATTAGCTTGGTTAGGATCTTTAATATACATACTGTGACCATTTATTTTAATTTGACCACTAGTAGGTGTATAAAGACCGAATAGAATTGACATTAAAGTACTTTTTCCAGCACCATTTTCACCAATTAAAGCATGAATGGTACCTTTTTTGATTTTAATATTAATGTTCTTATTGGCAATTATTGTTCCAAATTCTTTTGTAACATTAATAAATTCAATTGCATTTTCTACTTTATTAACTGTATTTTCCATTTTTCTCTTTCCTATATAATTTTAACAAATAAACAAATAAAAAAATAACATAAAAGTTATTTTTTTATTTTAATCTAATTGTTATAGTAGATTATTGGATTATTTTAATAAGATTATGAACCTTGGTGTGTTGTGTCGTTACCAGGTTGTGAAGCAGTATTGCTTCCTTGTGATTGACTTCCTTGATCACCTGTTGTATTTGTAGTTGGAGTAGTTTGTCCTGTTGGGGTTCCTGAACCTTCTGTTTGTCCAGAAGGATTTTGTGCTCCTGGTTGAGCTGCTGCTCCATCAGCTTGTCCTGTACCATTTTGTGTTCCTGAAGTTGTTGAATCAGTTGTACCTCCTCCAGAAGGGTTTTGTGGGTTGTTATTTGCCCCCCCCCTGTTGTGTTCCTCCAGGGTTTGATGGTGCAGCAGGTTGTTCTGGAGTTGTTGCTTTTCCTGTTTGTTTGTTAATTTCTGCAGCTAATGAATTTAAAGTAGTTTGGTTACTTGCTGCTCCTGCTGGATCCATAACTGGAATACTTAAAAGAGTTTTAGCTTCTGCTTTTTTAGCTTTTGTAACAAGTTCTTTGAATTTTGTTGCTGCTTTGTCTAATGAAGCATCTGCTGCAGCTTTTTCACTAATTTGTGATTTTGCTAATCCAACAAAATCATCTCAGTATCCTAATTTAACATGAGCATTTTTTGTTCCTTCAGCAAATGTTGAAATAATATCTGAAGCTGCTCCTTTTTTAGTAAATAAGTCAGCTAATACTCTAAATAAAGTATTTCCGATTCTTTTTTCAATTGATGTAAAGAATAGTGTTTTTGAATCTTCAAAAGTTAATGATTGATCTGTATCCACACCAATTACAAATTGACCTTTATTTGATTTTTTAATTTGATCAATAGTTGTAGAAGTTAAACTTCCTGCAACTGGTAAAACAACTTTTGGTGTTTCAGTTGTTACTACTGAATTAACTTTTGGTGTTGATGTTGCATCTGCTTTAAATCCTGTATCTAAAGTTAATGTGTCTGCTGTTAATTTTGTAACTTTAGGGTTATTAGCATTGTAGTATTTAATTCCTGTTAAGTATCCTGCAATAAAGTCAGTAACTCCAGCTCCTAATCCTCCACCAAATGCTGCAACTTTTCTTTTTGCATCATCAGTTTCTTTAGTTGAGAAGTAGTCAGCTGTTGCATAACCTGCAATTCATCCTGCTTCATCTGTGTTGTAGTTTAATGAAATAAATCTACCTGATGGTAATTCTGAATCTGGTAAATCTCAGTCAATTGCAATAACAATAATTCCTTTTTGGTTGAATTTTTCTTTATTTACTTTATATCAGTTTGAAAAAGCACCTGATTGTTGGAATCCAGTTAATACTCAAACATTAGAATCAGTTGTTAATAATGAATTATAACTTTTTTCTAAGTTAGATGAATCTCCCAATACATATTTGTTAGCTTTTGATTTGGTTTGGAATGATAATTGAGAAATTGCTTCTCAAGCTGATTGGTTAAATGATTTATCATTAACATTTCCTCCAGCTGTTAATAAAGTAATTTTCAATTCTTTAGCTGTTTTATCTGTGATTGCTTTTTGTATTTCTGGAGCTTTTTGGTCTACTAATGCTTTAATACCTGAGTAATCAGTTGTATAGTAATTGTTTTTATCTCCACATGAAACAACAGTTGCTAAAGTTGCAAATCCTGTTAATGTTCCACCGAGTCCTAATAATAATTTTTTACTTAATTTCATATTATTCCTTTATTTTATTATTTTTTAATATATATAATATTCACTTAATATTTGAAATTTTTCGAAAATTTGAATATCATATACATTAATTTTACCACTTTTTGAATTTTTTGCATAAAAGTGGAATAAAAAATGCATTTTATTGAAAAAAATGCAAATTTTTTGAATTTTTGAACTATTTTACTACTTCTAATTGTTTATGAGAAAATTTTGTAGGAGTTTTTCTACCAAATATTTCAATTTCTACTCAAGAATCACCTAATCTATCATCAGTTTCTATAATTGTTCCTTCTTCACCTTCAAAACTACCTTCAATCACTCTAACTACAACATTAGGTTTGAAAGGTGAATCAATGATTCCGGCATTGTATTTTTCTCAACCTTTTTTTTCTGCTTCAAACATTTTTTTAATTTCCCGATTAGAAACTGGTGTTGGTTTAGCACCTTTTCCTGATGAACCAACAAGTCCGGTAACATATTGAGTATTACGCACAATAAATCAGGCATCATCAGTCATAAGCATTTTAGCAAAAATGTAACCCTTATAAAGATTCTCTGTTTTTACAACAAATGGTTCCCCTTTTATTTTTTTATCGATTTCTTTTTGAGTTAAATGTGGTACTGTAAACATTTTAATTTCTTCAAAAATACTATCTAAAAATTCTGATTTTATTCTGTTATTTAAAGACTCAATAACTTGTTCTTCTTTTCCTGATATGGTTGAAATCATATATCATTTAAAATTTTCTTTTTCCATTATTTAAAAACCTACTCCTATTGAATTTCAAATTAAAGTTGCAACGAAAGAAATAGAAACAAATAAAATTGAACAAACAACCACAAAGATAATAGTTCACATAAAGTTTTTATTAGCATCTTTACCTTTTGGTCACTTAATTCTTTTTATTTCTTTAATTCAATTTCTGAAATAATATTTTTTTTCTCTTTTCTTTTTATTTCTTTTTTCTTTCATTATTTTTCTTCCTTGTGTAAAGTTTGAGAATTGCATTTTCTGCAAAACTTGTTAATTACTAATCTGTCATCTACAGATTTATTTTTAACATAATTTTTTGACTTACAAACTTCACAAGCTAATGCAATTTTTTCTTTAGACATAGTTTATTAATTATATATTATTTTTGCAATTATTTGAAATATTCAACTGCTTCGAGTTTTACTTTTTCTAAAAACCTTTTAATTTTAAAGGATGATGTATAAAACTGATTAGATATTTCCTTAATTGTTTTGTTATTAAGATAATATAAATTTAAGATATTTAATTCTTCATGAGAAAACTTTTTAAAAAATCTTTGACAGTCTTCTTTAAAAAGATATTCTTTTGAATTTTCTGATTCTAGTTTGGTTAAAATTTCATCTTCAAATGAAATACTAAAATTCATTATTTTAGAATTATTTTTAGTAAATGATTTAGCATAAGTCATTAATTTATTAAACAAGATAGCATAAATTACACCTTTTTTGTCTTCTTGATTATATTTCTTTGCTATTTCTGCTACTTCTAAAACGATGGATAAACCATAAATATTAATATCTTCTCAAGTTAAAGGAATGTATTTGAATTTGCTAAAAACATTTTTAGAAGCTGCGATTACTAGTTCTTTATATTTTTCTATTTCCTTTTCTGATTTGTTCATCTTTTCCTTTGTTTTACTTTAATTTAAATAAAACAATTCCGGCTGCTACAGATACATTTAGTGATTGCACTGTTCCTTTTAAAGGGATATAAATATTTTGATCACACATTTTTTCTACACTTTTAGATATCCCGTTTGCTTCAGAACCTAAAATTAATGCCAGTGGATAGTTAAATGTTGTTTGATTAATATCGATGGAATTGGAACTTAAAGTTGTTCCATAAATTCAGAAGTTTTTTTCTTTTAGTTTAGTTATTGTTGCACTAATAGATGCAACTTTAATAAATTTCATATTTATAAATCCGCCAGATGATACTTTTAAAACCGTTGGGGTGATATCAACAGAACGTTCTTTTGGAAAGATAATATGATTAATTCCGCTGGCATTTGCTGTTCTTATTATTGCTCCGAAATTGTGTGGGTCTTGAATATGATCTAAAATTAAGATTTTTTCTGGTTTATCTTTAAATATAACATTTAAATCATGTGTTTCAATATCACTTATTTGTGCAATAAAACCTTGATGGTTTTCTTTTGTTAAATTATCTAAATATTTGTAATCTTTTTTTATAACTTTAATGTCTTTTTGTACTTTGATTAACTCTTCAGGTCTTGAAGAAAAAATTTGAATTATTGGTAATTTATGTTTTATTGCATCCAATACTGAATTTTTCCCACAAATATATTTTGCCATTATTTAAACTCTCTTTTCTTCTTTCTTTTATTTATTTTTCCATTATTTGTTTATAAAATATTTTTTTCATATAAGATTACTCTTAACTTATCTGCTTGTTCGTATTTTTTCTGTTCTTTTAGCTCTTTTCATTTATAATAAATTTCTTTAATTTCTTTATCTAATTGTAAATTTACATAATTAAAACCAAGTAGTCTATAAATTTCAAATAGAGTCGAAAAGTCTTTATTTTTCTGTATTTCACTTATTTCTTTATTTGCTTGTGCAAATTTAAATTCAAGAAATAAGTACATTATTTTTTCAACCTTAGAAGTATCAATTACTAAATTATTTTGTTCTAAAATAAATTGATAATATGATTTAGTTAATTGTTGAATTTTATTTTTATTAGAAATAATAAGTTCATCACTTAAATCAACAGGAGCAAAAATATTAGTTGTTAAAATAATATTTCTAAAAGTGTCAGTTCCGTGTAAAGAAGCAAAATCTTTCGCAAGCAAAATATTTCCTAAGGATTTAGACATTTTATGCCCGTTTTTATTAATAAAACCAGCATGAATTCATTCTTTGGCAATTGCTTTATTTGTTAAAGCAAAATGTTGTGCATTTTCATTTTCGTGATGGGGAAAAAGCAAATCAACACCACCAGCATGAATATCAATGGTTTTTTTATTAAAATAATAATAAATCATTGCACAACACTCTGTATGTCATCCTGGACGTCCTTGTCCAAATTCAGAATCGTATTTTATACCTAATTCTGTATTCTTTCATAAAGAAAAATCCTGTATATTTTTCTTTTTTCAAGAATTATCTTCTTCATTTTTCATATCTTCTAATTTGCGATTAGATAGACTTCCATAATTATTTATTGTTTTAACATCAAAAAAAACATTACCTTCACTTTTATAAGCATTTTTGTTATCTAATAATTCTTTAATGTAATTTTTAATTCAGTCTAGTTTATCTGTAATTTTTAAAATTTTAGTTGGTTTAACAACATTATAAATTTTAAATAACTTTAAATATTCTTGAAAATAAAATTCACTGATTTCTTTTTCACTTTTATTTTCTTCAATTGCTTTTTGTATGATTTTATCATCAATATCAGTGATGTTGTGAAGATAATTTATTTGGTAATTAAAGTATTTTTTAACTCTATTTAAAATATCTATAAAAACAAGAGAGCGCATATTTCCAATATGCACATGGTTATAAACTGTTGGACCACATAAATAAATATTTTCTTCTTTCATTTTATTGATATTCCTTATTGTTTAATTTTTTAGTTTTTTGGTCATAATCAGGACAGTATCTATATACTATATCTCAAAATTCTTTTGAATGATTAGGGACAAAACAATGAGCTAATTCGTGGTAAATTACTGAATCAATGATATCTTTGGAAAAAGGGGATAATGCTTCTGAAAAATAAATTTCTTTTCTAAAAATATGATTAGTACCTCAAGTAGATTTTTTAACTCTTACAAATACTCTATTTTGATGTTTTATTCCCATTTCTTTTTCGATGTTTGTTAATCTCACTAATAAATATTTTAATAACTCTCTTTTTCTAATTTCTTCTATATATTCTATTACTTGCTTTTTAGTTTTTAAGAGTCTTGGTTGAAAACCAGTTCTTAAAGGAACGAATTTATATTTTCCAAAAAATAAATCAAAAAGGCAATGAATTTTTTCTCCAAATAAATAAAAATATCTATTGTCTAAATCTATATCTTTTGTAAATAAAGTAGTTATTATTTTATCTTTATATTTATTAAAAAAAGGTCTAATAAATTCTATTAATTGTTCATCATCAAGTATTTTTTCATTTTTAACTAAAATAAAATCTTTTTTTAATGCTATTTTTTGGGTATTTGAAGTAGTTACTTCTTGCTCAACTTTAATTGCTAAATTATCAATTATTAATTCTCTTGATACTTTTTGTTTTTCTTTACTTTCCATATTTTACCTACTTGTTGAAAAAGATTTTAATGCTAAATAATCTTTTTTATTATTTGTTTGATATTTTTCAAAAGCTTCTTTAATAGCTTTTAGAGTTTCTGGGTTTATTCTTTCTTCTAATGAAGTGTTTATATCAAAAAGAATTTGATTGAGTTCATCTTCTAAGCAAATGATAACATAAGCTAACTCATTTTCGATTTCTAACCTTTGTGCTCTGTTTGAAAACACAATTAAAGAAAGAATAGGAAAATTTCCATCTAACATTTTTTTTATATGATAAATATGCTTATCATTTTGATAAATAGGATTAGAAATTTCAAAACTCTTATTTCCTAGGACTTTATTTAGTGTTTTTTCTGTTGAATTTCCTTTAATAACACCATTTATTGATTTTATTTCTACAATAATAATTGCTTTGTTTGTTAATAATATTCCATCAACTTCAAACAATTGATTATCATTGTATTTATACAAACTGCTTTCTAAAAAATAAAAATTATTTTTTTCTGCTCATTTTCTTAAAAGAAAATTAATATTTTTTTCTGCTTCTAAACCCAGTTGCTCTTGTTTAGACATTTTTTTAAAATATTTAAACCTTAAAAAAAGCAAAAAGAAAGTTATTAAAAGCATCAAAAACATACTTACACTAATTCCTGCAATTACCGATATTTGCTCTTGATTCATTTTTCCCCTTTATTTTTATTTAAATTATACTATTTTGTCTTTACAAATAAAAAGAAAAAGACAAGATAAATAAATATCTTGTCTAAAAATAATTTGTCAATAATTTTTCATTTTTATATAAAATTAAAAAATTATTCACTATTTTAATATTACTTTGTTATTTTTCTAAAGTAATTACTGTGTTTGTATCATATTTTAAGGAAGAAATACCTAATGAAGAAAAGTGTTTTTTCATTTCTAAAGTTGTACTTGTGTCATATGAAAATTTAAAGTTATAACGTGGGCTTACAGGTAATTCTGAATTACCTCATTTTTGTTTTTCAACTAATGTAGAAGTAGCAGTGAAAGTTTTACCTCCAACTTTTAAATTACCATTTTCATCTAATTCTTTTAATTCTAAAGTAAATTGTTTTGTACCATTGTCATGTTTAACTGGTGTTGCGTCTTTGTGTGATGCTGATGTATCTATTAATGATAAATCAAATTCAAAACCTTTATCGTTACTTAAAACTTTGTCAAATACAAATTTATATTTATCAAAATTTGTTGTTTGTGTTTTAAATGTTTTAGATTCTTCGCTAATTGATACCACTTTTTCTTCAGTAGCTGGTGTTTCAGGCGTTACTGTTGGTTTTTTAGTTTCTCCACATGAAACTACAAAAGCAAAACCTGTTAAAGCAGTAACACTTGTTCCTAGGGTTAAAAATACATTTTTTAAGTTTTTTTTCATTTTTCTCCTTATTTTTATTGTCTATAACAATATATTAAAAAAATAATTCTTCTTTTAATACAAATTAATTTTATAACTTTAAATTTTGAATTTGCAAAAAAAAAAAAAACATTCTTTTTTTATAAAAAAATGTCTTTTTTTGCTTTTTTGACTTTTAATCCAAGTAAAAAAATAATAGAATACATATCAATATTCTATTATTAATTTATTAAGTAAATAACTAAATTATTTATTTTTTAAAACGATTGTTGTATTTGTATCATATTTTAATGAAGAAATACCTAATGAACCAAAGTGATCTTTTGATGTTACATCACTTCCGTATGTAAAACTAAATTTGTAGTGATTCCCATCAGCAGTTGATGTTGCAGTAAATGTTTTACCATCTGTTTTAACTTTACCGTCAGCAGTAAGTTCTTTTAATTCTAAAGTAAATTGTTTATCTCCGTGCTTAACTGGTGTTGTGTCACTAGCTGTTGTGTCAACTAAATCTAAAACATATTCAAAACCAGTAGAAGTGCTTTTTGTTTTATCGAATTTAAAATCGTATTTTGCGAAGTCAGTTGTTTCTGTTTTAAATGTTTTTTCTGCTTCAGTTACAAACAAGTCATCTGCTACATCTGATTGTGTTGTCGGTTCATTTTCAGTTGGTTTTTTAGTTTCTCCACATGAAACTACAAAAGCAAATCCTGATAATGCTGCTGTTGCTGTTCCGAGTGATAAAAATATATTTTTTAAATTTTTTTTCATTTTATTCTCCTTAAAAAATTAATATATCTTAAATGATAACATAAAATAATTTTTTTCAAATTTTTTTATTTTTCTATTTTTAGTTTTTTGCTATATATAGTTTTTGCAAATAATTAAATATTATTGCAATTTATAATTTACTTTCCTAAACGATTGGTAAGAATTTTTCCTACAATAGTTCCGTCGTTTGTTGCAGTTGCTATTTGTCTAATTTCTTTTTGAGTTACATCTCCAATGGCATATATTCCTTTTTCTTTAGTTTCTTGAAAGTGATCCACTTTGATAAAACCATTTGGTTCTAAAATATTTAAGTCTTTTAAAAAACCGGTTGCAGGAATAAATCCAATGTATGGAAATAGTGAAGCAACTTTAATTGTTTGAATTTTACCATCAATTTCAACTTCTGCTTCTTCTAAAGATGTATTTCCTTTTAATTTTAAAACTTTAGAGTTAAAGTGAACTTTAACATTTGGTTTTGACATCAATTCATCAACAAGTCTTGGTTCTGCATTAAATTTAGCATCTCTTACAAAGATATTTACTTCTGAAGCAATAGAAGCTAAAAAAGAACCTTCTTCAACAGCTGAATTTCCACCACCTATAATAATAGATGGGTTTTTACCAAATAAAGGACCATCACAAATTGCACAATAAGAAACACCACGATGTTCAAATTCTAAAATCCCTTCAATATCCATTGGTTTTCTTTCGTTCATACCAGAAGCAACTACTACTGCTTTTGCTTTAATAATTTTATTATTTTTTAAGTGAATTTCTTTTTCAAACTCACTTAAAGATAATACTTTTTCTACTTCGCCATATAAATGCTCTGCACCATATTCTAAAGCATGTTCATACATTCTAAGAGCTAAATCAGCCCCCATTACAACTTTATCTCCTGGCCAGTTTTCAATTTTTGATTGTGCTACCATTTTTCCACCAGGAGCACCTTTTTCAATAATTGCAACTGATAAATTTCCTCTAGATGCATAAATTGCTGCTGTTAAACCAGCAGGACCTGCACCTATTATTGCTACATCATAAATTTTTTCCATTTTTATACCTTCTTTTTTTATTTTGTAATTTTAATTAATTCTTTTATAGTTTACTCAAGTAATGAAAAACATTTTTTCTTTTGTTTTCTCATATCTTTGAACTTTAGTTACTTTAATTCCTGCTTTACTTATTGAATATCTGTAATTTGAAAAAAATTGGTAATAAATTACAAATATAAGACCTACAACAATATAAATAATTGCTAAAACAAAGTAAAATACATATGATTCTTGTCTTAAAAATTCCATTGAAGATCTAACTACTCCATATCAAATTAAGTAGAAACCAGCAGTAACTCCAGGTTTTAATCAATTAAATAAATTGAATATTCAAACAATAATGATGTATCCAACAATTGATGTTAGAAACTCATAGAAAAATAAAGGTACTCTTAATGCTCCTTCTGTATTTACTGCATCGCTGATGAACATATTTCTAACAATTGTTTCACCAAGTCATAAAACAGTACTTCCATCAGCATCTATTTTTCCATAAACTTCATGGTTGGTATAGTTACCTCATCTACCAATTGCTTGTCCTATTAAAACAGCTGGTAAAATAATACTCATTGCTTTTCGATAATCAATTACATCTCTTTTAAAATATATATAAATTAAATCACAAACAGTTGAGAGAATAACACCTCACTGAATTGATAAACCACCTGATCTAATATTTCATCAAGTATGTTTTAAACTTTCTGCATTACCTGCAATAAGTTGTTCAAAAATAAATCCAAGTCTTGAACCAATGATTGAAGTTGGTATAGTAATCATAACCAAGATTGCTAAGTGATCAGTATTCATCTTTTCTCTTTTTCAGAAAAAGAAGATGGTTAAAATTGCTAAAATCATACCAAGCATAATCATTACACTATAAACAGGTAATCATGTCTGATTAAATAAATAATATGCTTCTCCTTCATTAAAAGCACGAGCATTTTTCAAATAATCAGGAAAATTAGGGTTATTTGGCATTACTTTTTATCCTTTCTTGTATTTTTTGAATAGGATCCAAACCATCTTGTTTAACTAGGTAAGAGTTAACAGCTGCTACCACTAAAGAAGAAGTTGTTCTTCCTTGTTTAACAGGTATTTGAATCTTTTGAATTGTTCCACCTAATATATTATAGTGCAATTCACTATTTCCCAATCTATCAAAGTTAATAGAGTTATCACTTAAAACTAACTCTAAAACTAAATCTATATCAAGTTTTTTTCTAATCATACTTGAACCATAAGTATGTCTAATATCTATTATTCCTATTCCCCGTACTTCTAATAAATCTTGAGTAATTGGGGAAGGTTTTCCAATAAACCTGGTTCCTAGTCTTGAAATAATAACAGTATCATCACTAACAAAAGTATGTCCATCTTGTATTAATTCTAATACTGCTTCTGATTTACCAACACCTGAAGAACCTACTATTAAAACACCAATTCCATTTATTATAATCGCACATCCATGTACCGCTTCTTTTTTAGCAAAATATTCTGATAAAAAACTCCCAATATTTGCAATTAAAGTGGATAAATGTTCTTCACTATTAGTAACTTGTACTGAAAATTGGTTGGCAATTTCAAGTACTTCATCATATAGTTTTTTAGAAAAACCAATTGACAACATTAGCAGTGGTGGATGTTGTCCTAAAACACGAATTAATGCATTTTTCCTTTCTGTTTGGTTTAAAGAAAGTAAAAATTCCGATTCATTTGTACCTCAAGCAACAATGTTTTTAGTTAAAGTTTCATTACTTACTGCCCCAGCAAGTAATAAACCCGCTCTATTAATAGAAGGTCTTTTGATTTCCCCTTCTGGAAAGTTGTTGATGGGATTTAAATTAAACTCATTTATTAAAAAAGAAATTTTAATGTTTTCCATTTTTCAAGACTCCTTTTAAATATTCACCTGTGAAAGAATTTTCGTTTTGAACAATTGCTTCTGGAGTTCCTGTTGCAACTATGGTTCCACCATTAACTCCACCACCTGGACCTAAATCAATTACATAGTCAGCTACTTTAATAATATCTAAATTATGTTCAATTACTAAAACAGTTTCACCGCTATCTGCTAATCTATTAAGAACTTTAATTAGTTTGGAAACATCAAGTGGATGTAATCCAGTACTTGGTTCATCAAGAACATAAAAAGTTTTTCCTGTAGGTTTTTTTTGTAAGAATTTAGCTAATTTTACTCTTTGTGCTTCACCACCTGAAAGAGTAGTTGCTGATTGTCCTAAAGTAATATAGTCAAGTCCAACATCTATTAGAGTTTTTAATTTACTTGCTATTTTAGGGCGATTTTCAAAAAATTCATAAGCATCTAGAACAGTCATATTTAGAACATCTGAAATATTTTTATTTTTATATTTAATTTCTAGAATTTCATTTTTATATCTTGTTCCATCACAGTGGTCGCAATTGATATAAACATCAGGTAGAAAATGCATTTCTATTTTTAGCATTCCATCACCTTGACATTTTTCACAACGACCATCAGAAGCATTAAAAGAAAATTTCCCTTTTAAATATCCACGACTTCTAGCTTCCTCTAAATTAGCAAAAACGTCTCTTATGTCGTCAAAAACACTTGTATAAGTTGCTGGATTTGATCTTGGAGTTCTTCCTATTGGTGATTGTGAAATTTTAATTAATTTATCGATATTATAATGTCCATTTAGTGATTGGTGTTTTCCAACTCTTACTTTTTCTTCAGAAGTCATATTTTCAAGTGCTTTAACTAAAATTTCATTAACTAAAGTACTTTTTCCAGAACCAGAAACCCCTGTAACTGCGATAAATTTACCTAATGGAAAATTAACATCAATATTTTTTAAGTTATTTTCTTTAGCTCCCTTTATAGAAATAAATTGCCCATTTCCTGCCCTTCTTTTATTAGGAATAGCAATAAAATTTTTACCTGATAAAAATTTTCCTGTTTCTGAAATTGGATTATTCATAATATCTTCTACAGTTCCCTCAGCAACTAGTTCTCCACCATTCCGACCTGCTAAAGGTCCTATTTCAATAATGTGATCTGCTTCTAAAATAGTTTCTTCATCATGTTCAACAACTATTAATGTATTACCAATTTCAACCATTTTTTTCAAAGAATTAATTAATTTACGATTATCTTTTTGATGTAAACCAATTGATGGTTCATCCAAAACATATAGAACACCAGTTAAATTTGAACCAATTTGTGTTGCTAACCTAATTCTTTGTGATTCTCCACCTGAAAGGGTTTCTGATTTACGATTTAAAGATAAATATTCTAATCCTACATTAACTAAAAAACTTAGTCTATCTTTTATTTCATTAACTAATAATTCAGCAACTTCTTTTTCAAAAGCATTAATTCTTAAATTTTGAACTTCTTTTAATGTATCTTCAATTGATAAGTTACAAAGTTCAAAAATATTTAAATCATTGATTTTTACAGCTAATGAGTAGCGATTTAATCTTGCTCCGCCACACTCATCACAATTGAATTCTGACATAAACTTCTTGTATCAATTACGAATATCTTCGCTGGAAGTTTCTAAATATTTTCTTTCAATTCTTTCTAAAAGTCCTTCAATTCTTCTTGTTCTATTGTATTTATTACCACTTTCAGATTTAATGGTATAACTAATTTCATGTTCTGAACCATATTTTAAGATATCTATTTGTTCATCAGAAAGTTCATTAATTGGTTTATTGATGTCTATATCATAATAGTTTAATAAAATTTCAAATTCTTTTCATTCAATAGATTTTCCATTAATTGGAAAAGGGAATAATTTGATTGCTCCTTCTTGAATTGAAAAGAATTTATTAGGAACTATTAAATCAAAATCCGCTCTTAAAATAACACCAATTCCTTTACATTTGTCACACATACCACTTGGTGAATTAAAAGAAAAATCCTTTGTATCAATGTGTGGCATATTAAAATCACCATATGGACAAGCTTGCTGCTTGAAAAAAGTAATTGTTTTTTGATTGAGAATTTCAACATTAACTATTCCTTGAGAATAATCAGCAGCTACATCAATGGATTCGGTAATTTTACCTCTATTTTTTTCTTCAATACTTAGTCTATCAACAACAATTTCAATGTTGTGTTTTTTATTTTTTTCTAATTTGATTTCATCTTCTTCAATTAGGAAAATTTTTCCATCAATTTTTAATCTTAAAAAACCTTCTCTCTTTAATTTTTCAATTAATTTTTCATGTGAACCTTTTTCATTTGAAACAACAGGAGAAAGGATATAAATTTTTGAATTTTCCAGAAAAGTAAAGATAGAATCAACAATGTCTTTGGTTTTTTGACTTGTAATTTCTATTTTGTGCTTTGGACAAAATGGTTTTCCTATTCTTGCATATAATAAACGTAAATAATCATATATTTCAGTAATAGTACCTACTGTTGAACGTGGATTATTATGAGTTGTTTTTTGTTCAATAGAAATGGCAGGAGAAAGTCCATCAATGGAAACAACATCAGGTTTTTTAGTTCCACCCAAAAATTGTCTAGCATATGAACTTAAAGAATCAACATATCTCCTTCTTCCTTCTTCATAAATTGTATTAAAAGCAAGTGATGATTTACCAGAACCAGAAACCCCGGTAAAAACAACTAACTTATTTTTTGGTATTTTTAGATTTATATTTTTTAAGTTATTTTCTTTTGCACCAACTATGGTAATAAAGTCTTGTGTATTTTTCATTTTTTAATTATACAAAAAATGTAATTTTTTTGTTTTTTTTAGTCTTTATAAATGAAAAAAATCTCTTTTTTTAAGTTTTTTAAATTTAGAAATGAAAAATAAAATCATCTGTCAAGCACTTTTACTTGACATTTTTTCAAAAAGTGGTAAAATTTATTTCATTATTAAAGCATTAAATAATTTAATAAAATAAATAAGTATAAAAAACAAGAAAGGAAAATATGGTAAAAATTAGATTAAAACGTTTAGGAAATAAATTCAATCCTATTTACAAAATTGTTGCTGCAGATGCAAGAGCACCAAGAGATGGAAGATTTATTGAAGTATTAGGACACTATAACCCAAGTTCTAAAGAATTAAAACTTGAAAAAGAATTAATTTTAAAATGATTAAACATTGGAGCAGTACCAACTGAAACTGTTAAAACTTTATTGAAAAAAGAATCAATTTTAAGCGAATTCGCTGCTTCTAAAAAAGCAAAATAGTATGAAAATTAACTTTTTGACACTATTTCCGAATTATTTCGAAATATTTAAAAGTGAATCTATAATTGCAAAAGCAATTGAAAAAGGAATCATCGAAATAAACATCATAGATATAAGAAAATTTTCACAAAATAAACACAAAAAAGTTGATGATCAAATTTTTGGTGGCGGTCATGGAATGCTTTTACAAATAGAGCCAATTGATTTAGCGCTGCAAACAGTTGGTGGTAAAAAAATTGTTATGAGCCCACAAGGAAAAGTTTTTAATCAACAAAAAGCAAGAGAATTATCTAAAGAAAAAGAGATAACAATAATTGCAGGTAGATATGAAGGTTTTGATGAAAGAATTATTGATTATTTAATTGATGAAGAAATTTCAATAGGTGATTATGTCTTGACGGGTGGAGAATTACCTGCTATGATAATTGCTGATTCTGTAATCAGATTGGTTGAAGGTGTTATAAAGGAAGAATCCCATTTAAATGATTCTTTTGAAAATGAAGGATTATTAGATTATCCACAATATACCAGACCTAGAAATTATAAAAATATGTTAGTTCCAGAAGTTCTTTTTAGTGGTCATCACAAAAAAATAGAAGAATGGAAAAAACAAAAACAAATTGAAAAAACTAAAAAAAATAGACCAGATATTTTAGAAAGGAAAGAAAATGCAAAATAAATTAATGGAAATTGTTGAAAGTTCACAATTAAGAACTGATTTACCTAAATTTAAACAAGGTGATAATGTTAAAGTTCACGTAAGAATTAAAGAAGGTTCAAAAGAAAGAATCCAAATTTTCGAAGGTTTAGTTATAGCAATGAAAAACGAAGGAACTAGAGAAACCTTTACTGTTAGAAAAGTTTCATACGGTATTGGTGTTGAAAGAACATTTCCTTTAAATTCGCCTACAATTTCTTCAATTGAAGTTGTTCGTTCAAATAAAGTTAGAAGAGCAAAACTTTACTACATGAGAGATAGAAAAGGTAAATCTGCTAGACTTAAAGAAATTAGAATTAAAAAATAATAAAACAAATATAGATGATTATTATATTATCTATATTTTTATTAAAGTTAAAATATGAAACCAAATTATTATGAAGAAATTATTGAAATAATTAACAAAGAAAAAGATCTTATAACTAAAAAAATATTAATTGAAACTGAATTAAGTGCCCCTTGAATTCCTGAAACTTACAAACAAAAATTTGAAAAAATGCTTTTTGAAACTAATCAAGAACTTCTTGGAAATACTAAAAAGTTCGAAACTAAAGGAATAATAGATATTTCTTTTAATGAACTGCAAACCACTTTAGAAAATGCTAATGAAGAAACTTTTAATGCTTGTTTAGAATTTATCAAATTAGCAAATACAGAGAAATATAGTTCAATTTTTGAATCAATATTCAATAGTAAAAAGTTAAGTTTGTTATCTAAAAACAAAATTTTGTTAATTTTGCTAGATAAAGAAGATAATTTAACTTTCAACTTTGAGTATGAAAATAAAAAAAAGCAAATTCAAACAAAAACATTCAATGAAAATTTTATATTGCCATTAGTAGATTCAATTAATGATTTTATTGAAACAACCTATAAAAAAGAAATGTTTAAAAAAGAGAAAGCTTATTCAATTTTTAGCAACTTTTTCCTAGAAAATCTTATAATTATAAATAGGTTCTCATTTGAATACATACAAAATGAAATTATACAAGGAGTAGAAAATGAAAAACAATAAAGAAGAAATATTTAAAAAACTAAAAGAATATATGGAAATAGAAGGTGTTTCTAGAAGAGAAGAAAAAGTAGCAAATAAACTAAAAAGCAACACTATGAGTGAAAATTTAAATTATGAATATGATAATTTTGGTTCACTTATTATCACCAAAAAAAATCATAATCAAGGACCTAAAATTATGGTTACAGCTCATATGGATGAAGTAGGTTATACTGTTCTTGATATTCTAGAAAACGGACAAGTTAGAGTTGCAACCATTGGTGGTATATGAGCTAATGTTATAATAGGAACAAAAGCAAAACTTGTAACTAGCGAAAATAAAGAATTTTACGGGGTTTTCGGTCATACTTCCATTCATATTTTGGAAAGAGATAAAATCCAAAAAGCCGTAACAACAAAAGATTTATTTGTTGATTTTGGTTTTAAGGATAAAAAAGAAGCTGAAGAACAAGGTGTGCAAGCTGGAGATATTATCTATATTCACGGTGAAACATTTAGATTATTTAATCAGGATTTAGTTGTTGGTAAAGCAATGGATAACCGTGCAGGTGTTACTGTTTTAGATTTTCTTGTTAATAATCTAAAAGATGAAAAATTAAATAATATACCATATTTTGTTGGAACAGTTCAAGAAGAAGTGGGAACTAGAGGTGCAAAAACTTCTGTTTCAAAAATAAATCCAGATATAGCAATTGCTATCGATACAACCGCTTCTCACGATACTTATCAAACTATCAGCGGAAGACAAAAATTAGGTGATGGAGTTGCAATTAGAGTTCAAGATCGTGGAACTATGATGGATCCAAAACTTATAGAAGTTTTAATGCAATTGGCTAAAAACAAAGGTATAAAAATTTATAAATTTGTAGCACAAGGCGGTGGAACAGATGCTACTGAATTACAATATGGAAAAGGTGGTGTTGCTACCGTAACAATCTCAATACCACAAAGATATTTACACTCTCCACTTGGAGTTTGTGATTTAAATGATTTACAAGCAGTAATTCAATTATTAACTGAATTTTTCAAATTTATGAATAATGAAGAATATAATAAAATACAATATAAATAAGGAGCAAAAATGAATAACAAAGAACAATTATTTTTAAGATTAAAAGAATACATGGAAATAGAAGGTGTTTCTAGATACGAAGACCAAGTTGTAGAAGCATTAAGAAAAAACACTAAAGATGCTAATGTAGAATATGCAAGAGATAGAATGGGAAGTGTTATTATAACTAAAAAAGATCATAATCATGGACCTAAAATTATGCTTGCTGCACATATGGATGAAGTTGGTTTTTCAGTTCTTGAAATTTTAGAAAATGGACAAGTTAGAGTTGTAACCATTGGTGGAGTATGACCTAATGTGGTAGTAGGAACAAAAGCTAAACTTATAACTACCGAAAATAAAGAATTTTACGGGGTTTTTGGTCATACTTCCATTCATATTTTGGAAAACGAAAAAATCCAAAAAGCTATAAACATTAAAGATTTATTTATTGATTTTGGTTTCAAAGACAAAAAAGAAGCTGAAGAACAAGGAATTCAAATTGGTGACAGAATCTATATGCATGGAGAAACATTTAGATTATTCAATCCTGACTTAGTTGCTGGTAAAGCGATGGATAACCGTGCAGGTGTTACAGTAATTGATCAAATCATTAACAGACTAAAAGATGAAAAATTACCAAATAGACCTTATTTTGTTGGAACAGTTCAAGAAGAAGTGGGAAGTAGAGGAGCAAAAACTTCTGTTTCTATAATTGAACCAGATATCGCTTTTGCAATTGATACTGGAGCTTCCCACGATACTTATCAAGCAATTACTGGAATTCCTAAATTAGGAGCAGGAGTTGCAATTAATGTTCAAGATTTTGAAACATTAATGGATCCAAAATTAGTGCAAATTTTAATGGATTTAGGTAAAAAACATAACATTCCAGTTTATAAATATGTAGCACAAGGTGGTGGAACAGACGCTGCAGAATTACAATATGGAAAAGGTGGTGTTCCAACAATTAGTTTATCAATTCCACAAAGATACTTACATTCACCTTTAGGAGTTGCTTCATTATTTGATATTGAAGCAATGATTAATTTAATGGTTGAATTTTTAAAAATATTTGATGAAAAAATGCTTGATTCTATTAGATATAAATAAAAATCAAAATTCTTCTTTTTAGGAGAATTTTTTATTTCTTTTTACATAAAAATTAATTTTAATTATATAATATAACTAATGGAGTAAATATATGAATAAAAAATTATTTTTTTTAAATACTGTTTTAGTTTCAACAATTCCTTTTTCTTTTGTTTCTTGTGTAAAAATTTTTGATTCTGAAAACCAAGAAATTAAAGAAGAAAAACAATATAGAATGCAAGATATTTATGAGTTTGGAAATTTGTTGAGTCAATATCAAGAAAATAATAATATAAAGAAAATTGAAGATCCGCATTTTATGATAAATTTAGAAAAATATAAACATTTTAATTATCAAAAAAAACCTTATGAAAAGCAAGCTTATCAAATTATAAAAAATGGTTATAAAATAATTTATTCTTTTAATGAATTACAAGAAAGTTTTTTAAACTTTTTTAACAAATCCTTTTGAGAAAATTTATACAATCAAAATCCAGAATTAGATAAAAATAATTATCATAGTTTGAGTAAAGAAGAAATTCAAGAAATAAATAAAAAAGAATTTGAAAAGCACTATTTAAACGGTGTAAGTTCAGAAAAATTTTTTGAAAATAATAATTTAATTTTGTCACAACCTTGATACTGAGGGATGTCTAGTGGTATTTATTATTCATACTTAATTCCTTTTTTTGAAAATCAGACAAATCAACTTATCTTGAAAAAAGTTCAAGCAATGGATTTGCCAATTAAAACAATAGACCTTGCCAATAGTCCTTACTTCAAATCAATATTAGAAATTTTAAAAATAGATAAAAATAAAAAAGTTGAAATAATAGATACTCCCATCGATCAAAAAGAAGCAGAAAGATTATTTGAATTTCTTAAGAAAAAATATGATGTAAATAATGATAAAAAAGAAAATTCATAGGACTTTAGGTTCTATGTTTTTTAAAATTAGTGTTAATTTACAGAAAAAACAAGTTTTTACAAAGGAAAATTGCTTTTTTTAGTAAAATTTTATTGCAAACATTTGTTTGTAGTTTCCTGACTGGGATAATTACCCAACCGGATGTAAAAGCCATCGTACTCATAGAGCATGATCGGGCGGAATTCCCGAGCCGACAGTAAAGTCTGAAGATAGTTATTACTAAATGTTATACTTTTTAATTTCAGTGAAACTTAATTTTTGAAAAGAGGAAAAAATGAAACATAAATTAGATTATTATGCTGCTAATTATTTTTTTAAAGCAAAGCAAATTATCGAAAAATTTAACCCGAATTCAATTGTTACTTTACAGTTCTTTCAAAGACATGATAATTCAATTTTAGGTGGAATGAACGAATCTTTAGAATTGCTAAAAAATAATACAGATACTTCTAAATATTCTATAAAATATTTACCTGAAGGTTCAATTATAAATAATAAAGAAGTTGTTCTTGAACTAGAAGGAGAATATAAATATTTTGGAATTTACGAAGGTATAATTGATGGAGTTTTAGCAAGAAGTACTTCTATTGCTACTAATGCAAAAAGATGTATGGAAGCAGCACCAACAAAAGAAATTGTCTTTATGGGAGATCGTTCAGACCATTATTCTAATCAAGAAAGGGATGGAATAGCTGTTGAACTTGCTGGTATAACTTCTCACTCCACAAATGCAGGAGCAAGAGGTAAAGAAGAAGTGGTTTTTGGTTCGATTCCACATGCATTAATACAGAATTTTAACGGGAATTTAGTTGAAGTAATGAAATATTACTATGAACTTTTTCCAGATGAACCATTAATAGCACTTGTTGATTTTCACAACGATGTTATTAGCGATTCTTTAGCAGTTTTAAAAGAATTTAAAGAAAAACTTTTCGGTGTAAGAGTTGATACTTCTAAAGCCGTTAGAGACAAGATGTTTAAAAATAATGAAAATGAATTTGGAGTTACTCCAAATCAAATTAAAAACTTAAGAAAAGCACTAGATGAAAATGGTGGAAAACATGTAAAAATAATTGTGTCTTCTGGTTTTGATCCTGAAAGAATAGCAATGTTTGAAAAAGAAAATACACCAGTTGATTCTTATGGAGTAGGTGAGTTTATGCTAACCATAAATAATACTTTCAGTGCTGATGCAACTAAAATTAATGGAAAATTATTAGCTAAAGAAGGAAGAAAATACTCTGAAAATCCAAGGTTAATAAAATTTAATTAAATATATGAATAAAAAAATAGTTTTAAATTCTTTAGGTTATGATTCTAACTTGTATATTTATCAAGATAAAAATATGTTTAATTATTCAGTTGATACAATATTATTAGGTAATTTCATAACTATAAATAGAAAAGTTAAAAATATTCTTGAAATAGGAACAAATAATGCTGCTTTATCTATTTTCATTTCTGAAAGGGATGAAAATATATTAATAGATGCTCTAGAAATTCAAGAAAAAGCCCTAAATTTAGCTAAAAAAAATGTTGTTCACAATAAAAAAGAAAAACAAATTAATTTAATTTTGAATGATTTTAATCTTTTTTATAAAGAACACAATAAAAATCAATTACAAAAATATGATGCAATAGTTTGCAATCCGCCTTTTTATAAAATAGACAAAAATACGCAAAAAACAAAGATAAATGAAGAATTACTGATTGCAACACATGAAATAAAATTAAACTTAGAACAAATTATTTTAGGAAGTTCCAAAATAATTAAAGAAAAAGGGTATTTAAGTTTTGTTTTACCTATAGAGAGACTTGTGGATTGTTTTGAATTATTGAGAAAATACAAATTCGAACCAAAAAGAGTTCAATTTGTATTACCAAGAGAAAATAAAAATCCTAAATTTGCTTTAATTGAATCTAGATTTCAATCTGGTTGGGGGACTTTTTTTGAAAAAAACATTTATTTACATATTAACGATAAAAGCAAACATGAATACAGAGATGAAGTTAAAGAACTTTATAAACCAATAAAAACAAGGAGATAAAATGAAAAAAACATTTTTTATTACAACGCCTATTTATTATCCTTCGGGGAATCTTCATATAGGACATTTATATACAACTACTCTTGCATGAGTTTTTGCAAACTACAAGAAAAATAGAAAATATGATGTAAAAATGTTGACTGGTTCAGATGAACATGGATTAAAAATACAACAAAAATCAAAAGAAAATAATCTAGAACCACAAAAATACGTTGATATGCAAGTTCAAAAATTTAAAGATCTTTGAGAATTAGCACAAATTGACTATGATTATTTTTCTAGAACCACAAACACAAATCATAAGGAAGTTGTTTTAAATGTATTTAATTCTTTACTTTCTAAAGGAATTATTTATAAAGATAAATATAAAGGTTTATACTCTGTTAGTTCCGAAGAATTTTTAACTATTACACAAGCTAAAGAAAAAAACGGTAAATTAGTTCATCCAGTTAGTGAAGATGAGTTAGTTGAAGTTGAAGAAGAATCTTATTTTTTTAAAATGTCTCAATTTCAAGAATGATTACTTGAATATTGAAAAAACAATGAAAACTTTATTTTTCCAAAACAAATAATAAAAGAATTAGAAAATAATTTCTTAGAAAAAGGATTAGAAGATCTCTCTGTTACAAGAATTTCTTTTGATTGAGGAATAAAACTACAAAACGATCCAAAACACGTCATTTACGTTTGATTAGATGCTTTATTTAATTATGTAAGTGCTCTTAATTTTAGTTTAAAAAATGATTCTGATTTTAAGAAATATTGAGAAAATGGAGATGAAATCGTTCATATAGTAGGTAAAGAAATAACAAGGTTTCACTGTATTTACTGACCAATTATGTTAAAATCAATGGATTTAAAACTACCTACCACAATTTTAAGTCATGGTCTTATTAGAGATGCTAATGGTATTAAAATGTCCAAAAGTTTAAACAACGTAGTTGATCCTATTGAATTAATTAACAAATATGGAGCAGAACCAGTAAAATACTACTTATCTACACAAATTATTATGGGACATGATGCTAATTTTGATGAAGAACAATTCAAAAATGTTTACAACTCTCATTTAGCTAATAATTTTGGAAATTTATTATCAAGAACAATCGCAATGATTCACCAATCTTTTAATGTACCATTAAAATATAAAAAAGAACAACTAACAGACTTAGAACAAGAAATTTTTTCTGAAATACTTAATACCAAAAAAGAATTTTGCAATGAAATGGACTCTTTTAAAATTGATAAAGCTTATAAAGAAGTTTTTAATCTATCAAAAAAATTAAATGGTTATATTGATTTAACTCTTCCATGAACTTTAAAAGATAATAAAGAAAGATTGGAAGTTGTTTTAAATACTCTTTTAAACGGAATTTATGCTATAACTTGCTTTATGTCTTCTATTTTAAAAAACAAAGCGAATTTAGCTCTTCAACAATTAAATATTGAGTCAATTGATTTTGATAATATAGGAAAATGAGAACTTTTTGATAATACACTAACTCAAAAAGGTGAAATACTTTTTGAAAGAATTAAATAATAAATTCTATAAAATTTTTATATTTGGTTAAAACTAAATTGGCATATATTAATGAATTTGGAACTATTTTCAAATTACTATTTTGAGATAAACGAACATTAAAAACATTGTTTTTAATGTTTTTTATTTCCTTTATAAATAAAAGCGTTTCTTTATCTTCATCTTTTAAATAAGGTTTTTTTACTATAATATAACTACTTTTTTTAATAGATAAAAAAGTGTTTGTATCTATCTCAAAATTTAATTCTTTCTTATTATTTACTGTAATAGAAATAGGAATTTGCTCATTTTCTTTTATATTTGTTATTAAAAATATAGAAATAATAAATATAAAAAATAAAAGTATAGATAAAAATATTATTAAATTATTTTTCTTTGTCAAGATCAAAAATCTCACTTTCATTTAAATATTTGTTAGAATGAGAAACTTCTATAAAAATTGCTTCTTTTTGAAAATTTAAAATTATTTTCTTTAAAATTTCAAAATTTTCCATTGATATATTTTCAAAAGCTTCATCCAATAAAATCAAATCGAATTCTTGACACAAAAGCTGTAAGATAGATATTATTTGTTTTTGTCCTTCTGAAAAATTAACCCAATTTTCCTTTATTTCTGTTTTTAAATCTATTTGTCATTTAATAAATAATTTATCCAATTCATAAAAACTATAATTGTTTAGAAAAGTATCAACTTTTTGTGGATTATATTTAGTAATATAACCAAATACATCTATACTAGATGAAAAACTTTCCTTATTAATATAAATTATCTTTTTTCTTAATTCACTTTTATCAAAATGTAAAATTGGTAAATTATTTATTTTAAAATTTGATTCTAAATCTAAATTTAAAATTTTCAATAAAGTAGATTTTCCTGAACCATTTTGCCCTTTTAAAATTAAATTATTATTGATTTCTAAATTATTAATTTTTAATATTGATTTAATATTATTAGGTTTATAATCTATATTTTCAAGTTGAATAGACTTTATTTTTTCAATTAAATGAGTACCATTTTTTTCTTTTTCAATAAATAAAATGAATTTTAATAAATCATACTCTTCTAAAAAAATTGGATAATACACTATTAAATCTGAAATACTATTCAAGGGATTTACAAAAGCAGCAAAAAAAGTTATAAATAAAATCATATCACCGAGTTTGAATTCCCCTTTTATAACAAATAAAGCACAAATAAAAGTTAGTATTATTGGTAAAAACTCAATTAAAAATTTTTGGAAATTTTTAAAAATAAAATTAATTTTTCATAAGTGAAAATCTTTTTCTTTCAGTTTTTTATATTTGCTTTCAAAATCTTTATTAATCATTTTGTAAAAATCTTCTTTTTTTAGTTTATCAAAATTTGTAATTACTTTATAATAACTAGAATTTAATGAAGCATTGCTTTTTAAAATATCATTATATTTTGAATTAACTACTTTTTTCTCTATAAAGGAAAACATAAAGAAAATAAAACCTATTAAGAAAGTTATCAAGAATAATTTTCAATTTAAAAACAAAATAATGAAAAATGCAAAGATAAAAGTAGAAATTTCGGAAACTAATGTAAAAGCAAAGTTGGATATAAAAGAAGCAAAACTTGGTATTATATTAAATCTTTTTATATAGTCTGAAGTATCTAATTTAAATAATTGTGAGTTCTGAGCACTTTTAAGAGAAAAAATAAAATTTTTCATAATGTTTTCTTCTATGACCATCTGCAAATTTTTTAAAAATAAGCTTTTTAAGATGTTTTGCAAAAATCTAAATAACAAAATTCAACCAAAAACAATAGTTAACTTAATCAAAATGCTAATATTATTAAAATAAATTGCTTTATTTATAACGTTTTTTAAAAAGAAAGAACTAGAAAAAGTAAGGATTGAACAAACTATAATTAACAAAAAAATAGTAATACTTTTTTCGTTTCAAATATACAAAAATAAAGGATTTTTCTGTTTAATTGCTTTTGTTTTAGGATCAAAAATTTTTTCTGTTGTAAGAATTATATTTACAAATATTTTTTTAAAAAATTCAATTTCTATTTTTCTTTTACCTACAAGCGGATCTAGTAAATAAACAAAATTTTTATCTATTTTTAAAAAGATTACATAGTGATTTAACTCGCCTTCGTTTATTAAAATAATAGAAGGTTTCTCTGATTTTAAATTTGAAAGTGCTTCAAAATCAATATGAAATGCTTCTAATTTTATTCCGTGTTTTTCTGAAAGTGTTTGCAGATTTTTTATCACTATTCCATCTTGATTATAAAAGGTTTCTTTTTTTAAATCAGATAAATTTATCCATTTTGAGTGGTAATAATGATAAAGTGATTGCAAAACTACTAGTCCACAGTCCTTTATATCTTCTTGTTTCCTTATTTTCATATTTAATATTTCCAAAAAAGAAGATTTATACTTCAAAAAGGAAAAAATTAGGAAAAATAGGTATTTTTTCTCAGATAACAATGTGTTATAATTATTAATTATGTTAATAAATAAAAGTCAAAAAAATATAAATGTATCTTTAGATCATACACAAAAAAAATTAAAAAATAGAATGGTGTTTTACTCTCTATTATGACTAACTTTTGGATTAGCAGTTATATTTTTACTTTCCTATGCAACAATTGCTATAGAAGCAGTAAAAACAGCTTATTTAAATTTAATATTTAGATTAGCTGTTTCTAATCTTTACTGATTAATTCACTTAGTCATAATTTTAGTATGTTTTGCATTAATAAGTTATCTAGCTCGCAATAGTGAAACGAAAAATATATTTTTATTAGTTGCAGCTTATATTGTTACTATACTACTTCAATCATTTTGAATACCTATCATTATTTTACAAGTAGTCAACACAGAACAAGCTAATGCAATTTCATATATATTATTAGCTATGTTAATTCCTACTTTATCAATTGCGGTTTTTGGATTTTTAGGATATTTCAATATAATTGATTTTTCTAAATGAAGAATATTTGTTTATATTGGTATTGTTATGATGTTAGTTTTATCTATAATTACTTGATTTATTTCTAACAACGTTATTATTACAGTAATTTCAGTAATAAGTATAGCTGTTTCTTGAATTTTAATAGGATTCAACTTTAACATAATTCAAAGAGAAGCTTCAATTATCATTTCTACAAATTTTGACGAACAAGAAATAAAATCAATAATGTTAAAAAGATCTTTACTTTTTGGTTTAAACCTACTTTTATCATTTATAAGAATCTTTTTGGACATGTTGTTTATACTTAGACGTTAAAAAGAAATATCGACTAGATATTTCTTTTTTTATTCTAAAACAACTATTTTTCCTTTATAAAAGTTATTTTTTATCAAATAATTTTAAATAATTTCCATAACCTTCTTTTTCCATTTCATATTTAGGGATAAAACGTAAAGATGCTGAATTAATGCAATATCTTAATCCGCCTTTATCTTTAGGCCCATCAGTAAAAACATGTCCTAAATGAGAATTAGCATTTTTACTTTTTACTTCTACTCTAATCATATTGTGAGAAAAATCATTGTGTTCAGTAATGATATCTTCTTCAATAGGTTTGGAAAATGCAGGTCAACCACAACCAGAATCATATTTATCATCAGATTTAAATAAAGGAGTCCCATCTACTATATCCACATAAATACCTTCTTCAAAATGCTTATCATATTTATTTGTAAATGGTCTTTCAGTATAACCTTCTTGTGTAACTTTATATTCAAGATCACTTAATTCTTTTAATCTTTTTTCTTTATCTATTTTTTCCATTGTTCCTTCTTTCTTTTTTTATTATAGAACAAAAATGTTCAATATATACAAAAAATATTGTTAAAATACTATTTTTGAAATTTTCTTAAATTTCACACCAAGAAAGGTATATAATGAAAATATAAAAATAAAAGGGAGATTCTTTTCAAATGAAATTAAAACAAATTCATCTATTTAGTTTATATTCAATTATATTTAAATTAACTTTTGTGATTTGTTTCATATTATCTTTTTTATCTTTATTTGACAAAATTAGCACAAGAATTATTACTTTAATATTTTTATTTTTTACTTGATTTTATTGTTTTGTAGTCATGGTATTTTTATTTTTTTATCAGTGATTATGAATTTCTAAAATGAATAAAAAAGTAAATAAATTCTTGTTTTCTTTATTTCCTTTAATATTTTATATAAAAAACAAAAATAATATTGATTTTGAATTTGATAAAAAATGAAATATTAAAAAATATATACAAAACTTTTTTATCTTCTTTGGTTTGCTCTTTTTAATAATTGTTATTCTTTTTGCAATAGGAACTTTTTTGCCAAATCCTATAAATAAAGATTCTATTTACTTATCAGGAATATTGGGTTCTTTATTACCTATGAGTATAATTTTAATAGTTATTGTACCGGTTGAATTATTAAATCATAAACAAATTAAAAGATAATTAATTAGTCAAAAAATTTCCATTTATGCTTTTGTAAGTATAAATGGATTTTTTATCTCAACTTTCCCAGTTAATGGCAAAAAAAACAAAAATTAACTATTTTTTAATTTATTTTTAACTTTTTCCTTTTTCTTTATACCATTTTTATTTATCATCTTAAATAAAATTCAATTATTCAAAATGGTTTTTTGGGGAAAATTTTGTTTTTTTTTTTTTTTGTATAATACTATTTGAAAGTGAAATATATTAATAAAAAAAGAATTTAAAAAATATCAAATTCAATATAACTTATATAATTCTATATTTTTAAACTTTCAGAATAAAATATAAAAGGGAGATTATTTTTGCAAACAATTAATTTAAAAGAAAAATTCAAGAACTTAAAGAATTTTTCTATTATTAACTTAGTATTATCCTTTTCAGGAATAATTCTTTTCATAGTAGGTTTAGTTATTGCAGCAGGAACAGTAGAAAAATCAAAAGTTGCTGCTGAAGTAGCATTAGTAGGTACAACTCTAATAATGTCTATTGTTACAATGATTGCTAATATAGTTATTTTAATTTTAACAATTCTTGGATTTACTAATGCATTACAAGTAAAAAATGCAACTAACGGACTTAACAAAAAATACTTTATTATTTGATTATCTGCAATGATATTAATTATTACAAACGGATTTATTTCATTTATCCCTGTTGTGGGACAAATATTAGGTATTATTTTCTCATTCTGACCAATAATTGTTTATATTTTAACAATTATTTGATTAAAAGAAATGAAAAAGAAGTAATCTAAAAACTAAAAGTTAATATGAAAATATTAACTTTTTTCCCAGTTTCCCAGTTAATAGCAAAAAGACAAAATCAACCATTTTTTTGGTTGATTTTATTGTTTTTGTTTTTTCTTTATACCATTTTTGATAAAACTCTTTTTATATCGTATCAATACTTGATATTATCGTTGTTTTCATCGGTTTTATAATTTAAAGTTTCTACTTTAATTATTTCACCTTTAAATTCAGTTACAACACTTGTTTGAGAGTTGAATGCTTCAATGAATTTATCATTTGTTATTTTATCTACAAGTCCATTTTCTTTATAAAATTTATTTATTAAGAAAATGGAATATTTCAATACAACTAATGCTAAAAAATTAAGTATAAAATGTCCTAAAATATGAGAATCTTTTCATACATAAATTGGTCTAACTTTTAGTGTGTTTTTTAGTGTTCTAAAATTCTCTTCAATTTGTCATTGTTTGTGATATATTTCAATAATTTGCTTCTGGACTTAAATCTAGTCTAGAAGTTTCATAAACATAGAGTCCATCGAATTTTTCATCTTCTATGATTTTTTCATAATCGAGTTCGAATTCCATTTTCCCTACTCTTTTAAAAAATTTATATTTTTTAATTCCTATAATTTCTTCTGCACTAACTCTTCCAATTTTGTTTTGTCTTTTTTGAAAATTTTTAATTAATATTTGTCTATCTTCATAATCTTTTTTTGCTTTTGATTTACTAAAAGCAACAATTCTTCTTCTAATTGTCTCATTTACTCTTTTTCCGTTTCAATGGGAATTATAGTGATATTCTTTGTATTTCAAGCTTTTGTTTATATCAATATAACCTTCTTGTTCAAGTGCAAATTCTTTAAATTCTTTGCTTGATGATTTTAACCTATAAGAAATTATAAAATCAATGTTTTTTTGCTCTAAATAACGGAGATTTTTATTTATTGACATTCCTTTATCTGCAATAATAGTGACTTTTTTGAGATTGTAATTTTTCTTCATTTCTTCAATAAAAGGAATCATTGTGCTTGAATCTGCTGTGTTTCCTTTAAAAACTTTTATAAAAATCGGAATACCATTATTATCTGTTGCCATTCCTATAACAACTTGATCTTCTTTGAATTTTCCATCTTTAGAATAACCCGGAATTCTTAGTCCATTTCTTTGAAAAGATTCAAAATAAACGGTTGAAGAATCATAAAAAACTAATTCGATATCTCTTCCTGTTTCATTTGTGATAATGTTGTTTAAATTGGAAAAAATTTCTTTTTCATTATCAACTAAAACATCAAGAAATCTATAAAAAGAATTTTTAGAAGTTGTTATTTTATTATCGAATTTTTCTTTGTTTTTGAATCTTTGGAAAATGCTTTGTTCATAAAGAATTTTTGAAGCTATTTGATATTCTAAAATTCCTTCTAAATCTTTATGTTTACTTTCTTTTAATGAACCAAAAATATTTAATTTTTTGACAACATTGTAAATTAGATTTATCTCAGTCATTTTAAGAAATTTTTCAATATTATCTTTTTTAATTTCACTTAATAAAATATTTTTTATTTCTTCTGCTGAGTTTTTAGGATCAATTTCTCTCAATTTCTTTCTCATTATCTCTAAATATTTTGGATTTATTTTTTCTAATTTTTCAATATTTCCTAAACTTGCAATTTTTTTATAACCTTTTTTATTTTCTCAATATTTTACAACGGTTGCATATTTAGCATTCCCATTACTACATTCAAGTATAAAATGATTTTTCATATTGTAATTATACCATAATAGAAAGATTTTCAAAGAAAAAAATATTTTTTTTAATACATAGTATTAAATATATGAAAAAAAAGAAAAAAATCCCGTAAACTGGGAAAGACGGGATAAACAACTACATAATTATAGAAAAAAAACAAAAATTTTATAAAAAATGAGCTTTCAAATGAAAAAATTGTGTTTTTTTGCCCTTTTTCATTATAAAGCTTATAAATTTTCTTTAATTTCTTCTGTAATTTTGAAGTTAATTTTAGCTACTTGATCTAAATTTTCAAATCCGTATTTTGTTACAAATTCAAATGCACATTTTTTTGCATCTTTAGTAGCACCTAATAAAAATTTAAAGTTTCATTTTTGGTTTTGGTCTTCCATTTTTTGCAATAAAAATTCTCTTGCAATAATTGAAGCGCAGCCAACTTCTAAAAATTTGTCTTCTGCTTTTGTTTCTAGTTTCAATTTAGATTTAATTGTTGTAACTTGTAGTGATGAATTCACTAATTTATTAATATATTTATTAATGGAATTTGTTGTAGAAAATTGATCAATAATAACTTCATTTGCTGTATATTTTTTTTCTAGTTTATTTATATTTTGTAAATGTAACAACATTTTTAATTCATTTGCATTCAGAAATTTAGATAAATAATTATATTGTTTTTGACTTAAAAAACTGATTGAAAAATAGCAATTTTCCTTTATTTTAGGAGTAAGTTCAATAATTTTAGAATCTGTTATTTTTTTGGAATCTTTAATATTTAATAAAGAAATTTTTTCCAAATTTTCTTTAGGTATTAAAACTGCAGCAGCGACTAATGGACTTAAATAATCACCCACTCCAGTTTCATCACAGCCGATTTTTCCATCAATCATTTTAAGTTATTTCTGCTTCTTTGTTATTTCTAGATTCTCTTATTTTTTTGCTTTTTTCTTTTTCTTTACTTGGATCTTTTAAAAATTTTTTAATGTAGTGTCCTACACCACCTTCTTTATTTGTTTTTTTCAAGACTACTGTTGCAATTCTTTTAATTCTTTGTTCGCTATTTCCCATAGCAACTGCAACATTTGTAACATGAAACATCGAAACGTCATTATAACCATCACCAATACTTATGGTATTATCTACATCTATATCGTAATATCTCATTAATAAAGAAACAACTTTAGCTTTATTAACTCCAACTGAAGTAATATCAAATACAGGTGTTAAACCTTCACCTTTTGATCAAGAAGAAAATTCCCCTAAATCTCCGAATTTTCTTTCTAAATAGGTTTTTAATTCATATACATCAGTAGTTTCTTTTACATCAAAAACAATTCCTGTTGGTTTTAAAGGTAATTTATTTAAATTAATTCCTACAGTAAATTTTAAAGAATCACTAAATCCAAAAACTCTCTCTAAAGCCTCATCTCTTTTTTTAAGCTGAACTCAACCTGGTCCTTCAATTGCAATGTTAGAAATTTCTTTTTTTACCCTTTTATCCCCTAAAATATAAAGCATTTCGTTTAAATTTAGATAATGAATTTGTGGAATAAAAAAGTCATCAACAGGATTATGAATATGAGCACCATTGTAATTACCAACAACTGTGTCTAAATTTAATTTTTCATAAATTGGTTTAGTACTTCTTCATGGACGACCAGTTATTATACAAACTACATGCCCTTGACTTTTTGCTAATTTTATTGCTTCTATTGTGTCTGGATGCATTTCTCCAGTTGCTGAATTTGCTAAAACTGTACCATCTAAGTCCAAAGCAAATAAATATCTTTGTTTTTTATTTTTCATCTTTCTCCTAAAAAATATTAATTATTAAAATTCCTATAACCAAACAAAAAAGAACTAAAAATGTTGAATCAAATCTATCCATTATCCCGCCGTGATTGGGCAATAAATTTGAAAAATCTTTTATAGATAAATGTCTTTTTATTAATGAAAATAATAAATCTCCTAGAATCGAAGCAATTGGTAAAATCAATGACATAACTAATGCAAAAATTATTTTTTCATTGTTTGCAAAAGGAAAAATGGAACTAAAATATAAACAACAAAAAGTAAAAATTCCAGAAAATAAAACAGAAATGATTGCTCCTTCTCAAGTTTTTTTAGGCGAAATCTTTGGTGCTAATTTTCTTTTAAAAATTTTGTTGCCCAGTAAAGAACCCCCAAATAAACCAAAAGTATCGGAAATTCCTGCAATAAATCCAATTATAAGAATAGCATAAACACTATAAACATTAAAAATAAATAAATATTTTCCAAATAAAGAAATTGAAGAAAGTACTAAATAAATTAATATATAGTTAAAAACATTTTGTGTTTCTTTATCAATAAAACTAATAATTAAAAGCAAAATAAATAAAGAAATTAAAAATATTCCAGTTTCTAAATCTAATGTTAGATAAGAAATTAAATCTTCAAAATGATTTATACCATCTTTAACTATTGATAAGAAATTATCTATAGATAAAAAGTAAGTCATATTGGATAAAACAATTAAAGGAATGAATATCAACTTTTTAATTTTAAAATTTTTGAGAATTTCGTATGAACCATAAGAACTTAAAACAATAAAAAAGAGTAAACCAAAAATTCTTCCACCAATTCCCAAAAAATAAATTGAAAAAAAACTTGGAAATAAAATTAAAAAAATCAATAATACCACAATTGTTCTTACTAAAATTTTATTTTTTAGAAGGCAATTTCATTTATTTTCTATTTTCATAATATTCTTTAGATAGTCATTAAATCTTTTTCTTTTTCATCTGCTATTTTAGAAATTAAATCAATTTTTTTATCAACATTTTGTTGAATAACTTCTAAATATCTTTTTTGCTCATCTTCGCTTAATTCTTCATCTTTTTTAACATCTTTATTTATTTCTTGTCTTATTAATCTTATTCCAACTTTAGCTTCTTCAATGGTTTTGGATAAACTTTTAACTAGTTCTCTTCTTCTTTCTGTAGTTAAAGGTGGAAAAGTTAATCTTATTTGATGCCCTTCGTTAGCTACTTGAATATTTAAATTATGTGCTACTAATGTTGCATAAACTTCTTTAACAGAAGAAATGTCAAATGGTTTTATTAACAATTGTTGTGGTTGTGGCACTGAAATTGATGCTAATTGTTCAATAGGAGTTAATGTATCGTAATAATTAACTTTTATGTATGCTACTAATTGCGGATTTGCCCGTCCTGTAGAGATTTTAGTTAATTGTCTTTCAAAATTATCAATAACTTTTTCTGCTTTTTCTTCAAATTCTAATAAATATAAATCTAATTCCATATTAATTAATTACCTTTGTATGTTTTATTTCTCCTGTTATAGCTCTTAAAATTGAATTTTCTTCATTTATGTTAAAAACTATAAGTTCAATATTATTATCTTTTGCCATAGAAAAGGATGTAGAATCCATTACTTTTAGATTTCTTTCTAAAATTTCATCATATGTTATTTTTTCAAATCATTGTGCATTAGGATTTAATTTTGGATCTGAATCATAAACTCCTGCAACATTATTTTTACCAACTAATATTACATCAGCATTTATTTCTGAAGCAAATAAAGTGGCTGCAGTGTCTGTTGTAAAAAATGGTCTTCCTGTTCCTCCAACAAAAATTATTATTTCTTTTTGTGATAAATATTTATCTGTTTTTTCATTAATATAGTATTCTGAAACTCTTTTATCAAAGTTTATAGAAGACAATACTCTTGCAGATAAACCCTCCTGTTCAAAACCTGATTGTAATGCTAAACCATTCATCACAGTTGCAAGCATCCCTATATAATCAGCTCTATTTCTGGAAATTCCGTTTTTTTCAGCTGAAGCTCCCCTTCAAAAGTTTCCGCCACCAACAACAACAGCAACTTCGATTCCCATTTTAATAACTTCTTTTAATTGTTTTGCAATTTTTTTTACCATGTTATTATCAATTGCTAACCTAGTTTCTTTATTTGCTAAACTTTCTCCTGAAAGTTTTAACAAAATTCTCTTATATTTATATTCCATTATTCACCAACTTATAATTTATTTATTTAAATTTTAATACTTTTTTAATAAAAAACTAATAAATTATTTAATATATTAAAAAAAGAAACTGATTTAATTTTCATTTATTTAAAAAAATAATGCAATAAATGATAAAATTTCATAAGGTAAAAACATTAAAACTAGAAAGGCACAATTTAATGACAGAAATTTTTGGAGAAATTTTCGGTTGATTTGGAGTTATTTTTACGGTTGCTTTTGCAGTTCCGCAATTAATAAAGACTTTTAAAGAAAAAAGCGGGAAAGTTAATTTATTAAGTTTCTTTATTTTCTTTTTTGGGGTTACTTTATGATCAATTTATGCTTCTTTACTTGAATTTAAAAAAATTCAATTAGTAGTTGCCAATTTACTTTCTTTAGTTCTTTTAACAATTACTATTAATTTATTTTTAAAGTATAGAGAATCAAAATTTTATAAACCTTTTATTTTCTTATCAACAATATATAATATAGGAGTAATTTGCTTTGCTTCGATTGCATATCACAACGGGTGAAAATTGAACTCAATTGCTGATGCTATTTTTGGAATAGCTGCTGCATCAGGAACCTCTTTTGCTTTTGCGCCACAAACATTTATGATTATCAAAACAAGAAATGTTAAAGATTTATCTCTTATTACTTTAATTTTAGGGTTTTTAATTAATTTTAGCTGAGAAATTTATTGATTCATCATTGGTTTTTCAACAGGATTAATAACAAAAGTAGATATAATTTACATTTTAATTGTTCAAGCAATTGCAATGATAATTTATACAATACAAATAGTGTTGTTATTAAAAGAAAAATCAGCCAAAATAAAGCATAAATAAACTATTTCTTTACACCAAAACCTTTATAAGTAGTTTCTTTATTTTTAATTTTATTATCTTTATGTTCAGATAATGACATAAAGGTTTTTTTATAAAATTTATTATTTAATTTTGTTATTAAATTTTGAATTTTTTTATTTTCTCCTTCTTCTTCAATTATGCTTATTTGTGAAAAACTTGCAACCAAATTATTAAAACCACAAGTAATAAACTTAACTGGTTGTTCATTTCATATTTGATCTAGCATTTTGCTTAAATGATTATAAACAACTTCTTCATTATTTGTTAAATTAGAAAGAGTCAATTTTTTGGATTTTTTTTCTAAATCTGTATAAATCACTAAAAATAAATTTTTTGAAAATAATTGTTTTCTCTGTAAATTAGAACAAATTGTTCTGGAAATATGTTTTATACTTTCTAATAAAACTTTTCTTTCTGTAACCCAATTATCAGCATCAAAAGATATTTGTTGTGAAATTCCTTTAGGTTCTTCATACTTATAATTTACAAAATCATCATCGTTGTTTTCTAAATTATTTAAAAGATCGAAATCTCTTTTATGAACCTTTTTATTTATTGCTAAATCTTTTTTTATTTTTTTATAAAAATCTTCAATAGTATAAATTTTTAAATTTTGAAATTTGATATAGGAAGATTTTCCTATACCATAACATTTATCGATTGATAATGGTAAAATTTCTTTTTTAATATCTTTTTGCTCTAATATTTTTAAACCAAATGGTTTAGCTAAATTGGTTGCCATTTTTGCCAAAAATTTATTATAAGAAACACCAATTGTAATAGGCAAATCTAAAAATTTTTTTACATCATTTTGAATAGAAGAAATCATAAAATTTAAATTGTTATTAAATTTTTTAACTAATTCAGTAGCATCCATAAAACACTCATCAATAGAAATGATTTCAATTTTTTTTGTATATTTTCTTTTTAAAAAATCAAAAAAATTTTCAGATTCTTTTAAATATAAATTATAGTTTGGTTCCACAACAACTATATTTGGAATTATTTCTTTTACTTTTGACAATAATCAAGGAACTTTAGCACCTTTATTTTTCGCTTCGTAAGACAACGAAACAACAATAGAATTTTTTCTATTGTAAGCTATAGCAATTTCTTTTTTTTCTAAAAGTTTATTATTCTTTCTCTCTGCAGACACAAAGAAAGAATCTATATCAATATGTAATATAACTTTTTTATTTGACATTTTATAATGTATTTTATTGTTTCTTTTCTTCTAAAAGAACTATAACGTCTTTTATTTTTGATATTTTCATTAATTCTTCATCTGAAATAGATATTGATAATTCACTTTCAATATCTGTTATCATTTCAACTAAGTCAAGAGAATCAACTCCAATTTCAAAAATATCACTTTCTTCAGTGAATTTTTTATTTGTAATTTTTTTTAATTTTTCAAAAACGAAATCTTTCATAAAATAAATTATATATCATTATTTTCTATATTTAAATGATAATTTTTATAAACTTTTTGATCTTCATTAATCCAAATAAACTCTACTAAAACACTTTTTTTATTTTCGTATTTGTAATTAAACTTTATATCACCATAAGACACACCAAGTCTTTTTATAATATCTGTTATAAAAAAAGAAATCATTTTATCATTTATTACAGGTTCTCCATTTTCAATTTCAATATAATCATAATATTCTCTTGCATCAACTTCTGGGAAAATATCATTTTCAGTTAAGAAAAATGATTCGTTATTATTTGTAATTTTTTTATTTTTTGAAGAATCTTCGCTTTTTAAAGCTAAATATATAACTGGGATAGTTATAGCAATAACAGAAGCAACAGAAAGAGAAGAGTATAAAATTATTTTTTTCTTTTTAAAGAGAATTTCCTTTATTTTCGACAATTTCTTCTTCATCTTTTTTGTATAATTTTTTTAATCCATCAAGAGTAATTGTAGTATCTAATAAAAATTTAAATTGACTATTTTTTATTAGATAATGATCCACTTCTGAAATTCTAGGTTCTTTATAACTAGAAATATAAAATTTTACTTTTCCATCATTTTTATCTAAAAATTTATGTTTAATTTTTTGTTTATAACTCAAAGTGATGTCTTCGAAATCTTTATTTATATCAATTTTAATGCGTGGAAAGATTTCTCCTGAGAAATTATAGGGAATAATAAAACCTCGCTTAGAATAACTATTTATGCCCTTTACAGTGGTTTTTTTCTCAAAATCATAATATGTATTATCTACAATTTTGATTTTTCCTATAACTTTTTTACCATTAATAAACTCAACTTTATCATTTTTTTCAAAATATAAATTTAGTTTTTCTTGATTTTCGATTGGTAAGTTTTCAACAAACTTAGGTTTTAAATTTAAATCTCTTTCTATAAGTTCTTCATTATATGCATCGTTATATGCAACTACATCAAATAACGTTTCGTTGTATTCTCCTACTTTTAGTTTTGTAGGATAAAATACTAAATTGTTATAAAGTAATTTATCATAAGAATTTTGATATTTATCATTTATAGTGTTTGCAAAACTTGAAGTTCTAAGAGCTTTTACTGATTTAAATTTAATACTATCATCTACAAAAAAATCTTTTTGTAAAAGTGGATTTTTAACTAATTTTAATTGAGTTACAATCAAAGGATCTTCTTTCTTATTTTCTATTGAACTAACTAAACTTAAAGTTTTAATATCTGAAAAAGTATTTTTTTTAAATTCCAAAAACGGAATTATAAAATTTTCATAAGATTCCTCATTTATCTCTTTAATTACAGAAAAATCTAAAGGTTGGTTATTTAATTGGATACTAAATTCTACTTTCTTTTGATTTCTAGAAAAATATGTAGATTTAATTGAAAATGTGTCATCAATAATGTTTCTTTTTATTTCTATAAAATGTCTTTCACCCATTGGTGTATTTTTAGAAATGATTTTACTTTTTTTAACTTCAAAAACTGATTCTATTTCATTTATTTCTTTATACTCAGATAGATGCTGGATATTGTCCATATAAGTAAAATAAGAATCTGTCGATTGCTTTGTTAATATTTTTATAGTATGTACTTTTTGATCAATGTTTTTTAAATCAGTTTTTGTTATTTTCAAGAAATTCTTTTCTTAAAATATAAGAATATTCTGGTTCAATTAAGTCCATTATTTTTTCGAAAATAGAAACTGGTTTTTCAGCAACAATTTTGTTTTGATTATTTGGATCTAAATTTATTTCTAAACTTTGTTCTAGTTTTAATTTATTATGCATTAAGATAATTAATTCCATAAATTTTCTTTTCTCTACGAAAGTAATGATTCTATGTAATTTTGCCATATTTTTTTCTCCTTTTTTGGGTAATTTTTTAATATTCTACCCATTATAATTTTTAAATATTTTTAAAAAAATCATAAAAAAAGGAAAAAATTAGGAAAAATAGGGCAATTTTCCTAATATTTTTGACACTTTTTGGTTTTTTAAGAAAATATTGAAATTAAATTTTCGTATTTCTTATCGATAGTTATCCTATTAAAATATTTTAATTTAAAACTATAAAAATTCTGTTTATTTTTTATCCTGTTAGTTGTTTTAAAATTTGTTTTTTAACTTCAGGTCCTTGAATAATTTCAATTATTTTTAGTGAAAATTCCAATGAATAAAAAGCACTTTTAGCAGTTATGATTTTATCAAAATGCACTATGTTTTTGTCTTGGAATTTTTTCCCTTTTTTAGATTGATTTGGAAAACCTACATATTCGGTTTTATCATCAAAAATTTTTGTTTCAAAAAGGGCGTTAGGTGCATCGCAAATAGCAAAAATTCATTTTTTATTTTCTAAAAAATGATTAACTATATTTAAATTTTTAAGATCTTTTCTTAAATAAGTTGCTCCCTTACCACCTGGAATAAAAATAGCTGAAAATTCACTTAAATCAATTTCTTTTTTAGTTTGTATTTTTACAATTTTATGTTGCCCTATATATTCTCTTGACTCATTATTGTTATAAAAAATTATTTCTGAAAAAGTTTTTGCTCTTTCTAAAGTTGTAGTTACAGCAGTTAATTCAAAATCTTGAAAATCATCTTGAACTAAAACAAGTAATTTATTATTCATAGTCCCTTTCTAATCATATGTAACATTTGTAAGTTTTCGTAGATATATTATAAATCATTGCATAGTTTTTTCTAAGTCTGGTTGATTATTTTTAGTTAAAAAAAGTTTAATTTTGCCTAGTTTGTATAAATTATTATAAATTTCTGTTTCATCTGTTGAAGGAGTTAAACCTAAGTCGATAATTTTATTTGGATAATATTCAGAAAGAAGTTTATAACCGAAATTAAAAAAATCTTTTTTTGGTATTATTTCAGGTTTAATTGAACCAATTATAGCCAACTTAATCCCTATTAATTCATCTTGAAATTTAGGTCATAAAATACCAGGAGTATCTAATAATTGTATATCACCTGCATTTATCCACTGTTGTCCTTTTGTTACTCCTGGCATATCTCCAACTTTAGTTTTTGCATTTGAAATTAAATTAATTAATGTAGATTTTCCACTATTAGGAACACCCATAATAAAAACTCTTAATCGTGGTTTTAGTAAACCTTTTGCAGAATCTTTTTTTCTCTTCTCTTCTAATCGTTCGTTAATAGCTTTTAAAATTATTTTTTTGCTGCTATTTTCTTTTAAATTAACAAAAATTACTTTTGAATTTTCACTATTAAATCTTGATAAAATTTTATTTATTTTGCTTTTATCTGACATATCGCTTTTTGTAATTACAAACAACCTAGGTTTAGAAGGAGATATTTTATCAAATTCTTCATTGTAACTACTTATTGGAGCTCTACCATCTAAAACAATTAAAAACAAGTCTGCTAAAACTTGCTTTTCTTGTATTTGTTTCATCGCTTTTGCCATATGGCCTGGGAATCATTGAATCATATCAATTATTATAATGTATTTTTAAAAAAATAAGAAAGAAAAATTTCCTAATTTATAGGAAATTTCTGTATATTATTAATCAAACTTGATTTTAATTGAAGGTCCCATAGAAGCAGAAACTGTTAAGTTTAAAATATATGCACCTTTAACTACACTTGGTTTTAATTTTTTAATTAATGAAATTAATGTTTGTGCATTTTCTGCTAATGCTTGTGCACTCATTGAAGTTTTTCCAATTAATGAGTGAACAATACCAGATTTATCTGCTCTATAGTTTGCTTTACCTTTTTTAAGTTCTTCTACAGCTTTTGAAGGTGTAGGAGTAACTGTTCCAGTTTTTGGGTTAGGCATTAATCCTTTTGGTCCAAGTTTTTTACCATATTTACCTAAAACAGGCATCATTTTTGGATCAACTACCATTACATCAAAATCAAATAAATCATTTTTTAAAGCTTCTTCTAATTCACCTGTTGTATAAACTAAATCTGCTCCTACTTCTTTTGAAGATTTTTGCATATCAGGATTATCTGTTGCTACTAAAACTCTAATATTTTTTCCTGTTCCGTTAGGTAATACAACAGCACCTCTTAATTGTTGGTCTGCTTTTCTTGTGTCTAAATTTAATCTAATTGCTAAATCTACTGATGCATCAAATTTTGCATATGAAGTTTTCTTTACTAACTCCATTGCTTCTTCTAAAGAATAAACTTTATCTTTTTCTACAAGTTCTCTTGCAGATTGAAGTTTTTTACCAATTTTTCTCATATTAGTTTTCTTCACTTTCTTGTTTTTCTTTTATAACTTCTGCATCTACAAAACCTTTATTTTCTGCAGCAGCTTTTGCATCTTCTTCTAATTTAGCAGCTGAAGCAGCAGCTTTTGCATTTGCTTTAGCTTGTTTTTCAGCTTCTTTTTTAGCAGCCACAACATCGTCTCAACCTTCAACTAAAACACCCATATTTTTAGCTGTTCCTGCAATTGTTTGCATAGCTTTATCCAATGAATCTGTGTTTAAATCAACTAATTTGTATTGTGCTATTTCTTTTAATTGTTCTAAAGTAATTGTAGCAACAATTTTAGTTTTAGAATTTGAAGAACCTGATTGAATTTTAGCTGCTTGTTTAATTTTATATGAAGCAGGTGAAGTGAATAATTTAAAATCAAATGATTTATCTTTATATATTGTGATAGCTACAGGAACTGGTTCGCTCCCTCTATCTCTTGTTTGATCGTTAAATTGCTTTGTAAATTCAGGCATAACAATACCTAAACCAGCTAATGCAGGACCAGGTTTAGCTTGTCCAGCATTAAATTGCAATTTAGCAACACGAACTATTTCTTTTGCCATTGCGAGCTTCCTTTCTTTCTCTTGGTGGTAATAACGATTTCTCTTCCACTAAGGCAATATAAATATTGCAATTAAAATTTTACCATATTTTGCTTTTTTTAAATTAAAATTAATCTAATTTATCTAACTCATCAATTCTTGCTTGATGTCTTCCGCCTTCGTATTTAGTTTCAAAATACTCATCGACCATTTTTTTTGCTTCTTCAAAAGTTGTAAATCTACCACTTAAAGCAATTGCATTTGCGTTATTGTGTAATTTTGCTAAATAAGCATCGTTAACATTTGTAATTCTTGCTGCTCTAACTCCTTTGAATCTATTTAAAGCATATGAAATTCCAAGTCCTGTTCCACAAAAACCCATTCCTATGTCTGCTTTTTTGCTTTGTAAGTATTTTCCAAGTTTTTTACCATATGTTGCATAGGATACTGATTCTACTCCGTTAAAAGGGCCTAAATCTTCTACTTCGTATCCTTTGGATTTTACATATTCTAAAACTTTTACTTTTAAATCATAACCAGCATGATCACTTGCGAATGCTACTCTAATTTTTTCCATACTATCTTAATCTTTCCAATGTTTCTACTTTTATAATTTGTGAAGGTTCGTTGCTTCCTTCTCCAAAATTATAAACTTGTTTTATTTTATTAAAAACTTTTTGTGCTTCTTTTATAGTTAAATTTTTTTGACCAGAAATATTTGCACTCGTTACTCAACAAGGACCAGTTTTTTCCAAAAATGTCTGTAATCCCTTTTGATTTGGCATTCTAAAACCTTGATTATTAACAATTAAAGTTATATTTCCGGGTCAAAATTTCTTAGCCAACTCTTCTGCTTGTGAATTTCATTCTCAAAATTCTCTTGCTTGTTCTATAGAAGCAACTAAAATTATTATTTTTTTATTTATATCTCTTTGTTTAAGTTCATATAAAAGATCTATTTTTTTTGTTTTTACAGGAATACCTATGCCAACAACGGTATCCGTTGTAGTAATAAATACATCTTTATATTTGTCAATTTCATTCATTAATCAAAATCTTTCAATCATTTATTTTTTCGATCATCTTTTACACCTGAAAAAATTGATTCCATTGCTTTTTTCTCTGAATTTGATAATTTTGGAACATATAATTGTAAGTGAATTTTTAAGTTTCCATAAGAATTATTTTTTGGATTTTTAGAACCTTTATTTTTTACAGTTAATACATCACCTGATTTATAAGAATTATTCATTCTAATCTCTTCATTTCCATATGGTGTTGGAATTGTGATAAGATTTTCAGAAATAATATCAATTACAGAAACTGGCACAGTTAAATGAATATCATCACCAACTCTTGTGTAATGTATATGATCTCTAACAGTTATTTCTATATATAAATCTCCATTTTGCCCACCATTTAATCCGGGACCACCATATCCATTTAAAACTACAGATTGCCCTTCCTTAATACCTGCAGGAATAGAAACTGTCAACTCTTTACTTTCTTTTACAATTCCTTTACCGGAACATAATTTACATAATTTTTGAATTCTTTTCCCTTTACCGGAACAATCAGAACAAGTTGCACTATTTTGAATGGCTCCAAAAGGTGTTTTAATAACTTTTGTAACACTTCCTGTTCCACCACAAGTACTACATTTCTTAATATCTGCTGTAGAATTTGCACCACTACCGTGACAATTATTACATGTGCTATATTTATCGAATTTTCTCTTTATACTTGTTCCTAAAATTGATTCAAGAAAACTTATTGAATATTCAATTTTATAATCTGAACCATCTTCTGGATAATTTTCTCTTGATTTTCTTCTGCCAAATCCACCAAAAATATCTCCAAAAAAGTCACTGAATCCGCTAAATCCACCAAAATTTCCAAATCCACCAAAACCTGCTTGTGCATTTGGATCAAAAGCATCATGACCATATTGATCATATTGTGCTCTTTTTTCTGGATTTGATAAAACTTCATATGCTTCATTTACTTCTTTAAATTTCTCTTCTGCATCTGTTTCTTTATTTTTATCTGGGTGATATTTCATAGCTAATTTTCTATAAGCTATTTTTATTTCTTTATCCGTTGCGTTTTTATTTATTTCTAATACTTCATAATAATCTCTTTTTTTCATAAATAAAATTTTAGCACATTTTATATTAGAGTGCTAAAATTTTGTATATTATTATTCATCTATATCATCTTTTGATACATCTAAATCTGTATAAACTAAAGTGTGATCGCTAATTTTTAAAATTCAATTTTGTAAGGTATCCTTTGAAGGTTTTTTATCAACTTTTTTCTTTCATTCTTTTTCTTCAATAATATTTTTTTCAAAAACAGAAAATATATCAAATCTTTGAGCGTTAGAAGTTTTTAAATCACCTTTATAAAGGATTTTATCATATGGTTGTGATCACTTATTAGTCTTACCAAGACTTGTATCTAAATTTCAATCAAGTAATGTTTTATATCCTACTTTAATTGTTAAGTCAAATGCTTTTGCTCCGTTATTTTCCTTTATATTTGTGTCTCCCATAAAGAAAATATCGTTATTTTTACCATCTTGTAAATCAAATCAATTTAAAACATTTTTTAGCTCTTTAGCTTCATTTATTTCAAATTGACCTTGACCGGAATAACTGCTCGCTGCTGGTTCAACACCTTTTTTTTGTCCTGGAGAATCAAAATGAGAGAATACTATGGTAAAATCGTTATGTTTTTCATTTTTAACTCTAAAATGTGCTCCATATGGTGGTCTTGCATAAACAGTTTTTTCTTTTTTATTAAAGTAAGAAGTAAATTCTGGATTTGGATAAGGAATCCCTAAATAAGGGTTTTTATTATTTTGATATCCAGCAAATGGAATCGGTTCTAAAAACTTATTTTTATAAACTATACCTATATATTCTTGCTGTGATTCTTTACCTTTACCAAATAATTTAGGACTTAATAAATATTTTCAATCTCCATCAGGATCATATTCTTTTAATTTTTCAATTATCTTAGAAACAGCAAGTTCATTATTCTCATTATCAATTGTAACTTCAGTTAAACCAACTAAGGAAAGGTTTTCGTGATTAATAATTTTTGCTATTGCTTCATTTTTTCAATCTTGCTTTCCTGTGTGATTTAAAATATTTCAATGACCAATTCTTATTTTATCAAATGATAATTCTTGATTATTATCTGTTTTTTTGTTTAAATCAATATTTTTTTTGTATTCTTTTTGCTCTTTTTCATCATTGTTTGGAACAGAAGGGTTAACATTCTCTTTTGGTGGTTGTTCCTGATGCGTCTGCTTTGTAATAGGTTCTTGATGTGCTTGTTTTGAACCACATGAAGTAAAAACCAAAGGTAAAGAAAGAAAAGAAAATCATTTAATTCATTTTTTCATTTTATCTATTTATAAATAATTCTATTTGAAAACTTGAAATGAATTCTTCTTTAGCAGAAAATAAATCGTAATAAAAGGAAATATAATATTCTTCTCTTTCTAATTTTGTCATTTTATAAATGAAATCTAACTCACCATATTCAGTTTTAAAAGGACATACTTTTTCTTTATTTAACTCTAAATTAACAGTTGCATGACTTTGAAAAATATTAACTTTGTTTTTTGAAACTTCAATTCTTATAGCAATATTTGTATTTGGATCTTTAAAAATAAATGCATCAAATTCTTCTCATTTATCTAATTCTAAAGGAGAAATAAATTCAATTACTTTTTTATCATCATCCTTGATAATTGTTGAAACAAATTTTATAGTCATTTTTTCAATCTCTCTTTAACAACGTTTTCTCCAAATAAATAAATGCTTTTTGCTAGTTCTGGTCCATGTTGTTCAAGTGTAGAAGCAATTCTAATTGGTAAAAATAAATTTTTTCCAGATAATTTTGTTTGTTCTTTTGTTAAGTCTATTGCTTTTTGAATATTATCAATTGAAAAATCTAACTTACTTAAATGACTGTAAAAAACAGAGATAACTTCTAAATTTACAGGATTTTCCTTTATAAATGTTTCTGTTAATTTTTTTGGAGACTTGTAAATCAGTAAATTATTTTTAATTTCATTTAAAGTAGCGGCACTTTGTTTATATGTTTCTACAAATAATTCATTTCAATCAGAATCACTATTTAGTTGTAATTGTTCTTTTAAAATAGCGTTACTTTGATTTTTCATATATTGTTTAGAAAATCATTCCATTTTCTTAATATCAAATTTTGAAGGAGATTTAGACAATCTATTTTCATCGAATTTTTCAATTAATTCTTTGTGACTTAATATTTCCTGTGCGTCTTCACTTGTTCATCCAAGTAATGCTAAGAAGTTAAAAATAGCTTCAGAAACATATCCTTCATTTTTATAGTCTTCAATAAACTGTTTTAAACTTAAATCTCTTTTAGAAAGTTTTTTTCCTTCCATATTAGTAATTATTGTTAAGTGTCCAAATTCTGGTGTTTCTCAACCAAAAGCATCATATACTGAAAGTTGTTTAGGTGTATTTGTAATATGTTCTTCTCCTCTTAAAACATGGGTAATTTCCATATCATGATCATCAACTACAACTGCAAAATTATAAGTTGGAAATCCATCGGATTTTTTTATTACTCAATCACCAATATCATTTGAATTTACAGAAATTGACCCTCTTACAATATCATTTCAAGCGTAATCTTTGTTAGGTTTAAGAGCTAATCTTACTGAATATTCTTTATTTTTATCTCTTCTTTCTTTTTCTTCTTTGGAAATTTTTAGTCAATTTCTATCGTATCTAAAACTAAAAATCCCTTGTTTTTCTTGATCTTGTCTTTGTTGTTCTAACTCTTCTGAAGTATCATATGCTTTATAAGCAAGGTTTTTAGAAATTAATCAATCTACTAATTCATTGTATCTCTCAAGTTTTTCACTTTGTCTATATTTTCCATATTTTGAATTAGGATTTATGGGTGATTCATCTGGAATAATCCCTAATCATTTTAGATTATTTAATTGTGATTCTTCCCCTCCTTCAATATTTCTCGAAACATCAGTATCTTCAATTCTTAAAACAAATTCTCCACCATAATGCTTAGCAAATAAGTATGAAAATAAAGCTGTTCTTGCTCCACCGATATGAAGATATCCTGTTGGACTTGGCGCATATCTAGTTCTTATTTTTTTCATTGTTTCTCCTTAGTTATTAATTATAAATATTATATTTTATTTTTTAAAAAAATAGAATAAATGCAATAAAACTTCTTTATTTATTTTCAAGATAAAAGCAAACTTCCTTTTTAAAAGTTTGCTAATTTTGTTTAATTATTTCAATTCTTATTTAAATAAAAATTTATTGAATATCAAAGAATAAAGGGATAAAAATCTTTATCGTTTTTATAAATTTTTTTATCATTAACTTTTATGTAAGATTTTCCAAAGTATAATCTATTATAAAATCAAAAAGTACAAGTTATTATATTAATAAATTTTTCTTTTTCATCTTTTATTTTTTCATTAAAATCTATTTTATTTCGATCTATATAATTTAAAAGTTTAAAAGAAATATTTTCTTCTTTTTTATAAAATTCAACGACTTCATTTTCTTCAAAATAAAAATCTTTACTTAAATATTTTTCTAAAGTGGGACAATTTATTGGGACACATTTTACCAGTGATATCACTGGTAAAATTTTTTTACTTTGAAATTCAAGAATTTCAAATTTCATTTGGGGTTTTTCAATTTAAAATTGATTGTGGTCTTTCTTCATTATATCAATTTATATAATTATTAATCATTTCTTTTAAATTATTAAAAGTTAAATTTTTAATTTTAATGTGTGATAAACATTCGCTCTTTATATTAGAAAAGAAATATTCAATTTCTCTATTATCTAATGAATTACCAACTCTTGACATTGAAATTATTCCATTATTTTTTTCAATAATTTCTACAAATTTATTAGAAGAATAAACGCTTCCATGATCAGTATGCATAATTCATTTTTCATTAAAACTTAAATCTTTATTATGTTCTATAACCAAATTTAAATCATTATTTCTTGATAAATTTCAAGAAACAATCTTTTTAGTTTTGTGATGAATTGTTGCTGAAAAATATACATGATTAGAATCAAATACATCTTTAGGAGAGATTATATAAGAAACATCTGTTGCAAAAATATTGTTGTTTTTTCCTTGAAAATCTCTATTAATTATGTTTTCAAATTTTACTTAAGTATTTTTATCTTCTCTTCTTTTGGATTTTTTTCTAACTATGCAAAATAAATTTAATTTATTCATAATTCTACCTATTTTCCTGTAATTTATCTTTATTTTATGTTTTTTTTTCGATAAAAACTTCAAGTCTTTTTCTTCCATACAAACAGTTATTTTCAGTAAAACCTTCATAAATCAATTTTTCTTCTTGATTCAATTCTTTTGCTTCAACATTTTTATTCTTGTTTCTGTAAAAAGTTGATTTAGAAATTTTCATAGTGAAGAGAAATTTTCTAAAATTTCTTGCTTCTTTTTTTTCTTTTTTTGCTCTTCTTCATGTTCTTTTACAACACGATTAAAAATCTCATCAAAAACTTCTTTAGGTAAAACATCTTGATAAATTTTTATGGATTTAATTAAAATTTCTCTTGGGATACTATCCCAAATTTTTTTCTCTTCTTCTGGTGTTAAGATTTTTCTTCCAACGCCTTTATTTTTCTTAGGTGATTTTCCTGTTTGAGATTCTAAATTCATACCTAAATTATAAAGTTTAACTTTTTCTTTAAAAAACATTTTTTTAAAATTAGTTGGTTCTGTTTTTCTAAAATGAAAATATTCGGTTCAAAATAAATCTAAATTTCTCATTTTCTCACAATTAGCTAAATATTTTTTAATTCAATATTTTCATTCTTCTGGTTTTAATTGTTTTGACATTTTTCTCCTTAAATAAAAACATAAATTTGGTGTCCCAAATTTATGTCCCTGTTTATTCAAAATAAGCTAAGTCATTTTGATTTACTTCAATTTGATCCCAATTTGCTTTTTTCTTTTCTTTTTTTAATTTTATTTTATAAACTATAAATGAAATAAAAGTTAAAAACAAGATATACGCAATAAAAACAAGAAATAATATAGCATTAATATTAATAGTTTTAGATTTAAAAAAATCAATAATCAAAAAACCTATTCCAAATATTAAACAAATAATTTCAAAAAATAAGTAGATAATATCAAAATAAGAAATTTTTTTATTTGTAATAAGAAATTTTTTTCATAATTCTAAATCTATATTTTTTAAATTAATTATGTTTTGATATCTAATAAAAGTGATTAAAATTGCTAAAATTGTTGCTACAAGAATTGCCAAGAAAGTTATTATGTAAGCTATCATTTTTCTCCTTTTTTAATTATAACTATTCTGTTTTTTTGGTTAATATCTTTTTTTATTTCTATATTTAAATTTTCAAGAGACTTAAAATAATCTAAATTTCAATCTGAAATTTCAAATATAAGAATTCCGTCTTTTTTTAAAAAAGATTTACCATCATTAATAATTTGTTTATAAAAGTAGTTTCCATCTTCTTTAGCAAATAATGCATTATTATTTTCTCACTCTAAAACAGAGTTATCAAGTTTTATATTTTCAGGTATATATGGGGGATTAGAAATAATTAAATCATACTTTTCATTCGGATCTAATTTTTGAAATAGATTAGATTTAATTACTTTAATTTTTGAAGAAAATAAACAATTTTCCTTTATATTAGTCAAAATTTTACTTATAGCATTTTCATCATTATCAACTAAAGTCACTTCACAACCTATCTCATCAAAAATGGTTAATCCTATAAAACCAGATCCTGCACACATATCTAAAACTTTAGAATTTTTATTCAAAAATTTTAAAGATTCATTAATAACTTCTTCTGTTTCATATCTTGGGATTAAAACCTTATCGTCTGTAATTAAAAATTTTAGTCTGTCCATTTGAACAAAACCAATAATTTGTTGAATAGGCATTGAAGTTTTTAATTTATTTTCTTCTTCTTTAGTAATTATTAATGGTAAATTATTTCTTATTTTTTCTCGTAATAAAGATTCTCTTCTTTTACTCAAGTCCTGCATTTTGAATCTTTTCTGCTTGTTCTTCTGCTAATAAAGCTTCGATAATTGGGTTTAATTGACCTGCTATAACATTTTTTAAAGATGTAGAAAAACCAATTCTATGATCTGTTATTCTATCTTGTGGATAATTATAAGTTCTTATCTTTTCACTTCTTGCACCAGAACCAGCTAATTTTCTAAAAGCACCTTCTACTTCTTGTTTTTTTCTAATTTCTAAGTCATAAAGTCTTGATTTTAAAATTTTCATTGCTAATTCTCTGTTGGCTATTTGGCTTCTTCCATCTTGAGAAGTAGCAATAACACCTGTAGGAATGTGTGTTATTCTTACAGCAGAATCTGTTGTATTAACGGATTGACCACCTGCACCAGAAGATCTAAAAGTATCTACTCTAATATCGTTTGGATTAATTTCAATTTCAACATCTTCATCTGCTTCAGGCATTACAGTAACTGTTGCAGTTGAAGTGTGAACTCTACCTTGAGTTTCAGTTTCTGGAATTCTTTGAACTCTATGAACTCCTGACTCAAACTTAAGTTTTGAATATGCTTTTTCACCACTAATTGAAAAAACTATTTGAGTAAAACCTCCAGCTACAGCAAATGTAGAATCAAGAACCTTTACTGTCATATCATTTGAATCAGCTCATTTATTGTACATTTTAAAAAGGTCACCAGCAAAAATGTTTGCTTCATCGCCGCCAGCTGCCCCTCTTATTTCCATAATAACGTTTCTTTCATCATTTTCATCTTTTGGCAATAATAAAATAATAAGTTCTTTTTCTAAAATAGGCATTTGCTCTTCACAGTTTGTTATTTCAGATTTAGCAAAAGCAATAATTTCTGCATCTTTTTCTGCAAGAAGAAATTTAGCTTCTTTTATAGTGGTTTCAAATGCTAAATATTTGTCAAATGTTTCCACTATGTCTTTGATTGAAGAAATTTCTTTAACAATTTGAGTGTATTTTTTTATATCACTCATTGTTTTTTCATCTAATAAAATTTTATTTAATTCATTATATTTTTCTTTAATTGAAATTAGTGATTTATACATTGAAGTTTCCATATTAATTTTAATTATATAAGAAAACTGCTTTTTTAAAAACTTAAAAGGCGAAAATTTAATTATATTTGTAAAGTTAAAGATTTATTAAAAGTTTTAAAATTTTATTTTACTTTGTAAAAACATTTCCAGTTTTAAACATAAAAAACATTTCTATATAAACAAGGACATAACTTTGGTAAGAAACCAAATTTATGTCCTTGTTTATTACATCCTTTAGATTTGTTTTTATATATTGAAGAATTCCCAAAAACAATTTTAAAAGATTTTAAAATTTTTAGTACTTTGGGCATAAAAATTAATTATAGTTTAACAGCAAGACAAAAGAATAATTTGAATACTAAATTTGAAAATATAAAACATTTTCAATTAGAAAAAGAAAATTTAAAAAGGCAAAATAAAAGAAATTTATCAAGTTATATTGAGTATGATGAGTTAAAAAAAGAGATTAAACTATATGCTAAATTTGATGGAGCTAATGCATCAGATTCTTTAATCAGTGCAATAGTAATCAATAAAATATTTGAAAAAGATAAAGATATTAAGAAAAAACTTTTAATTTTAAAAACAAACGAAAAATTATTTGAAATTAAGCAAAATTTATTAAAAATTTTAAAACAAAATAATTTTGAAGTAAATAAACAGCCAATCTTTTCTCAACCTATTTTTGATATAACCCACTCTGAAGAAGACTTAAAAAGAAATCAACCTCTTTTTAAAGAAAATATAAAAATTTGATATTGTGAAAATAATTTAAATCCAGATAAATGTTTAGTTTGTGGTTATCAATTTTCAGAACATTTAATTTCAGCACATATACATAGAGTTTCGGATGTAAAAAATGAATTTAAAAATAATAAAATTTCTTTCGATAATGCTAATAAATTGATTGTTGAAGGATGTAATGGTTTTTTACTTTGCCCTACATGCGACAAAGAATTTGAATGAGGAAAAATTTTCTTTGATTTAAATTTATATAAGTTTTTTTCTAATCCAAAAAATAAATATATTACAGAAACTATCGATATAACAACAAACAAAGAAAAATTTGAAGAAAACATTAAAAAACATCTAGTGAGAACAAAAAATTTGTCAAAATAAAAGTTGAGTTCCAACTTAATTTTTTTATAAATTTAAAAATTTGGCACTTTTTACTTGTGAGTGCTAAAAAATATGCTATAATGTTTTCATAAATAAAAAAAAATCACTTATTAAAAAGGAGAATAAATATGGCAAAAGAAATAGTATTAGGAATAGATTTAGGGACAACTAACTCTGTTGTTTCTATAATTGAAGATAAAAAACCTATAGTTTTAGAAAATCCTAACGGAAAAAGAACAACTCCTTCTGTAGTTTCTTTTAAAAATGGAGATATTATTGTTGGAGAAATTGCAAAAAGACAATTAGAAACAAATCCAGATGCAATTGCTTCTATTAAAAGATTAATGGGGACAAGCAAAACTGTAAAAGCAAATGGAAAAGAATACAAACCAGAAGAAATTTCAGCAATGATTCTTTCTTATTTAAAAGAATATGCGGAGAAAAAAATTGGCAAAAAGGTTTCAAAAGCAGTTATTACTGTTCCTGCTTATTTTGATAACGCAGAACGTGAAGCTACCAAAACAGCTGGAAAAATAGCAGGATTAGATGTTTTAAGAATAATAAATGAACCTACAGCAGCTGCTCTTGCTTTTGGACTTGACAAAACAGATAAAGAATTAAAAGTTCTTGTTTATGACTTAGGAGGAGGAACATTTGACGTTTCTGTTCTTGATTTAGCAGCAGGAACATTCGAAGTACTTTCTACAAGTGGAGACAATAGACTTGGTGGAGATGATTGAGACCATGAAATTGTTAAATGACTTTTAGAAAAAATTAAAAGTGAATATAAATATGATGCCACAAACGACAAAATGGCAATGGCTAGATTAAAAGAAGAAGCAGAAAAAGCAAAAATTTCTCTTTCTGAACAATCAATCACTACAATTTCATTACCATTTTTAGCAGTTTCTGAAAACGGTCCAATAAATGTAGAATTAGAACTAAAAAGATCAGAATTTGAAGCAATGACTGCTTATCTTGTAGATAAAACAAGAAAACCAATTATGGATGCCTTAAAAGAAGCTAAACTGGAAGCTAAAGATTTAGATGAAATTTTATTAGTTGGTGGTTCTACAAGAATCCCTGCTGTTCAAACAATGATTGAACATACATTAGGTAAAAAACCAAATAGAAGCATTAACCCTGATGAAGTTGTAGCAATTGGTGCAGCTATTCAAGGTGGAGTGCTTGCAGGAGAAATTGATGATGTTTTATTATTAGATGTTACTCCTTTAACACTAGGTATTGAAACAATGGGTGGGATTGCAACTCCTTTAATCCGAAGAAACACAACAATTCCAGTAACTAAGTCACAAATTTTCTCAACTGCATCTGATAATCAACCAGAAGTTACAATTTCTGTAGTTCAAGGTGAAAGACAAATGGCTGCAGATAATAAAGTTCTTGGAACATTTAACTTATCAGGAATCGAACCAGCTCCAAGAGGAGTACCACAAATTGAGGTTTCTTTCTCAATCGATGTTAATGGTATTACAAAAGTTACAGCAAAAGACAAAAAAACAAACAAAGAACAAACAATAACAATTCAAAATACATCTACACTATCTGAAGAAGAAATTCAAAAAATGATAAAAGAAGCCGAAGAAAACAGAGAAGCAGATGCAAAGAAAAAAGAGAAAGTAGAAACAACAGTTAGAGCAGAAACATTAATTTCACAATTAGAAAAATCCTTAACTGAACAAGGAGATAAAATTGACAATTCTCAAAAAGAAATGTTAACAAAACAAATTGAAGAATTAAAAACTTTATTAAAAGAAGAAAAAATTGATGAATTAAAAACAAAATTAGACCAAATAGAACAAGCTGCTCAAGCTTTTGCACAACAAAGTGCTAATTCACAAGCAAACGCTTCAAATGAAGATAATGACTCTTTTAAAGCGGATGTTAAGGAAGAATAATTTAAATAGAAAAAGGTAATTTAATACCTTTTTCTATTTTTAATACCTTTAATTGAGGACCGTAACACATTTTGTGTAAAAATTTCTCAATAGCAAATATTTAAACTAAAATATTTATAAGGAGAAATTTTTTTATGACTAAAAAATTAGAAACTGCTAAAAAACTTTATGAAAAAACAAACCAAAAAACATAAAATTAAGATAGCGTAGGAATTTAGGTGGTAATTTCTAAACCAACCTAATGATAACTTAATTGTATCACATTTTCAACACCTTTCAATAAATTTTCCCAAAATTCTCAAAATAAATATTTCTGCTTCCACTTGAAAGCAGTTTTTATTTTTCAATTTTAGCTATTTTTTTTAATCGAATTTTATACTATTTTTACCTTGTTTTTTTGCTGTGCATGCACATCAATTTTTTCGCTGATCTAATCAAATTTTACAAAGTAAAATTACACGCACGCGTTCGCGCGCACCCTTTGAAGGGCAAGATAAGAACGCTTACATTTGTAAATTATTAATCAAAATGTCCTTTTTTTAGCGATATGAAAATAATAATTATTTCAATTAAAATAATGATATCAAAAAATTAAATTTCACATTAATTTTTTGATGAATTCAACCTCTAAAAGGCTGAGTTTTTTTAACCCCCCGCCCCTTAATTGCAATTAAGGGGGGCACTCTTTTTCGCCAAAAAGAGCAAAAGGCACAAACAAGATTGCACCGACTTCGTCGCCTTATCTTGTATCCTTGGAATCATTATCGTATCACTGTTCCATTTTATTTAAAATTTTTTCATTTAAAGTTATAAATTTTTGTAATAATTCAAATTCTTTGTAATCAAATTTTTCTTTATTGGTTGAAATTTTTTTGTCAATCATTTTATAAAAACTTTGTCCGCGAGTTTTAGTGTCTTTTATTATTTTTTCAATTTCTTTCTTTTCTAAAAGTTCAAAATCGTATTCTTTTTTGTTCTCTCTGCTAAATTCTTCATCCATCTCTCTTGTTGTTCATATTTCATTTCCAATTCTAATTTTTATATTTAAATCACTATCTAAAACAGCAACAAATTCCGTATTAGGAATTCCAAATGTTTTTTCAAAAGTATTTTTGTCTAATGTGTAATATTTCTTGTCGATTCTAAAACAATTTGCTGTGAATTTTCTTTTTATAGGGAGATAAATTCTTAATTGTTCTGGCTGTGCTTTTGTAAAAACATTATTTTTTGTCACTTTTTTCTTGAAATTCTCGTTATAAGAGTTTATAATATCATTGTGATTTGAATTTAAATCTTCTATGGATTTAAATTTTTTTTGAAAAAATATAAAGGATAAAATTGTTGAGAACTTTTAAATGATCTTTCTACATTAGGTTTATGAGTAGCAATGCTGCTCAAAACACCTGTATACCCCTATTTTTCAACTCTTGAACCATATTGGTTTCAGGATTTATATAGTTGAAAAATGTTGTTCTTTTATCAGTAATAATTAGTTTTGGAAAACCATATTTTTCAAAAAGCATTTCAAGTAATTTCATATAACCTTTGTTTGTTTCTTGTGTATCAGCATAAAAAGCAAGAAGTTTTCCTGAACTTGCATCAATTGCGTGATAAATAAAAATCTTTTGGTCAAGTGATTTAATAAAATATTCATAACAAGCGTCAATTTCAACAATTTCACCAAATTCTAAAGCATTTTTGCTTATAATTCTTCTGTTATTATTTTAATCTCTTAATTCATTTTCTTTAGCAATTGCAAAAATATGGTAGGAAATTTTTACTTTTATTTTTCCGCTTTCAATTCCACTAATTCTTTTTTTAATGTCTGCTTTAGTTTTCTTTTTTGTATAAGGAGTCATTAAACATTGTTGGTTTGTTCTTCTTATTACAGTAGAATAAGAAGGTTTTTCTTTCATATTTTGCATTTCATCTTCATAGAAATATTTAAGTGGTATTCCAAGAGTTATCGCTCTTTCATTTATTATGTTTCTTAATTCATCATTATATTTAGTAATAAATTGATCAAAAAAATCATCTTTATATTTTTTAGAATAATCATTTCTTGAATTTTTATGTTTTACATAAATTGATTTACCAGCATTTTGTTTAATTAATTTTCTATGTCTAGTGACAGTTTTGACTGAGATATTTAATAAATTAGATAATTCTTTATTGGTTTTTTCTATGTTATTTCTAATAAAAGTTAGTTCTTTTGCTCTCTTTTTTTGTCACTTTGTTATTTCGATTTCTGTATTTTTCATCCCTATTCTCCTTTAGTAAATATTTTAATTATTATTATATATTACTAAAGAGGACATTTTGATTAATAAATACCCCGGGACATTTTGATTAATAATTTGCAAATTAAATTGTTTTGTGTTAATTCATTTTCTAATTTATTTCCATTAAGAAAATCTTGTTCAAACATTTTTGTAATTTGTTCTTTGGTTAATCTATTATTTATATTGAATTTATCATATAATTCATTAATTTTACTAACAATTTTTTCATCAAAATCATCAATAGTTTTTATTATTAATTTTTTTTCATTTAAAAAGTTAAAATTATTTTCTTTGCTTTCAAATAATTTTTCTCTAAATTGATCAAAAATAAAACTATTATTTGCTTTTATATTTTGTTGGTCTTGTTTAATCTTAATGAGATTTTCAAAATAAATTGATTTTACTTTAATTTGCTCAATATATTCTTTTATTTCTTTCTGAGCACAAGAAAATAATGAAAATGTCATCGGAAAACTTAAACTAATTAATATTTTTCTTTTATTTTTTAACCACATAAGTAAATGCTAAATTATCCTCAATTGAATTTTCAAATAAAGAAGATTTATACTTTTTAATAACAAGTCTAAAATTAGACGATTCTGTAACATTATATTCTATCAATTCATCATTTGAATCACTAGAAATAGAACTACTTACTTGTATTCAATTTCCTGAATTATCCATTTTTTCTAAAATTAAATCATAATCAGAAAACTTACTATTATTTTGTCTTGAAAAAGCAGTTTCTTTTTTAAGTTGTAACTCATTTATGTGTTCTTTTTCTCATTTTTCATTTTCAGAATTTATTCTATTTAGTTCTGCTACATTTGCAATAGCACCCCCCAAAGGACCTAAAAATCATCATCAATTTACTTGTGGATTATATTCAACTCTTTTTTCTTCATTTGCTGCAATGCTTGTTTGTGTTAGTGTTATAGGTACTAATATACCAGGTACTGCAGTTATAAATAAAATATTTTTTTTCATTTTTTTTAATACTTTTGATCCTTTTTTAATTTTTGACTTAAATTTATTTAAATCTTTTTAAATTATATCATTTTGCAATGTTTTTTTGGTTATAATATAATAAAAAAATAATTGCTTTTTTTGGACTGCTTTTAAGTTTTAATCATTTTAACTAACAAAAATATTACTTTAATAAAAGTTTTTATATCTGAAAATAATTTACTAGACTTTTTAGGCATTATCTTAGTGCTAATTTAAAAATTACAAAATATTTTAAGTTTCTTTTATGGAACAAAACTATTTTTATTTAATACTTTTTATTTAATTTAATTATATTTTAATTAATTTACTTCTGAATTAATAATAAAAAGTTCAAATTTTTTTATCTTTTTTTGAAAAAAATGATTTTTTTTTAACAAATTATTTTATTTTAGGTATATAATTATTTATGGTTGTAATCAACCAAAAATTTTCATTTATTAAATTTAAAATTATTGTATTTATTTTTTTATTATTGTTATATTCTTGTTATTAGATTATTTTGTGTATACCCCCTATTATATTTTAGTCTCCTTTCTAAGTTTTTAAATCTTTTAAAGTGTTATTATAATAACTAATCTTAATAATTAAAAATATAAAAAAATTGAAAATCCATTTTGAAAATTATATTACGTTTTCAATATCAAAATCAAGAACAAATTTTCACTGTTTATCTGTTCTTGATTTTTTCTTTTTTTAGATAAATATAAATATTTTTATTTCTTTTTAATGTATAATTTTTATTAAATATAAAAAATTTTATTAAGGAGAAAAATGTCAAAAATTACAAGCATTCACGCTCGTGAAGTGTTAGATTCAAGAGGTAATCCTACTGTTCAAGTAGAAGTTAAAACAGAATTTGGTGCTTTTGGTTCAGCCATTGTTCCATCAGGTGCTTCAACAGGAACAAGAGAAGCTTTAGAATTAAGAGATCAAGATAACGCTTTTGCATCAAACTGATTTGGTGGAAAAGGAGTTATGCAAGCAGTTAAAAACGTTAATGAAAAAATTGCTCCTGTTGTTTTAGGAATGGAAGTTACAGATCAAAGAAAAATAGACTTAGCAATGATTAAATTGGATGGTACTCCATTTAAGAAAAATTTAGGTGCTAATGCTATTCTTGGGGTATCTTTAGCTGTTCTTAGAGCTGCAGCAGATGAATTAGAAATTCCTTTATATAAATATATTGGGGGAACAAACGCAAGAAAATTACCAGTTCCAATGTTAAACGTTATTAATGGTGGAGAACACGCATCAAATACAATTGATTTCCAAGAATTTATGGTTATGCCATTAGGAGCCAAAACAATAAGAGAAGCTTTACAAATGGCTAATAAAGTTTTCCACAACTTAGCTAAATTATTAAAAAAAGCAGGACACGGAACACAAGTTGGTGATGAAGGTGGATTTGCTCCTAACTTAAAATCACACGAAGAAGCTTTAGACTTTTTAGTTGAAGCTATTAAAGTTGCAGGATTTACACCAGCAACTAAAGGTGAAAATGCTGTTGCTATTGCTTTAGATGCTGCATCATCAGAATTATATGATTCAAAAACTAAAAAATATACTTTTGGAAAATTAAAAGCGGCTATCGAAACTAAAAAAGAAGGATTTGCAAGTTTAACTGATAAAGTTGAATTTACAACAGATGAATTAGTAGAATACTATGGAAAATTATTTGCAAAATATCCAATTATTTCTGTAGAAGACGGATTTGCAGAATCAGACTGAGAAGGATTTAAAAAATTTAATCAAAAATTTGGCTCAACTCACCAAATAATGGGAGATGATTTAACCGTTACAAATGCTTCTATTTTATCAGAAGCTATTGCACAAGGTTCAATTAACTCAATTTTAATTAAATTAAATCAAATTGGTTCAGTTTCTGAAACACTTGACACAATTGAATTAGCACATAAAGCAGGATTTACAGCTGTTGTATCACACCGTTCAGGTGAATCAGAAGATACAACAATTGCTGATTTAGCAGTTGCAGTAAATGCAGGTCAAATTAAAACTGGTTCTTTATCAAGAACAGATAGAGTTGCAAAATATAATAGATTATTAGCAATTGAAGAAGAATTAGCTGAAGCAGCTGAATACGATGGAGAAAAAACTTTCCACAACTTAAAAAGAAATGTTAAGTAATTAAATTGTTTTAATATGCCACAAGATGTAATAAAAATTATTTTTATAGTAATTTGATTATTGATAATATTAAGTTTTATTATTTTAGAACTAGCTACTAATGGAATTTGAACAGCATTAACAAGTATAAGTGCTATTCCTTCATTAATTATTGCTTTAGCAACTAAAGGGGTTTATTGAAGCATAATAGCTCAAATTCTTACTTTTATTGTTGTTTGAATTATTATCTATTTTTCAACATATAAATTACTTAAAAATAGACTTTATTCTACCAAAATAGGTGTAGAAAGAATTCAAGGTTTAACTAAATCTAAACCTAATATTTTAATTGAAGATAGTTATGAATATGGAGAAGATACTCAAAATTATGGAAAAATTAAAATTGATGGTAAATTTTATAGAACTATTTCAGTTGAAGGTCAAGGAAAAATAGAGAAAGGAAATTGAGTAAAAGTTAAATTTGTAAAAGGAAATATCCTTTACATAGAAAAAACAACTCAAAAGGAAAATTAGTATGATTTGAATTATCGTTGTTTCTGTTCTTGCTATTGCCATAATTATATTATTAATAATAACTTTAATAAGAAGCATTAGAATTATTCCACAATCTGAATTTGCTGTAGTCGAAAGACTTGGTAAATATAACAAAACACTTAAAAACGGAATAAATTTCCTTTTACCTTTTGTAGACAGAATTGTTAAAAGAGAAAACTTTAAAGAAAAAGTTTTAGATTTCCCAGAACAAGATGTTATTACTAAAGATAATGCAGGAATAAGAGTTGACACAGTTGTCTTTTTAGAAATTACAGATCCTAAACTCTTTGTTTATGGAGCAGAAAATTCTATGAAAGCCATTGAAAACCTTTGTGCTACAACACTAAGAAATCTACTTGGTGAATTAGAATTAGATGAAGCATTAATTTCAAGAGATACTATCAACTCTCAATTAACATTAATTTTAGATGAAGCGTCTGATTCTTGAGGAATTAAAGTACATAGAGTAGAGATTAAGAATATTATCCCTCCTAAAGAAATTCAATCAGCAATGGAAAAACAAATGAAAGCAGAAAGAGAAAAAAGAGCAAATATTCTTGAAGCAGAAGGAAAAAAAGCTTCTCAAATCCTTCTTGCTGAAGGGCAAAAAGCTGCTAAAATTCTTGAAGCTGAAGCTGATAAACAATCAGAAATTCTAAAAGCTGAAGCTAAAAAAACAGCTGAAGTATTAAAAGCTGAAGCCGATCAAAAAGCAATTGAATTATTAAATCAAACAAATATTACAAAAAATATTCTTACTTTAAAATCTATTGAACAACTTGGAGTTCTAGCTAACGGCCAAGCAACTAAAATTATTTTACCACCTAACTTAGGTGACGTTGCTAAAACAATGAGTGTTGCTTCTGAAATATTTAAAGAAGGTGACAAAAAATAAAAACAAAAATATCAAACTAACAAGTTTGATATTTTTAATTTATTTTTTAAAACTAATTTGATTTGTCAAATGCATCAGAAGCAATACTTACTTTTTCTTTATCAATTTCATTAATATTATTTGTTTTTATATCATTTAATTTAAATGCTTCTTTACTTATTATTAATTTTGATAATGGTTCTACAAAGTGAACTGATGTTATTTTATTTCTTTCAAATGCTGCTTTTGAAATTAACTCCAATTTATTTGATTTAAAATCTAAAGAAGTAATTTCATTGTTAAAAAAGGCTGAAATTCCTATTGATTTTAAATTAGAATTTTCTGAAATAACAAATTTTGAAATTTGATTATTTGCAAATGCTTGTTTTCCAATATAAGTTACTGAATCTGGTAAAATAATTTCTTTTATTTTGTTTGTTTCAAATGCATAATTACCTATTGTTTTTAAAATAGTTGCTTTTGAAAAATCTAATTCTTGCAACTCATAATCTATTTTTGATGTTGGTAATGTTCTATTTGTGAAAGCTGAATCTTCAATTATTTCTAAAGTTGGAGGAAAAATAATTTTTTTAAGATGATAAGAAACGATAACTTGGTTATCAACACCATCTTTTTTTATTGTTTCACTTAATAAAATTTCTCTACTTTTTTCACCAGCAAAAGCTCCTGTGTATATAGTTGTAATGGATTCTTTACTCAAGTCTAATGTAAAGGTTTTATGTTCTTTGTCAAATATAACATTAACAAATTCTCCTTTATCATTTTTCTTATTTACAAGATTCTCTCCTTGTTTGGTATTTGCATTATTGTCACCACAAGAAACAGCGACGATAGGTAAAACTAATAATGGACTTATAGATAAAAATATTTTTTTCATAGTTTAAATTTTACACTATTATTTTATTTTCCAATTATAATTTAAATAATATGTATAATTTAATTTCAAAAAATAAGCCTCAAGGCGATCAACCAAAAGCAATTAAAGAACTTTCCGACGGAATAAAAAATAATAAAAAATATCAAGTCTTACTTGGTGTTACAGGCAGTGGAAAGACTTTTACTATGGCTAATGTTATCAAAGAAACAAATAGGCCAGCTCTGATTTTATCACATAACAAAACTTTAGCTTCACAACTCTTTTCAGAGATGAAAAGTTTGTTTCCAGAAAACAAAGTAGAATATTTTGTTTCTCACTTTGACTACTATAGACCAGAATCTTACTTACCAGCTAAAGATGTTTATACGGAAAAATCCAGCAAAACAAACTGAGATTTAGAATCTATGAGAATGTCCACTATCAATGCATTAGTAACTAGAAGAGACACAATTGTTGTCTCCTCTGTTGCTTCAATTTACGGAGCACTTGATCCAAAAGAATATCAATCTAATCTATTTTATATCGAAGTAGGAATGAAATTAAATAGAAGTGATTTATTTAGAACTCTAGCAAAAATAGGTTATGAAAGAACTGATATTGATTTAGAACCAGGAAAATTTAGAACTAAAGGAGATGTTATAGAGCTTTTTCCTGTATGAACTGAAGAATTAACTATTAGAATTGATTTTTTTGATGATGAAATTGAAAATATAGTCTATCAAGAAAAATTAAGCAAAAAAACTACAAAAAAAGTTAAAAATTTTGTTATTTATCCAGCAAACTCTTATACAGTAACTAATGATACAATTGAAAGAGCTGTTAAAACTATTGAAACAGAATTAGAAGAAAGATTATCTTATTTTGAAAAAGAAAATAAATTAGTTGAAAAACAAAGATTGAATGACAGAGTTCGCAACGACATTGATTCATTAAAAGAATTTGGTTTTTGCTCTGGAATAGAAAACTATTCAAGACATATGGATGATAGAAGAGAAGGTGAAAAACCTTATACACTTTTTGATTATTTACCTAAAGACACACTTATCTTTATCGATGAGTCCCATATGACAGTTCCACAACTACAAGCAATGTATAAAGGTGATTATCAAAGAAAAAGAAATCTTGTAGATTACGGTTTTCGTTTGCCTTCTGCTTTAGATAATAGACCTTTAAAATTTGAAGAATTTGAAGAAATAGATAATCAAATTATTTATATTTCAGCTACTCCTTCAGATTATGAAGTTGACAAAACGCACGGAGAAATTACAACACAAATCATAAGACCTACTGGTCTTGTTGATCCAATAATTGAAATTAAATCAACTAAAAATCAATTAGAAACTATGTATAAAGAAATTGATAATCAAATTAAAAATAATGAAAGAGTTATTATCATAACAGGAACCAAAAGAATGGCAGAAGAGTTATCATCTAATTTTAGAGAAAAACACTATAAATCAGCTTATATCCATTCTGAACACAAAACTTTTGAAAGAAATGACATATTAAGAAAATTACGTAAGGGAATTTACGATGTTGTTGTGGGAGTTAATCTATTAAGAGAAGGTATAGATTTACCGGAGGTTTCTTTAATTATGATTCTTGAAGCCGATACCAACTCATTCTCCAGAACAAAAGCTGCACTAATTCAAATGATTGGTAGAGTAGCTAGAAATGATCATGGTAGAGCAATTTTATTTGCTGATTCTATTACAAGTAATATTGCAGCTACTTTAAAAGATAATGAAGAAAAAAGAAAAATTCAAATGGAATATAATAAAAAGAACAACATTATTCCTAAAACTATTATTAAACCTATTTTTGATCCAATTCAATCAGTTGAAACAATTGATGCTTTAGAAAAATCTTCTAAAGTCAAAGATAAAAAAGAAAAAGAAGAAATAATAAAAGCACTAATAAAACAAAAAAATGAATATATTGCTAAAGATGATTTAGAAAAAGCAATTCAAATCAGAGACCTGATTTTAGAGTTGGAATCCGATCTCTAAAATAAAGAAAATTCCTTTATAAAAGAACAAATCTTATATAAAGGAATTTTTTATTTATAAAACTTTAGGATTAGAATTTATTATTATTTCTTCTATTTTTCCAGAAGCTAATTTAATAACTTTATTGCATAATTCAGCAACTGTCGGATCGTGAGAAACCATTACAATTGTGGTTCCATAGGTTTTATTAATATATTGTAATATTTTTAAAACTGCTCTTGATGTTTTTTCATCTAAAGCACCTGTAGGTTCATCAGCAAAAATGATTTCTGCATTTTTTGATAACGCTCTTAAAATGGAAATTCTTTGTTGTTGTCCACCAGACATTTGAGAAGGATATTTATATTTAATTTCTTCTATTTCAAATTCTTTAAAAAGGTTATTAATATTTAAAACTTTCTTTTTATCTTTTTGTAAATATGCACCTGTTTCAACGTTATCATAACCATTTAAGTTTTGCAGTAAATTATAACTTTGAAAAATAAAACTAACATTTTCTCTTCTAAATTTTGTTAATTTTGAATCGTTGTAATATGTCAAATTATTATTTGCAACAATCACTTCACCTTCTGATGCTCTATCTAAACCAGAAATAATGTTTAATAATGTAGATTTTCCTGAACCTGATTTTCCAAATAAAACAGCAAAATCTCCTTTTTCTATTTTTAAAGTAACACCTTTTAAAACAGAAGTTATTATCGAACCAGAAAGATAAGATTTTTTAACATCGAAAATTTCAATGATATTATTTTCTGTATTTTGTGTGATCATATCTTTGTGTTTTTTCTTTGGTTTACTATTTGCTTTTTTGATTTTTTTTATTTCTTTTTTAGTAAGTAAAACTGCATTTTCTTCTTTTATTTTACCTTTTAGTTCTTTCTTATTTTGGTTTTCTGTCATTATTTTCCTTTCAATAAATAAATAGCTTTAATTTTATTTAAATTAATTCAAGCAATAAGAGATGTAAGTCCATAAACAAAGAATAAAATTCCTATTGCAGTTAAAGCATGTCATCATTTTAAAGTAAGTATTAGAGCAATAGAACTAGATGAAACTAAAAACGCATTAAATAAAGCAATAAATCCAATAACTAATGGAATAGCAATAATTGTAGCAACAATTATTAAAGGTAAATAAATTCCAAAAAATAGTTTTATTTTCTCTTTGTTATTGTATCCCAAGATTGAAAATATAGCAATGTTTTTTTCGTTCTCCGTAATTATGATATTTGAAATCATAATTAGAATAACAACAGAAACTAAAAAGAAAATAATAACTATAGATAGTGTTAATTTTGAAACTGTATTAGCAATATTATTAACAAAACCTATTTGAATATCTTTAGCATCTACATTTGTAGAAAGCGAATTATAAACATTTTTAGAATATAAGTCGATGAAATTATTTACACCTTGTTTAATTAAGGTTGCGTTTTCACTCTTAAATTTATCACTTGTAATATTCTTATAGCTTAAATCGATATTTTCAACATCAGTAATTGTTCTTTCTTTAAATGTTAATAATTTTTTGATTAATTCATCACTATAACCATTATTTTTTAATACACCAGGTTGATCATCGCTGTTTGAATATATTTGTGCAAAGGCTGTTTCATATTGTTCTTTTGTCTCAATATTAATTAGGTCTCCACCAAATCAATATCCAGAATTTGCATATAAACCAACAGAACCAATAGTTTGCTCTGGAGTAACATCGTTAGATAAAATACCATTGAATCCATCTTGATCTAGTTCACTTAATCCAGTTAAATGATTTGCTATTTTTCTTGTTGTAACTAACTCACTATTAATGAAAGTATTTATAATACCAACTATTTTAAATTTATATTTTCTAAAGGAATTTCCTTCTAAAATTCTTATATATCTATCAATAGGATTTTTAACTTCTAATTCAATTGTATCACCGAGTTTTAAGTTGTTTTTATTTAAAAATACATAATTAACAGAAATAGGATAAACATCATTAATTACCTGTGTTTTTTCCATTAATTCGATTAAATTAACACCTTTTTCATCTTGGATTGATACATATTTAGAATTGTTATTATAACCATAAATTTTTAAACTGTTTTCTTCATTATAAGAAGTATTAATATATGTGTATTTTTCGTTTGTTTGATTGTTAAATAAAATACCGTTAAACGCTATATAAAAATCATTAGAAGGAATTTTTTTATAAGCATCTACTAAGAATTTTCTATATAAATCTCTATGTTGAGAAGTAGTTATTGCTTCTCTATCATATTCTTGAGTTTGAACATTTCATACCATATATCAGAATTTACCACCAGTTGAAACATTTTCATTTTCAATGTATTTAAAATAGTTTTGTGGGTTTGCTTCTGTTCCTACAAATTCAAAGTTGTATTTTTTGCCTGTGATATCAACTTTTTCTACAAAATGAATATCTTGAGTTTTTTCTATTTCTGAAATTGCCATTTTAGAAATTTCTAAAGTTCTTGATCTTTGACTATCAGGCATTGAATTTAAAACTATATCTCAAGGTGAGATGGATAATGATGATTCTACTTGTAATTGAAGTGACGCTCTTGTTAAAATATGGGGATCATTTTCTTTTGGATTACCATTTTTGTCTGAATCACCATTTACAAGAGCTCTACCTGGTTTGAAGTAATTATTTGCTTCAACATTAGATTCAGAAGCAACCCCTAAAGGAACATATAAAAGATTTTCTAATTGATTTTTATCAAAAGTTTGATATTGTCCAGCTTCGATAGTAGGTGTTTCTAAATCTAACTTATACTTATAATTTCTCTTTTGGTATGTTTTATTTACAGTCTCATTAAATACTCCGTTTGAAGAAATTGAGAAAATAGAAATAAAGGCTGTTAAGGTTGTTGAAATCATTAATGAAATTAATTTTCAAAAACTATTTACAGATAATGAAGCAACAAATTTAGTTTTTACATTAGCAAATCTAAATATTTTTAGAAATACCATAGCAAATTTTGAAACATTAATTTCAACTATACCAGACATTAAATCAATTGGTTTTTTTCTTAAAATTCATAAAGCAGATAATATAACTAAAGCTGAAAGTAAGAAAAATGGAAGAATAATAGTTAAAACAAAAGGAATTCATTCAAATGATATACTCTGAGTCGGTAAAGTTCAATAAGATGAAAAGGCGTTTTTTAACACTTGTTGTAACGATAACCCAACTATATATCCAACAGTTCCACCTATAAATGTTGTAATGAAAGGGAAAGAAATAAATGAGAAAGCTATCATTCAAGAGTTATAACCCTGAGCTCTTAAAATCCCTATTACCTTATTTCTTGTAGATATATATCTTTTTGTAATAAATACGGTAGAAATAATTATTAATATAGACATTAATGCAACCATATAAAAGTTAGCATTTGATATAAGTTGAATCAATGAAAAAGCTGTTGAAATTCTTAAACTTCTTTCTGGATTAATAATATCTAATTCATCTTTAGAAAAGACTTTTTTAGTTACTATATTTCCAAAATTATTAGCTATTTCTCTATTTGTTTTTTCATTAAATTCTTGAACATTTGTTCCTGGTTTTGTTTTAACAAGTAAATAATCTTTTAAAGCGCTACCTCTAAAGGATTCACGAGCTCTATCAAAACCTCATTTATTAACATAAACAAGTGCTTGGTTTTTAATATTAACTTGTAAATTTTCTTCATTTATTACAGGGAATAAATAATCGATAGTTTGCTCATCACCTACTATTAAAAATTTAGACCCACTTACATTTATTATGTATTTTTCATCTAAATTATTTATTAGTTTTTCTAACTCTATATAACTAGAAGGTAATTTTTCTTTATATATTTCTTTATTGTTTTCATTTAAAAAACTAGAATTTACTTTTGCAACCAAGGAACGAACATCTTTAAATACTAAAAATTTATTTTCTTCTCTTATTATTGTAGAAGCATTAATTAAATCTAAAAAGATTTTATTAATGTTAATATCAAATAAAATGGTGTCTTGATTGTCAATTGAAAATACTTTTTTATTTAAGTAATCTACATAGGAAAGATCTAATGATAAACCTTTAACACTATGATTTTCTAAATGATATTCAAAAAGAGAATCACTATATAAATTATAAAATCTTCCTTTTATTATATCTCTATAATTATCAGGGTTTTCATTAATAATTTTTGAAAAATCAGTTACTCTATTATTTAAAACAAAGGTTAAATTGGAGTTATTTTCTGTATTATCTGTTCCTGCTGGATTCGAGGTAAATCAAGCTGCTACTATTGGGAAAATAACACTAGAATATGTTGATGATACAGTGTCTGATAAACCTAAAGAAGTAAAAACAGCAGATTGAGTTGTAAAATTCTTTCTTAAATTATTTAAAATTTCTCTATTTAAGTCACCTTTAGAAGCAAAATCGTTTAATAAATCAAGTGATTTTTGTAAATTAACAAAGTAATTTGTAGCGTCTTTATGATATCTCTCATTTGTTGCAATTTGTGCTAAATTAGAAGCTAAAGAAACTTTATTTAAAATAAGTCAATCAGCTAAATCTAAACCTGTAATAGCATTTTTCTTTTTATAAATTTCAGAATCAAATAATTTATTTATTTTATTTTTTCATTCATTAGCATCAGCAGTATTTGGTATGTTTTTAAATAAAGTATCTGCAGAATCAAAAGGTTGTGCTATACCACGTCCTATTGGTTGAATGTCTAGTCCTTTAGAGAAAAATGATCTATTTTCAAAGTTTTTCTTAGAATCATACAATTGTGTTTCAATTAATTCTTTGTATAAATAAGAATTTTGATTTTGTGCTTCTCTAAAAAAGAAATTGAAAACTTCTTTTAATTCCGTTGAACTCAATTGACTATTTTCAGAAACAAATTTAATTCAAAAATCATAAAAAATCAAACTATTTACAGAACTAGAATATTCAGAAGAATAAACAACATTACTTACAATTTCTCTAGCTTTTGGTTTTGCTGTATTAAAGGCTCTGTTACCTTGTGTGTTCTCAATAAAAATCTCATATAAATTATCTGCTAAAGTAGAACTAGTATTTGTATTTTTTATAACAAATGAATTATTTGCTTTAGTGAACTTATTAAAAATAAAAAGTTTTAATGTTTCTTTGAAAATAGAGTTTCTTTGACTTATTTCATCAACATCTTTAATGATATCTTTTCCAAAAAATAAATATCTTTTTATAAAGGAAATTTCCGTATTATCAAATTCTTTATCGATTAAAATTTTATTATCAACTTTATCAGAAAGTTTAATTAATTCTTCAAATTTAGCATATGATAATAACTCTAAATTTTGTAAATCGAACAAGTCAAGTTTTTCAGCATCTTTATCTGGTACTGAATAAGTTATACCTAATGCACCTTCTTTTTTGGTTTTACCAGATAAATTTAATATTTCTTCTATTGCTCTAAAAAGAGTATGGGTAGTTGCAGAATCTTTAAAAAATGTTGAAATAAATGCAGTTATTAAATTAGATGTTTTAAGAGTTTTAGCAACAAATAAAACTTTTTGCGGATCTTTTGATTCATTTACAAATTTATAATCTTCAAAATAAGTGTTTTCTAAAGAATTTTCTACTATATTTAAAAGTCTATCTTTATCTAAAATAGAAATTATTTTAGTTAAACCTGAATTTATGTTTTTAAAATTTTCAGAAGAATTATTTTTATCTTTATTTATGTTAATTTTGTCAAAAATATTAACTAAAGAAGTGGTGATTTTTTCTTTTAAAACACTTTCTTTATAAGAATTAATAAGTTTATTGAATAAAATTCCTTTATATTTTTGCTCTGATTTATTATAAGCGGTAGAAAGTAAAGAATCAAAATTAATATTTTTAACTAATATAGTTGCACCTTTTTTAAATACATCAAAATCAATGGATTTAACTAATGGAATAACTAAATCTGAAACACTAAAATAATAATAAGCATGAGTAGAATCGTTTCTCTCTTGTTTATTTCATTTGTTTTCGTATCAATTGTGAATATCAGTTAAAAAAGATTTAAAATCAATTGATAAAATTATTGTTTTTAAACCATCAATAAATTCAATTGGGTTATTTATTATAGTTTTTAACTCTTCTTTTGTATTATCTTTTAAAAGATCATTTCAAACATTAATTCCTAAATTAGAAAGAATTTGACCTATTTTATCTATGTTATCAATAAAATAAGTTTTTTGTTCATCTAATGTAGTTCCATTATCTCTAATTTTGTTTTGAATGTTTTCAAGAAAATTATTAAATATTTTGTTTAAAAATTGATCATCATTTTGAATAGTTGCTAAATAAAGTGACTCAAAAATCATTCTTTGCATTAAAGATTGATTATTTTTACCTTTTGTAAAAATATCATAATATTCAGTAACGAAAAAAGCATCTTGAGTTGCAGTTAATAGTTTATCTAATTCATCTACTTTTATGAAGTTTTCTCTAACTAATTCACTATTAACTATTGTTTTTTTAAGACTATCAAAAAGTGTTTTTACTGTTTTTGATGTTTCTATTTCTTTTAGTAAGGCGCTGGAAGGTGCTCTATATATGAAAGGAACATTATAAGTATTTGAAAAGTTTTCATCTGTTTTGTATCAACCATTTTCTCCTACAGAAACTTTTAGACCTAAATGTTTAGATTCCATAAAATTATTTAATTCTGTTAAAGTTAAAAACTCTTTATTATCAACTAAAACTTTAATTCAAGAATCTTGTTTTTTTTCATAAAGGGTATAACCATTTTTTGAATTTCCTACAGCAAAATTCACTGTTTTTTCTTTATTTTCTAAAATTACTACTTTTTCTTTTGAAAAATTTGCAGGAAATAAAGTTAACTTTTGACTAGAAGGAATATCAATAAATTCAATGGTTGGATTTAAGTATTTAGAATCAGGAACAAAACCTTGAAAAATGGCATTTATAATTTCTGCACTATATACAGGATTGAATTCATTTTTATCAAAATTAGGATCAGCATTAATAAATAAGTTACTTTTATGAAAATATTCATTAAAAAGTTTTCCCACTTCTTGCTTGTGGTTTGGATCAAAATATTCTTCATTTATTCCTGCATCAATAAATTGAAAAATTTTGTTTTCTCCTTTTTTTTCATCTATTGCTGTTGTAGTAATAAATCTTCTTCTACCAACTGAATCAACTTCTTTTTCGTTTTTCACATAATCAAAGATTTTGTTTTTTATTGTTGTAGAAACTGCATTTCTAAGTTTTAAATAAGTTAAATCTACTATTTCTTCATTGGATAAAGATGCTAATTGCTGTGAAGTTAAATTTTGAATATTATAATCATTTCCTAAATTTTCAATATCCTTAATTGATGTAGTTTTACCATCGGGTCCTTTTATTAATAAGGTTAAATCATCTTTTAAAAGATTTTGACTAATAATAACAGGTTCTTTATTTGAGATAGTTTTTACTATTTGCTTTTCTCAATAATGTAGCTTTTCAATTTTTTTAAATTCTTCAGGATCATTGTCTTTTAAATTTGCTAAATAATTAGAAAAATTTTTAGAAAAATTTCCTTTTTCTGGTTCAATATCTAACAAAGTAAAATTATGTAAAATAAATTTGGTTTGATAACTAACTCTTGAAACTCATTCATCTTTAAGTTTATAAACATTAGATTTAGAAAATTGGAAAAAATCTGGCAGTGATTTATGAATGTCGTTTTTTAAAAATAACTTTTTAATTACAGGAGCTGTATTTTCACTACCATTCATTAAACCATCAGGTTTTAAAACAATATTATAGTTTCAAACTTGTTGAGGAGCCGATCATTTTGCTATGTTATCTCAACTAAATAATTCACTTGTATAATCTTTTTTATAAAATAACTTTCAATTATTGTTATTATCTTTATGAACTCCGATTAATTTTGCTGTTTCATCTTCTGTTAATAAATATAAAATACCATTTCTTTCTCATGAGTTGATTTTAGAAACATCAAAAGTTGCTTCTTTGGTATTTAAATTAATTCCCATTCTATTTATGGAAGATATTATATGATCTTCACCTTGATTATGTAATAAGTAGCCTTCTGAACCGTTACTTGAAATGTTTATAACTTCAGAAATTTTGTATCTTTTGTCTAAAAAAACTGCAGTATTATCCTTGTTTAAGTAATAGGAAATTTCTTTTTCTTTAAATGTTCCATCAGCATTTTTTAAATAAGTTTTAAAAAATTTGCTATCGGTTTTTAAAACTTGAAATTGTTTATTTTTTAAATCAAAATTAAAATCTTTATTATCAATATTATTTATATTTTTATTAACTTCATATTGAAATAAAAAGTCTTGAGCACTTATATAATAATTCGCTTTTTCTCCCTTAACTCCCAAGTCAGAAAGCAAAATAAATTGTGATTTTATTTGAAAATCTAAAATTTCTTTTATAGCTTTTTGATCTAAAGTGTATTCAATTGGTGTTTCTTTTTTATATCCATTATCTTTAGCATTACCGCTAAAGTTAACATCTAAATCTACTGTTGAATCATGTAATTTAGAAACTGCATTATATTTATTTATTTGTCTATTAAAAGATTCTTTTACACTAAAAAGTAAAGTAAAAACACCTGTAGTTAAAAAAAGTAAAATAGATAAACTTATTGTTGTTATTTTATTTTTTGATAAAGATTTAAAAATTTCTTTTAATAATTTAAACATAGTAAATACCTCATTTTTTAATAAAATATAAAAAATTATACTATTTTTTTGCTAAAAATAAACTTTTTGAAAATTTTACTATTTTTTATAATATAATAACTTAGCAAGTTAATTTATAGAAAAGAAAGAAGGAAAAATGAAAGTTTTAGTTATAAAAGGTTCTATTTTATCTGGAGAATCTTCAAATTCAAAATTAATGTCAGATAAATTTGTAGAATTTTATAAAGAAAAAAATCCAACTCACGAAATTATTGAAATGGATTTAAATAAAGAAAAAGTGGCTTCAATCTCTTTAAATTCGGAAAATATGAAAACTTTTTGACAAGATGTAGAAGCAATGAAATTAGTTGATTTATTAAAAAGTGTGCAAAAAGTTGTTTTTTCAACTTCAATGATTAATTTCAACTATTCAGCAGTTGTAAAAAACTTTATTGATGCTATTTCAATGGCTAATGTAACTTTTAGCTATAAATACAGCAAAAAAGGAGAAGCAAAAGGTCTTTTAGATCATTTAAAAGTTCAAATTTTAACTTCTCAAGGAGCGCCTGCAGATTGATATCCTTTTGGAAACTTTACAGAAAATTTAAAAGGTTTTTGAAACTTTTTAGGAGCTAAAGTTGTTGAACCAGTTTGATTAACAGGTACAAAAGTTGAACCTTTCGCTTCTTTAAGTAAAGAAGAAAAAGTTAAAAGTATTGAAGATAAAATCAAAAAAGCTGCATTTGAATTTTAATTATTTGTTTATAATATATACATATGAATAGAAAAAAAGTTAAAATAATTCAATTACCAAATAATGTTCTAAGAGAAAAATCAATTGATGTTCCTTGACCATTAACTGAAGAAGATGAACTTCTAGCACAACAAATGATTGACCACATTGACTATTCACAAGTTGAAGGTCAAAAAATGTATAGACCAGGTGTTGGAGTTGCTGCTGTTCAATATGGAATATTGAAAAATATGTTCTATATTAATGTGAATAACGGTCCTGATGATATAGTATTTAGAGATATTATTATAAATCCAAAAATACTTGGTTTTTCTGAAGACAAAATAGCTCTTCATCATGGTGAAGGTTGTTTAAGTGTTAATGAAAAATGACCTCATCAAGAAGGTTTTGTTAGAAGAAGAAAAATAATTAAAGTTGAAGGTTATTCATATTTTAGTAAAGAAAAGAAAATATGAACCGTTTCAGGATATGTTGCAATTGTTTTTCAACATGAACTTGATCACTTACAAGGAAAATTATTTATTGATCATATTGATAAAAAACAACCTTGAAAAAAAGAAAAAGAACTTGAAACATTATAAGAAAGTTAGCATTTATTTGCTGACTTTTTTCTTTCCCAATTTAGGTTCAAAATTGCCAAATAACGCTGTTTTACAGTGGTTTTCGATTTTTAGTTTCCCAGTTTTCCCTAAGAAATTAGAATAAAATAGGAATTTATAAATTTTTACTATATATAGTAATTTTTATTAAAAAAAATAAAAAAATAATTGCACTTAATTGCATTTTGTGGTATAATATAAGGATGGAAAAGAAAAATTTAATATTATTTAATGTTTCAGGAAACAAAAAAGGTGTAATTTATAAATACGTTGGATGAACAACTGGTTTTGGAAAAGCACCAACAAGATGATTCAGTCTTGGAAACTTAGAAAAATTACTTGAGAAAAAAGAAAATGCAGTAGAAATTCTAAAAGAAAAACTAAAATCTTTTTCTTCACTGGATAAAAAAGAAAGAGTTCAGTCTGCATTATTAGAAGCTTTAGAAAGCGATGAACTTGTAAGAGTAAATAAAAATGTCGGATACGAACTAATTGAAGAGTTACTCAATAAACACAACATTTTTGAGTCTTTTGAGAAAACAAGGCATAAAGAAATGAAAAAAATCTTCAATTTTTTAGTTGCAAAAAGGATTTATAATCCTTCAAGTATTTTTTCTTCTTTTAGTGAACAAGGCGAATTTAATAGTGATATTTCAGCATCAAAAAATAGTTTTTATAGACTTCTAGATATTGTTGAAAACAATCAAGCAAATCTTGTAAATGCACTACATCAAATGGTATTAAAAGAAACAAATAGAAATTTAAGTGAGATTTATTTTGACTCATCAACTGTTTATTTTGAATCTTTTCAAATAATGGGTTATAGACAAACTAGTTATTCTAAAGATGGAAAGTTCAAAGAAGATCAAATTGTAATTGCCTTAGCATGTGATGGAAATGGAGTCCCTTTCCATATTAAAGTTTTTAGTGGTAATACTCCAGATTCAAAAACTATGATTGAATTCTTGCTTGAACTTGAGCAAATGTATAAAATTAAAAACATAACTGTAATTGCCGATCGTGGAATGAGTACGTCCGGAAATATCAGATTTTTAGAGCAAAAAGGTTATGGTTTCATCATTTCTTACAAAGCAAAAGCAAGTTCTAAAGAATTCAAAGAATATGTTTTGAACGAGAAAGATTATGTTTATGTAAATGATAATTTAAAATACAAATCTACAGATTTCCTTTCCGCTTTTAAAAACAAAAGGGTTACAAAAAATGTCAGAAGACGAATTGTAACTATCAGCAAATCAAGAGCTTTAAAAGATAGAGAAGATAGACAAAATTTAATTAATAATTTCAAAAAGAAACAAAATAAAGATGGAACTGTTGATTCTTCAAAAATGCTTGGAACTAAAAAATGTAAATACTTTACTGAAATATCAAAATTAAAATTTGAATTGGATTACAAGAAAATTCAAAGAGACGAAGAATTCGATGGTGTTTATGTATATGAAACTAATTTATTAAATTTAAGTGAATCTCAAATAATTCATTTATATTCAAAGCAATGACAAATTGAATCAAATTTTAGGAGTTTAAAAAGTTATTTAGCAATAAGACCAACTTATGTTTATTTAGATAGTCACATTGTAGCTCACACACTTTTATGTTTTGCTTCATTAGTCGTTTTAAAATTATTTATTCATAAAACAAATGAATATTATTTCAAACACAGAATTAATAACCATCTTACTGAATGACAATTTATTAAAATTTTAAGTTTAGTAAGAGAAGAAATATTTATAAATAACATTACCGGAGAAGAAATAGAAAGAAAAAGAGAAAAATCAGGAAGTGATATAGATCTTTGAAACAAGTATGATGAGATCAAAAAAATTGTAATTAAATCAGATAAATAAAAACCGTTTTGCCCCATAAAACAGGCGTAAACGGTTTTTTAATTCTTGAAACTGGGAAAGACGGATAAAACTGATGAAAACAACGATAATATCAAGTATTGATACGATATAAAAAGAGTTTTATCAAAAATGGTATAAAGAAAAAACAAAAACAATAAAATCAACCAAAAAAATGGTTGATTTTGTCTTTTTTGCTATTAACTGGGAAACTCGGGAAAAGTGACATTTTATATCTGTAATTACAGATTTTTTATCAAATGCTTTGTTTTTTTTTTTTTTTTGTAGAATTGAGTATAAGAAAGGAGAATAATATGGATGTTATAATAGCAGTTACCGGTATTGTATGTTTTTTAGTGATTACTGGTATGATTGTTCTTTTTGTAATGTTTATTGCTAAAAAATTTGGTAAAAAAACAAAATCAAGTTCACTATACAATAATAAAAATAAAGAAGTTGAAAAAACAGAGCAAGATACTAAAAAATAACAATATCTTATAAATAAATTAGGTGGAGTAAAATCTACTCTTTTTTATTATTAATTTTAGGTAAAACCGGGAAACTCGGGTAAATTATTTATTGATCATATTGATAAAAAGCAACCTTGAAAAAAAGAAAAAGAACTTGAAACATTATAAGAAAGTTAGCATTTATTTGCTGACTTTTTTTGTTTCCCAGTTCAGTTTCAAAATTTCCAAATAATGCTGTTTTACGGTAGTTTTCACTTTTTAATTTATTTTTTTACTTGCTAATTTTTAATTTAACAAAAATTATAATTATTTATTTTCTTTTTCAGAACATTTATATTTTACTCAAACTCATTGACAACTAAAAAACAACATATTCTCAAATAAAAATGAAATTGTAATTATCTGATTTTTTCAGTTGTCTCATCACAATTTAGCTAATCAAATATTTATCAAAATTAGCATAAATCAAAGAACTATAAAAATTAATTTTAGTTTTTTTCTATTTAAAAATTTACAAAGATCACTATGAAATCTTTGATCTTTAATAAAATGATTTTTAATTTTTGGATAAATTTGTTTAATAAAAATTAAAAAAATTATTATGATTACAAAAGGTAAAAAGAGTAAAGCAATGTTAACTATCAATCAAAAGTAGTTAATTAAGTTGTTATAAATATAAAAAGATAATTCAATTAATCCAGCTATGAAAGATATAAAAAATAAGATTAATACTATTATATTAATCTTTTTTTTCATTGTTTTTTTCTTCTTCTAATAATCTTTGTTGACTTTCCAAAATAGCTGCGTTTTCTTCTATGATAATTCTTTTCAATTGTTCATCATCCATATCTTTAGGAACAGAAAGGATTTTTCCATCAATAAGTGTTACTTGTTTCATTTGTTGTTGGTATTCATTTGCTATTCTGATTTTTTCTTCTTCCATATCTATGATTGCTTGAATTTCTTCTGGAAATTTTCCTACTTCTAATGTTAAAATTCGTCCGTTAGATAACTCTATATTCATATACTCTATTTTTCTTGCATATGAGTTATTAAATAAGTTTAATATTGCTTGATCTGAACTTTCATCAATAAATACTTCAAATTTTTTAGTTGCTTCTTCAGTGAAAATTTGGAATGGATTTTTTTGTGAATATTGTACAAGATTTGCTGATGATCTTAATTTATCAATAATATCAATATGATTTTGTCATTTTTGATCTAGTGCACCAAGTAAAATTTGTCTTTCTAATTTTACATATTCTTCTTTTAAATTTTCGATCAAGTTAACTCTTAATACGTTAAAATAAATGTCTTTCATTTTTTCTTTTAAATATTCAATCAATTCATCATAATGATGTTCACTTATTTCTTTATAAGTAAATTCTACTTTAGAAATTCTTGAAAAATTCTCATTTAAAAATTTAGTTAAAACATCATATTTTACTTCTTTATTTGTTTTTAAAATGAAATCAAAATTCATAAAATTATCTACTGATCTTTCAATAATTCTAATGATATAATGATCCAATTCTTCACTTTCTAAAATAATATCTCTTTGTGTATAAACTAAATCTCTTTGTTGTCTAATAACGTCATCAAAACTTAAAACATTTTTTCTGTTATCGTAGTTTAAACCTTCTATTTTTTTCTGTGCTCTTTGGAAAAATTTGTAAATAGACTTTCCTGGAATAGGTTCATCACTATCACTTCCAAAATTTTCTTTAATTTGATCAAATTGAGAAAATCTTGTCATTAATTGATCTTCAATAGAAAGGAAAAAACGGGAATAACCTACATCTCCTTGTCTTCCTGATCTTCCTTTTAACTGATTATCTATTCTTCTTGATTCAGATTTATCTGTTCCAAGAACATATAATCCACCTTTTTCTAAAGCTTCTGGAGTAGGTTTAATATCGGTTCCACGACCTGCCATATTTGTTGCAATTGTAACTGATCCTACTCTTCCGGCATTAGCAATAATTTCTGCTTCATATTCGTTTTGTTTAGCATTTAAAACAGTATGTAGAATACCTTCTCTAACTAAAAGTGAATGTAAATATTCTGATTCATCAACTTGTGAAGTTCCTACAAGGATAGGTTGACCCAATTTATATTTTTCTTTTATTTCTGCAACAATTGCTTTATATTTCGCTCTTGCAGAAGGGAAAATTAAATCAGTATCATCAAATCTTTTTATTGGTCTATTAGTTTCAATAACATTTACTCTTGTGTTATAAATATCAATAAATTCTTGTTCTTCAGTTTTGGCAGTACCTGTCATACCACAAAGTTTTTTAAACATCCTGAAAAAATTTTGATAAGTTATTGTTGCTAAAGTTTTAGTTTCTGGTTCTATTTTAATCATTTCTTTGGCTTGAATAGCTTGCTGTAGTCCTTCAGAATAACTTCTTCCTTCCATTATTCTTCCAGTAAATGTATCTACTAGTTCTATTTTTCCATCTCGAACAATATACTCAACATCTTTTTTCATTATTTTATGTGCTCTTAAGGCATTTTGAATGCTATGAACTAATTCTGAATGTTGAATATCATAAAGATTTTCAATATTAAAAAAATGATTTGCTTTATCTATTCCATTATCATTTAATTTAACTGCTTTACTTTCTCAATCAATATCAAAATCTTCATCTTTAAGAATTCTTACAAATTGATCGGCAATAAAATAATTATTTCCACCACTTTTTTCACCACCAGAAATAATCAAAGGAGTTTTAGCTTCATCAATTAAGATAGAATCCACCTCATCTATTAAAGCGTAGTTGAGTCCTCTTTGTACTTTAGATTCTTTTTGTGTAACCATATTGTCTCTTAAGTAATCAAAACCTAATTCAGAGTGAATGGAATAAGTAATATCACAAGCATAAGCAGCTTTTTTTGTTAAAGAATCCATCTGTGATTTATTAATTCCAACTGTTAAACCCATTCAATTATGCACTTGACCCATTTCGGTAGCATCACGTTCTGAAAGGTATTCATTAACTGTTGAAACAATTACCCCTTTACCTTCAAGTGCATTTAAATATACAGGAGCAATAGAAGTAATAGTTTTTCCTTCTCCTGTTTTCATTTCTGCAATTGAACCTTGATCCAAAATTAAACCACCCAAAATTTGTACATCATATGGGAATTTGTTTAACACTCTTTTTGTAGCTTCTCTAACTGCTGCAAAAGCTTCAACTCTGATATCTTCAAGAGTTTCACCATTTTTTAAACGTTCTTTAAATAATTGTGTTTGATTCTGTAAATCTTCATTACTCATTGAAGAATAAATGGATCTTTTTTCATTTATTTCTTTTAGCAATTTTCTTGCGATTTTCATCTCTGTGGATGTTGAAAAGAATTTTTTAATTTTATGTAACATATTATTTTAAATTTTACTATTTTTATGAAGAAAAAAAAGAAAAAAAGACCAATAGGTCTTATTTTGAAGAAGTTTTTTTAGTTTCTTTTTTAACTGTTTTAGAAACAGGTTTTTTTACTGATGTTTTTGGTTTAGAAGTTTTTGTTTCTTTATTTTCTTCTTTTTTAACTTTAGAAACTATTGTTTTCATTTTTTGTCCAATTTTTCCTGAATTGTATTCAATCAATCTATCGATAACTTTTCTGTTTATGATAGGAATTTGTAATTGGAATTTTGAAACCATTTGTTCAACAGCTTCTGGTGTTGTTTTGTAAAGTTTTGCAAACTTTTCATATTCTTTTTTATAATCTTCTTCTGTTGCTTCTAATTTTTCAATTCTTGAAATTTCAGCAAAAATTAATGATGTTTTTAAGTTGTGAATTGCTTCTTTTTCAAATGTGTCATTTAATGTTTTTGTGTCTAATTTAAGTAAATCAGCATATTCTTTAAGTGAAAAACCTTGTTCTTTTAATCTTTCTTCTGTTTTTCTTTGAACTGCCATTTTTTCTTTGTTAATTAAAACTGAAGCTAAAGGAATTGTTGTATTTTCAAAAATTTTGTGAAATACTTTGTGTTGAAAATCAATTTTTGATTTTTCTGTTTTTTCTTCAAGTAAAAGTTTTTTTAGATATTCTTTTAATTGAGAAACTGTATAAACATTTTCAATTTTTAAATCAGAAACAAAAGCATCATCTAATTTTACTTTTTCATATTTTTTAACATCTTTTACATGAATTTTAAATATTGCTGGTTTACCTGCAAAGTTTTTTGCATGGTAATCTTTTGGAAAGGTCACTTTAATTTCTTTTTTGTCACCTTTTACAAAACCAATCATTGATTCTTCAAATCCTTTAATAAAATTTCCTGAACCGATTTTTAATTCAAAATCTTCTGCTTCTCCACCTTCAAATGGTTCATTGTCAATAAATCCTTTAAAATCAAAAAGCACAACATCTCCATTTTCAATTGCTTTATCAGAGCTTATTAAAAGTGAATGAGATTTTACAATTTTATCTACTTCAGAATCAATTTCTTCTTTAGAAACAGTTGGTGCTTCATAAGAAATATCTAATCCTTTGTAGTTAGAAATTTTAAATTCTGGATAAACTGGATATTTAAATTCTATTACTAATTCTTCTTTTGAAACTTTAACTGGATTTAAAGCTGCTTCATCCAATACTTTATCACTTTCTATAATTTGTTCTTTTGCTAAAGAAGCTAATTTAGGAGCTATTGAATTTGCTGCTTCTTGAATTACTTGTCCTTCTGAAATTAAACTTTCAGCTTTTGCTAAAGGAACTTTTCCTTTTCTAAAACCAGGAATTTGTACTGATTTTAATAATTTGTTTTTTGCTTTTTTTTGTTCATCTAATCATTCTTGTTTATCTGCTTCAACTGTTATTACTAATTCTGCAGTTTCAGCTAGCATTTTTCTTTTTGCCATATAAAAAACTCCTCTGTTTTTATTAATAATATATTTAATTATAAAGTATTTTTTTGTATTTTATAATTTTTTATTCTTCTTTTCAAATTTCTATTTTAGGTTCTTCTTTTCTTTTGTTTTCAACAACTTTAAAATATAAGTTATTAATATTAAATTTGAATTTTAAAGTTAATTTTTTGTTTGTTGTTTTCTCTAAAAAAGAACCAATATTTTCATTTTCATTTTCGTCTAAATTTATTGAGAAAAAATCATTAATTTTAGAGATAGCTGTAGAATATTTAACCATGATTTTTGAACTTTCTTCCAACTCATAAAAATCTAATTCGTCTCTATAATCATGTTCATCATATATTTCTCCAACAAGTTCTTCCAAAATATCTTCTAAAGTTATTAAACCAATAACTTTTTTATCATCATTACTCTTAGTGATAAAACCTAATTGACTTTTATTTTCTTTCATTTTTTTTCAAGCAACTTTTAATAAAGAATTTGAAGAAATATAAGGAACTTCCACAATGTAATCATCTATATTAAAAGTTTCTTCATCAGATAAACCGAAAATGTCTTTTAAAAGGATTATACCTACAAATTTTTTATTTTTTTGAACAGGAATACGGGAAAATCCCGTATTTTGGAATATTTCTTTAATTTTTGCTAAACTATTTTCATAAGAAACATAAGTTATTTTTTTCAATCTAACATAGTGCTTAGTTACTTTTATGGAATCAAAATCTAGTGCATTTCTTGCAAGAATAGATTCTTCTTTTTCTAAAACACCTTCTTTGTAACCTAAATCTAAAATGTGTTTAAGTTCATTTTCTGTATTAGTAACTTGATCTGATTTAACGAATTTTGAAATTAAAAAAGTTAATGGTCAAAATAAGTAATGAAAAAATAAAATTAATAAATATGTACACTGTAAAAATTTTATTGGATATTTTCTTGCTAAAATTTTGGGCATCATTTCACCAAAAATAACAATAATAGGAGTCATAACTAAAGTAGAAACGATAATTTCAAAAGTTTCCTCTGTTATTCAACTCGAAAACAATGAGGATAAAATTACAGAAGAACCAATATTTACTATATTATTTCCTATTAAAATTGTAGATAATGTAGATGGGAACATCTCATATCTTTTAATTATCACTTTTTTTTGAAAGTGTTTTTTGCTATTTAAATTTTCTTCTAATTTTGCCCTAGAAACAGTTGAATAAGCTGTTTCAGAAGCTGAAAAAAACGCTGAAAGAACTAATAAGAAAATTAAAATTATTATAAATATAATTTTCGACCAACTCATTCTAGTTTGTTTCTCCTTCTTCAAAGAAAAGACCTATTTTTGGATTAAATTGTAATGATAAATCACCAATGGCACCGTTTCTATGCTTTGCAATAATTAATTTTGTTTCTTGAATGTCATAAGGGGAAATTTCCTTTTTATAGTAATTTTCCCTGTATAAAAACGCAACTATATCAGCATCTTGCTCAATTGCTCCAGATTCCCTTAAATCTGAAATTATAGGTCTTTTATCTTCTCTTTTTTCTACGTCCCTGGATAATTGAGATAAAGCAATAACGGGGCAATTAATTTCTCTTGCTAGTTGTTTTAAACTTCTAGAAATTTTAGAAACTTCTAATTGTCTATTATTAGAACCACCAAGATCTATTAATTGTAAATAATCCACCACTATTAAGTCTATTTTTTTCATTTTATTTAATAATTTTTTTGTTTTTCAAATCATTTCATGGAGTTTAACTCCTGCTGAATCATCAATAAATAAGTTATAATGGCTGATTTTTTCATTCAAAGTTGTGGAAATTTTAATTCAATCTACATTAGTTAAAAATTGTGGATTTTTTAAATAATCTCCAGGAACTCCTGACTCAGATGCTAATATTCTAGTTACTAATTGAGTACTTGGCATTTCTAAAGAAAAGAAAACAACAACATTATTGTTTTGCTCAACAATGTTTTTTGTTAAATTTAACGCAAATGCGGTTTTTCCCATCGCTGGTCTTGCTGCTAAAATAATTAAGTCACCTTTTTGAAAACCTGAAGTAATTTTATCTAAATTACTAAATCCTGTACTAATTCCTTTTAAACTAGTACTATCTTTTCTAGAAAGCAAGTCTTTTAAGATGTTTGCAGCAACATCTCTCATATTTTGAAAATCACTATTTTGAACATTTCTAGTGATTTGAACCATCTTGGATTCAAATTCATTTAAAATATCATCTGCAGTTTTATTTGCTTCTGATAATTGTTGAAAACTTTGTTTTAAAACAATAGATGCTTGTCTTAATGTTGCTTTTTCAACAAGATCATTCATTACTTCTTTAACTGTAGAAAAAACGGGAATTTCGCTTGTATATTCTGCTATTTCAGCTGCTCCACCAAATTCTTCTAGTTTTTTCATTTCATCCAGTTCTTTAATAACTGAAACATAATTTATTTTTTTAGAAGCAAAATATAAATTATTTAATGCTTCAAAAAGAATTTGATTTTTGAAATCGTAAAAATCTTCCTTTTGTAAAAAAGGAATAATTTTTGCTTGATCTTCCTCTGATGATAAAGCATAAGAAAGGATCGACTTCTCTACTTCCTTAGGTAAAAATAAACTTTTACTCATCTTTTTCAACCTTAACTCTTAAATGAGCTATTACTTTTTTGTGTAGTTTAACATTCAATACAGTTAATCCCATACTTACAATATGAACATGCTCTTCTAAAGAATGTTTAGGTAATTTAATGTCCATATCTTCAAGAGCTTTAATAATTTTTTTAGCTGTTATTGAACCATGAACTACATTATTTGTTTCTTTTAATTTGAAGGTTAAAATTATAGCTTGAATTTGATCTCTTAATAATTCAGCTTCTTGAATTTTTTTCTCTTCTTCTTGTTCTAAAATTTCTATTTTTTTATTTAAATATAAAGATGTTTTTTTGTTTACAGGAATAGCTAAACCATTTTTGATTAAAAAGTTTTTTGCATATCCATCGGATACATCTATTACTTCATTAACTTTTCCGTCTTTACAATCTTTAATTATTATTACTTTCATTTTTCACACTCACTATCGCTTGTCTTATATTGTCTACAAATTCTTCTAATGTTTCTGTTGTGCTTTCTGCAGCAGCAGCAGAGAAGTGACCACCACCACCAACTGTTTCTGCAATAATTTGCACATTAGTATTGTTTATACCTCTTGCAGACATTTTAAATCTATCTTTTCCTACTACTTTAGCAACAACAAAAGTTGCTTTTCTTCCTTGGATATTTAACATAAAATCAGCCGCCATAGACACAACATCTAAATCAATTTCTTCTGCTGTATAAGCAAGTAAAAATCCTGGCTTGACTTCTTCTACATTTCTAGTTATCTTATTAATTATATTAAAAATTTCTTCACTTATCTTTAAAGTTTCAATAGATTTAGCACTTTGAGCCCCTCATCTAGTTAAAATTGAAGCTGCATTAAATGTTTTCATAGTTGTTGATTTTTTAAATTGATTAGTATCCATATAAATACCATTTAAAAGCATTTGGGCACTAAAAGGTGAAATTATTCTGTTTTCACCATCTGAATTAAGTGCTATAACCTCTGTTACTATCTCAGATGAAGAAGAAGCAGTGGTTTCAATATAATCATTTCCTTTAGAAAGAAATTCAGGTTTTCCTGAAACCACTCTATGATGGTCAAAAATAAATATTTTTTTTGGATCAGCAGTATTAAAAGCATTTGGATTTTCAATTCTTGTTGCTTCTGCTGTATCTACAATTATTATCATTGTGTTTTTGTTTGTATATTTAGATGCTGTTGAAGGTTTTATGAATATTTTTTTATCTATATATTGAGAATTGGTTTCTAAAAAATGTGTTGTTGTAGAATCAAAAGTTACATTTTGAATATACATTTTCTTTTCTAAATTAAACTTGGTTTTAGCATAATTAATTAAAAATTGACCAAGTCCAAAAGCAGAACCCACAGCGTCTAAATCTGCATATTTATGCCCATATAAAATGATATTTTCTACTTCTGGATTTTCTAAAACTGCAAGCATTTTTTTGGATACAAAGTTTAGTTCGCTTCTACTTGAATTGGAGCTTATTTCACTATTTGAACCATAAACAACAGGTCTAGAACCATATTTAATAGTTGTAATTTGATTCCCACCTCTAGTTTTTGAATAAATTATTGCATCTTTTGCAATTTGATTTAATTTAGAAATTTCATTTGTTCCATGAACAAAACCAACCGATAAAGTTACTTCTTGTTTTGCTTCATAACTAGAATTATTTAAATTAACAACCATTTCATTAAACATAGAAAAGTTTTTTGCTTTTAATTTTGCGAATGTTTCATAACTAGTTACAACTCAAAATTTTCCTTCAATATATTGACGATAAGAGAAATTATAATTTTTAGATAACTCATCAAGTAAATTAATAACAGATGTTTTTACCTTGAAAAAATCTTCTTCTCCTAATGTAGAAAGTAATAATTGAAAATTATCTATTTCAATTTCTCCAATTACAACTTTATCTTTCTCGTAACTTTTCAAAAGGTTATCATATAAGGTTATATCTCTAATAGAAATAGCGTTTTTATCTCTATATTTTTTAATTGCATATGTATAACCATCTTCAGAAAAAGTAGAACCATCTCCTACTAAATTTTCTTCATTTGCTTTAACTTTATTTTTCAGAACATCATCAATATTTTTTCCTATTCATTTTTTAGAAAACCTTTTTTCTATAAATGAAGAAACTCAAATAATTTTTCCATTTGTTGTATGTAAAACTAAACCTAAATTATTTTCTTCAACAACATCATTAATATATTCATATAAAGAAGATTGAATTTTGGAACTTTTATGCAGAAATACTCATAAAAGTCAACATAAACTTATAGTTGCAACAATTAATCAAAATACAAAAAAACCAAATAAAAGAAATTTGGAAATCAAATTTATTTGATATAAAACAATAAAAATAACTGCAAATAATATCAAATAAAAAACGTTGATTGAAAAGTATATTAAAATCTTTGCTTTTTTACTCATATTATTAAATTATAAAACAAACTATTATTTTAAAAAACATAATTTATATTTTCTTTTTGAAAAACTTTTTTATTTTACTTTATAATTAATAAAATATTTTTGAAAGGTTCTTTATTATGAATAAAAAAACTAAATTTTTGCTTTCTTTTTCTTCTGTTTTATTAGTAAGTACATCTCTTGTTTCTTGTTCTTTTCCTTTTGTTAAAAAAGAAGAAAAAGAAACAATTGAAAAGAAAAAGCAAGAAATTAATGTAGAAAATCCAAACTTCTCACTTGAAGTCAATTCTTCTGTTTTAGACAATGCAAAACTAGAAGAAATTAAACAAATATACAAGAAAAATACAGAAAATAGTGATTCTGTGACTGATTTTATTAAAAAAAGAAGTTTTCAAATTGAATATGTAAAAACCTTTGTAGAACTTTATTCTGATGATTCTAGAAGAAAATTTGTAATTTCAAATTTAGAAACAGAATTTGCTACCGGATGAGTTTTAGATAAAGATCCAACAGATGAAAGAGTTTATTATATTGCTACAAATATTCATGCAGCAGCTTTCATAAATAAACCAATAATAAAAACTAATTCTGTAAAGCTTTTAAATAATAAAAATGATAATTACTTTTATCAAAATATTTCAGAAGAAGAATTAGATAATTTCAATTCTCAAGGAATTTTCAAACCAAATTACAATGGAGAAATGCCAGAAAATTATTTTAGTTCACATGATATAAGAACTTTATCACTAATTGGTTTAGAAAATTATCCAGAATACAAAAATGATCCTTATGTTATAAATGACGCAGGTAAAAGAACAAAAGAAATCACTGAAAATAGACAAAATGATTTTTATAATTATAAAGATGCTACTTTCAATGAAAATTTTGACGTTTTTAAAGATAAAACCAATATATTTGAATCATTTGAAGTTATTAAACCGCTTAGTTATCAAAGTACTTTTTATAATTATTTTGATCTAAAAAATGGTAAACCTTCAGAAAAAGAATATCTTTCAGGATCAGATTTTGCAGTTATTAAAATAAAACTAAAAGATAATGTGGAAAAACCCGCTTTTTTAAAAGAATATGATAAGTCTCCAACACTAATAAATACTGTAAATACAACTTTAGAAAAAATTGAAGGTGAAAAAGTTTTTTCCTTTGGTTTTCCTGTAAAAATAGATGATTTAGAAAACAATAAGAGTACAAGAGTTACTGAAAAAGTTGATGGATTTAAATTAACCAAAAGCTTTTATAAAAATGGTATTAGCATAATCAATAATATGCCAGTAATCAACCAAGGATTTCAAGACAATGAAAAACTTACAAATAAACCTTTTGATATAGAGAATTCAATTGATAAGGATTCTCCATCTATTGAAACAATATATTTAGCTAATCAAGATTTAGATAACTATGTTAAAGTACCAAAGTCTAATTTGTTTTTTAAAGGAGCATCCGGAGCTGGTGTTTTTAATCAAAATAAACAAGCAGTGGGAATTTTCTTTTCATCTAATGCAGGTTTAAAACACGATGATGAAAATTTTAATACTTTAAATATTCACAGATTACTAGAAAAAGAACAAGATAAAAGCCCTTTGATTTTTTATTTAAAAAATGTAGATCAAAATCACTCTTGACTAAAACAACATTTCAATGAAATTGTTGCTTTTAATAATTCTTTGATAAAAAAATAAAGTAAGTTTTTTGAAATAAAAAATATTATTTTCCAAAAAATAAAAATAATGTAAAATATTATAGTTAAAAATACAAAAAATTATTGTATAATTAAGAAACAAAACATTAAGGAGATAGAATGGCAAATATTAAATCAAAAATAACAAGAATCAAAACAAATGAAAAATCTAGAATAAGAAATAATGCTATTAAATCAAGAGTTCGTGGAGCTATTAAAAAAGCTAAACTAGCTGCAGTGCAAAATGCTACTAATGTAAATGAATTAGTTGCTAAAGCACATAAAGAAATTAATACTGCTGTTTCTAAAGGTGTTTTACACAAAAACAATGGTTCTAGAAAAACTTCAAGACTTGATGCTTTTGTTTCCAAACATTTAAGTGCAAATGTTGCTTAATTAAGATAATTAAAAACTCCAAAAGGAGTTTTTTTATTTATCTATTTTGCTTTGAATATACTTTAAATATTTTTTATTAAAAATATAGGTTTCCTTATAATACAAATTAATTAAAAATTTTAATTCTTCAAAAACAACATCAATAGTTTTTTGAGAATATTTCATTTTCTTTGCGTTTGATAAAAACTCTATTTTATCTATTATGTTTAAATCTTTATTAGGATAAACCTTAATATCTAAATCAAAATCAATGAATTTTACAGTGTGTTCTTCTACAAAAAAAGGAGATGCTAAATTTATATAGATATAAAATTTTTTGTTAACAATAGTTACTAAAGCATTAAAAAAATGTTTTTTATGAAAAAATCACAGTGTGTCTTCTCTAATAGATCATTTTTGAAAGTTTTTTTCCATAACTTTTGTTTTATTATTCATATAAAGTACAACATGATTTTCAGTTTCTTGTAATATTTTTCCACCACTTCACTGTCTATATAATTTTCCATTATATTTATATGCTTGTATATTAACAAAATTTTTATATTGCATTTTACTCCTTGATAATTTTATTGTTTCTTATTGTTAAAGATTCACTATTAGTTAAAAAACTTCTACTTGAACTTGGACCATAATTAGAATTACTTGAAAAATTATTTAAATTATGTAGTTCTTTTTCTTCTATTTTACCATTATTATTTAAGTCTTTTCACAACATAGGTTTAAAATCCATATTCATCTCTTCCATATTTAAATAACTATTTGTATAGTAACTTAAATATTTTTCTTCTGGAAAAAGACTATAATCTTGATCATTTTTATTTAATTTAGCTTTTAAATTATTACTTTCATTATAAACTAAATTTAATTTTATAAAGGAATTTTCCTTATTTTTGAAAATTAAGCCATCATATTTTTCTTTTGTATAACCACTAAAAAATAATTTATTATTATCTATATTTCCTTCTAATTTATCATTAATATATGTTCTATTATTTAAATTATAAATCCCACTGATATTCAATTTATAATTCATTATTTCTAAAAAATGAATAAATAAATCTTTAATTTTATTGTCCAATTTAATTACTGAATCATTTTTTGTAATATAACCACCAAAAGCAGAATCATTAATAATAAAATTATCTTCTAAATGTGTTAAACCATCTTCTCTAGTTAAAGTTGTTGTTCATAAAGAGTCATTTAAATAAAAATTTTTATCATTATTTAAATTATTTCTTTTTTCTATATAAAAATGTTTATATGCTTCGTTTGCAAAAAACTCTTCAAAGGAAAAATAATAACTTAAAGGAATAAAATTATTTAAGTTTTTAAATTTTTCATTCATAATTTGCAAATTTTTATTTTCAAAATTTATTTCATTTAACTTATTTGTTAATGATTTTTCCAAAATTTCTTTTATTGTAACATCGTTAAAAATATTACTTGAATTTAATAAATTTTTATTTGGGAAATAATTTGAAAATCTGTCATCTGTTATTCTTAAATCACTTAAAAAGTTATCTATAAATTCTTTATTATAAGTTTTAGTTGATTTACTGTTTTTGATTGTATATCCTTGTTTATAATTGGAAAGATAAGTGGAATCGATATAATGAAAATATTCATGATATAAAATTTGAAACAAAACTTCTATTCTGTCATCTTCATTTTTTATGTTTTGTAAAGAATCAGAATTTAAATATATTTCTCTAGTGTTTGAAATAAAAAAACCCTGTCTTTCCTTTGTATTTGAAAATTCTTTTAAATTTTTATCAATTATTATTTTATTTAAAAAATTTATTTCTGATCCATAAAATAAATCTTTTTTAATTCTTTCATAAAACTTTTGAAGTCCATTTTTAGATAAAAAATAATCTTCTTTTTTATATTCAATCAAATCAAAATTAAAATATTTTTGCTCTATTTTTATAAATTCTTGTTCTTTATTTTTTGAATAATCACAAGAAGTAAAAACAATAGCAGGCAAACTAAAAGAAAAAAAATACAAAAATGATTTTATTTTTTTATTAAACATATTAAAGTTAATCTTTCTACTATTTTTATTAAATTATAAAACTTTCTATCTTTTTGTATTAAAAATATTTATATTTCTTTTTATTAAATAAAAATACCGGTGTAAAATCACTGGTAAATTTATACTTACTTGATATTGTTATTACTTTTCAATTAATAAGAATCATTACATAAGAAAACTTTTTACATTTTATTTTTCTTTATTTAGTTCATGAAATTCAAAAGCAAGTGGAAATTTTTCATTATTTTCTTCTTCATTATATTTTTCTTGATCATTATAATTATTTAAATTAGATAAAATTAAGTCTTTAAGATTATTTGATTTAGGTATTTTTATTTCTACTTCTTTTATATCATCAGTAAATGGACTGCTTACATCTAAAAATAGAGAAAATAATATTATTTTATTTGAGAAATAATTTTTTAATTTTTCTTTAATTGTTTCTTCTGTATCTTTATCTGTTTTTTTGATAATAGCATTTATTAAATACTCTTTTATTAAACTAAAAGGATTATTAGTTAAAATTTTTTCACTTTTAATATTTTCACGAAAAAGTGGAATAACATGTGTATCATTCATATCTTTTTTATTAAAAGTTTTCAATGCAAAAGAAGTTCTTAAATCATTCATAATGAAGTTGAATTGATCTATATTACTAATAGCTATAAATTGTCCTAAATGATTTAAATCAAAGTTAAAAATGTGTTTTTTATCTTCTTCACCAAATGGTGATAAACTAAAATCATATTTTGAATTTTCTTTTTTAAAAGGATTTTCGAAGTAAAAAGTAGTTAAATGATTTTTATCTACTTCTCTTTTTCCATCAACGCCTAAAAAATCTTTTTTATATTTTATTTCATTTCATTCTTTAAATAATTCATTAGGGTTATGATATTTATTGTGAGTTGGTTTTTCAAAAATAAATTTTGATTCATTATCTTTTTTCTGTATATTTTCTTTATTTTCATTACAAGAAATAAAAGAAAATAAAGATAAACCACCAGTTACAATAGGAATTAATAATTTAATTTTTTTCATTTTTATTTACCTTTACTATTTTCTTTATCTAATTCATGAAATTCGAAAGTTAATGGGAGATTGTTTTTTGGAATATATTGCCCATTGCTTTTATTCTTTAAGTTTAATTGAACTAAATCTTTTAAATTGTTTGTTTTAGGAAATTTTATATTTACCTGTTTAACATATTCCTTAACTCCATCTCTATCATCTATAAATAAAGAAAAGATAAGGATTTTAGTTTCAAAATATTTTTTTAATTTATTTTTTATGTTTTCTTCTGATTCGCCATCATTTATCTTGATTATTTTATTTAGCAATCTTTCTTTCATTAAATAAAAAGGATTGTTAGTTTTTATATTTTTATCCAAATTTTCATCATAAAAAATAAGAGCTATATTAGCTGGTGCTGTTGTTGTTTTAAGAAAAAAAGAAGTTCTTAAATCATTCATAAAGAAGTTGAATTGATCTATATTACTAATAGCTATAAATTGTCCTAAATGATTTAAATCAAAGTTAAAAATTTCTTTTTTATCTTCTTTAACAAAAGGAGATAAATTAAAATTTTGCTTTTCATTTTGTTGTGTATAAGGATTTGCAAAATAAAAAGTATCAATATGATTGTTATGTACTTCTCAAACATTATCTTTTTCTAAAAAATCTTTTTTGTATTTTACTTGATTTCATTCTTTAAATAATTCATCAGGATTATGATATTTATTGTGAGCAGGTTTTTCAAAAATAAATTTTGATTCATTATCTTTTTTCTGTATATTTTCTTTATTTTCGTGACAAGAAACGAGAAAAGATGATATTGAAATTGTTGTAAGTACTGGTAATAATAATTTAATTTTTTTCATCTTTATTTTTCCTTAACTATTATCTTTTTCTAATTCATAAAAATCAAAAACAAGTGGATCATCTCAATCGCGATCATATTTATCTTGATTTTTATTAGTAGTTAAATTTGCTTCAATTAAATCTTTAAGATTATTTGTTTTAGGAAATTTTATATCAACAGTTTTTAGTTCTTCAGTAAATCTGTTTCTTGTTTCTGTAAAACAAGAAAATAATACTATCTTTTTAGAGAAATAATTTTTTAATTTTTCTTCTATTACTTTTTTATTATTTAAATCAGTTGTTTTAATCATAGATTCAACTAATGATTTTTGTATTACATAAAACGGATTATTAGTTTCAAAATTATTTAAAAAATCATAATCAAAAAATAGAAGAGAAGTATCAACTTTGTTTAAATTTTTAAAATTAAAAGCAGTACGTAAATCATTCATAAAAAATTTAAATTGATTATAGTTACTTATTGCTATAAATTGACCCAAATGGTTTAAATCAAAGTCAAAAATGTGTTTTTTGTCTTCTTGATTAAATGGAGATAAACTAAAATCATATTTGGAATTTTCTTTTTTAAAAGGATTTTGAAAGTAAAAAGTGGTTAAATAATTTTTATTTAAATCTCAAACACGATTATCGTACAAAAAATCTTTTTTGTATTTTATTTCATTTCATTCTTTAAATAATTCATCAGGATTATGATATTTATTGTGAGTTGGTTTTTCAAAAATAAATTTTGATTCATTATCTTTTTTCTGTATATTTTCTTTATTTTCGTGACAAGAAACGAGAAAAGTTGATACTGAAATTGTTGTAAGTACTGGTAATGTTAATTTAATTTTTTTCATTTTTATTCTCCTTAACTATTCTCTTTTTCTAATTCATGAAATTCAAAAGCAAGTGCATTATTATCTTTGTCTGAAATATATTTATTTTGATTTTTTTCATTAGTTAAATTTGCTTCTATTAAATCTTTAAGATTATTTGTTTTAGGAAATTTTATGTGAACATTTTTTATTACTTCAGTATAATAACTTCTTCCATCAGTAAATAAGGAAAATAACACTATCTTCTTGGAAAAATAATTTTTTAATTTTTCTTCTATTACTTTTTCATTATCTAAATCAGTTGTTTTAATCATTGATTGAATTAATGAGTTTTTTATTGCATAAAATGGATTGTTAATTTCAAAATCGTCAACATCATAGAAGTGAATAAAATATGGAATTCAATCATTTCCATTAATTGATTTAAAATTTTTAAAATTAAAAGCAACGCGTAAATCATTCATAAAAAATTTAAATTGATTATAGTTACTTATTGCAATGAATTGACCTAAATGATTGTAATCAAAATCAAAAATATGTTTTTTATCTTCTTGACTAAAAGGGGATAAACTAAAATCATATTTTGAATTTGCTTTTTTAAAAGGATTTGCAAAGTAAAAAGTAGTTAAATGATTTTTATCCACTTTTCATTTTCCATCAACACCTAAAAAGTCTTTTTTGTATTTAACTTGATTTCATTCTTTGAATAATTCATCAGGATTATGATATTTATTGTGAGCAGGTTTTTCGAAAATAAATTTAAATTCATTATCTTTTTTCTGTATATTTTCTTTATTTTCGTGACAAGAAATAAAAGAAAATAAAGATAAACCACCAATGACAACAGGGATTAATAATTTAATTTTTTTCATTTTATTCTACTAAATGACTTATAGCAACTTCATCATTTAATTGTGAGATGGATGAATTTTGTTTATAAAGATAATATCTATATTTTCCTGATTTACTTATTTTGATATTTAAAATTTCTTTATTAGATTTAACTGATGTAGTTTCTTTAACTTTTTCTCATTCTTTTGTTTGGCTATTTCAATATTCTAAAACAATATTGAAATCTGTTACAACATTATTATTTTTAAACTCTTCTTCAAAGTAATTTTTATCTTTTTTACCAATATATATATTTTCAGGAATTTCTTTTTCAAAACCATTAAATAATCATGCTGAACTAATTTTTAGTATTGAATTATCTTTTAATTCTAATTCTTTTACAGTTTCATCCAATTTCCCTTTTTCTCTATCTCCTTTTATTGTAAATTCTCTTAAACTATCTACTGCCTCTTTTGCTTTTTTATAGTTTAAAATTCCTGCTCCAAAATCTTGATTATAACCTGTTCCATTAATTAAATTTTTACTAAATTCATTAAATAAATCAGATGAAACACCTATTAAAGAAAATATTGATACTGGTTTATTTCTAACTTTTGGAAAATTTCTATATAACTTAGAAATTACTCCTGTTACTAGTGGAGCAGCAAAACTTGTACCTTGCTCATCTTTAGAATTTTCAATAAATTTAAAATCATAATTTGTTCCTGGAGCAGCTACTGTAATATTTGGATAATCTTGTGAAAAATAGTAAGAGTTACTAGAGTTAACTGAAAAAGAAGTAGATTTTTTTGTTTCTGTGTCAAGTGCTGCAACTTTTATTGTATTTAAACCTAATTTCATTCCGTGAAAATTGTTGTTTATGTAATCATCTTTATGATTTCCTGCAGAAAATACAAAAATAATTTTATATTTTTTAGTAAATAAATCTAAAAAATATGCAATGTTATCATAAGAAGTTCTTAAAGTAATTGGGGAATATGGATTAGGAGAACCATAACCAAAACTTCCGTTTATTACTTGAATTCCTTTTGAAACTGAAGTTTTTAAGAGTTTTTCTAAATTATACATATTATTGAAAGTAAAAGTATATTTAGAACTATTAATTCTCCTGGTTGAAAGTAACAAATCATAAATTTTTGCAAAAGGATCGACTCCTTCTTTAGAAGAAATTAAACTAGCTACTTCTTCCTTATGATCCATTTGTTCTTCTATTGGAGTTTTAGTTTCAGAAACCAAATTATTAAATTTAAATAAATTATTATCTTTTCTTAAATTAATATTTTCAAGAACTCCTACTTTTGTTCTATAAACCCCTTCTGGTTCATTAGTTTTTTTGTCAATTTTTACTTTTGTTTCATCATAGTCATCATTAATTAAATCTAATTGTTTTCTAAAATGTGTTTTGTAGTCTGAAGTAGATAAATAATATCAACTTTCTTCTTTCTTTTTGGGTTCTTCTTTTTTAGTTGAAGTAGAACTGGATGATGAACTTGAAGAATAGGAATTTTTGTGTTGTCTATAAGTTCAATCATTGCTACTATAAGGATTATAGTTGCTAGAGCTTGTACTTGCTTTTCCTGTATCTTGATCGTATAATAGACATTTTCCCAAATCATCTGGTTTATCAATACAATACTTAGTAATTAATCTTTCAGCTACATCTTTAAAAGATAAAGTCGCTACTATTTGTTCTTTAGAATAGTTAGCAAATTCTTTTTTATTATCTAAAAATTCTGCAAATTTATTTGCATCTTCTAAGTCTACTTCTACACTTATCATAGGAAGAATTTCAGAATAGTAAGAATATTTAACAATATTTTTATCTTTAAGTTCGCTTAAAAGTAAATCTAAAACTTTTTTATTTTCTTTTGAATATTTTTCAATTTTGAGATTATTATCTAAATTATCATCTACAAAGACATTTGTATATAATCTAAACACTTCTCTCTTTGGTAGAGATTCAACAAAATCACTTACCATTTTATCTTCTTTTGTTGGATTTTCTGAAAAACTTTCAGTTGAATAATTTTTTAATTTACTTAAAAATTCATAAATATTTAATTTTTTGTTTTCTTTATTATTTTTTTGTTGTGAATCATTAAGATTCATACTTACACCTAAAACAAATGGACTTAATAATCCAGTTATTGGCATAAGAGTAAATAAAAATTTATTTTTCTTTTTCATAATTTTCTCCTTTATTTTATTTAAAAAGGTTGCAAAAAATCCTAAACTTAATTAGGATTTTCTTTTTAGTTTATTATTTAATTAAATAGATAAATTTATTTTAAAGTCCTAAAAAAGTAAAAATGAAAATACTGGTTAATTTTAATAATTAACTTGTTTATATTACGAATGATAATATTTTTAGTTATTTTCATTTTTCCTCCTGCAACCATAATTTCATTATAATACTTTTTTGCAAAAATTTCAAAATAAAAATAAAAAAATATGCTATATTATGCTAATAATATTTTTTCTGCATTTTCTGTTAAAACTAACTTTTATTAAAAGATGTTTTTTGTTAAGAAAGAAAGTCTTTTATTTAATGATATCTTATTATTTTGGTTTTTAGAATTTTGTGTTGAAATTTATTTATTTCTTGTTTAAAAAATAAATTTTAGTATTATTTTGATATGAGATTAAGAAATATACCAAATGCAACAGAATTACTTTTAGAAAGCGAATATTTAATAACTGAATTTCCTTTTAAAGTGAATTCTAACACTGTACTTGAAATGGGTATGGGAAAAGGTGAAATGTTAGTTCAACTTGCTCAAAATAATCCTAATATTATGTATATAGGAATTGAAAAATATCCAACAGTTGCTTTAAAATCTATGAAAAAAGCCAAGAAATTAAATTTAAAAAATTTTAAAATAATTAATAAAGATATTGCAGAATTACCTAATTTATTAGAAGGAAAAGTAGATTTAATTTGACTAACTTTTTCAGATCCTTGACCTAAAAAAAGACACTATAAAAGAAGACTTACTTACAAAGATTTTTTAAATATTTATCAAAATTTATTATCTCCAAATGGTTTATTAAAATTTAAAACTGATAATGATGGTTTGTTTGAATATAGTATTGAATCTATACAGGAATTTGGGGCAAATATTATAAATCTAACAAGGGATTTTCATAATAGTGACCTTTCTAAAAATAATATTATGACAGGTTATGAAAAAAAATGATCAGATAAAGGCAAAAATATAAATTATTTGGAAGTTAAATTTAATAAATAATTATGTATATAAATAATAAGAATTATCTTTTTTGAAATTATTTTACTAACTTAAAACTTTCAAAAGAAATATATTTATTTCCTTTTTTTGGTTCTTATGTTTTTATGTGATTATTTAAAAATATAGTATTTTTGAATCTAAATGATAGTGATTTAGAAATTGATATAAAAAGAAAAATTTATTTTATTCTGTTTTTTCCTTTGTTTATAAGTTTCGTGTTTTTATTTGTATTTTTGATGTGCTCTGTATTTTTACTTCAAGAGTGAAATAATAATCCAGAAACAAGTTTCTATTTAAAATTTTTAGTTGCTACTAGCGGAATTATTATTTATATTTTACTTCATCCTTTATGAGTATTTCTTGCTTTTAGAGAATGCAAAAAATATTCTCATAAAGAGTACAACACAAAAGAAAAAATAGATTATAGTTTGTTTCAAATAAAGAATCAAAAAAAGTGAATTTCCTTTGTTTTAAGCAAAAATCACATAGATGATTTTTCTTGTTTAAAGCATTTTCAATTTATGATTAAAAATGAAACAAATAATAAAATAAAATTAACTGAAAAACAAAATATAAATATATCTAATAATTTAGTTGAAAATATAATTTTTAACTGATATAAAAAGCATTTTTACAAATTTAAATTAATGTTCTTACTAGTTTATATAAAAAATATAATTAAAAATCAAGAGCAAAATGATCTAAATAATAATGCTTTATATAAATACATAAATAAAGAGATTTTCTTTTTAATTGGTTTAAAATTGCTATTTTTTACAGCTTGAATTAGTTCTTTAATTTTAATTATTTTTCTATCAAATATTTTTGTCTTTTTCATTTTCTTATTCTGTTCAATACTTTCTTATTTAGTAATTTTAAAACCTTTTTTCGGTTTTATATTTAGAATAAAATTGTTGAAAAAACTTCAAGCATAAACATTTAACAAGATGTTTGTGCTTTTTTAATAAAAAAAGATAAAAACTCAAAAAAAGTTTATAATATATTTATTATAAGAATAGGAGAAAAATGATTAAATTTATAGAAAAATTAACAAATTCTAACTTTTCACTTGAAGCAGTATTCAAAGGTGAAAAGTTTGATTCAAATGTTATTGAAAAAAAATTCGCTTTAACTGAATTTGTTACAGAAAAAAAAGCTGTAATGTTTTTAGGAGATAAATCAGAATTTAAAGTAAGTGATTTAGATACTTTATTAGATAAATTAGTTTCATTACCAAGAGTTTATGAAGTTAAACTTGAAAGTTTTGTAAATGAAGAAGTTTCATTAACAACGCTTGCAACAAGATTATTAGAAAAATATGAATTTGTAAATGCAAATATTTACAATGTAAAAACAAACAAAAAAGAAGAAAAACATGACTTATATATTTTAGTAAGCAATCTAAGTTCTTTAGATGCTGAGCTTAAAAAAACAAAAGTGTTAGTTGAATCAGTAAATTTTGCAAGAAATTTACAAGCAACACCTCCAAACATTTGTAACTCAGAATGATTAGCAGAAAAAGTAAAAGAACAAGTTTCACAATTTAAAAATTTAAAAGTTACTGTTTTAAATAAAAAAGAAATTGAAAAACTTGGAATGGGTCTTTTATTATCTGTTAATAAAGGTTCTATGTATGAACCAAGATTAGTTGCTATTGAATACAACGGAAATCCTGATTCAGAAGAAAAAGTTGCATTTGTTGGAAAAGGTATTACTTTTGACTCTGGTGGTTACAACATTAAAACCGGAAGAAGTATGCTTGGAATGAAATACGACATGTCAGGAGCTGCAATAGTAGCTTCAGCATTAAATGCAATTGCACAATTAAATCCTAAAGCAAACGTTGCTGCAGTATTAACAATTACTGACAACAGAGTAAATGGTGATGCTAATTTACCAGATGCTGTTTGAACTTCAATGAATGGAAAAACAGTTGAAATCAATAATACAGATGCTGAAGGAAGATTAGTTCTTGCCGATGGAATGACATATGCTATTAGAAACTTAAAAGCAACTGCAGTTATTACAGTAGCTACATTAACAGGTGCTATCTTAGTAGCTCTTGGACATACATTCACAGGAACATTCTCAACTTGTGATTGCTTATGAAATAAATTAGATGAAGCTGCAAAACAACAAAACGAATTAATTTGAAGAATGCCTTTACACGATGATTTTGCTAAATTCATTAAAGGTTCAACAGTAGCAGATTTAAAAAATACTGACTTAACTGGAAATGGCGGTTCTATTTCTGCTGCTATGTTCTTAAAAGAATTTGCAGAAGGAAAATATTTTGCTCATTTAGACATTGCTGGAACAGCAGAAACAGGTGAAAAACCTATGGGAGTAATGGTTAAAACATTAGTTCAATATGCATTAAACAAAAAATAATAAAGATAAATTACAAACACAATAAAGTGGGACAATTTATTGGGACACATTTTACCAGTGATATCACTGGTAAAATTTTTTTTATTTTGAAATTCAAGAATTTCAAATTTCGTTTGGGGTTTTTCAATTTAAAATTGATTGTGGTCTTTTTTCATTATATCAATTTATATAATTATTAATAACTTCTTTTAAATTATTAAAAGTTAAATTTTTAATTTTAATGTGTGATAAACATTCGCTCTTTATATTAGAAAAGAAATATTCAATTTCTCTATTATCTAATGAATTACCAACTCTTGACATTGAAATTATTCCATTATTTTTTTCAATAATTTCTACAAATTTATTAGAAGAATAAACGCTTCCATGATCAGTATGCATAATTCATTTTTCATTAAAACTTAAATCTTTATTATGTTCTATAACTAAATTTAAATCATTATTTTTTTGATAAATTTCAAGAAACAATTTTTTAGTTTTATGATGAATTGTTGCTGAAAAATATACATGATTAGAATTAAATACATCTTTAGGAGCAGTTATGTAAGAAACATCTGTTGCGAAAATATTGTTGTTTTTTCCTTGAAAATCTCTATTAATTAGATTTTCAAATTTTACTGAAGTATTTTTATCTTCTCTATCTTTTAAAGCTCTTGATTTACTTATAGTTACAATTCTTCTTCTGAGATTTTCTGTAACCCTTTTGTTTTTAAAAGTGGAAAAGAAATCTGTGGATTTGTATTTTAAATTATCATTTACATAAATATAATCTTTCTTGTTTAAAACATATTCTTTGAATTCTTTAGAACTTGCTTTTGCTTTGTAAGAAATGATGAATCCATAACCTTTTTGCTCTAAAAATCTGATATTTCCGGACGTACTCATTCCACGATCGGCGATTACAGTTATGTTTTTAATTTTGTACATTTGCTCAAGTTCAAGTAAGAATTCAATCATAGTTTTTGAATCTGGAGTGTTACCACTAAAAACTTTAATATGGAAAGGGATTCCATTTCCATCGAATGCTAAAGCAATTACAATTTGATCTTCTTTGAATTTTCCATCTTTAGAATAACCAGTTTGTCTATAACCCGTTCTTTGAAAAGATTCAAAATAAACAGTTGATGAATCAAAATAAATTTCGCTTAAATTTCTGTTTGTTTCTTTTAATACCATTTGGTGTAGTGCATTTACAAGATTTGCTTGATTATTTTCAACAATATCTAGAAGTCTATAAAAACTATTTTTTGATGCTGAAATATCACTATTAAATTCACCTTGTTCACTAAAAGAAGAGAAAATACTTGAAGGATTATAAATCCTTTTTGCAACTAGAAAATTGAAAATTTTCTTCATATCTTTATGCCTTGTTTTCTCAAAAGACTCAAAAATGTTGTGTTTATTGAGTAACTCTTCAATTAGTTCGTATCCGACATTTTTATTTACTCTTACAAGTTCATCACTTTCCAAAGCTTCTAATAATGCAGACTGAACTCTTTCTTTTTTATCAAGTGAAGAAAAAGATTTTAATTTTTCTTTTAGAATTTCTACTGCATTTTCTTTTTTCTCAAGTAATTTTTCTAAATTTCCAAGACTAAATCATCTTGTTGGTGCTTTTCCAAAACCTGTTGTTCATCCAACATATTTATAAATTACACCTTTTTTGTTTCCTGAAACATTAAATAATATTAAATTTTTCTTTTCCATTTTTATATTATACCACAAAATGCAATTAAGTGCAATTATTTTTTAAAGAAAATTACTATATATAAAATATATATAGTAAAAAATTTATAAATTCAATTTAATTCAAATTTCTTAAGGATAAATGAGAAAGATGATAATATACTTAAACAGTTTTTTGGTAATTATTTATTTGGACTTTTTCTTTTATAAAAATTATTTCTTTATTTTTCCTTTCTAACAAATCAAGGCACACTATATTCAAAAGGTTTTTGTGCATTTAATTTTAATATTTGCGCAGCTAACGATCTCTTATTAGTTAATGATAATGGATCTTCGTTATTTCAATTAATTCCAAAATAACTATGTGTAATTGTTTCATAGTTTCAAGATTGTAAAAATGTTAAAGATGCTCCTGAATTTATAGTTGAAATATAACTGTTATTTTCTCCTAAAATTCCTGTACCTGAATTTCCATTATTAAAGAAAGTAGGAGTATATCCTTGTTGTCTAGATAACCCAACATTTCCTGAAGAGCTACCTGCTCTGTTAATTAGATAACCTGATTGTTTTCCATATGGAAAACCATTCATTGCAAAGTTTTTAAGATTTGCTCCAAAGAAAATCGCTCCTTCTACACCTGTATAATCTAAATTAGTATTTGGTAAAGTAAATCAGTTTTTAAAATATGCAACCATATCCATTTTACCTTCTAATTGTGCTTCTTTAATAAGTTCAAAAGCATCTACAACAAATACAGTCATATCAACAAAATTACCTGCTGTGTTGTTATTTCCGTTTTTATCATATTGATTTAATCCAGTTCATATAATACCAGAGGTTGCTTTAGAAATTCTATTAGATCCTGATCAATAAGAATATCCTGGTTCTACATTATTATCAAAGTTATTAGATGATTTAACAATATATTTATTAGTAACTTCTGTTGGTAAATTATTGTCATCAAAGACATATTTTTTTCCAGCTTCTACGTGGTTGTTTGTAATAATGTAAAATTTACCATCATTAGGATCGCTACTTACTTTTGCAAACATTGTTGCAGAACCAAAACCATAAGCAATTGCTCTTGATCTTACGTTATTAACTAAAGGAATATCCTTTCAGTCTTTGTGAAGAAATTCATTATCTTGTTTATATCCGTTATGTAATTCATAACTAACATTTTGATTTGGATTGTATTCATTACTTAAAATTACTTCTTGTGGTGTAAAGAAAGTAATGGGTTGATTTTCTTGATTATAATCTAGATTTTTATAACTAAATAGATTAGTTTTTTGACCAAAATCTTCATGTTCAATTGCATTAGTATAATTTAGCAAAATAGAAGCACCAGCATTATTTATTAAAAATGCTTTATTTTTATTAAATTTATCAAATTTAGTTTCATCTAGTGTTTCTTTAAAAGTAATTGCTTCTTTGTATGGATTTCCTACAAGAAGTTTATAGTTTTTATCTTCCAATTCCACTGTGAATTTTATTCCTTCATTTTGCTGATATTTAGCTTTAATAACAAAATAAAATCTTGGATGTTCTCCTCCATTTAACTTGTTGATTATAATGGTTTGTTGCCTAAAAGAAATTTCTTTACCAAGTATTAGATCTTCAAAATTAAACTCAAAGTTGTATCCTTTGTCCAAAGAAGAAATATTTGTTAGTCTTTGATCATTTTGAACCAAAGTATTTCCAAATAAGTGAAATTTAATTTTTCTATTTGTAGAATTGTTGCTTAAAAAGGTTTTTTCTATATATTTGTTTTTTAATGTTCAACTTGCAACTTCTGTTTGATTATCAAAAGATCATAATAAATCTTTTTGATAAGGTTCAACTTCTCTTTCTCTTGTTATTTCTGAAGAAGATTCAAAAACAGTTTTTAACTCTTTTTTAGCAAAAGTTAATTCCTCTTTTGAATTAACCGATGAAGCAAAACCTTTAATTTTATATCATACATTTCCTTTAATAATGCTGTTGTTATTTTTAGGATTTGTATATTGTAACTTAACATAAATAGAGTTATTATCTATGTTTTTAGCTTCAGCAATTGAAATATTGCTTGTATTAATTTTGAAATTGTTATAATTGATTTCACTTGTTTTTAAAGATACATAATTTGAAAGATCGTTTGAGTGATTGTTTACTTTATTTTTGAAATCATTTGCACTAATTTGCTGTATATTTCCTGTATTTATGTTTAAATCGCTATATTTAATACTGTTTAAAATTATTTCTGGATACAAGTTTTCTTTATAGTCATTTGTTAAATTAACTAAAGTAATATCCTGATTATTTGTATAACGTTTTTCAGTATTTTCTTTATTTATAAAACCTAATTTAAATGTTAAACTTCCTTCATTTGTGCTTCTAACATCGTAAAAGTATATAAAGTATTTATTGTAAATATTAACTAAATTTAAATTATTTTCTGAATCATTTGAGTTTTTAATTGATGTTTGAGAAGTAAAAAAACCATTTACAGATGAATTTTTATTTGAAACATCTGCATCATCTTTATTTGCACTTCCTGTGTTTGATAAATTACTAAAATTCTTGTCATTAGAATTAGAACTATCTGAATTTGTGTTTTTAAATTTTAATAAGAAATTGAGTGCTTCAAAAGCTTTTTGTTCTATTATGTCTTTAGGATCTAAAACTCTAAATTGAAGATTTTGTGATTTATCAATCACTCCATCAACTCTTCTGTAATCAAAATTTGAACTATTAATTTGATTAATAATTGTTTTATCATTTTCATCAATTGTTTCTTTATTAGTAAAATCATTTTGTGTAAATCATTCATTTTCATTTATTGGTTTAATATCTCTAAAACTTAAAGGTTTAAAGAAATTAATTGTTTTTAAATGAGAATTAATAAATGCTGTAGTATTTAATTTTGGTAAAGGTGCTTCTATTCCATTTTTTTTATATCATAGAAAAACTTTAGCTTGACCACCATTAGTATTTCCTGTGTTATTAACTATATCCTTAACTTCTTTAACAAAAATTTCATATTTGCCTATTTTTGGCATTTTATACGATGTTTCTAATGCTTCTTTAGCATCTTTAGCATTAAACATTGTGTGATTTATATTTGGATTTTTAAATTCTATATTACTTCAAAATAGATTAGCAGAAGGAGTTGAAGTAGTTTTTCCATTAGTTGTAACTTTATTAGCTTCAGTTACAATTTCAAGAATTTTTGCTTCATCTCTTAGATCTTTATCGCTAGCATCAGATTTTGAATTATTTAAATAATAATTAAAGGTAGTTGATTCTTCACCTTTAGTAACTTTTATTTTAAAAGTAGCAAAGAGTGAATCACCATTTACTTCATATCTCAAATCATTGCTGTAATTTATTATTTCAACTTTTACACCTTCTGGTTTTTGTATATCAAACAATAAATTCTCTTTATAAATTTTATCAAATACTTTATTAATTTCTTCTTGAGTTAAAGCATTAGCAGAAGCATTTGTTGGATTAGTTAAAGAATTTAAAGCGGTTTCTATTTTTTTATTTGAATATTCAGGAAAAGTTTTTAAAACTTCAGAAAATAAATCATTTTTTAATCACATATTAAAAAAATTTATTTGTTTAATGTTGGCATAATAATTTTTAATGTCTTCTGAATTAGAAAAATCATAATAATTTTTAACTTCTCTATAAAATTTAGAATTGGTAAATATTTCTTTTGGAGTTATTGAAATATTTTTCAACAAGTCACTTTTTAATTGTACAGAATTTTCTGTTTGTAAAGGAATTTCCTTTATTTTAGTATCATTTACATAAAAACCAATGTTTAAAGCTATCTTATTATTGGCTGTAAAAATATTATCCGTTTCTTCTATTTTATATTTAAAAAAATTATTTACTATTTTTTGTTTAGAAACAAAAATTTCCTTTATTTTTTCAAAATTATTTGTTAAATCAGATTTATATAAATCTAAAAACTGATCATAACTAAAATTAAAAATCTCATCTAAATTGCTAATTTTGATTGTGTTAATTTTAGAATTTAAATCATTACTAAAATTAATTGTTTTAGTAACTTTTGCAAATTTTGTAGAATCAGTGGTGCTTTTTGCAAGGTAAATTAAATTTAAATTATTAACATTAGTAGAATCTATTTTGACTTCTTCTAAAGTTAAATTCACATTTTCTATATCGTTATGTGATAAATAAATATTTTGATTTTCTTTATTGATAGATGCACTATATAAGAATTTTTTTAAATCATAAGTTTCTATATTTGGATTAAAATTAATTTCAAGTTTTCTTTCTACATCTTCTTTAAAAGTTTCATCTTCTTTTACAGGTTCTTCATTTTGTTCATCTGAACCATTTAATTTCTTCTCTGAATCTTTTAAATTAACTAAAGTAGAATTTATTTTATTTAAAAAATCTAGTGTTTTAATTTGTTCAACATCAGAAACTAACTTGTTGTTTTTTAAAAATTTTTCTGTTTCTGATAAAAACTTATCAAACTCTTCTTTATTATTTGCTTCTGTATATTTCTTTGTTTCTTTAACTGTTTGAGCATTTAAAACATTGCTTATTATTTTATTAACAATAGAATTATATTGTAAAGAAAGATCTAAAATATTATTAATTTCTTCTTTTGAATTTAATGAATTTATAAAAGCAACTAAACCATTTTTAGTTTGGTCATTTAAATTAGAATAATTTTCAATTTTTGATTTACTAGATTTTTTGTAATCTTCTAGATTTTCTTCTGTGTTTTCATTTGAATTTGTTTTTTTGTTTCTAGTTAAAGCATAAGTTGTACCAATAACTGCAGAACCTACACCAACAACCCCAGTTAGCAATAACAATGCTAACAATAATTTTTTCTTTTTTTTGTTCATTTCTCTTTTACTTCTTTCAATTATTTTTTAATTTTTTCTTCGATTGTTTTAATTGTTAATTCATTAGCTTTTTGAGGATTTGCCTGCCCTTTAGTTTGTTTCATTATTTGTCCTAAAAAGAATTTAATAACTCTTTCTGGTCTATTTTCATAATCATTTAATAATTGTTCATTTTCTGAGATTAAATTATTTAAAATTTCCTGAATTAAATCATTGTTTTCTATTTGAACCAAATTGTATTTTTTAATAATTTCATTAATACTTAAATTTTCTTTTTCTTTATAAAAAACAATTTCTTTTGCTTGTTTGGATGAAATAGAATTATTTTTTTCTAAAGTTAAAATTTCAACTATATCATTTGGGGTTATATTTAACCAATCAATGCTTTTTTCCTTTATAATTGGAACAATTTCAGAAAAAAAGAATTTAGATAATTTATCTTTATTGTCAAAATTTATTTTATTAAAAAATTGTAATCAATCAAAATTATTTAATAACTGTTCTACATAAATATTAGAAACTGATTGGTTTAATAATTCTTCTTCTCATTCTCAATGTAGTTTGTCTAATTTAATTGAATCAATCAATTCTTCTTTTAATTGAATAACAGGAATATTTGGTTCAGGATAATATCTATAATCAACTGCTCCAGTTTTTTCTCTCATTACTATATTTTGTTGTAAAACATCATCAAAACGTTTAGTTTGTTGAATGATTTTTTCGTTATTATTTAATTTTAAAGTTTGAGTTGCAATTTCCAATTCTATCGCTTTTTTCACATTAGAAACTGAATTAATATTTTTAATTTCTACTTTGGTACCAAAACCTTCTCCTGGTTTGTTTAAAGATAAATTAATATCTGCTCTTAGTGAACCTTCTTCTAACTTTGCATCTGATATTCCTAAAAATTTTGCTATTTTAGCAATTGTTTCAATGTATTTTGCAGCTTGATTTGCATTTTTAATAACAGGGTTTGTAACAATTTCTATTAACGGAATACCTGCTCTATTATAGTCTAAAAAAGTTCCTTGTTCAGTATGTAATTGTTTTGCTGTATCCTCTTCTAAATGTATTCTTTCTATTGAAATTTCATTAACTTCATTATTAATTTTAAAAGAAACTTTTCCATTTTTCCCTATAGGTCTAAATTGTTGTGTGATTTGAAAACCTTTTGGTAAATCTGGATAAAAATAATTTTTTCTATCAAAATGTAATTCATTATCAATATTCATTTTTAATGCTTTTGCTAATTTTATAGCTTTTATAACAGCTTCTTTATTTAATAAAGGCAATGTCCCGGGATAAGCTAAGTCAACTAGACTAATATTTTTATTATTTTCTTCATTAAATGAATTTTTAGCTGCTGAAAACATTTTAGTTTTAGTGTTTAATTCCAAATGTATTTCAATACCTATAACCACTTCATAATTATTCATTAGTTTTCTCCTTTAATTTTTCTTCAATTCAAAGTGCATAACTCAATAATTTTTCATCATTTTGCATTTTAGAATCTATTGCTAGATTAAAAGGCAATTTATTATTTTTGTCCACACCTAATTTCATTGTTATAGATGGAGAACCAGCTAAATTAGAACCTGTTAAAATATAATCCATATAACTTCTTTTTTCTGCGTTTTCAAAATAAGGGGCAACATCAGGTGCTGCTGGATAAATAACTATGTCATATTTATCATATAATTCATCTAAATAATTTTTTATCAATCTTCTAATTTTTTGTGCCTTTAGAAATAATTCGTCTTGATTTTCTTTTTCAAGGAAATAAGAACCTAATATTAATCTTCTTTGTACCATTTTTCCAAAACCTTTTGAACGGGTATTAGTCATTATTTCACTTCAGTCTTTACCGTTTTCTCTTTGCCCAAATGCTATTCCATTTAAATTAGCTAAATTAGAACTTGCCTCAGAATAGGAAATAATGTCATATACTGGTTTAATTGCTTTTAATAAATCAGCATTAGGTTCAATGGATTCTGTTTCCACAAATGCGGAAATTTCCTTTATAAAAGAAAAATATTTTTCATAAACAGATTCGCTTAGCAAATTTTTAGGAATGTTAAAATATCCAATTTTATCTGGTTTTGTTTTTATAACATTATTAATTAAAATGTTTTCGGAAGTCATATCATTATAATCTTTTCCATAAGCAACTTTAGCAACTTCTATAACATCATTAACATTATGAGCAAATCATGAAACTGTATCTAAAGAGGAAGCATATGCAAACATACCAAATCTTGAAACTGCTCCATAACTTGGTTTAAATCCTACTTTTCCTATATATGATGCAGGAAGTCTTACAGAATCTCCTGTATCTGAAGCTAAAGCAAAGGAAACGTTATTTGTCAATGTAGCTGCAGAACCGGAAGAAGAACCACCTATTTTTCTTTTGTTATCTAAAGGGTGAGAAATAATTCCTCAATAAGAATAAATACCTTCTCCACCAAGAGCTAACTCATCATTATGAACCTTTGCTACAGGTATTGCTCCATTATCAAGTAATTTTTGCACAACAGTAGCATTATAAGAAGGGTAAAAATTTTCAAGTAATCTAGAAGACGCTTGTGTTTTAGCTGTTTTTGTAGCAAAAACATCTTTAATAGTAAAAACACAACCGCTAAGTGCTTTGTTTTCTATAATTTCTTGTTCTGGAAAAAGAAAAGAAACTGCATTATTTGTGTCTTTATGTAACTCTTTGTGAGCTAGTAAAAAATTTCCTTTATTTTTTATCATTTATAACCCTTTCTAATTGCACAAAATTTTTGTTTTTTGCAGGTGCGTTTTTTAATAAAATCCCTTTATTTTCTGTATATTCAAGCACTTCATCTTCTCTAACTAAACTAAAATCTTTAATTTTTGTTAATCTAACTAGTGGTTTAACATTACCAACATCTATCTGTTTAAATTCGTTTAACATTTTATAAATTTCATCAAATTCTTTTTCTAATGATAAAATAACTTCATCATTTGGAATAAGTTTTAATATTTTAGCTAATTCAATTATTTCTTCTCTTTTCATTTTTCTCCTTACTATCATTTTGGATAACTTATAAATTCTTTATCATTTAAATAAGATAAATCTCCACTTAAATCTTTAAATTTGATTCTATGTGAATGTAAAAAAACTCTAAAATTTTTTTTACCACCATACTTTGTATCGCCATAAATCGGAAAACCTAAATGTGATAAAGTCACTCTAATTTGATGTTTTTTTCCTGTTATTAATCTTGCATATTTTTTAGAATTTTCACTAAAAAATTCTGTTATAGTTAATATATTTGAGTTTTTTACTACTTTCATTTTTTGCTTAGTTTCATCTTTTTCAAGAAAAAGTGAAGAAGTGAATTTATTGTCTATTTTTATATCAGATTTAAAGATATAAATTTTTTCAAATTTCTTTTGTTTTTCTTTTAATTCGACAAGTGCTTTATAATTTTTTGCATATATTACTATTCCTGAAGTTTTTTTATCTATTCTACCTATGTGAGATGGAATAAAAGAATCTTTTTGTTTAAAATTTAAATACTTTAAAATTTGTAAATCTAAACAATTATCTTCACTATGAATAGCTATATTTTCTTCTTTATTTACTATTAAAATATTTTTGTCTTCAAATATTATAGAAAAGTTTTTTTCTTTACTGTTATTTGTGGTTGTAAATTCTTGATTTATTTTTTCTTCATTTAGTCCATAAACTTGGATTTCATCATTAACCCTAATAATATATTTTTTATCATTGCTTCTTTTGCCATTAATTTTTATATCTTTTAAGCGAAAAAGTTTTTCTATTTTAGATAAAGGAACCTTGTTAAAATATTTAATTATAAATTTATATAATGTTCTACCTTCATCATTTAACGTTGCTTTTATTATTCTCATAATTGAATTTTACTTTAAATTTATTTTTTATTTTATAAAAAATTAATTTTCTTCTATTCTAGATAAAATAAACAAAGGAGCGGTTTCTGCTCTTAATATTCTTTTTCCTAAACTTATTGCTTTAAAGTTGTTTTTTAAAGCTAAGTCCACTTCTTGTTGACTAAAACCGCCTTCTGGACCTATTAAAAATAAAGAATTTTGAGGAAAAAGAATATTTTTATCAGAAGTTTCAACTTTTTCATGTGCTATATATTTATTTTTTATATTTAAGTTTAAAATTTCTTTAAAGTTAATGGGATAATGTATTTTCATAACTTTATTTCGGAAACTTTGTTGCGTGGAACTTTTGGCAATTTCTTGTCATCTTTCAATTTTTTTGTCAATGTCGTTGCCTAATTTTTGCTCAACATTTTCACTAAAAATTGGATAAAAATCACTTGCACCTAGTTCTGTAGCCTTTTGAATTAATCACTCAAAACGCTTGATATTAATTATTGCACTTGCTATGATAACAGGTTCATTAAATTCGTGATTTTCTTTAAGTTCTTGCTCAATTATCGCTAAATCACCTTCTAAATGACAAATATAGAATTTTTCTTCATATATACAAATTATTTTTTCGTTTTTTATTCTAGCTACCTTTATGTGATGGAGAGTTTCATTGGATAATATAAAATAATTATTTTCTTTTTTTTGTGCAAAAAATCTCATCATAATTTACTCCTATTTTTGTTAAATTAGTTTATAATATTATAGAAAAGCCATCATAGCTCAGTAGGTAGAGCACATCCATGGTAAGGATGGGGTCGCAGGTTCGATTCCTGTTGTTGGCACCATATCAAATAGACCATAAAAATCTCTTCTTAAAATAAAGAAGAGATTTTTTTATTTTTCACTTGGTATTATGTGAATATGAGTATGAAAAACTTCTTGACCTGCTTCTTTTTCGTTGTTTACAAGTAGTTTAAAACCTTTTACATTTAATTTTTGAGTTTGTTCAATTGCAAGTTCTTTTGCCTTTACAATTAAATATTCTAAGTCACTATTTTCAATAGAAAATAAATTTCTAGAATAAATTTTAGGAACTACTAAAAAATGTCCTTTTGTAACTGGTTTTATATCAAGAAAAGCTATAACTCTTTCATCTTCATAAATGATATTTGCTGGTATTTCTCTATTTATAATTTTTAAAAATAATTGTTCCATTTTACATCTCTATTTTTTAGTTGTATTTTTATTATTTGATTCTGGGTCTAAAATTGAATCTTTATATTCAATTTTGTAACCAGCATCTTCATAGAATTTTTTAATCTCTTCATATAGAGTGTTTTTGTCTGCTAAATATAATGAAAATGCCAATATTTCCTTTTGTTCTACTGTATGTCAAGGTGTGTGATCTAAAGAGAAATAAGTTTTATATGTTGTTACATTGTCTTTTGTTGTTGCTTTGTTTTCATCAAATAAAGGCACAATTTTATTTACATAAGAAGCTGATATTTTGGTTAAATCACTACTTATAGCTTTTACAGAAGAAGGATAATCACTAAGTACTCTACCTGCATCAGAAATATTAGGAGAGTAAGAAGGTGTGCTTGAATCTCAAATTACATCTACTGCATAAGTTCTTACAGAAGGGTGTTGTTGGTCTTTGTTTGCAGTCAATACCATCTTGATAATTACTGTTGCTCTTTTTTGGATGCTATCTGATTCAAAAGGCATAATTTTTTCAACAGTATAAGTAACATCACTATGTTCTGCTGCTTTAACAACTTCAATATCTTCTTTAGTTAATTGATATTTTGTTTTTGTCTTGTCAAAAGAGTCTTTTAGTTTGATAGGTAATTCTTTTTTACCTTTTCAACTTTCTGCAGCTGCTAAATCATTTTTAGAATATATAATTCTAGAATTTTCATCCACAAATCCGCTCTTTATATTTGTCTCTCTTTTCAAAGTATAAACATCATAATTAAAACTTCCTTTAGGGTTAGAACCTTGATTGTAGAGAATTCCTTGATATGATAATAATTGTTTTAAATCAATATCATCATTCACATTTAATAACTCAAAATCCTGTATTTTATTGGTGTTTTTGGAATTTTTAAATCTTTCATCTACTAAAGAGTTAAAAGAATTTTCATCTTTAATTTCTAATAAATTATAAGTGGCTAAGTCATCTGAATCAGTAGACTCATATTTTCAAATTTGAGCAGGTTGTTTTTCTAATAAAAGTGTTTTTAAAAAGAAATCTTTGGTTTCTGGATTAGTATTTTGATATGCTAATCTTTGATTATAATTTGTGTTTTTTTCCGCTGAATTTGTTTTATATTTATTGGATTCAATAATATCTTTAGATTCAGAACTAGTTAAGAATTTAAAAACTAAAACCATTTTTAAAATATTGTTTTTTAAATCTGAATTATTGTTGTTAAATAAAATTTCAAATCCTTTTTCTGTAAATAATTTATTTGGTCCTACCTCTGTATATAATTCTTTTAATTCTTCTGTAGTTAAAAAATTATTAGAATTTAAATCATTTATAAATTTTACTGTAAAGGTGCTGTCTTTTTTCAACTCTTGTTTTTGGTAAAAATTAAATGCTTTTTTAGCTAATGCATAAAATTCGCTATTTTTGTTTTTAAATTCTTGATCTAAGTTTTGATTTTTAAATCATTTATCAGTTAAAATGGTTTCGATATATTTGGTTTCAATAAATCTTTTAACTACTTCTTTTTTTAATTTCTCATCTTGAATTATTTTTTCTGAACTTTCTACTTCAACAGGAGAACAAGAAACAACAGATAACGGAATAATTCCCGCTATAACACTTGTTAATAATGAATATTTAATTTTTTTCATTTCATTCTCCTTTATTTATTTTTAATAATTCCAAAATGTTTTTGTAAAGCATCATAAATAGTGTCTACATCTGATTTTTCTGTTTTTCCTCTAATTGTTCAGTAGTTTTTAGTGTTGTCAAAATTAAAATCAGCATTTAAATTGTATTTTTTAATTTCTGTTAAATAAGTTTCAATTTTAGTATTTATTTTTAAAATTAAATCATTAGAATAAGAAATTATTTTATTATCAATATTTTTTTCTAAAGACTTAATATAATTGGTTTTTTCTTCTTCAGACTTATTACTTTTTACATCTGTCAATAATTTAGTTTTAAATTTTTCATCAGATATTGTGTCTTTTAAAACAAAACTTTCGTTTTTTAATTCATTAAATAAGTCATTTATTTTAAGTCTGTTAGTTATTGAAGAGTTAATTTGATTATTAGCATTTAATTGTAATTCTTTTTTAAGAATTTCTTGTAATTTATCAAAAGTGTTTATTGAATTTTTTAAAATAATATTCAATCCTTTACTTGAATAAATAATTGAACTGTTTTCAGTTAATTTATAAATTGTGTGAATTCTATAACTTGAATCGGTAGTTTCTCCAAAAGTTTCTTTAAAAGCTTCACCAGCTTTTTTAAGTTCTCCATCGCTTAGTTTATCAATAAAATCTGCTATTTTTTTATTTAGTTCATTAATTTCAGTTAATTTTTTATTAGTTAAAGTTGAAGCATCTGGAAGTAAATTTTCATGTCCATTTGCAAATAACTTTTCTTTAATTTTACTAAATAAAGTAGTGGATAAAATATGTGTTGCTTCTTTTGCACTAAATACATTATCTAAAAATGTAATGCCATAAGAAGAATCTTCACTATCAAAAATTTGACTTAAATTTCTTAAAGGTAATTGTCCTAAATTTTGTGCATTTGTTTTATTAACTGATGAATTAATTGTGTTAAGTAAAATTCTATCAGTAGATTTTTGATTCTCATCTGAAGTAGCAGTATTTCCTTTGAAGTTTTCAATTAAACTTAGTGTAGTTTTTACTTCTTGTGTGGTTAAATCATTAGAATTTATTTGGGTTACTGAATATCTTAATAATTCTTTTAAATCAGCTTTAGCAATTGTTCATTCATCTTGTGCATTTGAAGAATTTTGATTAGCATGAATAACTAATTGAGAAACATCAAAGAATGAAAATTTATCTTTTAATAAAGCATTATTGTTAAAATAAAATTTATTAATTACATTATTTGCATTCATATACTCTTTAACATAAGAATTTGTTAAAAATGCAGAAACTTTGTATTCATCTTTAATTTTTTCTTTTTCAGATTCTGTTTTAGATTTATCACTTTCTCTTTCGATATTTGGAATAAATCCATTTACAACGTTTGAACCTTTGTCAGCATCATCTTCTAAAATGATAATATCTTTAAATAATCTATCACCTTTTTTATAAACAATATTTCCATTTTTATCTTTAATATCTTCACTTAATACTCTATTTTTAACATCTTTATATAAGTATGTTGTTGAAAACTCTGGAGTAAATCTTGCAAAAGCTTTTTTTTCTGCTTCTTTATATGTTAAATATTCAACTGCTTTATCAAAATTGACTGCTCCACCAAATTTTGGATCTGTAGAAATATATTTATTAAATTCAGATTCTCAATTTTGGAAACCATAAGTTCTTTGATATCTTCTTCTTTCGTCTTCAAGGAATTTTTGTTGTGATTGTTTTAAATCATCATAGCTTTTAAAATTAGGATTAAATCTATCGTTTGCACTTGTTTTACCTGCTACATAAGATTTATCTCATGCTTTTTTGAATAATTGAGAAGCCTCATATTCTTCTTCATAAAGATAATTAATTAAAACTTTTTGTGCTTCATCAAATTGTTCTTTATTAATAACTGAATCTGTTTGGGTTGCGTTGATAATATCTTGAAGATTTAAGTTTTTAGGACCGTTTGGTGTAGATATACTTACTAAAATATCTGAATCTGCTCTAGCTGCAATTTTTGTAGGTTGTGCATTAGTGATACCTAAAGGAATTCCTATAGCTAATCCAGAAACTACCAAAGCAGCTGATGCAAATAAAACTCCATTAAGGATTTTTCTTTTTTTAATTTGTTCTGGTGTTCTTTCTTTTTTTTGTTTTTTCTCGCTTTTGGAATTTAATCTTGCAAGTTTTTTAGAAAGTTTTTCTTTTGACATATTTACCTCTTTAGTTTGCTATTTAATTTATATTAATTAAATTAATATAAAAATTTTACCAAATTTTAATGTAATATAAATTAAAAATAAAAAAATAAAAAATTTTTCATTTTTTTGCTTTTTATAATTATAATAATTAATACACACGCAAAGGAGTATGAATGATGTACAAAAAATTTTCTGAAGGAATGATTGAAGTTATTACCGGTCCTATGTTTTCTGGAAAAAGCGAAGAATTGTTAAAAAGGATTAGAATTTTAGAATATGCAAATATTAAAACTTTAGTAGTTAAACCACACTTTGATAATAGGTTTGCAGAAGATGAAATAATTTCTAGATCAGGAGCAAAAATATCAACTTTTAATGCTTCTACAGCCGAAGAAATAAAAGAGTTATTTAATAAAAAAAATTATAAAGCAATCGCTATTGACGAAGTTCACTTTTTTGGTAAAGATGTTCTTAATTTACTTAGTGATTTAGCTGATGATGGTGTAAGAGTAATAGTAAGCGGTTTGGATATGGATTATTTAAGAAGACCTTTTAGTATTGTTCCAGCATTACTTTCAATGGCTGAAAATGTTACAAAATTGCAGGCAGTATGTGTAAAGTGTAAAAATGCAGCATCTACAAGTTTTAGAAAAATTAATAGTAAAAATGTAAAACTTTTAGGGGACACTGAAGAATATGAAGCAAGATGCAGATCTTGTCATATAAAAGGCGAATTTGGAAAAATTAAAGATAAAAACGAAGACAAAAGTGAAGAAAAATAACCTAAAAATTTTTAGGTTATTTTTTGTTATATTAATTAAAAACTAGTTTGATTTACCGTTTTTACGTAAAGTTCTTGCTGTTTTTGCACTTACTTTAATTGTAACAACTTGCCCTTTTTCATTAAGTATTTTCATTTTTTGCAAGTTTAATCTAAAAGTTCTTTTAGTAGCATTTAAAGCGTGAGATCTTTTATTTCCCACCATAGGACCTTTTCCTGTTATTGCATCTTTTCTTGCCATATTTATTCTCCTTTTCTAATTATTTTAAAGCACTTTTTGCTTGTTTAATGATAGTTTCAAAAACTTCATGATGATGAATCGCAAGTTCTGAAAGCATTTTTCTATTAACTTCAATATTAGCTTTTTTAAGTCCGTTAATTAATTGAGAATATGTAATTCCAAGAGGTCTAGAAGCAGCATTAATTCTTGCTATTCATAATTTTCTAAAATCTCTTTTTACTTGTTTTCTATCTCTAAAAGCATAAGTTCAAGATTTAACAACTGCTTGTTTTGCAACTTTAAATCCTATTGATTTATGTCCTCAATATCCTTTAGCTAATTTTAATCATTTTTTTCTTCTTTGTCTTGTAACAGTTCCACCTTTAACTCTCATTGTTGTTACCTCTTTCTATGTTATTAAAATAAACCTTTTATTCTTTTTAAATCTGATGCAGAAACTAATGTAGCTTTTCTTGCGTGTCTTTTTTGTTTAGTTGTTTTGTTTTGAGCTAAATGAGATCTATAAGCTTGTCCTCTTTTAACTTTTCCACTTCCTGTAACTTTTAATCTCTTTTTTAAAGAGGATTTAGTTTTCATTTTTGGCATTTTCGGTTTTACCTTTCTCTTCTTGTTTTAATTCTTTTTCTTTTTTAGAACTTGTCAAATGTGGTAATTTCTTTTTATCCCTTTCAACATACATATCTAAAAATCTTTCATTTTGCTGTGCATCTTTTGTAATTTTAGCTATGTCAGAAATGTATTCATAAAATTTATCTAAAACAACTTTACCAAGTTCAGGTCTAGAAGCCTCTCTACCTCTAAATTTTAAAGAAATTTTTACTCTATCTCCATCTAAAAGAAATTCTCTAGCTTTTCTTGCTTTGGTCTCTATATCTTTAATGTTTATTCCTGGAGTTAGTCTAATTTCTCTATTATTAACAAAAGTTTGTTTTTCTTTTACTTCCTTTTGTTTTTTCTTTCTTTCATATTTAAATTTTCCATAATCCATTATTCTTCCTATTGGCTTAGGTTTGTCACCTGAATTATCAATAGAAATAATAACTAAGTCCATTTTTTGTTCTTTCGCCATTTCAATGGCTTCATTTTTAGAAAGAACACCAACTTGACTGTTGTCTGAATTTATTACGAAAATTTTTGAAAAGGGAATATTTTCATTAACAAAATGTTCTTGTTGTGGCTTTTTTTTATTCCCAAAATTGTTATTTAATTTACTAATAACTCTTTCTCCTTACGAATTTAAATAAAATAAAGTGGTAATACACCACTTTCTCTCAATTAGATACAATTTAATAATAAAATAGTTTATAAACAAAATTGTAGCATACCCATGGAATAACCATTAGGTGAGAGATTAATCTACTTTCTGCAATTTTTATCTATTGCTATTAAATTATATATTTTTTTGCAAAAAAAGCAAATAAAAAAAGCAAATAATTGCTTTTGGTCAAAATTTGAAATGGTGGGAACGAATGGAATCGAACCATCGACCTCACGATTATCAGTCGTGTGCTCTAACCGTCTGAGCTACGCTCCCATTAATAAATTTATATGCAAATTGCATACAAATTATATCACAAAATGTGTGTTTTATATTAACGTTTAGAAAATTGTCTTGCTCTACGTGCTTTTCTAAGTCCGTATTTTTTACGTTCTTTAGATCTTGCATCTCTTGTTAACATACCTGTTTCTCTTAAATTAGGTTTATAATCTTTTGAAGATTCTAATAAAGCTCTTGCTATTCCTAATCTAATTGCTCCAGCTTGCCCAGATAAACCACCACCAGAAGCATTAACGATAATGTCTCATGTTCCTTCTGTTTCTGTAATAGTTAAAGGTTGTAAAGCATCTTTAATTAAAAGATCTGACATTAAATAGTCTTTAGCTTCTCTTTTATTAATTGTAAATTTTCCTTTTCCTGGTTTTAAGATAACTCTTGCAGTAGAAGATTTTCTTCTTCCTAAACCACGATAGAATGTTCCAGTTAACATTTTTTGATTTTTCATTTCTTTAGCCATTATTTAACCTCTAATTTCATTGGTTTTTGTGCTTCATGTTTATGTTCAGGTCCAGCATATACAAATAAATTTACTCTTTGTCTATTTCCTAATTTTGTGTGTGGTAACATTCCTCTAATTGCTTTTTCAACAATAGCTGCTGGTTTTTTTGCTCTTAAATCTTTTGCTTTAATTGATTTTAATCCACCTGGATAACCTGAGTGTGAATAATAAATTTTATTTTCATCTTTGTTTGCAGTTAAAATTACTTTTTCTGCATTTATAACAATAATGTTATCTCCCATATCAACATTTGGAGTAAATGTAGGTTTATTTTTTCCTCTTAAATAAGTAGCAGCTAAAGTTGCTAAACGCCCTAAAACTTGTCCTTCTGCATCAATAACATATCATTTTTTGTCTGTTTCAAGATGCTTAACAATAGTTGTTTGTCTCATTGTTCCTTCCTTGATAATTTAATAATTTATTTAATAATGTAACAGGTATTTAATAAATATTGCTTTTAAATTATAATACTTTTTTTTATAAAACCAAATCTTTTATAAAAAAAATAACCAAAAACGGTTATTTTCATATTTTAAACTAATTCGATAATAGCCATTTTAGAATTATCACCTTGTCTTGCAGGCAATTTAATTATTCTTGTATAACCACCATTACGACTTTTATATTTTGGTCCTACTACATCGAATAAATATGATAATGCTGATTTACCATCACTGGTTTTTACATCTCTTAAAAATGCAGCTGCTAAACGACGAGAAGCAAGTGTATTAGTTTTTGCTTTTGTAATTAATCTCTCAACGTGTTTTCTTAATTCTTTAGCTCTTGCTTCTGTTGTTGTGATTCTTCCGTGAACAATAACATCTGTAGATAAAGAACGTAAAACGTGTTTTCTTCAAGTTGAATTTCTTCTAAATAATTGTGTTGGATTAGCCATTTTTAGTCTCCTTTCTTAAGTGAAATACCGCGTTCAGCTAATTTTTCAATAATTTCTTGAACGGATTTTTTACCTAAATTTTTAACATTATTTAATTCTTCTTCATCAATTTTTTCTAAGTCTGCTACAGTTCTAAATCCTGCACGTCTTAAAGCATTTAATGATCTTACTGTTAAACTTAAATCATTAATATCAATTGATTTATCTTTAGGAGTTTCTTCTTTAACTTTTTCTTCTTCAAAATAGTCTTTTTCATTAATTTCTAAATTTTCAGTATTTGAAACTATTTTCAAATGTGCAATTAAAATTTTTGCAGCTTGAGCAATAACCTCTTTTGCTTCTACTGTTCCATCTGTTTTAACATTAAATTCTAGTTTTTCTTGAATAATGTTAGAAGCTGAGTTAAGTTCACTAAATTTATATTGAACATTTGTAACAGGTGAAAAATCTGAATCAACTGCTAAAATGGTTCCTGATTTTAAATTTGATTCTAATTCAGAACCATATTCTAAAATATTTTTTTTGTTGTCTTCAAAAGAAACAAATCCTCTTCCTGATAATAAAAACATTTCGAATTTTAAAGCGTTTGCTTTAGAAAGAGTTGCGATTTGTTGATCAGGGTTTACAATAGTTACTCCTGCTGGTAGTTGAATATCTTTTGCAAAAATATTTTTTTCAGTAAATTTATCATAATTAAATGAAACTCTTACAGGTTTTTTATCAATAAAAACTTCTTTATTATAAATAAACTTTACTTTCTTTAAATTATTTAATAAAGTAACTACATCTTCTTCTACGTTGTCGATTGCTTGAAATTCGTGATCTACTTTTTCAATTCTAATTGCAAATGGAGCAACTGAAGAAACTGAAGATAATATTGTTCTTCTTAAAGCTGTACCTAAAGTGTTAGCAAATCCTCTTTCTAAAGGTTCTAAAACAAAAGAAGTGAAATAATCTGAATGTTTATTTTCTTTTTCTTCTTTGTAATTTACTTTTGCCATTTTTTGCATAACTTAACAACTCCTATCTTTTTGTTTCTCTTTTGATTACTTTTCTTGGAGGTCTTGTTCCGTTATGTGGAATAGGTGTAACATCTTTAATTTCAGTAACAGTAATACCTGAAACTTCAATTTGTTTTCTTGCTGCATCTTTTCCTGGTCCTAAACCTTTAATTTCAACTTTAACTTCTTTAATTCCATGTTCTTTAGCTGCTTCAGATGCTGCTGCTGCTGCTAATCCTGCTGCATATGGAGTTTTCTTTTTTGTCCCTTTATATCCAATAGCACCAGATGAAGATCATGCAATTACATTACCTTTTTCATCTGAAAAAGTTACAATTGTGTTTTGGTGAGTTGAGTGAATGTGAGCGATTCCGCTAGTAATATTTTTTCTTTTAACTTTTCTAGCCATATCTTATTTACCTTTCTTTCCAGCAACAGTTTTTCTTGGTCCTTTTCTTGTACGTGCATTTTTCTGAGTTACTTGACCACGAACTGGTAATCCTTTTCTATGTCTGATTCCTCTATAACATTTAATTTCCATTAATCTTTTAATGTTAATAGCTACTTCACGACGTAAATCACCTTCTGTTGTATATTGTGAAGCTATATCTCTTATTTTTGATAATTGTTCTTCACTTAAATCTTTTACACGAATATTTTCGTCTATTTGAGCCTTTTGTAAAATTTCTTGAGCTCTTGATTTTCCTATCCCAAAAATATAAGTTAGAGAAATAACAACTCTCTTATTATTTGGAATTTCTATGTTTAAAATTCTAGCCATATTTTCCTAACCTTGTCTTTGTTTGTGTTTTGGTAGAATACAAATGATTCTATTTATTCCATTTCTTTTGATTATTTTACAGTCTTTACACATCTTTTTAACTGATGCTCTTACTTTCATAAATCTCCTTTATTTATGACGATAAACAATTCTTCCTTTTGTTCAATCATAAGGACTAATTTCAACATCAACACTATCTCCAGGAATTATTTTAATGTGATACATTTTCATTTTTCCTGAAATGTGAGCTTGAATTTTAGCATTATTTTCTAATAAAATTTCATACTCACTAGAATTGTGTGCTTGAATTACTTTACCTGTCATTTTGATTGCATCTTTTGCCATTTATTGAAATACCTCTTTTGGTTTTTTATTTGTACAATTAATGTTTGGTATTTATTATTATTTTATTTCTTTAAAAGTAATTGTGCCCTTTAAAGAAATACCTGGACTTATTTCGACATTACCTTATGCCAGGCTTGTATAATTAACATTAAAAATTATACTAAATTTTTGAATTTTTCCAACTCTTTGAATTAACTTAAAATTATTCCTTTTCCATTTTTAATTAAAATGGTTTCTTCCGCGTGAACTGTTTTTTTACGGTTATATTTTGGAACCACAGTTCAACCATCACTTAATATTTTAACTTCCGGACTTTCTTGTAAAATCATAGGTTCTATACAAATTACCATATTATCTCTTAACAAAATCCCTTTATCTCCTGTATATAAATTGTAAACATTAGGTGCTTCATGAAGTTTTTTTCCAATTCCGTGGCCACAAAATTCCTCTGTTGTAAACATTTTGTTTTCAAAAATAACCTTGGAAATTGCTTTAGAAATATCTCCTATCCTTGCTCCAGGTTTGATTGCATTTATACCGGCATCTATTGCTCTTTTTGCAACAGAAATCAGTTTTTCGTTTTCAAGATTATTTTCTTTTCCAACTGATTTGGAAAAGGCAGAATCTGAATAGTATCCTTTATATTTAACTCCTAAATCTATAGAAATTAAATCCCCTGTTTTTAAAATTCTTTGATCCGGAATTCCGTGAATTAACTCATGATTTAAAGAAGCGCAAATTGTGTTAGGAAAATTTTGGTAACCTAAAAAAGCTGGTTCTGCGTTTCTTTTGATAATTTCATCATAAGCAAGTTTGTCTAGTTGCAATAAAGAAACCCCTTCTTCTATTGCATCATAAACTATTTTTTTTACTTCTGAAAGAATATTTGCTGATTTAGTTATTAATTCTATTTCAAAATCTTTTTTTATCAATTTGCTCATTTTATAAAATTTCTTTAACTATTTTTTGTACTATGAATTCTGGAGTTTGTGTTGCATCTATAGTGATTAACATATTTTTGTCTTTATAATAATCTATTAATACTTTAGTTTCATTATTATAAACTTCTAATCTACGAATAATTGCTTCTTCTTCATCATCTTTTCTTTGTAATAAAACTGTATCGTCATTTTCGCAAAGTAATTGCTTTGCAGAAGGTTTGAAATCAAGATGATAAGTTGCAGAACAAGTAGGGCAATATCTTCTTTTAGAAAGTCTTTGAATAATAACTTCACTTGGAGCTTGTAATAAAATAACATTTTTTATTTGAGAAGTGCTTAAATTTGATAAAAAATCTGCTTGATTAATTGTTCTTGGATAACCATCTAAAATAAAGTTAACGTTTTGTTTGTTTAATTCTTCTAACTTTTCTTTTACTATTTCATTAGTTATATTGTCAGGAACATATCTACCACTTTCAACAATATTTTTTAATTCCAAACCTAATTTAGTTTGGTTTCTAATTGCGGTTCTAAAAATTTCTCCTGTTGATAAATGAATAAAATCAATTTCTTTTGCAAGTAATGATGCAACAGTTCCTTTTCCAACTCCTGGTGCACCTAAAAAAATTATGTTTTTTATCATAATAAATCTCCGTTATTTTTATTTTGTTTAGTAAATGATTTACTAATTTTTCTTCTTTTTTGTGAAATTTTTTCTGATTGTCTTCTTGCTTTAATTTGACCTATTGTTTCTAATGCTGTGGTTATTAAAATAATAATAGAAGTTCCACCAAATGTAATGCTCCGTGGCATTCCAAACATTTGCATAATAGGTTCTAAAGAACCAATTGCTACAAGATAAAATGCAGAGAAAATAGAAAGTCTTAAAACAACAGAAATTAAATAATCTTCTGTTTGTTCTCCTGGTCTTATTCCAGGAATAAAGGTTGAATTTTTTCCAAAATCTTCTGAAATTTTATCCACTCTAGACTGTTGTAATCCCATACCAATTGCAAATAAAAAGGTAATAACTACAAATAGACTAAATCCAATTGGATCAGTTAATCTTAAACTTCTTTCTACAAAATATCTTGTAGATGAAGTGTATGGATCAAGAAGTCCTACTATTAAAGTTGGTAAAGATAAAACAATTAAAGAAAAAATGATTGGCATAACACCTGCTGGATTTACTTTAATTGGTAATACTGAAATATCTTTAACATTTTTAGTCATTCCAGATCCTGTTTGTTGAATAGGTATTTTTCTTTCTGCAGTATAAACATATGCAACTATAAAAATTAAAACTAAAAAACCAATAATATAAACTCCAAAGAAAATTATATTACTAATCAAAGAGTCTGAATTAGATCCTGAAATAAAGTAATTAAAGGCTCCTTTTAATTTACTTGGTAAACGTGTTGCGATTCCTGTAAAAATTAAAAGTGAAGTCCCATTACCAACTCCTTTTTCAGTAATTTGTTCTCCTAAAAATAAAGAAAACAAAGAACCGCTAATAAGTATACAAGGTAAAATAAAGTATTTATAATAAGCTGCATTGTTGCTTAAATATACAAAACTTTGTGCTCCTAAATTGGCATCAAACAATGTTCTAATTAAGAAAATTGATTGAGCTATAGCTATAAAAATAGTTAAAAGTCTTGTAATAATATTTATTTTACGTCTACCTAGCGGTCCTGATTGACTTAACCTATGAACTGGTGGAAATAATTTAGTTTGAGCGACCATCATAATCAAAGATGCTGTTATGAATGGTCCTATTCCTAAGGCTACTATTGAAAAGTTAGTTAACCCTCCACCACCTACAATATTAATTATTCCTAAAAATGAATTAGAATCTAAAGAAGCATTTTTATTTATAGATACACCAGGTAATGTGATTGTACCTGCTATAACAAAAATAGCTAAAATTCATATAGAAAATAATATTTTTTTAGTTAAGATTTTTTCTTTGGAAAATGTTTGAATTTTATGTTTTATATTTAAATAGATTTTTGAAAAGATTAATCCTATCCAGTTTAATACTTTTTTTAATCTATAAAACATCTTAAACCAATTCTACTTTTCCACCTAATTTTTCTACCGCTTCTTTTGCTGAGTTTGAAACGGCATTAACTTCTATAAATATTTTTTTAGTTAATGTACCTGAAGATAATAATTTTACAGGCATTGTTTTTCTTCTTGCTAATCTAGTTTCAAATAACATTTCTAATGTTACTTTGTCACCATCTTTAAATGTAGCATCTAATTTTTCTAATGATATAACTTGATATTCAACTTTATTAACATTGTTAAAACCGATTTTTGGTAAACGTCTGAAGAGAGGGTTTTGTCCTCCTTCAAATCCAGGTCTTACAGTTCCACGTTTTGTTTGTCCTGATTGTCCTCTACCAGCTTGTTTTCCTTTACCAGCTGCATGTCCACGACCTTTACGGTGTTTTTCTTTTCTTGAACCTTCAGTGTATTGTAATGTATGTAATTTATATGACATTTTTCCTCCTGGACTATTTATTGCTTAACAAATCTTCTACTTTAATATCTCTTAATTCAGCAATTTTTTCTACTGTTCTAAGATTTTGTAAAGCAATGATTGTTGCTCTAACGATATTAGCTTTTGTTCTTGAACCATAAGTTTTAGTATAAATGTTTGAATATCCTGCTAATTCTACAACTGCACGAACTGTACCAGATGCTATAATTCCTTTTCCTTTTGGAGCTGGTTTTAATAGTACTTTAGATGCTAAGAATTTTTGTTTAATTTCATGTGGTACTGTTGCAGCTTCTTCTACCACTGGAACAGTTATTAAATTGTTTTGTGCATCTTTAACTGCTTTTTTAATAGCATCTTGCACTTCATTAGCTTTTCCGTGACCAAAACCAACTTTTCCTTTTTTATTACCAACCACTACATATGCTGAGAAAGAAAATCTTCTTCCTCCTTTAACAACAGTAGTTACCCTTGCAACATCAATTACTTTTTCTTCGAATTCATTTTGGAAAGGTTGTTTGTTAAATTCTTTTTTTGGTCTTGAGAATTTACGATTATTATTAGATGTTTTTGAATCTTTGTCTTTAGAATGGAAGTGTTTTTTTGGTTCTCTTGAAGATTCTATTTTTTTAGTTGGAGTTGCTTTTTTAACAACTTCTTTTTTAATTTCTTTATTTTCCATTATTAAAATTTAACTCCTTCATTTCTAACTGCTTCTGCAAATGCTTTTACTCTTCCATGATAAATATAACCTGAACGATCAAATACAATTGATTCAATTTTTAATTCTTTAATTTTTTGTCCCATTAATTTTCCAAGTATTTCAGCTACTTTAATATTTCCGCTATATTCTTTATGTTTTAAAGTTGAAACAGATGCTATTGTTACTCCTTTAGTATCATCTATTAATTGTGCATAAAAGTTTGTTAGTGATTTGAAAACTGATAAACGTGGTTTGGTTGCTGTACCTAAAACTAATTTAGATTTAATTCTATGATGTTTTTTAATTCTAGCTTTATTTCTTGATAATTGAGCCATTGATAATACCTCGCTTCTATTCTAAAATTATTTAGAAGCTTTTTTCCCTTCTTTACGTCTAATGTTTTCATTTTTATACATAATACCTTTTCCTGAATAAGGATTAGGTTTTCTAACACTTCTAATAACAGCAGCTAATTGTCCAACTTGTTGTTTATCAATACCAGAAACAATTATGGAAACTGGTTTTGGAACTTCTACTTTTAAAGTATTTGGAACATCTATTAATACAGGGTGTGAATATCCTGCTAAAATTTCAATTTGGTTACCTTTTAATGTAGCTTTGTAACCAACACCCTTAATTTCTATTTCTTTTGAAAAACCAGAGGTTACACCTTTAATCATTCCTGCAAGTAAGGAATTAGTTGTACCGTGTAATTGCTTTGTATGTTTTTCTTCGTTTAATCTTTCTGTTGTAACTTGATTATTTTCTACTTTAATTTTGATTAAATTAGAAAATTCTCTTTTTAATTGTCCTAATTTACCTTTAACAGTAACTAAATTATTATTAACTAATACTTCTGTTCCTTCTGGAACTAATAAAACTCTTTTTCCTACTCTAGACATAAATTATCAAATGAAGGCGATAATTTCACCACCAACATTTTCCTTTCTAGCTTCTTTATCAGTTAATAAACCTTTAGATGTAGAAACAATAACTGTTCCATATCCTGAAAGTACTTTTGGTAAATCATTAACAGAAGAATAAACTTTTAATCCTGGTTTTGAAACTCTTTTAATTCCGGTAATAGCACTTGTTGTACCTTTATATTTTAATTCTACAACAAGTTTTTTTTCTACACCTTCTCCTTGAGTTTCAAAATTTTGAATATAACCTTCTTTTTTGAAGATTTCTAAAATTTTGTGTTTTTTATTAGAATGTGGGATTTCAACAAATTTGTGTTTTCTCATAAATGCATTTTTGATTCTTACAATCATATCTGCAATTGGATCTGTAATTATAGCCATAATTATCAACTCGCTTTCTTAATACCAGGAATTTTTCCTTCATGTGCTAATTTTCTAAAACAAATACGACAGATTTTAAATTTTCTTAAAACAGCATGTGGACGACCACATAATTCACATCTTGTATATTCTCTAACTTTGAATTTTTTATGTTTTTTAGCTTTTGCTTTTAATGATGTTTTTGCCATTTTACTCCTATTTTTCTGCCTTACCAAAAGGCATTCCTAATTGTTCTAATAAAAATTTTGCTTCTTTATCTGTATTTGCTGTTGTAACAATAATTACATCCAATCCCTTAATTTTTCTAATTTTATCGAAACTAATTTCTGGAAAAATAATTTCTTCTTTAATTCCTAATGAATAATTTCCTCTTCCATCAAAAGCTTTAGGATTTACACCTCTAAAGTCTCTAATTCTTGGAATTGCTACATTAATTAATTTATCTAAGAATTCTCACATTCTTTCTCTTCTTAATGTAACTTTTGCTCCCATTGGCATTCCTTCACGTAATTTTCATGAAGCTAATGATTTTTTAGCAACTGTTTCATAAGGTTTTTGCCCTGAAATTAATGCCATTTCATTCATAACTTCTTCTATAGCTTTAGAATTAGTTACTTCTTTTCCAGCTGTCATATTTAAAACAATTTTTTCAATTTTAGGTAATTGCATTACAGATGTATAAGCAAATTTTTCTTGTAAATTCTTTTTAACTTGTTTTTCGTATTTTTCTTTTAATGTCATCTTTATAAAATTACCTTTCTAACTAAATTGTTTTCCCTGTTTTTTTAACAAAACGCACTTTTTTATTATTTACCATTTTGTAACCTATTTTTGAATATTGAGCTGGTTTATCTTTAGTAGCTTTTTTAACTAATAAAGATACTTTTGAAACGTGTAATGGGAATTCAACAACCTCAATTGAACCTTCACTTCTTGATTGTGATGGTTTGTGGTGTTTAGTTTTTTTATTAATATCTTTAATTTTAACTTCTTGTGTTTTTGGATAAACTTCTAAAACTTGACCAATTTTTCCTTTATGTGATCCTGAAATAACTATTACTTCATCATTTTTTCTAATTTTCATATCAATAATTATTCCTTTCTATAAAACCTCTGGTGCAAGTGAAACAATTTTGGAATATCCTTTGTCTCTTATTTCTCTAGCTATTGGACCAAAAACACGTGTTCCTCTTGGAGAACCATCTTCTTTAATAATAACAACTGCATTGTCATCAAATTTTATATGTGAACCATTTTTTCTTTTGATTCCATAAGTTGAACGAACAATAACTGCTTTCACAACTTGTCCTTCTTTTACAATTCCGTTTGGAAGAGCTTTTTTAACTGAACAAACTATCACATCACCAATATTTGAAGTTTTTTTAACTGAACCACCTAAGTTTCTAATTAAACCCACTTCTTTTGCACCTGAGTTATCTGCAACAACTAATCTTGAGAGTTCTTGAACCATTATTTAGCTCCTTCTTTTGCTTTTTCACGAATTTCAACTAATCTAAATGTTTTAGTTTTTGAAAAAGGTCTTGTTTCACTGATTTTAACAATATCTCCTAAAGAAGCTTCTTCTTTTTCATCGTGAGTTGCAAATTTCTTAGTAACTTTAAATCTTTTTCCATATAAAGGGTGTTTAACATAAGAATCTACTGCAACAATAATTGTTTTTTGATTCTTATCAGAAACAACAGTACCAATTAATGTTTTCTTTGTATTTTTTCTTTCCATTATTTTCCACCTTTATCATTGTTTTCTTTTTGTTGTATAGCTGTTAAAACTCTGGCAATATTTTTTCTAATTTCTTTGATTTGATGAGTTTTATCTAAACGTGATGTAGCATTTTTAAATCTTAAAGAAAATAACTCAGCTTTGTGTTCAGCTACTAATTGTTTTAGTTCTGAAAGAGATTTGTTTTTTAATTCTTTAAATTCCATTATTCATCCCCTTCTTCATTTGCTTTAACTATTTTTCATTTTACTGGTAATTTATGTCCACCAAGTCTTAAAGCATCTCTAGCTATTTCTTCTTTTACTCCTGAAACTTCAAACATCATTGTATTAACTTTTACAACTGCTACTCACTTTTCAGGAGAACCTTTACCAGATCCCATACGTACTCCGATAGGTTTAGAAGTTAATGATAAGTGAGGGAAAATTCTAATATGAACATCTCCTTCACGACCCATTCTTCTTGTGATAGCAATCCTTGCAGATTCAATTTGTCTAGCTGTTACTCAAGCAGAAGTTGTTGCTTGTAAACCAAACTCTCCAAATGAAACTTTATTTCCTTTATGTGCTTCTCTTTTATCATGTGAAATTCTAAAATTTCTTCTATATTTGGTTCTTTTTGGTTGTAACATTATTTATCACCCTCTTTAACCTCTCCTAAAGAAATTCATACTTTCACTCCTAAAGCACCATAAGTTGTATGAGCTGTTGCTTGAGCATAATCAACATTTTGTCTTAAAGTGTGTAATTTCATTTCTCCTTCAGAATATCCTTCTGCACGAGCCATTTCCACACCGTTTAATCTACCAGAAACTTGAGTTTTAATTCCTTTAGCTCCTGCTTTTAAAGCAACTTTAATTCCAAATTTTTGAGCTACTCTAAATGATCCTCTGTTTTCTAATTTAATAGCTATTTGTTCAGCTACTAATCTTGCGTTTAATTCTGGTTTTTGAATTTCAACAACATCAATTGATAAATTTAATTTTTTATTTTTAACAAATTTTTGAATATCTGTTGTCATTTTTTTAACATTTTCTCCACCTTGACCTAATACTACACCAGGTTTAGCTGTATGAATTGTTAAAGTAACTTTATTGTTTTGATCTCTTCTAATTTCAACTTGTCCTATTTGATAATCTCTAACAAATTTTTCAACATATTCTCTAATTTTTACATCTTCTAATAAGTAAGTAGCAAAATTAGCTTTATCAGCAAATCAATTTACATTATGTTTTTTAGTAATACCGTATCTAAAACCATTTGGATTAACTTTTTGTCCCATAAAATTTTCCTACTTTCTTTCCTCTACTGTTATTGATAAATGTGAAGTTCTTTTTAAAATTGAATATGCTGTTCCTTTAGATCTTGGTTGAAATCTTTTGTATGTAGGTCCTTCATTAACTTGAACTGAACTTACAAATAAATTATCACCATCCATACCAAAGTTATTAATTGCATTAGCAATTGCTGAATTTAATAATTTAATAAATAATTTTGATGCTTTTTTATTTGTGTTATGTAGGATTGATAGTGCTTCTGTTGTATTTTTATAACGGAATAAATCTGCTACTAAACGAGCTTTTTGAGCAGATACTCTTTGCATTTTAACACTTGCTATTGCTTTTTGCATTATTTTTTCTTCCCTTTATCAGCACCATGACCTGTATAGGTTCTTGTTGGAGAAAATTCTCCTAATTTATGTCCTACCATATCATCTGTTACAAAAACATCATTAAATATTTTTCCATTATGAACTTGGAATGTTAGTCCTACAAATTGAGGAAAGATTGTTGATCTTCTAGATCATGTTTTAATTGGTTTTTTATTTTTTTGTTCATTCATTAATCCAACTTTTTTTAATAAAGATGCATCAACGAATGGACCTTTTTTAAGTGATCTAGCCATTATTTACTTTCCTTTCTTCTTCTTATAATTAATTTTGTTGAAGATTTCTTATTATTTCTTGTTTTAACACCAAGAGCTTTTTTACCTCATGGAGTTAATGGAGATTTTCTACCAATAGGTTGTTTTCCTTCTCCCCCTCCATGTGGGTGATCAATTGGGTTCATTACAGATCCACGAACAGTAGGTCTAATACCTAAATGTCTATTTCTTCCTGCTTTACCAATGTTAACTAATGAATGTTCTTCATTACCTACAACTCCAATGGTTGCTCTACATTTTGCTAAAATTCTTCTATATTCACCTGATTTTAGTCTTAAAACTACATATTTTCCATCTTCGTCTTTTCCTTGGATTTGTGCAGAAGACCCAGCTGAACGAGCGATAATTCCTCCACCTCCAGGTTGCATTTCGATGTTATGAACAACTGTACCTTCAGGAATATTTGATAAAGGTAATGAGTTACCTACTAAAATATCAACTTGTTCACCTGAAATAACTTTTTGTCCAACCTTAATATCTTTAGGTGATAAAATATAACGTTTTTCACCATCTGCATAAACAACTAAAGAAATGTTAGCTGATCTATTTGGATCGTATTCAATAGATTTAATTGTTCCAAAAATATTATCTTTATTTCTTTTGAAATCAATAATACGATATTTTCTTTTATTTCTTCCACCTTTGTGACGTGTAGTTATTTTTCCTTGATTGTTTCTACCTGATTTTTTAGGTAATGTAACTAATAAGCTTTTTTCAGGTTCGTGTCCTGATAAATTTTGCTTGTAATCAAGGGTAGACATACCACGACGACCATTTGAAGTTGGTTTATAATGTTTAATCGCCATTTTCTCTCCTTATTTTATTAATAACTTTAAAATATTTTTTTCTTTAAAGTTCTATGAATTATTTTTTTTCTTTATTTTTTTTAGCTGCTATTTTTTCTGCAACTTTTTTATCAACTTCTGATGCTGATTTAGAAACTTTTGTTTCTTTTTTAGTTTCTTCCACTACATTTGTTTGTTCTTCTGGTGTTGGTGACTCTAAATCTTCATTTAGAACAGCAATTGTGTGCCCTTCAACCAAAGTAACAATAGCTTTTTTGAAAGAATTTGTAAATCCTTGATATCTACCTAATTTTGCAGGTTTTTTTGGAACATTAAAAATATTTACTTTTTCTACTTTAACATTAAAAATATATTCAACTGCTTTTTTAACTTCACTCCTGTTAGTTCTTCTATCAACAGCAAAAACATATGTTCCTGAACTCATTTGTAAATAACTTTTTTCAGTTAAAATTGGGTATTTGATTATTTCATTAATATTCATTATTTAACCAACCCTTCTAAATATTTAATATCATCTTGACTTAAAATCAATATATCTGCTTTTACTAAGTCTTCAATTAATAATGAAGTAACTTTTGTCACTTTTACATTTTGAAGATTTCTTGCAGAAATATAAACTTTTTCATCATTTGAAACTACTAAAATATTTCTTAATTTTTCTACTTGTAAATCTTTTAGTTTAGAAACAATTTCTTTTGTTGAATATTTTTCAACTTTTATTTCCTCTACTATAACTTGTTTGTTTTTAGCTAATTGTGATAAAGAACTTAATAAAGCTAATTGTCTAACTTTTTTATTAACTTTTAAATTATAATTTCTTTCCACTATAGGTCCAAAAGCTCTTCCACCACCTACTCAAATTGGTGATCTCATAGAACCAGCTCTTGCTCTACCTGTACCTTTTTGTCTTCAAGGTTTTTTACCAGTACCACTTACTTCAGCTCTATTTTTTACTTTATGTGTTCCTTGTCTTCTTGAAGCTCTTTCAGCAATAATTGAATCAAATACAGCTTGTTGATTAAATGTTTCAATTCCAAAAACTTCTTTTGGTAATTTAACTTCTTTTCTTACTAATGGAGTATCAACTTTTTTTGATGTTTTAACTTCTACTTTTTTAGTTGTTTTAGAAACAGGTTTTTTTGTCGATGTTTCTTTTTTAGAAGTTGTTGATGTTTTTTTAACAACCTTTTCCATTATTTATCTCCTTCTGCTTTATCTTCAGCTGCTTTTAATAATTCTTTCATTTCTTTTACTGACATTTCCATATGTAGTTCTACATTATATTTTTTAGCTAATTCAAATAAATGATTTTTTTCTAAAGCCTCTTTTAGGTTAACTAATTGCACAGGTGTTTTAGAAGGTAATTGTTTAACAGCTTCTTTTAGAATAACAAATGATTTTTTAGGTCCAGGAACTGAACCTTTAACTATAATTAAATTATTTTCTAAATCAATGCTTAAGATTTCAAGATTTTGAACTGTTCTTTTTACATTTCCTAATTGTCCAGGCATTGTCATACCTTTAACAACTTTGTTTCCTGAAATATCTCCTAAAGATCCTGTTTGTCTTAATGGTTGTGATCCACCACCACCACCGTGTGATTTAGGTCCGATTGCTTGGTTATGTCTTTTAATTGTTCCAGCAAATCCTTTTCCTTTTGATGTTCCTGTAACATCGATTAATTCACCTACTGAAAAAATAGATAAATCAACTGATTGTCCAAGTTCAAATCCAACCATTTCTCTAATTTCTTTTACGAAGCGCTTAGGTGCTGTGTTAGATTTTTTAAAATGACCTTGTTCTGGTTTGTTTTGTCTAGAAACTTTCTTGTCTTCTAAACCTAATTGTAATGCATTGTAGCCATCTTTTTCTTTTGAAAAAACTTGTGTTACAACATTTGGTTTAACTTCAATAACTGTTACTGGTAATAAAATACCTGAATCAGCATATAGTTGAGTCATTCCAACTTTTTTTCCTAAGATTCCTTTCATCTTGGATCCTCCTTATTTTATTTATTTAGTATCTATAAGTATTTGAGCACCTACTGGTAATTCAACTCTCTTAATTTTGTCTAATACTTCTTTTGAAAATTTGTTTAAAACAATTAATCTTTGATGTGTTCTACTTTCAAATTGTTCACGTGATGTTTTATTAACATGAACTGAACGTAAAATAGTAAATACTTCTCTTTTTGTAGGTAATGGTACTGGACCACTAAAATCTACTTTTAATTCTTTTAATAAATTTACTAACTTAAGTGATGCATTATCAACTATTTTATGATCAAATGCTTTTAATTTAATTTTTAACTTATTTTCCATTAAAATTGTTGTCCTTTCTGTTCTTTTTTTGATGAACTAGACTCCACATAAAAACCGTTACTCTGCTAACAACTAATTTCGGAGTATCGCAACCTTATGTTTCAACGTCTAAATTTACTTTTAAATTATACTACATTTTTTAAAAAAGTGAATTAAAAAATAATAAAAAAACTCCTCTAAGGAGCAAATAGTTCTTTCAAAACTGAATAGCAAATTACTTCTCAAATTAAATTAAATACCTAAAATTTTTAGCTATTAAATCAATCAATTTATTAGTATTGGTTAGCTCAATGTATTACTACACTTACACATCCAACCTATCAACCTCATCGTCTATAAGGAATTTCAAGGGAACATTAATCTCTGAGGAGGCTTCCCGCTTAGATGCCTTCAGCGGTTATCCTTTCCGTATTTAGCTACCCAGCTATGCTTCTGGCGAAACAACTGGAGCACCAGTGATACGTCCGCTCCGGTCCTCTCGTACTAAGAGCAGCTCTCATCAATATTCCAACGCCCACATCAGATAGGGACCGAACTGTCTCACGACGTTCTGAACCCAGCTCGCGTACCGCTTTAATTGGCGAACAGCCAAACCCTTGGAACCGACTCCAGCTCCAGGATGCGATGAGCCGACATCGAGGTGCCAAACCTTCCCGTCGATGTGATCTCTTGGGGAAGATAAGCCTGTTATCCCCGGGGTAGCTTTTATCCGTTGAGCGACGGCCATTCCACAATGTACCGCCGGATCACTAAGTCCTGCTTTCGCACCTGCTCGACTTGTAGGTCTCGCAGTCAATCACACTTTTACCTTTGCGCTCTTCATATGGTTTCTGACCATACTGAGTGTAACTTTGAACGCCTCCGTTACCTTTTAGGAGGCGACCGCCCCAGTCAAACTACCCACCACGCACTGTCCCCCTTCCAGATAATGGAAGCAGGTTAGAAAATCAATATAACAAGGGTGGTATTTCAAGGTTGACTCCATAAGAACTGGCGTTCCTACTTCAAAGTCTCCCACCTATCCTACACATGTTAGACCAATTTTCAATACGAAGCTATAGTAAAGCTCCACGGGGTCTTTTCGTCTTGATGCGGGTACCCAGCGTTTTCACTGGGACCATAATTTCACCGAGTCCAATGTTGAGACAGTGGGGAGATTGTTACGCCTTTCGTGCAGGTCAATAATTAGTTGACAAGGAATTTCGCTACCTTAGGACCGTTATAGTTACGGCCGCCGTTCACCCGGGCTTCATTTTACTGCTTCGCTAATGCTTACAGCTCCACTTAACCTTCGGGCACTGGGCAGGCGTCACCCCCTATACATCGTCTTGCGACTTAGCAGAGAGCTGTGTTTTTGATAAACAGTCACCCCCCCCATTTTACTGTGGCCTACATAAAGTAGGCATCCCTTCTTGCGAACTTACGGGATAATTTTGCAGAGTTCCTTAACATTGGTTTTCTCGCTCGCCTTAGAATACTCATCTTGGGAACGTGTGTCCGTTCTCGGTACAGGTTCCTATAAAATTAACGCTAGAAGCTTTTCTTGGAAGCATGAAATCATACAATTCGTTACTTGATTGCTCTTTCACTATGCATCGTAAATTAAAGTTATGATAACCGGATTTGCCAAGTTATCCTTCTTATTACTTACCCCACAATCCAATAAGTGGTAGTACTATCCTTCTCCGTCACTCCATCACTTTTATAGGAAGTATAGGAATATTAACCTATTATCCATCGACTATGCATTTCTGCCTCATCTTAGGTCCTGACTAACCCTGGGTGGACGAACCTTCCCCAGGAAACCTTTCCCAATAGGCGTCGGAGATTCTCACTCCGAATCGTTACTCATACCGGCATTCTCACTTCTAAGCACTCCACTAATCCTCGCGGTTTAGCTTCACCGCCGCTTAGAACGCTCCTCTAACGCATTTTCATACCCGTAGCTTCGGTATTATGTTTAGTCCCGTTACATTATTGGCGCAAGATCTCTTGACTAGTGAGCAATTACGCACTCTTTAAATGATGGCTGCTTCTAAGCCAACATCCTAGTTGTTTATGAAACCTCACAACCTTTCTCACTTAACATAATTTTGGGACCTTAGCTGACGATCTGGGTTGTTTCCCTCGCGACCACGGACGTTATCACCCATGTTCCGACTGCATAGTAATACACACTGGTATTCGGAGTTTGATTATAGTCAGTACAGCTAGGCGCCGCCATTCCATATTCAGTGCTCTACCCCCAATGCTTAACACTACACGCTAGCCCTAAAGCTATTTCGAGGAGAACCAGCTATCTCCAGGTTCGATTGGAATTTCACCCCTATCCACAAGTCATCCGGGCACTTTTTAGCGTACTACGGTTCGACCCTCCACTTAGTTTTACCTAAGCTTCAGTCTGCTCATGGATAGATCACCTGGTTTCGGGTATATATCAACATACTATGGCGCCCTATTCAGACTCGGTTTCCCTACGGCTCCGTTTTTATCCACTTAACCTCGCATGTTAACATAACTCGCCGGTCCATACTGCAAGATGTACGCCATCACCCATTAACGGGCTCTGACTAATTGTAAGTATACGGTTTCAGAATCTATTTCACTCCCCTCCCGGGGTTCTTTTCACCTTTCCCTCACGGTACTGTTTCACTATCGGTGTCTGGTTAGTATTTAGCCTTACCAGGTGGTCCTGGCAGATTCAGACAGGGTTTCACGTGCCCCGCCCTACTCAGGATACATTCAAGAGAATTTATTATTTCGTTTACGGGGATATCACCCTCTTTGTCAAAGCTTCCCAACTTTTTCAACTATAATAAATTTTTGTAACTCTATATAGAATGTCCTACAACCCCATCTAAATGATGGTTTGGGCTTTTTCGTGTTCGCTCGCCACTACTAACGAAATCATTATTTATTTTCTCTTCCTGTTGCTACTAAGATGTTTCAGTTTACAACGTGTCTCGCCTTTACAACTATGAATTCATTGTAAAGCAACTAGAGTTTATCTAGTTAGGTTCCCCCATTCGGAAATCCCCGTTTCATAGCATAATCCAGCTCTACGAGGCTTATTGCAGGTATTCATGTCCTTCATCGACTTCCAGACCCAAGGCATCCACCATATACTCTTACTTATTTAAAAGCTAATATAACTTATATTTTTTTAAGCCTATTGTTTTTGTTTGTATATCTAAGGTATCTAATTTAATTCTAACTTTTTACAGTTAGACTTGGTTATTTTTTGTAATGTTGTTGTTGAAATATTTTGAAATTTTTCAAATATTTGCTATTCAGTTTTCAAAGAACTATTTAATGAAAGTTAAACCTTTCAAAACTAGATGCAATGCTCTTTAGCTAAGCCCATAATTACCTAAAATGATATTAATTTACGCTTATTTTAGGATTTTTAAATTGCTAAATAAAGATGTCTATATGTACTCCGTAGAAAGGAGGTGATCCATCCCCACGTTCTCGTAGGGATACCTTGTTACGACTTCACCCCAGTCATCGGTCCTGCCTTAGACAGTCGTCTCCGAAGTTAACTAACCGGCTTCGGGCATTACCAACTCCCATGGTGTGACGGGCGGTGTGTACAAGACCCGAGAACGTATTCACCGCAGCGTAGCTGATCTGCGATTACTAGCGAATCCGACTTCATGAAGTCGAGTTGCAGACTTCAATCCGAACTGAGATTGGTTTTTTGAGGTTTGCTCCATGTCACCATATTGCTTCTCTTTGTACCAACCATTGTAGCACGTGTGTTGCCCCACTCGTAAGAGGCATGATGATTTGACGTCGTCCCCACCTTCCTCCTGGTTACCCAGGCAGTCTCTCTAGAGTCCTCAACATAATCTAGTAACTAAAGACAAGGGTTGCGCTCGTTGCAGGACTTAACCTAACATCTCACGACACGAGCTGACGACAACCATGCACCATCTGTCACCTTGTTAACCTCCGCTATATCTCTATAGCATTGCAAGGGATGTCAAGAGTGGGTAAGGTTCTACGCGTATCTTCAAATTAAACCACATGCTCCTCCGCTTGTGCGGGTCCCCGTCAATTCCTTTAAGTTTCACTCTTGCGAGCATACTACTCAGGCGGATCATTTAATGCGTTAGCTGCATCGGTAAATTCTCTACCAACTAATGATCAACGTTTACGGCGTGGACTACCAGGGTATCTAATCCTGTTTGCTCCCCACGCTTTCGTTCCTCAGTGTCAATGTACAACCAGTTAGCTGCCTTCGCCTATTGGTGTTCTTCCTAATATCTACGCATTCCACCGCTTCACTAGGAATTCCGCTAACCTCTTTGTAATTCCAGTTTGCCAGTATCCAAAGCGGGCTGGAGTTGAGCTCCAGTATTTAACTTCAGACTTAACAAACAACCTACGAACTCTTTACGCCCAATAATTCCGGATAACGCTCGCGACCTATGTATTACCGCGGCTGCTGGCACATAGTTTGCCATCGCTTTCTAACAAGGTACCGTCAATATAAAGTCATTTCCTACTCTATTTTTTCTTCCCTTGCAACAGCAGTTTACAACCCGAAGGCCTTCATCCTGCACGCTGTGTCGCTCCATCAAGCTTTCGCTCATTGTGGAAAATTCCCTACTGCTGCCTCCCGTAGGAGTCTGGGCCGTATCTCAGTCCCAGTGTGGCCGTACAGCCTCTCGGCCCGGCTAAACATCATCGCCTTGGTAGGCCTTTACCCTACCAACTAGCTAATGTTCCGCACCCCCATTTCTAAGTGAAGCTTTGAAGCTTCTTTTAAATTTTCTTCATGCGAAGAAAACCCATATTCGGTATTAGCTACTGTTTCCAGTAGTTATCCCAATCTTAAAGGTAGGTTAGGTACGTGTTACTCACCCATTCGCTACTAAGTCAGTGCAAGCACTGCTTCGTTCAACATGCATGTATTAGGCACACAGCCAGCGTTCATCCTGAGCCAGGATCAAACTCTTGAAATTGATTTGTGTGTTTATTATGGTTATTGCATCTAGTTTTGAAAGATCTAATTTTCATAATGATTTTGCGTGAAAATCATACAAGTTTAATTATAACACTTTTTTCAAAAAAACCAAATATTTTATGTTTTTTTATTTTTTATAAAGTGTCGCAAAATTAAATTGCTTTATTATTCTACAATATTTTTGAAAAAATCAAAATATTTTTGTGAAATTTTTTTCTTTTTTATGTCTTTTATATTATATATATAGTAAATTGAAATTACTATTTTATTCATAATCTAAATCTATCGATTTGTATTTCTTCACCTTGCTCTCTTGCACCATCAAATCCTCCATTAAAAATTTTAAAAATTTGAGAAGATTCATATAAAGAAATAAAATCTATATAATCATTTGTTTGGTTAACCACTAAAGGATAATTGTATGCAAAATGTTCTTTTTGTTCATCATCATATTTAAATAATTCGGTTATTTGATCAAAATTACTATTAGCTATGAAAAGTGCTCCATTTCTTCTAGCAACTGTTTTTGGTAAAGCAAATAAAAAGTAATCTTTATTTTTTCAATTAAAATAACTAATACCTGAAAAAACATTTCCATCATAGTTTTGATCAATAACTATATCCTTACCTTTTGCCAAAGAATTTCCATCTGGAGAACTTCAAGTTAAACCACCATCTATACTTTTAGAAACATAAAATTTGTTTCTGTCTGTGCTTCATCCACCTGCGTTTCTTAAAAATCAATAAATTGCTCCATCATTAGCTTCTATTAGGGATGATTCTGATAAATTTGCTTTAAAACCGGTAGGTTTACTAATTTCATTTCAAGTTTGACCATTGTCATCACTATATAATAAAAACATGTCTGAAAGTGAATACATAGGTATAATCACTCTTCCATTTAAATTAGAATTTTGTTGATGGTGTAATTGAATTCCATTTCCTACTCCAGTTCCAACAAAAGGATGTTCGTTTCTCGAACTACTAAATTTTTCATCCATTCAAGTCAAGTTAGTTCATGTTTGACCGCCATCAAAACTTTCTAAAGATGCAACGTGGCTATTAAGAGCAAGAGCGTAAATTGCATATTCTGGTCTAACCGCTCCGCTTTTGTATGGTTCATCAAGAACACTGTGGATTGTTTTTTTAGAATTTAAAATTTCTGGATTATCAAAATCAGTTTCTTGAACATTTTCATAAACCGAACCAGTGATGGTTCTTGTGTCACTGTGATAACTTAAATCCACATATGTGTTAGTTTCTTCTAAAACAGTTCTTTCTGTAAAGCTACTATTAAATCCAACTCCTGCTGGTAAAATGTATCTTCTGAATCAATTTTTTCTTCCATCTACTTCTTTCAAGACTGAAACTCTAGAATCAAATGAGTTAGGATCGTTGAGTTTAGTTCATAGTTTTAAATAAGCATTATTTCCAACGTAAAATCAAGGATTTCCCCTTTTTAAGTTGACAACAGATGTATCTTTTCCAGGGAAAACATCGAAAATTAACTGTAATTTATGTTTATAACTATTGCTAGTGGTATCTAAATATTTTATTTCGCTAATTATTCCATCTATTGCAATTCCACCATTGTTTCTTTTTGGAACTACAATTTTGACTACATCATAATTTTGACTTCAAGTTTTACCATTGTCTTTTGAAATTTTAACTACTTGAGAAATAGAGTTATTATAGTCCCTTTCACTTTCAATTCTTTTATCAGCAGAACTTACTAAATCACCATTTGCTAATTTTATAACACTTGGAATACGATACGAGTGTGAGTGATCTTCATTGTGTTTAAATAATGTTTCACTAGAAAGTCTTTTTAATTTAAAGTGTTCATTTTCAATTACTTTTCCCTTAATATTGTGACTAATATACGGGTTTTTTAGCACTATTATGTTTTTTGAATTATTTTTATTGGCTATTTCAAATTTTTCATCAATGTCACTTGTATTTTTTAGTACTAAAGCCGTATTATTTAGTACAAAATAAAATATTCCATTATCTTCTGTATAAAAATTTGATTTATCACTTATTGATAATCTTAAAATTACTGCTTTATTATCAATTTTTATTCCGTAATTATCAATAAGTTTTTCATAATTGTTTTCTATCAAATTTACTAAAGCATTTTTTATAGATTTACTTTTTTGTTGGTCAAAATTGTTTGAAAACAAATCATTAAGAAGATTAGTAATTTTTTGATTATTTCAGTTATTTTTTAATTTTAAGTCCACAAAAACATAGTCTTTATATTGTGATTTTTCTCAAGCACTAGAATTTACTAAATCGGGTTCTAAAGTTTTAGATAAAGGAAATTCCACATTATATTCCCTATTAACGCTATCAATATTTAAAGTTTGAAAAGAAGATTCTCCCTTATTTTTGATGGAAACATCTTCTAAAACATAATCTTCCCCTTTTTGGGAATTTTGTATTTTAAAAGATAAAGAATTATTATCTTCATCGTATTCTAAATCAGAAGCATATATTTCTTCGTTTTGTCCATTATTATTTTTAGTAAATTTTAATTTTATACTATCGTTAATTTTACTTAATTCAATTTTTCTTGTATCTAAAACTACTCCATTTAAAACATATGTAAGTTCACTATTTTCATTTTCAAAAGGATTTGCATTTAGTTTACTAGAAATTTTTAAATCAAATTTAGCATTGGATTTAAAATGAGTATCAGAATAAGTCTTGAATTTAAAAAGGATGTTTGAAGGATTATTAGAGTGCAAATTATAAATATTATTGTCAAAATTATTATTGATATTTTTAAATAACTCTTCTGGTTTTTTAACAAATTTTATATCTTCAAGATAATAAGTTTGTCCAGATGATAAATTATTTAAATTTACTTTTATAAAGGTTTTTCCTTGTATTTTGTTTAAAGTTCCTTTATAAATAATATAATTTCTTAAATTATTTTGCTTATAACTAAATTTAAGTTCTAATTGCTTATTATCATCTATCATTATTCCATCTTTTGAATCTAATTCAAAATTTAAAATTGCTGAATTTTCACTTAAATTTGATATTTTACTATTTTTAAAATTTATTTGTGTTAATGAAGGTTGAGATGTGATGGAAATTCCTTTTATATTGATAATTTCTTTATTTTCGTTTTCTTCAATAACAACTGACTGCACATCAAAATTTCTATTTTTAGTTAGGTTTTTCATATAAAAACTAAGTGTTTTAGTTTGCTCATTAATTGTAAAGCTATCTACAGTTTGTTCTATTTTATTGTTATCCAATAATTTTAATTTAAATTTTTTTGTGGATATTGTTTTAAATCCTGAAAAATTCATAGATAACATTAAAAGATTTTCATCTTTTTTTAAAATGGAAAAATTAAAAAATTTAACATTTTCTTTATTTTCATTTTGTGTAGAATTATCTTTTTTATCTACAACATCTTTTTTAGAATTTTCATTAGTATTAAAATGAAAATTATTTAAATTAGATAAGTCATTTTTATGATCTTTATTATCATTCTTACTTTGTTTAGAAGTTACAAAAAAATATGTAGAGAGCGAAGCAGATGTTAATGTAGTTCCTAAAAGAGCAAGAATTAATATTGTTTTTTTAGCACTCTTTTTCATATTAAAAATTTTAACACTTTTTATCTATTCGATTAAAAATTATCAAAAAATTACATTTTTTTTATATAAAAATCATTTTTTTGGTTAATTTTAAATATATTCATTATAATTAAAATATAAGTAATTATATTAAAATCACCAATCTTGCAATAAAAATATAAATTTTATATTTTTTAAGTTTATCAAAAATAATTTTTAATTATAGGAGTTTTTATGAAAATAAAAATTAAAAATATAATCAAATCTTCTTTTGTTTTATCACCAATAATTCCTCTTTCATTTTTCCTTTCTGCAGAGCAAAATACAGATAATCAAAAGAGTGATATTTACAATTTTAACCTAAATATTTTAGCTAAAAATATTCAATATAAAGATAGTTACACAGTAATAAAAAAGGATATCAATTTTGTAACTAGTGAAAGCAAAATTAATGATGAATTAAATTCTTTAATAGATTTTTTAAAAGCAAAAGAATTTAATATTTCCATTTCTTCTAAAATAGAAGAGAATAAGACCAATATTGTTATTTCAAACTCAAGTACAAAAAATGATTATATAGATTCTTTATTTAAAAATTATTCTGTTTCTTTTGAATTTCAAACTAATCATAATGATGAATACTTTATTGAAAGTAATGATGCAAATATTTTCTTTTTAACAGCACAAAACGATAGAGGAATATACTATGGTATTCAAAAAATTCAAGATATTATTGAAAATAGTGATAATTTAGCTATTCAAAATTTTAAATTAAATGATTTTTTTGACATTCCTAACAGGGCCATTTATGATGATTTAAATTTAAGTATGGAAACAATTAAAGAAAATATTCAAATTTCTAGCAAAAATGGTTTTAATATTTATTCTTTCTTTGATAAAAACAATCCTAAAAATAGCGAAAAATGAAGAGAATTATATTCTGAAAAGGAAGTTCAGAATATAAAAGAACTTTCTAATTTTGCACAAAAACATAATATTGATTTTATTTACAATATTGATTTTTTTCAATATGAAACTATAAATGGTGGAGATAATTATAGTTCTGATTTAGAAATTTTAAAAGGAAAACTTAAACAATTAATTAATATAGGTATTAAATCTTTTGGATTTGTTGCTTCTTCTGAAAATAATTTAACTACCGATCTTCAAGTAAAATCTTTAAATGATTTAACAAATTGACTTACAGAAATAAAAGAAAATTATGATTTAAACGACAACATTTACTACTTTTTAAACAATTCTAGTGATGAATCTATTCCTAATTATGTTTCTAATTTTAATGAAAAAATAAAAATTGTAATGACAGGAAAAGAAAATCACTACAATTTTAATAATGAATTTATTGATAGTTTTAATCGTGTAACTAGTAAAAAAGCTAATATTATGTTTAATACCATAAGTTCCTATAATAAAGGAACTATTAAATGAAATATTATTGATAATAATATTGAAAATAATTTTTTAGAAAAATTAAATTCTTATATTGTAACTGTTTCAAATAATACACAAGTTAATGATTTTTATCTTAAACAATTTAATCTTAAATTTTTATATAATATTCAAAATAAAGAACTCTTACAAAAAAATATAATTAAAAATATTTTAAAAGTAAATTCAATAAATGATAATTCAATTCAGGCATTTTTAGAAACTTACAAATATATTATTAACCAAAATCAAAATGATAATTTTAGTGCTTTATTTGATGTTTTGATTCAAAAAATCAAAAATAAAAACATTACTGAATCAGATTTAAATGAATTGAAAACTATGTTTCAAAATTTTGATAGTAATGTAAAATTATTGTTAAATTTAAATAATGATTTTATAACATCTTTAAAACCTTGATTAACAAAATTATCATTATTATCAAATAGTTTTTTAAATTTAGCTAACTCAATTGTATATAAAAGTCATAATATAATTTCAGAATCTAGTAAAAATCTTGTAATAACTGAAAAAATGTTGAAGCAAGCTAAAACAATGGTTTTTAGTGATTCAAATATAAAAATAAATGGAGAATTTGATAAATTTATTCCTTATCTTGAAAAGATAATAATATATTTAAAAAATTCTTCAGAAATTTTAATAAATAAAGATATTCATAGTGTAACTCAAAAATTTATTAGTAATAGAGGTAATAATTCCAATCTTTCTTTAGGTGTGTCTATAGAGAATATATTCAAAAAATCAAATGAATCAGTCGCAGTATTTGATGGTAACAACAATAGAATTAATGCTAATGAATATATAGGTTCAGAATTTTCCAGTCCTATAACTTTAAACAAAATTTATCTAAAAATGGGTGGTGGAGCAGATCATTTTTATAATTTTGTTTTTGAATATCTCCAAGATGGTGAACAAGAATGAAAAAGCATTGGAGATGCTTACGTTTCTAATAGAGGAAATTTTAATCCTATAACTATTGAAAATTTAAATATTCCAAATGTAAAATCAGTAAGAGTTAGAAATTTACAAGATAACAGCGACAATGGATGGATAAGATTATTTAATTTTGTAATAAATGATTATGACGAAAAAGACTCTATTTATGAATGATTCAAGGACGGAGTCTTTAATCAAACGGATTCTCCAAATTTACAAACTCACGGCGGTAATTCAAACAATATTTTAGATAACAACGAAAATACAGAATGATGAATTACATCTAATGGTTCAGGTAATTTTGCACAAAATGCTGCTGTTTCTATTTCATACCCTTCTAGAAGGTATATTACAAAAGTTTTAGTTGAGCAAGGTGCTTCAAAAGAATCAGATACTCTAACTGATTTTCATATTGAATATTTTGATTATGATTCAAATTCTTGAAAACAATTTGGTTCATATCATTTAAATAATAAAAAAAGACAAATAATTTCTGGAATTGGTTTCACAGATAAACTAAGAATAGTTAATGATGTTTCCAGACCTATTTGGTGACGTCTTGGAACTTTTGTAGCAGGCGGAGAACAAAAATCATTAAAACCCGAATTTACTATCAAAAGTCCAAATTTACAAATTGCCAATAGCGAAACCGTTAATAATGAATCTAAAAACAATCTTTTTGATTATATAACTGATAAAGATGATTCCACATATGCCTTAATTTCCCGTATAAACGATAATGGAACCATTAAAGAAAATGACTATTTAGATATTTTATTTAATGATTACAGAGAAATTAAAGCAGTAAGATTATTACAAAAAGAAGGTAATACTTTAAATCATTTTAAAATTCAAAAAATTATTAATAACACTTATACAGATTTAACGCAAGAAATTAATTCCAATAACAATGATGAAATTTCAATTGCTATTCCTGAAAATTCAGGAAAAATGAATGGAATTAGAATTATTTCTACTAGAAATTCTTTAACTTGATGAGCATTAAAATCAGTTGATATCATTAATAAAGAAGTTCCTACAAATGAAAATGTTTTTGTGTCCAACAAAAATAAAAGAAATAATTTCAATGTTCTTGTAGAAAATAATAAATTTACTTTATTAAATGCTGATTTAAGTCAAAACCAAACTTATACATTAGAATCAAATGAGTATATAGGGATTGATTTTAAAAAAATATATAAACTCAAACAAATAGAAAATCAGTTAAATGATCCAAACTTAAAATTGTTCTATTCCATAAATGGTGTAATATGAACAGAAATTACAGATGCTAACAATATAGACACAAATACAAAAGCTAGATACTTAATTATTAGAAATATTTCAGAGGTTAGTCAAGAAATTTCTTTTCAAAAATTAGTCGTTTATACAGAAAATAAGATTGAATTTGGAAAAATCATAGACACTAATCTAAATTCTAAAAATATCGATAAAAAGGTTGAATTTGACAACAATATCAATACAAGTAGAGTTTTTGAAAATCCAAGTGATGGAAAATTTGTAACATATGATTTATCTAAAAATATCGATATTGATTCAATAAAAATTTTCAATTCTAAAGAAAGTTATGATTTTCCAAGATTTATAAGTGTTGAAGTTTCTAGTGATAAAATCACTTGAACAAAAGCTTTTGATATTAGCGATGATTCAATAAATAATAATGCAAAACTATCTGAAACCACTTTTGGTTTAAACGATCCTAAATATCCTGATTTTAAATATTGAGAATCTTCTGATTTAAACTTATTAAATGTAAGATATTTAAGACTAAAAATAACTCATAATTATCCAGAAAATAAAAAATTAGAAATAAATGAAATTATCATCAATGATCAAAGTTCGCCAAAAGATGAGTACGATTTTAACTTATCCGGAACTAACCTAGATAGTAATCCTAATCTTATGTTTGATAAAGATTTGACAACAAGTTTTATTCCTACAAATTCCAACGGAATTATCAAAATTGCTTTAAATTCTGATGATATTAAAAATAAAATGGTTAGAATTTTAAGTGAAAATACATCTAAAAATGTTCAATTTAAAGCAAGGATGTTTAATCTAGAAAGTAACTCTGAAAAAGAAATTTTAATTGGTTCATTAGTTAATAATTTAATGTTTTTTAACTTACCTTCTAATATTAATGAAAAAATTATCGAATTAATAATTGAATGGAATGATTTTAAACCAAATATAAACGAAATTTCCTTTATGAACAATTCTAACAATGATAGCAGCAATGCTAAAAATTCTTTAAGAGAATTTATTAACAACCAACCTGAAAACTTTGATAATTGAACAGATGAATACAAAGATAAATATAACGAAATAAAGGAAAACTCAAGTATTGCTTTAAATTCCAAATATCTTTTAGATGCTACTTTTATAGATTTACAAAACCATTTAAACTTTATTAAAAATAAGGCTGAATTAGTAGCTGATTATAGTCCAATAAAAGAATTAATTGATAACAAAATAACTAATATAAATGAATTTTATACAGAAAATTCCTTTATAAAATATAAAAATAGCATAACAGATGCTGAAAAATTATTAACAAAAAGTACTAATATAAATAATTCTAAATTAGAGAAAATTAAAAATGAAATTAATTCAGCAAAATCTCAATTAATTTTCTCTATAAAGCAAAAATCAATAGCTTATGAAAATTATTTCATATATACTAACTTGGAGAGAGTTTTATACACTACTGATTCAATAAAAAATTTAGATATTGTAGCAACTGATTTGAAAAAATTACTAGATACAGTCGAAACTCATCCATCAACTTTTTTAGTTGCTAACAATTCTTTTAAAGAAAAAATTAATTTATTAAAATTAAATGAAAGTGGTGAAAAACTAAAAGAATTAAAAAATATTTTATTTGAAGCTGAAGCCATAAAAAAAGAAGATTTTAAAAACTGAACAACTTTACTTACTCATCTTCAAAATGAAATTCAAAAAACAAATGATTTAATTCAAAATAAAAATAAAACTTTTTCTTCAATAGAAGAGCAAATAAATATTCTACATAAAACTATTAAAGAATATGAAAAAGAAAAACAAAAGAAAATTGATTCTTTAAAAACTCATATTGATAATAATTATTTATATTTAAAAGATTATTTTATTAAAGAAACTTTTGCAAATTATAAACAAACATTAAAAAATATAAATAATAAAATAAATAATTTAGAAATTTCAGAAACTAATATATCTAACAATTTAACAGAAATTAAAAGTTCTATTAGTCAATTAAAAATTGATGAAAACTATCTAAAACAACAGATAAATTTAGTTAAAGAAAAAGAAGTTCAAGATTGGTTGAATCAAGTTTATAAAAACGTTAATACTCATCAGCAATCTCTTAAATTTTTAGATGATCTATATAATTACCAAAATCCAGATTTCTTAAAAAGCATAAACGAATATAAAGATTTATTAAGAAAATCAATAGAATCAATAAAAGACAAATCATTATATAACTCGTTATTTTCTAATATAAATAAATCTTATAATAAAAATTCTTTAGACAACCTAAAAGAAGAAATCATCAATTACAATAAAACATCTGAAAATAAACAAACTGATAAAATTAGTAAAACAAATAATATTACATCTATAGCTTTAGGTACAACTTTTGCTTTATTATCCATTTTTACATTAGGTGGATTTCTTATATATTACTGATTTTGAAAAAAGAAAAAATTAAAATAAAGTTATTTAAAAACACAAATCAAAAAGGATTTGTGTTTTGTTTTACTTGTTTAAAAAAATTTTTTCTATTTGGTTTAATTTTTTATTTTCTTTGTTTAATTTTAAAAATACTGCATTAAATTGTACATCGTTATCAGAAACTTTGAATCTTACTTTTTTGTTAAATCTCATTTTTTCATAAACTTCTTCAAAATTAGCACCAATTGCACTATTTTTGGGTCCCGTCATACCGACATCACTAATATATAAAGTTCCATTGGGTAGTTTTTTATCATCATTAGTTTGAACATGTGTATGAGTTCCTAATAATGCATCAACTTTTCCATCTAAATATAAACCAAAAACATTTTTTTCAGAAGTTGTTTCAGCATGAAAATCTATAATATGAAAATCTTCGGATTCTTCTTGTTTACTTATTATTTCATCTATTGCATCAAAAAAAGAATTAGCTTCATCTTGTTTTCAAGGAGAGTTTAGTTTATTAAATGTTTTTCCAAGCATAGAAGTGACTCTAATATTAAAACCATTTATGGAAAAAACACTAGAACCAGAACCTGGATAATCGCTTGTTATTACATTGTAAGGTCTTAAAACATTTTTATTATCAATAATTTTATATATATCTTCATTTGCTCAAACATGATTTCCAAGTGTAAAAACATTTACTCCGATTTCCATCATCTTTTCATAGTCTTCAGAATTTAGTCCTTTTCTTCCTGAAACATTTTCAGATTGAGCGATAATTAAATCTATTTCATATTTTTCTTTAACTACTGGTAAAAATTTTTCAATACATTTTATTCCAGGAGTTCCAAAAACATCTCCAATAAACAATATACCTATTTCTTTTTTCATAATAAATATATTTTATAGCATTTTTAATTTTCTTCTAATTTATCTAATACTTTTTGTTTAATTTCTTCAAAAAATGATTGGGAATTTTCTAAATATAATCTTAAATTTACTTTTCCTTGTGCTATGTTTTCTCCATTATATGAGTATCAAGCACCTTTTTTTATTAAAATTCCAAAATCTTCAGCTAATTGTGCAATTTCAGCATATTTTGAAATTCCTTGAGAAAAAATAATTTCCACATTTGCTGTTTTAAAAGGTATAGATAATTTGTTTTTTACTACTTTAATTTTTACAAGGTTTCCTGTTATATCACTTCCTGTTGTTAATTGTGTAGATTTTCTAACTTCCATTCTAATAGAAGAATAAAATTTAAGTGCTCTTCCACCAGGGGTTGTTTCAGGATTACCAAAAATTACACCAACTTTTTCTCTAATTTGATTAATAAAAATTACAGTTGTTTTATTTTTATTTAAAGAACCTGTTATTTTTCTTAAAGCTTTTGACATTAAACGTGCTTGAGCACCTATTGTTTGATCTCTCATTTCCCCATTTAATTCTGCTTCAGGAACTAAAGCAGCAACAGAGTCAACAACTATTAAATCAATTGCACCTGTTCTCACTAAGGTATCAACAATTTCGAGAGCTTGCTCTCCAGAATCAGGTTGTGATAAAATCAAATTATTTATATTTATTCCAAGATTTTTTGCATATGTTGGATCGATAGAATGTTCAGCATCTATAAATGCTGCTATTCCACCATTTTTTTGTATTTCTGCTATTGCATGTAAACTAATTGTTGTTTTTCCTGAAGATTCAGGACCGAAAATTTCGATAATTCTGCCTTTAGGAAAACCTTTAATACCTAAAGCGTGATCAATAGCTATAGAACCTGAAGAAAAAGTTTCTATATCTACTGGAGGTTTTTCCCCTAATAACATAATTGATTCTTTACCGAATTTTTTTTCTATTTCATTTAATGCTTCTTTTAAAATTTTATTATTTTCCATATTTTTCACCTCTATTAAAATTTCTTAAAATTTACTTTTCTATTGATAAAAAAACAAAAATAGGAAAAAACGTTGAATTTTCCTATTTTAAGATTTTAATTTTAGAAATTTTTCATAAGCAAAATCTACTGCTTGATTAATTATTTGTTCTCTATTTCCGCTTAATAATAAAGGAAAAACTTCATCATTTATAGCTATATAAACTTCGCCTACCGCTTTATTTTCCATAACTGTTGGTCCTGCATTTCCTGTAAATGAAATACAAAAATCTACATTAAAAAATTCTTTGCCTTTTAAAGACATATTAAGTGCAGTTTCTGAATTAACCACACCTTTTGATGTGTTAACACCTAATTTTTCCTTTATTTCATTTTGGTAGGTCACCAATGAACCTTTGAAATATTTAGAAGCACCTGGTTCTAAAACCAATCTACTTGCAAATGCCCCACCTGTAAAAGATTCTACTGAAGCGAATGTTTTTACTTTCATTATTCACCTCATTTAAATTTTTTAACAGAAATTAAAATGAAAATAGCTGCAATTGTTATTCCAATTATTGGAAATCCAAAACTTTGTCATCCCATGTTTTCATATAAATTACTATATCCACCATTTTTGAAAACCTCAAATAAAGGATCTGTGGAATATTTTGTAGGAACTAAATATGAAAAATATTTAATAGCTGGCGCATATTCTAAATTAGGTTGTCCATTACCAAAACCACCAGATAAAAAGGAAATAGGGAAGAAAATTAAATTAGCTACTGATGATGCTCCAATTGTGCTATTTATAGTAGAAATTATTAAAAATCCCATAGAAATTGAAATTAAGAAAACAAGGGCAATTAAAGGCAAAATGCTCAATAATCCTATGTTAAAACCAATTCCAAAATCTAAATATTTATTAAAACCAAGTAATAAGGATCCTAATAAAGGAACTCAGATGATTACAAATAAAGTTCATACAAATTGGTAAAACAAACTAGCTATCATAAAATGTGTTTTACTTATATTGGCAGAACCAATTCTTTTTATAAGTGTTGATTTTTTGAAATCAACTATTATTGTTGAAAAACCTATTAATCCATTAGAAATAATTGTTGAGATTAAAACTCCAACAATTATTGATTTAGCTAGTGAATATATTTGAGTTTCAATGGTTTCTTGAGGTAAACCTGTTTTTTCTAAACTAGATAGTGTGGTTGAATAAGTTACATTTCCTAAAAGTAAGAAAACTAAAAATGGTCAAAAAACAGTAAAAAATGGACCAAAAAATCCTTTTCAGTAATAAGCATTAATTAATTTAAAAATCGCTTTCATATTTATCCTCTTTTTCTTAATTTTTCCTTTATTTTAGTTAAAAAACTTTTGTTTTTTGTTTTTTCGTTTTCCTTTTGTTTTTCATCTTCTTCTGAATATACTGTATCAAAAAACTCATCAACAAATGTATCTATATTTCCCTTTGTTCTTAGTAAATTATCAATTGTTTCATTTACAAAAATCTTTCCTTTATTTAATATCACAATTTTATTACACATTTTCAATGCTTCAGAAGTATTGTGAGTAATTAAAATTAGTGAACAATTAACATTCGCCCCTAAATAATCCATAACATATTGTCTAATTTCTCTTCTTATTTTAATATCTAATCCTGTTGATAATTCGTCCAAAATTAAAAAATTTGGTTTATGTACAAGTGATAATAAAATATTTACTCTTTGTTGTTGTCCGCCAGATAATGTATAGATTTGTTTATTTTCTAATTCCTTTAGTCTAAATTTCTTTTTTAAATCTTCAACATACTCTTGACTAACTTGTTCTCTACCATAACTGTCAAGATAAAAATCAATCAACATTTTTACAGTTATTCCATGCGGATATTTAGATTCTTGAAATTGAATCCCTAATTTTAGATTTTCATCTCATCAAACTTCACCAGATGTAGGTTTTTTAATTCTTGCTATGATTTCAACAGTGGTCGATTTTCCTGAACCATTACCACCTAACAAAGCTATTCTTTCACCTTGATAAATATCAAAGTTAAAGTTTTCTAAAACTTTTTTATGTCCATAAAACTTATTTATGTTTTTTAATGAAATAATTTTTTTCATAATTATTTAAAATCCTCTCTGTAAAAATAGAAATTTTCTTTACAAAAATGACATTCTACTTCTATTTTCCCATCTTCATTCAGAATTTTGTCAATTTCTGTTTTTTCTATTAATTTTAATGAAGATAATACTTCTTCTTTATTAAATTTACATTCTCAAAAATACTGTTTTTCCTGTAAAAACGTTGCTTCCATTGAGTCTATGTATTCTTCTAAAGACATATTATCTAAATTATTATTTTTTAAAAAGTTTTCAATTCATACGATATCTTCTTCTGTGTGACTTGGTAATAATTGAAAAATCACTGAATAAACTCTTTCAAGTGTTTGTTTGTTTTTAAATTTAACACTTGAAATTATCGCTGTATATATTTGTTCAGAAACTTTAAAATAATAGGCTAAATCTGTAACAATATCTGACTTCATTAGTTTAACTTCTCCACCAAAATGTTGAGATCCATTATTTCTTGTAATTCTTAAAAAGCCATCATTACCTAAACCAAGAACAAGTGGTATATTTTCAAAATCTGAATCATCTTTTTCTGTAACAATATCATTATTATCTAATAAAGCCCTTAATGAACCATCTGTTCTTGATTCAACAATCAAATTTTTTATTGTTCCATTTTCACTTTTAATAAATGTAGTTACTTTTCCACTTTTTATTGATAAAATCGAAGAAAGTGGACCAAAAACAGAAATTGCTTTTGCTAAAACTAAAGCTGGAAATGGATTACATTTTTGCACTTCAATATTTTTTTGTGCTGATTTTGTTAAATCAGAAACTATTATCCTTATATTATTCTTTATAAAAATTTGAACTTTATCCATAATTTCAAAATTATACCACTATTATTTTTTTAAAATATAAAAACTATTACCTTAATATAAGGCTTTTTCAACTTCTTTTTGTGATGAATAAAATTTTCAAAAACCTAACTTGTTTTTTTGAGCATAATGAAAATCAGAAAGAAGTTGATCATAATAATCAATATCTTCAGTATAAAAAGGAGAAGTTTTATCAATTGAAATGTATCTGACTATTACTAGACCGTTTCTTAATAATTGACGTCCTATATCAATATTATTTATAAAAATTTTAGACACATTTCTTTTATATTTATCTTTTTTAATAATTTGAATTTGAATTTCTTTTTTATCAATCTGTTTTCTTAAAAAATTTCTCGCTAAAAGAGCATAATAATGTTTATTTCCTTTTGTTTCGACCCCATCTCTATCTTTTATTTCTGGAGCGTCTATTCCAAAAAATCTATACCTTTGATTCTTATTATCCGTAAATGTATCACCATCATAGACTGAATTCACAAAATAGGTTTTTATTTTTGTTTCAGTCTTTATAGAGCATGAAACTGTAAAAAAATTAAAAAATAAAAAGAAAATGAAAAGGATTTTTCCTAAATTTTTCCGCATAAAAAAATAGAGTCTATTTAACTCTATTTTCTGATCCAAATTCTTTAATTTTTTCAATTACTGTTTGTCTCATTGCTGCTGTTCCTGGAGCATATAATTTTCTTGGATCAAAGTTTTTTCCTTTTTTAGCTTCTCCAGATTCAACATATGCTCAAATAGCTTTAGCATTTGCTTGTTGTAATTCAGTGTTTACATTAATTTTTGCAATTCCTAAAGAAATTGCTTTTTTAATTTGATCGCTTGGTATTCCTGAACCACCATGTAGAACAAGACCAATTTTTGCTTTAGCAGAAATTTCTTGTAAAGCTTCAAAATTTAATGATTTTCATGAAGCGGGGTATGGACCGTGAATATTTCCAATTCCCGCTGCCAACATATCAATTCCTAAAGCTGCCATTTTTTTAGCTTCTTCTGGGTTTGCTAAATCTCCATTTCCTATGATTCCGTCTTCTTCACCACCAATAGTTCCTACTTCAGCTTCTACAGAAACTCCGTGTACTAAAGCAAGTTTGGTTAATTTTTTAGTATTGTTATAGTTTGTTTTAAAGTCAGAATGTGATCCATCATACATTACTGAAGTATATCCTTCTTTTATAGCTTTAACACAAGCATCATATGAACCATGATCAAGGTGTAGAGCTACTGGGATGGTTATTTTTAATTCACTAATTAACCCTGTAACCATTCCATAAATGGTTTTAAAACCACCCATATATTTAACAGCACCTTCTGAAGTTGCAAGAATTAAAGGTGATTTCATTTCTTGAGCTGCTAATAAAACTGTTTTTGCTCATTCTAAATTATTGATATTAATGTGTGGAATAGCATATTTTCTTTTATATGCATCTTTCATCATTAATTTTGCGTTTACTAAACTCATTTTTCTCCTTGTTTATTTTTATTATGCTTATTTAATTATATTTTATTTTTGAAGAAAATTATATAATTTAATAAAAAAGTATTTTTTAAAATTAAAAGAAAAAGGAAAATTAAAAAATGAAAAAAATAAAATATGATTATCCCTTTGTTTTCAAAGATAATAATCAACCCAAAAATCCCGTAATTTTTGTTCATGGTTTTAATTCAAATCACAGCAGACACAATGTTTTTATGGATAAATGAACTTTAAGTGATTATTATGCTATATCTTTTCCTGGAAATGATTTATTAGAAGCTAAAAATAACGATGAAATTAGCGTTTATTCTTTTGCAAATCTTTTAATTAAATTTATTAAAGAAAATAATTTAAAAGATGTGGTCTTAATCGGTCATTCTATGGGTGGGGGAATAATTTCTCTTGCTTATTTACAAGAACCATCTTTATTTTCAAAATTAATTTATGTAGCACCAATGAACAAATCTTCACTAGTTAAAAAAGAAGATTACTTTAATTCTTATTTTCCAAAAACTTTTGAAGAATATAAGACATTTTTGAAATCTTTGTATTATGATCCAACACCTTTATTTATGAATAAAGAGTTTATCGAAAAAGAAAAAAATAATTTTGATCCTTATCTATTCAACAATCCAACTATAGTGAAATTAGGGGAAAGTTTGCCAAATATAAATTTAATGAATAATATAGAAAAAGGTTTAAATTCAATTAAAATTCCTACTTTATTGTTACTTGGAGAAAAAGATGCTGTTATAGACAGGGAAAATTGTATAAAATATTTTTATAATAATGTTAAAAATATTCAAATAGAAGTTTTTGAAAAAGTTGGGCATATGATTTACTATGAAAACTTTGAAAAATATTTTAATATAATTAAAGATTTTTATTTAAAAGGAGAAAAAAATGAATAAAACAAAATTAAATATAAAAGAAACACAATTAGCAATTCAAAACTTAAAAAAAATATTTCAAGAAGAAATTAAAAAAGAATTAAATCTAACTAGAGCTACCGCTCCTCTTTTTGTTGAAAAACAAACAGGGTTAAATGATGGTTTAAACGGAGAATCACCAGTAAGTTTTACCACTAAAAATAGTGATGTTAAACTAGAAGTTGTTCACTCACTTGCTAAATGAAAAAGACAGGCTTTAAAAGACTATAATTATGACTTTTATGAAGGTATTTATACAGACATGAATGCAATCAGAAGAGAAGAAGACTTAGATGAATTACATTCATACTATGTAGATCAATGGGACTGAGAAAAAATTATAAAAGCTTCTGATAGAAATATTGATTTTTTAAAAAGCATTGTTAATAAAATTTACAAAGCAATTTTGAAAACCAAAGAAGAATTAAAAAAGCAATTTCCCGTATTAAAAGAAGAATTAGTTAAAAATGTTTTCTTTATTTCTTCGCAAGAATTAGAGGATTTATATCCTAACTATTCCGTTAATGAAAGAGAAAATTTAATTACCAAATCAAAAGGAACTGTCTTTATTTATCAAATAGGACACAAAATGAAATCAGGTTTGATTCAATCATTAAGAGCGTTTGATTATGATGATTGAAATTTAAATGGTGATTTAATAATTTATTCTCAAACTCTTGAAAAAGCAATTGAAATTTCTTCAATGGGTATTAGAGTAGATTCAGAGTCCATTTGTACTCAAGCAAATAAATCAAAAGCAGAAGTGGAAAAAATTTCACAATATCACTTTAATGTTGTAAACAATCTTTTACCTTTAACAATTGGGGGTGGAATAGGACAAAGTAGATTAAGTATGCTTTTACTTGAAAAACAACATATAGGTGAAGTACAATCCAGTTTTTGACCTAAAGAATATAAAGAAGAATTAGCAAAAAAAGGAATAAAACTTTTATAACAAGTTTGATTCTTTCTTTTTTATTTGTGTAAATGTGTTATTATTTAAAATACTAAATAATATTAGCATTTATTTATAGATATGGAGAATTAATGAAATTTATAGATGAAGTAAAATTGAAAGTACAAGCCGGAAAAGGCGGCAATGGAATGATTGCTTTCAGAAGAGAAGCACACGTTGATCGTGGTGGCCCTGATGGCGGTGACGGTGGTAATGGAGGTTCTATTTATTTTGTAGGAGATCCTGGAATGAACACCCTTCTTCCTTTGTATTTAAAGAAAATAATTAAAGGAAATGACGGGGAAAATGGTAGAAGAAAAAATCAATATGGAGCCGCTGGAAAAGATATTTATATCAAAGTACCAATAGGAACTCTTATTTATGATGGAAATAAATTGTTGCATGATATCATAACAGAAGAAAATTATTTAATAGCAAAAGGTGGTAAAGGTGGAAGAGGAAACACTAAATTTAAATCTTCCAAAAATACTGCTCCCAAAATTAGCGAAAATGGTGATTTTGGTGAAAAATTTAATCTAACTCTAAATTTAAAAGTTTTAGCTGATGTCGGTTTTTTAGGAAAACCTTCAGCTGGAAAATCTACAATTTTATCTAGAATTTCAAATGCAAAACCAAAAATTGCAGATTATCATTTTACAACTTTAGTTCCACAATTAGGACTTGTTCAAGTTTTTGAAAATTCCTTTGTTGCTGCTGATTTACCAGGTTTAATTCAAGGAGCGGCACAAGGTAAAGGACTTGGAATTCAATTTTTAAAACACATTGAAAGATGTAGAGTTATCGCTCATATAATTGATTTTGGTGACGAAACTAAGAATCCAATAAAAGACTATATTGAAATTAATGAAGAATTAAAAACTTATAATTTAAATTTAGAAAAAAGAAAACAAATAATAGTTGCTAATAAATCAGATCAAGAAGTTTTTAAAAAGCAACTATCTAAATTTAAAAGGAAATTTAAAAATTTAGAAATAGTGGAAATTAGTGCGATTGAAAATAAAAATATTGATACATTAAAAATCAAACTTTGAGAAGCATTAGAAAAAGAAAAAACCCCTATTTTTGAAAAAACTTTCTCTGAAGTTACAATTACTTTAGAAAAATATCACGAAGTTAAAAAAATACACGAAGGACTGTTTGAAGTGTTTGGTCCTGAAGTGGAAGAAATTTACAACAAAATTCCTATTGTATCACATGATAATTTAATGAGATTTAATCAAAAACTAAAAGAAATTGGTGTTTGAAATGAACTTATTGAACTCAACATACAAGCTGGTGATGTAGTTAGAATATATGAATATGAATTTGTTTGGGAGGATGAACAATAATGGAAGGATTTATTGGTTCAATTTTAAATACATTAAACTCAATGAAAGGTTCTTCACCACATATTTGAGTTCCAATTTTATTTGCTTTTTCTATACTTTTTTCTTTAGTTACCGGTTATTTTTTAAAACTTAAATTTACCATTTTTAAGTTTGTTTCCATAATTATAACTATAATTGGTACAGTCATTTTTTATAGCATTGCTAATAAATATGCTAAAGAACATTTTGATGATCCGGAAGGTTTTACTACTTTAGCTGCAACAGTAGTTGCATTAATAGTTTATTGAATTTTTAGATTTATTTTCTTTACAATTGCACTAGTAATAGCAATTTTCAGTAAAATTAAAAAGAAAAAAAGCAATAAAACTTTTACTAAAATAAGCAAATTAATTTATGGTGGTGTTTTTGCAGGAACTAATCTATTGTTAACAGTGCCAGGTGCTCTTCTGTTTTCTAATGTATTGCTTTTCCCTTCTGATAAAAAAACAAGTTATGCAAATTCTACAGAGATTGGTGTAAAAATACTGACAGGTGGTAAAGGTACAGGAATTCATAACTTATATGGAATTATTAAAAATGGAGCAGATCTTGCAACTAATATTAACAAATTACAAGATTTATTAACCAAAGATTATAAAAATTTAAGCGAAGAAGATAAAGAAACACTTAAAAAAATATTAACTGATGTTTCTAATTTAGTTAATGATCAAAGAATACAAAACATTGTATTTCCAATTATAAAAAATCAATTTGAATCATTTAATGTAGAACCTACTTTAAATCAAGTAGTTGATAAAACCATAAAAAGATTAACTGCAGATCGCCCAGATTACTTAGTAGCAACAGCAGAAGAAAAGAAAAAAATTGTTACTGAATACTTAAAAGAAAATATACAAAAATTATATAATGAAGCAAAATTAACAAACCCTGACATTGATGAACAAAATGCAAAAATTAAAGACTTACTTTCTAACATCAATGACAAAACAGAAAAAAAACTTGTTGATTTTGTAACTCCTTTAATAAAAAGTGAAGAATTAAAATCAAAAGTTGATATCCAAAATGCTTTAGAAACAATTATTTCTTTCTTCAAACATGAAAAATAAAAGTAAAAACAATCCAGTGCATCAAAGCATTGGATTTTAATTATTAAAAATCTCTTTTAATATGTCTAAATTTATCATAACTTCTTAATGAATTATTAAATTTAAATGTAAAATCTTTTCTATATTTAGAAAGTTTTATTTCTAAATCATACTTATCAATAAACTTATAAAACTCTTTTAAAGCATCTTGAAATTTTTTGTCTATATTTTGCTTATTTTTATTATAAAAAATATGTATAAAAATTGAACATAAAACTGTTTCTTCAAATGTTTTTTCAAATAACTCATATTTGTTTCTTATTTTTAATTGTAAATATAAGTAATCTAAATTTTTTGCTATTCCTATTATTTTATCAGTAGTATGACTTTTAAAATCTGAATTTGAATTTCAATCATATTTATATAATTTTTTATGAATATAATAAATATTATCAGTTAATAAAAATAAAACCAAAGCAAGAGAAAATTCTTCATAAGTATAACCTAAATAAAAAGGTAAATATAAACTTTTATATCATTCTTTATTAATTAATTTGTTTCAAATAAAAGTAAATTTCTCTATTTCAAAATTTATTTTTTTTCTGTATTTTTCCTTTATAAAAATTCTTTTTTTAAATATATTCATAAGTAAATTATTTTTATTACTAAATGAAAAATCAGAAAGGATTATATTGTATTTTTTCTCTGCTGAATACAATACTTTATTAAATTCTAAAATAGCATTAGGTTCAAGTTCATCTGTAAAATTTAAAAAAATAAAAAATTCAGTTTCACAATTATCAATTAAGTAATTTTTTATGTGAGAACTTTCTGAGTGTTGAACAAAATCAATAATTTTTATATCAATATTATTTTTATTTTCATCTTTAAATTTATGTAGAACTGTTTTAGTATTATCTGTAGAACCATTATTTAAAAACAATACATTAAATCTTGCATCTGTTTGCTTAGTTATTGATAACAACAAATTTTTACAAGTTTTCTCTCCATTAAAAATCGGTATCAAAATAGTTATTTTATTCTTTGTTTCCATTAAAATCTTTCTGTAAATTTTCTAAATTGTATTTTTTATATCTTAATTTTTCATAATTAGAAAAAGCAATATTAAAAAGAGAAAAAAATTTAGTTTTATATTTAATTATTCGTTCATCAATTTGATATTTTTCTAAAATATTATAAAAATCAATTAAAACTATCTGAAACTCGTTTTCTTTATTTAAATTATGGTGAGCTCAAAAAATATGAGTGAATACTTTTCTTATAAAATATTTTTCAATATTTTCTTTATATACATTAAAAATGTTTCTTTTTTTAAGTTCGCTATATAAAAAATCTAAATTTTTAGTTATACTAACTATTTTTTTAATATTATGTTTTTTAGATAAACCTTGTAAATTTAAATCATATTTATATGTTTTTTTATTAATGTGATAACTATTTATTGTCGATAATAACGAAATGAAAGAAATAGGAAAATCTTCATAATTATAACCAACTAAAAAGGAAATGTCTAAATTTAAAAATCAATCTCTATTTATAGCTTTGTTTCAAATAAAAGCAAGTTGATCTTGTGTATATTCAATGTTATTTTTATATTTAGGTTTTGTTAAAATTTTTGTTTTTGCTAAATTTAAAATGGGAATATTTTTAAAAATTAATGAAAAATGAGCAGTAATAATATCATATTTATGACTTGAATAGATGGGTTTATTAAATTCAAAAATGGCATTTTTTGTAATAAGATCATCTGGATCTAAAAATAAAAAATATTCTGTATCACAATTGTTTATTAAAATGTTTCTAGCATTTGCTAATCCGCCATTTTTTTCTAAATTTATTATTTTAATATTAAATAAATCATCATATTTATTTTTAAATTCATTTAAAACTTCTAAAGTGTTGTCTGTAGATGAATCGTTTAAAAAAACTAAATCAAATCTCTTATCTGTTTGTTTAATCAAGCATTTAAAAACTCTTTTATAATACTTATTTTTATTGAAACAAGGAATCAAAATAGATAATTTATTTTTCATTTGTTCTCCATTTATTTTTAATTAATTTTTATTAAATAATAGTATTACAATTTTAACACATACAAATGAAATAAAAATTAACTTTGTAAAAAGTTAATTTCTTATACTTTTATTTGAGATTTTTTAATTTTTTTCTTCATTGAATTTCGTGGTTAATTATATCTTCTAAACTATATTTTAATTTAAATCTTAATTTTTGCTGAATTTTATTTGAATCTGAAACTAGGAAATCAGGATCTCCTTCTCTTCTTGCTCCAAATTTAAAATTAATTTTTCTATTTAAAATCTTAGAAAACATATCTACTACTTCTTTATTAGAATAACCTTTATTACTTCCTACATTAAAAATTTCACTTTTATGTTTATCTAAATATTTATCTAATAATAAGTGTGCTTCTGCTAAATCTTTTACATGGATGTAATCTCTTATACATGTACCATCAGGTGTATTATAATCATTACCAAAAATTTCAAATTCTTCTTCTTTTAAAACTTTATTTGCAATAACAGGTATTAATAAAGAATAGTTATTGGTTTTAGAAAAAAGACCTGCTCTTATTTGAGGATCTGATCCAGCAACATTAAAATATCTTAAAATTCCATATTTAAATTTTTCATTGGTTTTAGCGTAGTCTTTAATAATTTGTTCACAAAAAACTTTAGAGTTACCATAGGGATTTATAGGTTTCTTTGCATTATTTTCTTTGAAAGGTAATCCTTTGCCCTTTCCATAAACAGCAGCAGTAGATGAAAATAACAATTTATTTATAGAAAATTTATCCATTAAAGTTAAAACATTAATAATACCATTTATATTATTTCTATAATAATCAAGTGGTTTAGTAACTGATTCTCCAACTTTTATAAAAGCAGAAAACATAACTACTGTATCAATTTGATGATTGACAAAAACTTTTTCCATTTCATCAATATTATTATGATCAATATTATAAAAAATCATATTTTGATCTAAAAATTCTTTATTTCCAGAACTTAAATTATCAATAATTATAACTTTATGGTTGTTATCTAAAAGGTAATAAGCAAACACTGACCCAATGTAACCTGCACCACCAATTAATAAAAAAGTTTTCATATTATTTTATCTCTTCTTTTTCTTTTATAAAGGATTTTATGCTATTTTTTAAACTATTTTCTCTTAATGCATAATCAATATTAGCTTTAACAAAACCTTCTACTGAACCTAAATCATATCTAATTCCATCAAGCTCACAAGCATAAATTTTTTGAGTTTCCATTAATTTTGGAAAAGCATCTACTAGCTGAATTTCACCACCAAAACCAGGTTCTAAGTTTTTTAATATTGGCATAATTTCTGGTGTAAAAACATATCTTCCAATAATTGCCTTGTTACTTGGTGCTTCTGAACGCTTAGGTTTCTCTATCGCATCCATTATTTCAAAAACTTTTCCGTGTCCTTGATTAATATGTTTAGGAACTACAATACCATATTTATGTACTTCATTTCATTCTACAGCAGATACTCCTAAAATAGAACATTTATATTTTTCATATTGTTCCATAAGTTGCTTAATTGCTGGTTTTTTACTGCTATAAATTAAATCATCACCTAAAATAACAGCAAATGGTTCATTCTTAATTTTTTTAGCAGCAACTCAAATAGCATGACCTAATCCTAGTTGTTCATCTTGGTGTATTTGTTTAATTTTAATATTAGGCTTTTTAATAAAATTAGTTCTTTGCAAATCATTTAATAAATCAGTTTTATTTTTTTCCACTAATTCTTCTTCTAAATCATAATTAACTCTAAAATAATCCATCATCCATTCTTTTCTAGGTGAAATAATAATTCAAATTTCTTCTATTCCGGATTCAATAGCTTCTTCTACTAAATAATCAATAGTTGGTCTATTTAAAACCGGTAATAACTCTTTATGAACCGTTTTAGTAAAAGGTAAAAATCTAGTTCCTCACCCAGCGGCTGGTATAATTAATTTTCTTATTTTCATATAAAAATTATATATATAATTTGCATTTTTTGATTAAAATTAAAAAAATAACCGACATAATTGTCAGTTATTTAATTCTATTCATTTTAATAACTTGCTGCACAAGTGCATCTCCTGGAAAATCCATAATTGTAATTCCAGAGATAAATCTATGATCTCTTTCATAGGTTTTTAGAAGATTTAAAACTTTTGGATTAGCCTGTTCAGCTAATCTAAAAATTGTGGTAGGTAAATTAGTGTGTGATGTAAAGTTTAAAAATAACACTCCTTGACCTTTGTACTTGGTACTAATGTCATATTGCCCTTTGATAGAATCATATTTATCATTTGGAGTAGCTTCAAAGTTATCTTGTGTGTAGAAAATATAAGGTTTTGCCGCTTGTCCACCTGAGTTATATTTTGGACCTCAAGAAGTATCGGTTGTAATTTCAGGATCTAGATCATTGAATATCATCATTTTTCCTCTTAAATCAGCAACTGTTGGTCATAAAGTTCCTTTGTATGATTCTCTTTGATATAAATAATCATAATGTTTTAAAAGAGCATTTTCGAATTTTTGTCTATATTGTTGTCTAAACTGTGCACTTTGACCTGGTTTATAATCTTCACTTTTTATTCTTAATAATAAGAATTCACTTGGGTGTCTTTGTAAGAAATAAGCAAAATCTCTTAGAGCATTACTTAAGTTTGTTGTAGCATAAGTTACACCATGTCTTAAATTCATATTTTCATCAATTCTTAAGTCAAAAAATCTAATTCCTTGTTTTAGTTGTGTATCATAGTCATTAGCTTGTGTTTTTGCATAATCCTTACCAAAAAAGTAATAGAAACCTGTTCCTGAAAACATCGCACTATCATGAGTTCCTGGAATACTTAAATCTGAAATTCTAGCAGAGTCATCTAAGGATTTCATTCAATCTAAATTGTTTAAACTTGTTCCACTATAGTATCTAGTGTGCTCACTTTGATTATGTGGTTGATCATAGTTATAGTTTGGTTTTGGTTTTGGAGCAGGAGTTGGTTCAGGATTTGGTGTTGATGGTTGATTGTTTGAAGGTTCTTCAGTTGTTGGTTCTGGATCATCTGGTTCAGGCGGTGTTCCGTCCGAAATTAAAGGTTTTGCCCGTTTAAATGGTTTAAAATCATCTACATTTGGAAACTTAATTGATACATTGTCAAATAAAACATCAGTTATTCTAAAAATTCCATTGTTAACTAAAGAATTAGTTGAAAGAGATATTTTATTATCAAAATCAAGAGCTATATCTTTGGATTTAGCATAAACCGTTCTTCTAGCCTCATTAACATCTTGAATTTTGATTTTGAGTTCTTTTTTGCCTGTAAATAAATCTTGATTTTTAAATCTTAAAACAAAATCAGCACTTACTCCATAATCAGATTCAAGGTTTTTAACTTGAATTGATGCAATTTCTAATTTTCTAGCTTCTGTTCTAAAGTTTTTAACTACTTCTGGTTTGATTTCCAAACTTCTACCATCATAAGTAATACTTTGCAATACATATTCAGTATTATCGAGTAAATTATCAAGACTTAAACTTATATTATTATTAAGTAAAACGATATTTGTAAATCTTTTAGAATAATTATTATTAAAATTTAAAACCAATTCTTTTGTTTTATCAAATTGAGAAGCGTTTTCAAAAGAAATTATCATATTAGCACTTGAAGTTGTAATATGTTCTGTAGAAATGTTTGAAACTTTAATTCTTTGTGGGTTGTCTTTAGTTGTGAAAGAAATAGTTCTAAAAGATGAATCTTTTTCCATTGACTGATTGTTGTATTTAACATTATTTACTGTATAGTGTGTATTAAAATCTAAATTATTTAACATTAAATCAATTGTTGTACTATCAATTATTCTGAAATTATCAATATTTTTTTCACGATTATTTAATACAACAGTTAATCTATCGCTAGTTGAAATATCTTTTGTAAATCTTAATTTTAAAGTTAATTTAGCAGAAGCAATTTGAACATCACTGCTTTGCATTGTTTTTAATAAAATATCCTTTTTAGTGCTAAATTCCCGTGTATTAGTATTTATTTGAAGATCAATATTCTTGTGATTAATTCTGCTTATTCTATAAGTAGAATTACTATCTAAATTATTTAAATTTAGTGTTATATTGCTATTATTAGAACTTAAAGTTACTTCTTTATTAATTTCAGTATTAGTATTATTTTTAATTAAATAAATAACTAAATTTTGATTTTGTTCTAGTCAATCAGTGTTAGATAAATTTATATTTAAATTTGCTGAATTATAAGTTATATTACTAAAGTTTAATCCGCTAACTACTGTAACACTTTTTGCTGTGGTAAAACTTGTATAAACTCCAGAATGATTTAAAATTCTATTACCTAATTTTATATTTTTAAGTGTATAAGTGGTGTTTTGATTTAATCCAGAAATGATTTGTGATAAAGAGTTGTTGGTGATTAAATTGTGTGAAAAAGTTTTCACTAATCCATTAGAAAACTCTAAAGTTATATTTTCATTTGAATTTAAATATTTAGGATTATTAAATACAACATTTATACTTGCGGAATGCTCATTAACATTAGCAACTGAATAATTATTAATTGATACAAAATCATCTGTTCTAAAATTAATTGAGTTTTCAATTAAATTTTTATTTTCATATTTAATTTGAGTTATAGAGTAATTTTGTGATTCAACTAAATTACTTAAATTTATTGTTACTATATTGTTGTTTATAGAATAATGAGAAATTATTTTGGTTTCCCCACCTTGAAATTCGATTATAAAGGAATTATGGGTATTAATGTCTTTAATAGCTCTAAAATTTAAATGTAAACTTGCTGAATTTAAAGTAATATTATCTATTGAAGTGCTTATTATTTTAACATCTTTATTAGTTGTAAAATAGTAAGAAGAATTTTCTGGTAAAAGATTAATTTCTTGGTGTTTTACACTTTTAACTTTATATGTTGTATTACTAATTAAATTATCAAAAGCAAAGTGAATTTGATTATTTTCAACACTAAATGTATTAAAAGTTTTGCTTATGATTTCATTGTTTGAAGTATTTAGTAACTCTATTACAAAAGGTTGATTAACATCTATTCATTCTTTATTTGAAAAAGTAAAATTTAATTTTAAACTATTATAACCAGTTAATAAATTATTGATACCTAATAAAGAAGAAATTCTTTGTTTTGTTTTAAAATTGATTGTTTCATAATTATTTAATAAACGAATATTTCCATAATTAATAGATGTTATTTGATAATCTGTAAATGCAAACAAATTATCTAATTGAAAAGAAACTTCATTATTATTTAAAACATAATGAGTAAAATTTTTGCTTGTGCCATTAGATAATACTACAGTTATAGGTTCTAAATTATTTAAATCCTTATTATTCTCAAATGTTAAATTTAAAGTTGCAGCATTTGTTGTAATATGATCAACTGACTTACTTAGTAAATGAATGTGTTTTGTAGTTGCAAAAACATAGTGTGAATTACTATTTAAAATATTTTGTTGCTTATGTTCAACTTTTGTTATTTGATAATTTGAATTGCTTTCTAAATTTTGAAAACTAAATTTAGCTAAATTATTTTCAATATTAAAATGGGCAAATTCTTGTCTTACCACTTTATTATTAGATAAATTTTTTAATTCAAATGTTATTGTAGAACTTAAATTCATTCATTCTTTGTTTGAAAACTCAAATGCTAAGTTTAAAGAGTTATAACTTTTGTTTTCTTCTGTAACATTAACTACAGAAGAAGCGGTTTGTTCTGTTCTAAAAGAATTTACACTTAAGTTATTTAAAATGTTTTTTCTATTGTATTTTATGGCAAAAACAGAATAATTTGTATAAGGAACTAAATTATTTAAATGAAGCGAAATAAGATTTCCTTGTTTTTCATAGTTTGTGAATTCCAAAGTTGTACCATTTGAAAATTCAACAGCAATAGGAACTGTATTATCTATGTCTTTTAATGAGTTAAAAGTTAAATTTAAAACTGCAGAATTTGTTGTTACAAAGTGAATAATTGCATTTTCTAAATTAATATTTTTGATTGTTTGAAGCATAAAAGAATTTGTTGTAGTTAAAAGTTCTGTATTTTTATGCATTATGCTTTTTATTTTATAAATTGTATTACTTTCCAAATTATTAAATGTAAATTTAGAAGCTTTGTTTGCTAAATTAAAAGGATTAAAAGTTTTAGAAATTTCTTCTTTTGTGTCATTTCTCTCTAAAACTATGGTTATTGGTTTATTTGTTTCTATTCACTCAGGATTTCTAAAATTCAAAGTAAAGTCTATCGAATTATAAGTACTTGAATTTTGAGTTACATAAGAAAGAGAACTCGGAATTAATAATGTTCTAAAGTCCATTTGCTCATTACTAATTAAATTTTGGTTATTATGTCTTATTGATAATATTTTATAAGCAGTGTTTGCTGATAAACTCTCCAAACTTAATGAAATACTATCATTTTCCTTTTGATAATCATTAAAAGTGTATGAATCTCCATTATTTAATTCTACAATTATAGGTTGTCTAGAATCTACATCATTTATATTTTCAAAAGTTAATACTAAAAGAGCAGAATTATGAGTAATGTTAGTTATTGTCTTATTACTTAAATTTAAATTAGCAAGAGTTTTGAATGAAAAATCTCTTTCTTTTTCTACATTATTATTATTTAGTGTTATTTGTTCTAAAGTATATAAAGAGTTTGAATGTAAATTATTTAAGTGTAAATTTAAACTATTATTTAAAATTTTAGAAGATAAAATTGAAATTGATTCTAAGTTTGAGAATTTTATATTGAATATAGAATTGGAATTGTAAATTAAATTTTCGAAATTTAAAGTTAAATCCACTGAATCGGATGTTATAGAATTTACAGTAAAATCCTGTATTTTTGGATTTTTTAGAGTTTTAAATTGAGTATTTAGATTACTAATATTAATCTCTTCATTATCAATCATTATTGAATTAATAGAATAATTTCTATTAGGTTGCAAATTATCAAAACTAATTTCTAATTGGTTAGAATCATTCAATATAAAAGAAGTTTGAAAATATCTCTCATTATTATCAAGTGTTATATTTAAATGTTTATTAACGTTTTTATCTATTACATTTGTAAAAGTTAAAATTACAGTTGCAGATTTTTGACTTATGTCTTTATATGAAATATTTTCAATTTGCAAACTGTTTTTTGTTTGAATTGTTGGAAAACTATGATCTAAAACCACCGTTTCTTCATCATATTTAAAATTAACAACGTTATAAGTTGTATTTTTGTTTAAATTATCAATTGTGAAATAAATATCATTTCCATTTACTTCATAGTTTTTTGCTTCTTTTTCTTCTTGCTGTCCTGAGTTGGATAAAATTAATTTTATTCTATTTCCTTTATCAAAAAGACTAATGTTATTTAAAGAAACTTTTATTTTAGCACTATTTTCTGTTGTATTAATAACTTCAAAATTCTCCATTCTTAAAGCTGAAGTATGAAAATTTCTATTTGTACTTTCAATAAATATCTCTTTGTTATTTTTGTAAATTTTATTTATGTAATAGCTAGTGTTACTTTTTAAGTTGTTTAATATAATAGAACTATTTGAAGCTCTTCATTCTTGTGAAAATTGTTGAAATTGTCCTTGTTCATCTCTTGTTTCTATTACTAATAAATCTCCGTCTATAAAGGCATTTCCTTTGTTAAATGATAATTGAAGTTGTGCAAAGTGTGTATTTAAAGATAAAATTTGTATGTTAGTATTTTTTACTTCTTCCTCTTTTGTTTTAAAAGAAAAAACGTTAGTTGGATTATAAACTACATCATTTATTTTTAAATTTTCTATTTGATAAGTTGAATTTTCATTTAAATTACTTAAATAAATTTGTATTACATTATCTTCTTTTGTAAATTCAACATTTTTATAATCTTCTTCATTAACTAATTTAATTTTTATATTTTCAATATCATTATTATCTAAATTATCCGATAAGTTGCTTAATTGAATAACAACTGAATTTGTTGTTGAACTAACTTCAGACAAAGTAATATTTTTTTCATGTTCAATAACGATATCAGATGTTCTAAAAGAAAAATTAGAAACTTTACTTTTTAAAACATTCCCTTCAACTTCAACTTTTTTAACTTTATAAATAGTAGAAGGTAATAAATTATAAAAATTAAAATGTTCTGATAAAGAATTTTCATTATTATTGATGGTAAAATTAAATTCTTTTTCTTTTATTTCTTCCCCTTCTTTAAATTCTAAAGTTATTGTGATAATTTTTGAAGTAGAAAAATATTCTTTATTACTGAAAATAAAATCTAAGGTTGCTGTATTTGTATCCTTTTCAACTAAAGAAATATTATTTATAATAGGTGCTGAAAGTTGTGTTTTAAAATTAAAAATAGGAAATTGAATATTTTTATCATTGATTTTTATATATTCTATGAAATAGTTTTGATTATCCATTAAATCATTTAAAAGTAACTCTATATTTTTGTTTGTGTTGGAAAAAGTAAAAACAAAAGGTTCTATTTTTTTATCTAATTTTATATCAACTTTTTGTAGTTTTATATTTTCATTTAAATCTAAAACTAATCTTGCACTATTGGTTTCAATATCTTTAACTTTTATATTGGAAACAAAATAATGTTTTTCTAAAGTTTTAAAATTAAAATCACTATTATTTAGATTTCAAAAATCTTGATTATTTTTTATAGTATCTATTGTATAACTTGTGTCGCTTTGTAAATAATCTATAACAAAAGTGATTTTATTTTCAAACACGGAAAAATTATTGATTCTTTTTTCTTCGTTTCCATTTTTACTTCTTAAATTAATAAATATCTCTTGATCATTGGAAATTAAATTTGAATTATCAATAGATATTTCTAATTTGACTGAATTTTCTTTATTTTCTAGAACTTTAAAGTCTCTTAAAATTACTTTTTGTTTTTCTAAAGTTGTGAATTTAATATTTTTTTTCAATATGTTATGTTGATTATACATTATTTTAGTTATTGTATAATCAGTAGAAGCAATTAAACTTTCAAGTTTCAAATCAACTTTATGGTTATTTATATGAACATTAGAAAAATTTTGAGCTTTTCCATTTAAAAATTCAATGGATAAAGAATTAAAATGATTTATGTTTTCTTCAAAATCAAAATTTAAAGTTGCTTCTGTTTCTTTAATATTTATAATCTCTGTATTTTGGGCAAAAAATTGTTTATTTGTTTTAAAAGTTTTTTTAGCTAAACTATTTATTTGTAAAGGTTTGTTGTCTACTTCTATTCCATAAATAGTATAATTAGTATTTTCTTTTAGTTTATTTATTTCTAAAACAATGTTTTTATCATTAAATTTTCACTTTTCAGCAACTGCTTTTGTACCATTACTTAATTCTAAAGTAATTTTGGAACTTGGTGAAATTTCAAATTTATTTTCAGGTTGTAAAGAAACACTTACTGAATTTTCAGTAATGTTTGCAAATTCTATTTTATTTACCTTGTTAATTGATGCTTTTTGATCTCCAATAATAGGGTTTTTTTCTATTTGTTCCTTTTGTTTTTTAAAAAAAGCAAAAGGAAGAGTTGCAGCTGTAGCAATAAAACCAGGCACTAAAATTAATAATAATATTAATAATGATTTTTTCTTTTTATTTTTTATTTTCATCTCCGCCTCTTCTTACACTCATTTCTTTATTAAATGATACTACAAAAATCGTTTTAAAACAAAAGAAAAAAACATATTTTTTATATGTTTTTCCTTTATTTAAGATTTTTTTCAGTATGGAAGAATGTGAAGTATTCTGGATGAACTACATAACGCGATGCTACTGAAATACCGGCTTCATCATATCCCCATGCATAGATAACAACAAGATATTCAAAACCTCATTTATCAACTTTTTCATATTTTAATTTATAAGCCATTTTAGTAATTGCTAAAGGTGTTTTTACTAAGTGTTCTAGTATTGAAAATTGTTGATCCATTTTTTCTGGAAGTTCATATCTTCTTGATACATAATGTTCTGCAACCATTATTTCTTCTTTGTTTTTGTTAAAATATTGTTTTCTAAAAGCATTGAATCCAAGTAAGAAAATTATATTTTGACGATAGAATCATTGTGGTTCATCGCCTTCAATTCTTTCTATTTTTTGTGTTGTGGAATATTCGTATTTAATTAAAGATGAATAAGCTTTAGCAAGACCACTAAAATTTTCAGCTACATATCTTCCTAATTTGCTTCTTGTATAAATAGCACCTATTCCTTCTAGTTGTTGATAAGCATTAATTGCTGTTATTCTAGATACACCAAATTTTTCCATTAAAAAGTGCTCTGAAGGCATCAATTCATTTGGTTCTAAAACTCTATTTTTAATTAAATATAATAAATATTCTATTAATTCGCTTTTTTTAGTTTTAGATTTTTCTTTTTCAAATTTTTCTTTCATATTAATTTAATTATAATACAAATTATGTTATATGTAAATAAATTACTTATATATATGTTGAATATATCTAATGTTAGTTTATATATTTATATAAAATTACCACTTAGTAATTCTATAAAAACTTTAAAAAATCCTCAAGCAGAGAAAACTGTAAAAACTATTCCTAATGCAACGGTTAAAGAGATTAAAACTCATTTTGTAGAAACTGATACTCTTTTTTTAACTTTTTTTACTTTTTCTTTTGTCATAATTAATTATCCTTTAATTGTTGAACCTTGTCTAGATATTGCGTTAAGAATTTTTCTTCTAAATAAGAAGTAAGTTATGAACATTGGAAGAATAGCCAAAATTGCACCTGCAAGTTTTACATTTTTAAATAATTTTATTGGATCATCCGGATCTGGATTCACCCCAACATCTAATAGATAAATATTAATTAATTGTACTGGTGAATCTTTTCCTAAAATTAATAAAGGTCATAATAGTGAATTTCAAGCAGCAAATGCAGTTAAAATACCAACTGTTCATATGGTTGGTGTCACCATTGGAATTGCAACTTTGAAAAAGAAATTAATTCCTGTACATCCATCTACCATTGCAGCTTCTTTTATTCTATCAGGAATATCTTCAAAAGCATTTCTGAACATAAAACCAGAAAATACAGAAGCAGCATATGGCATAATTAAAGATATAGATAATCAAAAAGCATTTGTTTCTCATTTTAGTGTTATTATCGTTTTATATTGTCCAATAAAAAGGGCAACTTCTGGCAAAATTAGTATTGAGAGAAAAAACAATCAAGATAGTTTTTTAAATTTTCATTTTTTTAATGAAAAAGCATATCCAAATGTAGCAGAAAAGAAGAGTTTTACAATAACTGATACAAAAGTTACTAAAAGACTTCAACCCAAAGCTTCTCAATAACCATCATTTAAAGCTCTTGAAAAATTATCTCATTGAAATTTTTCTGGAAATAAAACAATTTCATTAACTCTTTCGTTTGCTTGATCATCTGGTGCCAGAGCAAAAACAAGCATAAAATAAAAAGGAAAAATAATTATTACACCAAAAACCAGTAAGATTAATAATTTAACTGACAAGGATAAAATGGATTTTCATAAAGAAATATTTCTAACTTCAGAAGAAATTTTTTCTATTTTTCTTTGTGAAATCTTATTTGAGATTCAGTTTTGTAACTTTAACAGCATTCAGAACATGTCTTTCTCCTAACTTATTTATTGTTAATAAAATTATTTTTATCCCTTGTTTTAAGAAAGTTGATAAAGCTAAACCAAGAAGAAAGAGAATAATTGTAGCTGCTCCAGCTAAATCATAATGTCCTTGTTTTACCATATCATAGATAAAGAGAATTATGGTGGAACCACCATTAGTTTTTGCTGCATTTAAATCATTATTAAATATAGCAATAGGGAACACTTTTATTCCACCTATAATTCCTATTGTAATTAAGAAATTTAAAGTTTTTGTTATTGATGGTAAGGTAATTTTGAAAAATTGTTTAGTTTTGGAAGCACCATCAATAGCTGCTGCTTTGTAAAGAGTTCTATCTACTCCGAGCATTGCAGTTGTAATAATTAAAATTTGAAAAGCTAAATTTTTTCATATTCCATATACTAAAATCACAAAAATAGCATTATATGACTGATAATGTCCGGAATTTAGTCATCTAGTTTCGATTCCAAAAATTTTGTTAACTATACCTATTTGTGTATCAAATATATAGGCAAAAGTTATGGAAATGGCAATTGCACTTGTTATATAAGGTAAAAAGAAAATTGTTTGTCAAAATCCTCTAGCTCATTTTTGAACAAGTGAAGAAATTACACTAGAAATTAGTATCGAAATAACTAAAGTTATTGGTAAAGATAAAATGGAATAAATTAAGGAATTTCTTACACCAATTTTAAAGTTATTATCATTTAGTACATCTACAAAGGCATTAAATCCATATTCAATTTGTTGAGCATCGTTTGGATCTGATTGATAACTAATTGATGAACCAATTGAAAAAATAAAAGGGAAAATTGTGAATAAAACTATGATGAATAGAGAAGGTAATAAAAGTAAAAAAGGTTTTCAATAAGCAACTTTTTTATCTAAAATCCCTAAATCTTTTTTAGTTTGTTTTTGTTTTCTTTGCAAAAGAAATGAATAAATTTTTCTCATTAGATATCAATTCTTTCTTTAGTTATTGAATCGAATAAATGAATTTTATTTGCAGGAATGTTGAATTTAACTTCTTCATTGATCTCATACATTTTTTTCAATTTTAAGAAAATGTTAAATGTAGCAACATTATCAACTTCTATTTTAGCGAAAATCTCTTTTCCTAAATATTCAATGGAAACTATTTTTCCTGTAAGTTTCCCGTTTAAGGATTCTTGAATATCTTCTGCTCTAATTCCTACTCTTACATTTTCTAAATTAGTTTCAAAGTGTTTTAATACTACATCATTTAAAAATACGTGATTTTCCTTTATATTTGCATCAAATATAGTCATTTCAGGTATTCCTAAAAACTTAGCAACAAACTCATTTTTTGGTTTATTATAAAGTTCCATAGGAGTTCCTATTTGCTGAATTTTTCCAAAAGACATACATACTATTTTATCTGAAATTGACATCGCTTCTTCTTGATCGTGAGTAACAAAAACAGTTGTTAATCCTAATTCAGACTGTATTTTTCTGATTCATTGTCTTGTTTGAACTCTTAATTTAGCATCTAAGTTAGATAAAGGTTCATCCATTAAAATAATTTTTGGTTCTCTTACTATACCCCTAGCAATGGCAACTCTTTGTTGCTGTCCTCCAGATAATTTAGTTGGTTTTTTATGTAAATTTTTTGTAATTTCTACTTTTTCAGCAACATTTAAAACAGCATTTTCTATTGCTTTTTTAATAGAAATATTTTTAGTTTGTAATTCTTTAAATCTATTAGTTTCATCTACATTTAATTTAGAAATATCGAGAGTATATTTTTTAATTAATTCTTTTTGATAGGAATAATAGTCATTTTTGGTTATTTGAACTACTGATTTATATATACCTTTAAGTTGCTTTAACTCTAAATATTCACTATTTTGTTTTAATAATTGTTTTTCTTTTTCAATTTCATTTTTCAATGATTTTCTTAAATCTGAATATTTAGTTTTTATTTCTTTAATTTTAAGAGAATGTTCATATCTTGTTAATTTTGCATCTAAGCTTTTGTCTTTTAATTTTTCAATAGTATCTAAATTTGCTTTTTTCTGTTCATTTTGTTTTTTGATTAAAGCTAATTCATAATTACTATTAAGTTCATTTAACTTTTTATAAACACTAGAATTTAAATTATTAATTTCTAAATTTAATTCTTTATAAACATCAAAGAAGTTAAAAAGCAATTTATTAAAATTATCAATTTCTTGTTTAGTTGCACCATTTTTTTCTAAAATAATTAAATTTGCTTCATGCTGTGCTTTGGTAGATTTTTCAATCATTCTAACTTTTCAAGTTTTATCATTGGTTAAAGGGAAAGAAATATTATCATAAACATTTAAATGTGGATATAAAGCATAATTTTGAAATACTAAACCAATTTTTCTGTCTTGAGGAGTAGTTTTAGTTACATCTACACCTTCAAATAAAATTTGTCCGCTTGTAGGTGTTAATAATCCAGCAATAGCATTTAAAGTAGTAGTTTTACCACAACCAGAAGGGCCGAGTAAAGTTACCAATTCTCCCTTTTTTATCTGTATATTTGCATTATCAACCGCTACAGTTTCTCCATAGTCAATTACTAAATTTTTTATTTCAATAGCATTTAACTCATCTTTATTTTTATATCTTTCATCAGCTGTTTTTTTGATTTTCCTTATAAAGTCATATATCTCAGCTTTATTAATTTTTTTGATTTGCATTTTTCTCACTTTCTTCATTATCAACATTTGTTTTATGTCTTGATAAAACATTATCTTCTGTAGATTTTAAAAATGCTTGATATTGTGGAACACCTCTAGATTTATAAACTTTTTGTGCAAATTCATAAAGTTCACTTTCTGAATTAATATTTTGATAAAAATTTCTATGATTTTCAATAGCATTATAAAAAGCGTTTCACATTTTTATACCTTCATAATATTCTACATTTGTCTTAAAACTAACATCTCAAGCTTTTTTTATATTTGGTAAGGTTAACCCTTCTCTAATTATTTCTACAGAATAATCTTTTCAAATATTGTTTTGTTTATAAAAAATTCAACCCACTACTCTTTCGTAAGATCTAGTAACTTTACTTCCATAAATAAAAGTTACTTCTGTTCCAGGAGGTAAAGTATTTTCTCCAAATTTGGATGCTTTTTCAGCTCAACTTTTTTCAAAATCATCTATTTTATGATCTTTACCTAAATTTTTTTCAGGTGTATCAATTCCAGCAACTCTAATAGATTGTTGTCCTTCTATTGTTTGGTTATCTCCAAAATCTAAAACAGGTGTATCTCCATCTTTTCATTTAACTATTTTTGCATTTAATTTTTCAAATGGAGGTAAATCAGTTGATTCTTTGAAATATTTAGCTTCGTTATTATTACAAGAAACAACAAAAGGTATCGCTATATATGGAAAAACAACCAATGAGGTTGCTTTTATAATTTTTTTCATTATTTAGTAAATGATGCTCCTAATAGGTTTTTAAGAGCTGCTAAGTATTCTTCAAATGTTTCAGCTTTACCTTTATTATTTGCTGCTCTATCTGCATAATTAGTGAATGAAGTATCTATTCCATCTCTAAAAGTTGAAGATCTTGAATCTGTTGGGTCTTCATAAATAGCATATTGATCTTTGTCTGCACCTTCTGTTGCTTTTTTAAATAATCCAAATGCTTCTTTATTTAATTTATCATAACCTGCTGGTGCTTCTTTACTTAAAACTCCTTCAGAAGTCACAATGTATCCACTGTGTTGTCCAAAGAATTCAAGTGGAGTTAAGTTTGTGTAGTTTTTAGCTTTATCATCTTTACCAACTGTTCAATCTTGTTTTTCTGTTATATATCATTTTAAGAAATTTAAAGTTGCTAAATCTTCAACTTTATTTGAGTGAATACCAATTAAAGAAGGTCCTTGAGCAATAATTGTTTTTTTAGCATTATCAGTTTTAGTTGTATAGAAAGGATTAGAAACATATCCTAACTCATTTTCTTGAAGAGTTTCTGTAGAATCATGAGAAACTTTACGGAATCCATCTGATTGATCTGTTTTTTCTCATTTAATATCAATTAAATAAGCATCGTAACCACCTGATTTTCCGGCTGGAATAATATATTTTTGTTCTATTTCTTCTTTTAAATCTTTAAAACTAGAATTTGTAGAAGAAATTCCTAATTTTTCTCCGGCAGCTGCATTTGAAAACTTAGATAATTTTTGCAATGCATCTTTTCATTCTTGTGTTGCTTCAATGTTTTTGTTTCCTTCTTTATTAAATTCTGAAGCCCCTGTTCCATTTTTATCATAAATATAAACATATTTGGTATTAGCATCTACAGTTTTACTTGCACTATATAATTTAGCAATTACACCTTTAGCAATTTCTTCTGCTGTTGGTTTATAAATGTAATTTGCATAGTCCGCTGTTACTTTATCTTCAATTTTCTTAGAACCAGAATTGATTGTTAAAATGTATTCTGAATATCCATTTTTTGAAAAATTATGTCTATATCCAGCTGTTGAAGCAATTGCAAAAGCAAGTTGATGTCCTTTTAGACGATTTGACGAATAATCGGAATTTTCCTTTATAAATAGAGATTTTTCATTAATTAATTTTGCTATTTTTTCAAAACTTTTCTTGAAAAGTTCGTTTCTTTCTGTTCCTTTTTTCAATGCATTTACATAATCAACGGAAGTCTGTTTATCATTTAAACCAAATAAGAATTTAGAGTAATCTCCATCAACATCTGAAAATGTCATTAAGTATAATAAACTTGAAATTGAGTCAACTCCAAAAACATTTTCTGCTCTTTTGTTAATATCTCCTTCTGGTGCTTTTGGGAAGGATTTTTTGATTCTTGAAACTAAGTCAAATAGTGAATCATAACTTTCAAATACATCTTTTCTAAACTCATATCCACCAAGACCACCTTCAGCTTTAGTTGATGCTACATAGTCTTTTCAAACAGTTTTAACAAATGTTTCATCGTGGTTAGATTTTTTAATTTCATCGAAAAATGCTTTATCTTCTGCTTTAATTGTAGCTTTTTTATCCCCTAAAGTTTCTGCTGTTGCTTGTCTAATGATGTAACCAAAAACTTCTTTGTTAATAGTTATAACTTGAGATGATCTACTACTTGGAATTAATCATAATGAATCTTTATCCCCTTTTTTACTAATTCCTGCTATTTGAGTATTGCTTTGTAAAAATTTGTCTGAGAAAGTAGATCTAACAGTTTCAGCTAATTTAACTGCTTTTTCTTCTGGTGTAGAACCATTTAAATCTAGTTGCATATTGTATTTAGCTAAAGTACCTACTATTGCTGGATAGTTGAATGCAACATTATATAAGCTATTTGCTGCTTTTGCTGTTAATTTTTGTTCTAAGTCTGATGTTAATCCGTTATATCCACCATTGATAGCAAATAATTCTAATTTTAAATAATTTTTGTTGTTTGTATCTTTAACTTCTGCTTTGTTGTTTCATTTTTCTACAATTGCTTGTAATGCTTCAGTTTGTGCACCTGTAGAACCAAATGTGTTAGCTATTTTAATTGTTTCATCGTTAGTTTGATCAAATCTTGTTTCTCTGGAACAAGATACTAAACCAGTTAATGATGCCCCTGCTAGGGTTAAACTTGATAATGTTAATAATGTTTTCTTTTTCATATTCCCCTCTTTTTTTGTTTAAAAAAATTAGAACAAATGAATTTTGTAAAATTTGTTTAATTTTGTTCTAATGTTTTTTCATAATTAAAAATATTATAATCTAATTTTTTGAAATTTCAATTATTTTATTTTTAAAATTATTAATCCCATATTTCCAATTGAAATTTGCTTATTATTTACCTTGGAATTATAAGAATAAATGGTTTCTACTTCTACACCATCTTTAAGTTTATAATTAATATTATCATTAATTCCAACAGTGTTTATAAATAGATATTTTTCTTGTTTATCTTTACTTTGTCTAATAATAGTTTGGTCTGAAGTGTTTTCAAGATAATTTGAAGCATCTCCGATTGTCTCTAAATCTTGAGAGTACATAAAAGGGTGCTTGCTTCTAAAGTCTAATAAAAATTTAATTATTGAATAAATAGAATTTTTATCTTTAACTTGATCTTCAACATATGGGGTATCTTTTGAAAAATTTAAATGAATATAGTCATTTAGACTTTTCTTTTCTTTGAATTCTACTCTTTTAGATGTATCTTTTCATTTAAAAGGTTCTCTTATACCAGGATCACCAAAAGTTTTATTTGCATGCATCATTAACTCATCACCATGGTAAATAATAGGGGTTGATGGTAATATTAAAAGGTAAAAGTAAGCATTTCTTATTGCGTCTTTTTCTCTTTGTGATAGTGGCGTATTTAATTCACTTGCCTTTAAAGGACTATCAAAGGTTTCTGGATCTTTGGTAGGTCTTGGCATATTTACTCTAAATGAATTAATTCATCTATCAGTATCATGATTAGTTAAAAAAGGTACTCAAGGATGTTCTTGGTGCGATCCTATTTTAGTTAATTGATTATTTAAATCATCTTTATTAATTGAAACGAATCAATTTTCTTTTCAATGTTTTCCATCATAAATGGTTCCAAGTGCTTTTTCATTATTATAATTAAAGTATACAGTAGCTTTTAAAGCATCATCTAGTCACTCACCCATCATAAAAATATCTTTGTCTAAATTTTGTGATTTTAAAGCTTTTTGTGAACTTTCTCTAAGTTCACTAAAAATTCTTTGCTCATTATAATTTTCTTTTGTTTCTCCCATTGAAGAAAAAAATTCAGCAAAAGCATCATATCTAAATCCATCTACTCCTATTTTGGTTCAATAAGATTGAATGTGTTTTAATTCTTCAATAACTTCTGGATTATCTAAATTGAGATCAGGCATTCCTGCTCAAAATTTAGAAGTATAAAATTTATTAGTTGCGTGTTTATCTTTTAAATTAGGAAATAAAGAGCGTAACTCTGAACTATCTTGATTAGTATCTTGTATTTTTGTACTATAAAAGCGATAAAAATTCTTGTATTTCGAATCACCTTCCAGTGCCTTTTGAAATCAAGGGTGTTCAAAAGATGTGTGGTTAAACACTAAATCTAAATAAACTTTTATTCCTTTTTTATGTGCTTCTTTTAGAAAATCTAAAAATGCTTCTTTTCCACCTAATTCTGCTGCTACGTCTGTATAATCAATTACATCATAACCGTGATATGAGCTAGCTGGATGAATTGGAGAAAGATATAATTGATCAATACCTAAATTAGTAAAATAATCTAAATTGTTTTTTAAACCTATAAAATCACCAATACCATCATTATTTCCATCTGCAAATGAATAAACTAATACTTGATAAATAACAGAAGAGTTTTTTTCATTTTTAGCTAAAGGTGCTATTAACTTTGCATTTTCATCATCTTCTTTATATGAAAGTTTTTCTTTCTTATTTGTCTGAAATTGTGCATCACCTCATAAAGAATATTCTTTATGAAAATTATCTGTGTTGTTGCATGATGTTAATAAACTATATGATAAAAGCGGAAATACTCCGCTTTTTATCATAAATTTAACTAGCAATTTGTTTCAAATGTTCTTTTTCATTTTTTACTAAATATCCATAATTTTTTAAAGAAAAGATTCCAAAAATAGCAACAACTACAGAAAAAGCAAATATTAATCAACCTGAAATATAATTAGGTGGATAAATAATGTTTTCTTCATCTCTTTCATCAATAGGTGGTTGGAAAGAGAGTAAAACTGATGTTAGAATTATAGTTAAAACCAATAAAATAATGTTTATCTTAATAAGTAAACTAGCATTGTTTTTTTGCTTTACTAATAACAGTATAGAAAAAATAGAAATAAAAATAATTACAAACCAAAGCACACTATTTATTGATCAAAATGTTATAAAAATAGGAATTTGTGGATTTATAACTGAACTTTTATTAAATGCTTCATCAGTGGTATAAATTTGCTTTTCTATTAATAAATAATCATTTGCTGAATTATAGAAAGCAAAAAATAAACCAAAACAAGTTAGTGATACAATAACAGATAAAATAAAGAAAATTTTTCTATATTTGTATGTTTTAAAAAATTTCATATTAGTTTAATCTTTCTTCTGTTTCTTTATCAAAAATGTGTATTCTGCTTTCATTAAAACTTACTCATACATCTTGGTAAAGTTCAAAGTCTCTATTGTTAAGAACTGTAGATACAACTTCAACATTATCAGAAATTTTTACAACAATTGATAATTCTTTTCCAAGAGATTCAATGTTATAAATTTTTCCTTTAACTGAATTAGCAACTTCTTTTTCATTGATTAAAACATCTTCTGTTCTAAATCCAACTATTAAGTCTTTGTATTTAGATAATTTTTCTTTATTTTCTTCTGGAAGATTTAAAGAAAAATTAATTCCATCTAATTTAAAAGTATTATTGTTATTTGTTCCATTTAATAAGTTAATTGTTGGTGAACCAATGAATTTGGCAACAAAAACGTTTGCTGGTCTAAAATAAAGATCTTTGCTTGTTCCGTTTTGTTGAATTTTTCCTTCATTTAAAACAACAATTTGATCACCCATTGTCATCGCTTCCAATTGATCGTGTGTTACGTAAATTGATGTTGTGTTTAAAAGTCTATGAATAGAGACAATTTCTCTACGCATTGATTCTCTTAATTTAGCATCTAAGTTAGATAAAGGTTCATCCATTAAGAAAATTGAAGGTTTTCTAACAATGGCTCTACCAATTGCTACCCTCTGTCTTTGTCCTCCTGATAAATCACGAGGTTTGTTATATAGATAATTATCGATTTTTAAAATTTTTGCTGCATCTTTAACTCTTCTATCAATAATGTCTTTTCTTTCTTTTGCAATTCTTAATCCAAAACTCATATTATTATAAACATTCATATGTGGATATAAAGCATAAGATTGGAAAACCATAGCAATATTTCTTTCAGATGGTGAAAGGTTATTAAATCTTTTACCATTAAAAAGTAAATCACCTTTGGTGATTGAGTTTAATCCTGCAATCATTCTTAATAAAGTTGTTTTACCACAACCAGATGGTCCAAGGAAAATACAAAATTTTCCTGCTTCAATTGTCAAGTTAATGTCTTTTAAAGTTCACTTATCGTTTCCTTCGTATTTTTTAGATAAATTAACTAATTCAATTTTTCCACCAGCTGTTTTTTGACCAACTTCTCCAATTTCGTTTAAGAATTTATCAAATTCTAAATCATATGAATTAATATCATCAAGTTGATTATCTAAAATATTATCAATTTCTTTTTTCATTTTATCCTTTCACCGCTCCTTCAGAAAGACCACCAACAATGTGTCTTTGTGAGAACATAAATAGTACAAATGGTGGTATAGAAGCAAGTAAAGCACCTGCTGAATAAGCACCAACGTTAATTTCTTTATCTTCTGCTGTAATAAAACTATCTAATCCAACAGCAAGTGTAGTTTGATCTCTGTTTGTAATTGCAAATTTTGGTAAAATTACATCTCCAAAAGGAATTAAGAATGATCATAAAGCAATAATAGCAATCATTGGTCTAGCAACCGGTAATAAAATTTTTGTAAATAATTTTCAGTTTCCACAACCATCTATTTTTGCAGAATCATCTAATTCTCTAGAAATAGAATCTAAATAACTTTTGAAAACAAAGGTATTTCCTGCAATTGCTCCACCAGAATATATGATTGTTAATGTGATTCTAGGATCTATTCCAAGTGAATCTCTACCAAGAGCAACAATAATATAAAGTGAGATTAATGAAGCTGTTGATGGAATCATTTGTAAAAGCATAATTACAGAAAGAGAATGTTTAGAACCTGCGAATTTAAATCTTGAATATGCATAACCATTAAAGGCAACAAATACTACAGTTATAAGCATTGTGCTTACTGCTATTGCTAAAGTATTTATATATCAATTTACATATTTACTTCTTACATTTGTAAATAAATAAGTAAAATTATCAAAACCAAATTTATATAACTCTGGTGATAATGATAAATATTTTTGGTTAAATGTATTAAATGAAGCTAATATCATTGAAACAACAGGGAATAAAATAACAAATGTTCATACAATTAATATTAAATAATTGAAAAATAAGAATATCCCTTCTGAAACAGTTAAAGGTTTGGAGTCTGAAGTATGAATTCTAGTTTGTTTATTTTTAAAATTTTGGAATTTTATTTTATTTTCTGGAATTCTGCTTTTTAAAGAGTATTTTCTCATTTTATCTTCCTCCTTTTGCTGCGTTTTTAGCAAATCCATAAGCTGCAATAGATACTGAAAATACTGAAGCTAGAATAACAAGAGCTGATGAGAAAGCAACGTTTCCATCTATTTGTACTGTTGTTGTTAATTTATAAATTCAGGAAATTATAATATCTGAACCTGATTCACTAAATGTTGTTTGATCTGCATAAGCAGGTCCACCATTTGAAAATAGTGAAATAATTGTGAAATTATTGAACATAAAAGTAAATTGCCCAATTAATAATGGAGCTAATGAAGAAACTAAAATTGGTAGTGTAATATGTCTAAACAATTTAGAACGTTTAGCCCCATCAATTTCTCCAGCTTCGTAAATATCTTTTGGAATTGACTGTAAATTACCTGTAATTAATAAGAAAATGTAAGAGTGCCCAAGTCATGTTTGAATAACAATTAACAGGAATCTTACTCAATGAACACTTCCAAAGAAGTTAATACTATTTTCAATAAGACCTAATTTAATTAAAATATAGTTAATATATGAATTGGCATCTCCTTGGAAAGCAGATTTTAAGAAAATTATTGTAACAAAGGCAGGAATAGCTCATGGAATAATATAGATAAGTCTAAAGAATTTTTTACCTTTAATTTTTTCCATATTTACTAAAACAGCAAATAATGTTCCTACAATTATTACGGAAAATGCTGCTGCGAAGGTTCAAATCAATGTTCAAGAAATAACCCTTGATAATGAAGTTAATAATCCGTTGTTTCTAAATAATCATCATTTTCCATATTGAGTAAATCCTACTCAATCAACTGTTTGTGAAGGTGGTGTATGTTGAAATCCTGTATTTGATAAAGAAATGAATAATGAAGTAATTAAAGGAACAACAACTATAAATGCAATTAAAAATCACCCCGGAATTGATATTAATCAAGGAAAACCTTGCTCTGAAAGTCATTTTTTAGTTTGTGTTCAGTTTTGAGGTCTCATTCCTTCTTCTAAAAATTTTCCTCTTCTATAAGCGCCTATAGCACTAGAAATAACATAAGCAATAGTTATTCCTAATAAGATAAACGACGCTGCTGCTCCAAACATCCAGAATCTTGCATCGGGTAAAATTCCAAGATCAATATTGTGAACACTTTTACCTAAATCCACAATTCCTTGAATTCCCCCTATTTTATTTCATGTAATACCTAAAGAAAAGGGTACAAATACTAAATATAAAAAGGCACTTAGTAAAGTTAATAAAATTCCTTTTTTGTATTCTTTAAATAAAATAAGTTGTGCTAACCCCGGAAATAGTAAATTCAAGAATAATCCTTTATATTTAGCACCTTTTTTATTTTCAGTAGGTACTTGTTTAATAGCTTCAACAACTTTTGATTCATAAATCTTTTTAGTGATTTTAAGTTGAGAAGAAAGTCTACTATATTGAGTTTTTACTATAACTTTATTTTTTTCTTTTTCGTTGTGTAATTTAAGAGTAACTAATTTTTCTTTATAAAGGATTTTCTCTTCTTTTAGTTTAAAAGCAAAAGCTTTTTTAGTTAAATCTTTATTTTTGAAACGTTGTTTTAAAATCACGATTTTTTCTTTATATTCTTTTTTTAAAGATAAAATTTGATTTTTATATTTAGTTTTATCTTCTGCTGTTTCATTTAAATTAATTTTATGTAATTTTAATTTTGCATCCTTTATTTCACTTGCAGAAGAATTTAATTGTTTATTAGAATCTTTAGCATATTCATATAATGCTTCAGATTTTTTAAGTAGAAAATCACCATCGTAAGAATATTCTTGCTGTAATTTTCCTAATTTTTTATAATAATTAGCTTTAACTAAATTTTTAACATTTCTGTTTTTTTGATTTTTTAAAATTAAAGGTAAATTAGTATTTAAAATTATTTTTAATTTTGAGTTTTCTTCTTTATTTAAATCTTTAGTTTTATTATTAATTTCTTGTACTAAAGAATTAAAGTGATTTTGTATTTTATTTTCAATATTTTGTCTATAGTCTTTTTTATTTAAAAACTTATTAATTAATTCTTTTTTATATAAAGAATAAATAGTTTTTAAATGTTTTTCTTCTTCTAATTTTAAAAATTTACTGATTAATAAAACTTTATTGTATTCGTTATGAATTTTAAAGAGAGCTTTTGCTAATTTTAATTCTTGTTTATATTCTTGCTTTAAAATTTTAGCTTGCTCTTCTTTTGTTTTAACATACTGAGCATATTTTTCTTCTTTTTCTTTACTTAAAGTAATTATTTCTTGTTTTTTCGCTTCTATTTTTTCTTTTTTAGTTTTAAATTCTGCTTTTATTAAAGCTAATTGCTCATCATATTCTTTATTATAAGAAAATTCAGCTTCTAAAATTCTTTCTTTGTATTCTTTTTTAATTCTAGATACTTCTTGTTTATATTCTTTTTTAGATTCTTCTTTTATAATAGGAAATTCTTTTGTAATTTCTGCTTTTTTTGTTTGAAATTTTTCTTTTTTAGTTTTTAATGTTTTAAAAAGATTTTCTATTTTTTCTTTTTCTTCTAAAACTGATTTAATTTCTAATTCTGAAAACATTCCTGTGCGTTTTTGTACAAATTCTTCTAATTCAGAATAAATTAAATCTTCCTTTTTAGTAAATAATAAATATTTATGTAAAATTACTAATTTAGCTTTATGTTTGAGTAACTTATTTTCATCTGCTTTTGCTTTATTTATAATAGAAGTCATATTCTTTTCTTTTACTTCTACTTCATCAGCTGTTTTTAAAAGCATTGCATAATAATTTTTAACATAATTAGCAGATTCGTTATTTTGCTTATCTATTTTTTTAATTTCAAAAGCAATAAAAGAAGTTAATTTATCTGAAATTTTTAATTGTTTATAAGTTTCTTCTAAAACTTGTATTTTATTTTTGCTAGATATTTTAAGTGTTTCTAATGCTTTTTCTTGTTCAAATTCTAAATTTCTTTTTGCTTTAATAAAAAGTTCTTTATTAATTTTTTTCTTTAAATCTAATTCTCTTTTTTGTCTATCAAACACATTTTTTGCTTGATTTAAAAAAGAAGAATAATTTAATTTAGAATCATTGACTTTTCTATCAAAAGATTCACCATATCAATTTCACATCTTGACTTTTTCCATTATCTACCTCCTTTATGTATTTTTATTTTTTCATAATAGTAATTTTGTCTTTTTAATCTTAATTGAAACATCAAATAGATATTAATTAATATTAAAAACGGGAAAATTATGCTTCATATAATTACTAAAGTTAATCTAATTCAATTTTCAGTAATAAAACCGCTTGAAAAATAAGGAACTAGTAAAACTCCTATAAATAAAGTTATTCAAACAAAACCAAAAAGATAAGCTACACCGTTTCTTCGAGAAACTAATATATTTACTAAATAACCTACTAAAATTAATGAATTACTAATATAACCAACATACCTAAGTGTTAAGAAATTATTTATACTTTCTTTTTGTGAATTAATTGCTAAATTATCATATGCATTGGTTCCTAAAATTAAACCATCTAATAATCATAAAAGTAACAATATATTAGAAATAGAAAGAAGAATAATTAATGTGTAAAAAATTCTTCTTTCTATTTGTATTTTGGGTTTCATTATTATTTAATGTAATCTAAAGCTTTACTACTATCTAGAGCATCAACTGCTTCTTTGAATTTTTTACTAAACTGATCTTTTAATTTAGTTTGGAAAGCTTCTAAAGTTTTAACACCTTCAGTAGCTAAATTTTTATAAAATTCTTGGTTTCCTAAAATATTGTCATTTCATGTTCCTCAGAATTTACCAAATTGTGGATTTCCTCTATCTAATCTTTCTGATTGTAATTTAAGAATTCCGTATCCACCATCTTTTAATTCTGTTGTTGAAGAAATAACATCAACAACTTTTTTAGCAACTGATGTACCTGTAGCTTCTAAAATAATATCTTCTACTTCTTTGATTGTAGCTTCTGATTTAGTACCTGATAATTGTTGTCCTTCTGCAGGGAATTTTTCTGTTGCTTTTTTCTCGTTAAACACTGCTTTATATTCATCTTGTCATTTTAATCAATCTGCTTCATTGAAGAAGTTATTCATATATAACTCTACTGCTTTGTTAATAATATCATCTGAAACTGTTGTTTTAGCATATTTATTTGAAAAATCTTTTGCACGTTTTTTAGCTTCTTCTAAAGCTTTTGTTTGTGCTTCTTTTTCTTTTCATTTAGAAGCTGTTTCAATCATTATATTTTCTGTTGATCCACCAAAAATATAATTTTCTACTTTTCTAACATGTGCATTTCCTGTTTGACCTTCAAGTCAAGATTTGTCAAATTCAACACCATCCTTAACTAAAGTAGGAGCAATTTGTCAAGGTTGTCCCCCACCTTTTAGTAAATCAACATTTTGAATTCCTAATAATGCAGAAAGAGCATTTCTTAAACCAGTAGCTTCTTTTAATTCTCCTAATTTTCCTATTAATCCATCACTAACAAAAGGATATTTGGTTTTATCTTTAACATATTCTTCTTTATATTTATTTTTATCTCCTAAAGGATTTGTTTTATCTGTTTCTTGACTTCAAGATTTTTCAGTTCCATAAACTTTAGCTAAGTTTTTATTAACTTCTGATAATAAATCATTATATGCTTTTAATAATTTTTCTTCACTTGTATAATGTGTTTTTGTAACTAAATCTTTTAATTTTTGATTTCCAGCTGCTGCATCTCTATCTGAAAGAACTCTTAAAGCTTTTTGTGATTCGGTAAAGTAAGGAATTTTTGTATCTCCTTTAAAGTATCCATAGTATGAATCTGTTTTAAAAATTAATTTTAATACTTCTTCAATAGCTGCTTGTCTATCAGCAACTGCACCATTATTTCTTGAGTTAATTGCTCATGATCATGTTCCTGGAGCTTGTGTATATTTAAGTTCGCCTTTTAATTTTGGAGCATTAAAGAAAGTAGTAATTCCTTGTTTAGAAACTGTACCAAAATCTCATGAACCTACAAATGCATAGTCTAATTTTTTATGACTTAATAACTCAACAATTTTATTTTGAACAACACCTTGATCATTTTTTAAAAGATCTTTTAAAGCACCTTGGTCAATTCCTTTTGTAGCTCATTTTGTAGTTTTAAATTCATCAGCAGTTTTAACAAAAGCTGCTTCATAAACTGGGAATAATAATTCTCCAACAACATCTAGTGCTTTAGAAAAGTCGCTATTATATTGATCTCCTTTCATAAATCCAGAAGATCATTTGTTTGCTGTTGTATCTTTATAAATGATTTTTCCCATTTCCTCTGTGCTAAGAATTGATGCTAAAACCCCATTACCATATCAACCATCTTGAATTCTAAAGAATGCTTTACCTTCTTTTACTAATTCAACCATTTCATCAGTTGATGTATTAGCTAATTCAGTTTTCACTTCATCAAGTGTTTTGCTTGACATTACAACAATACCTTCTTTATTGTGGGCAAAGTTATAGAATTTTCCATTATCTTTTTTAGATCTTCCTTTAAATGTACCAAAGTCATTTACAAATGCTTTTTCGTCATCTGTTGCATTAACTTCATTTAAAATAGCATCTTTTAACTCTGGTTTTCAAGATGCAAGTGTTCTTTTACTTAATAAGTCTGTAATTCTATCATTTGGTGCATAAATTAAGTCAGGTGCATTTTTATCTGTGTTACCAATATTTGTAATAGTATCGATTGCTCCGAAAACATCTTTTTCTACAAATTTAATTTTGTAACCTTTTTTTGCTCATTCGGTTTTGTTAAATTCATCTTCAACTGCTTTTCAAAATTGATCTTGTTTTCCTTCTTTTGCAACAATAATTTCTTTAGAATCTGCAAATTCATTTGTAGCTCCACAAGCAACAAATGCTGCTACTGGACTTGCAAAAACAGTTAAACCTAAAAATTTCATTAATTTTTTCTTCATAATATATATTATATTTCTCCTAAGTTATTCAAAAACAATTTCATTATATTTTAAACATGCAATGGAAACAACTATGTTTAATGGTGATAAGACAAAAAATAATAAAAAAGTGATTTCAATCCAAACTAAGGCATGTCCCACTTCAGTTTTGGGTAAAATTCTAATTAACCTAATAACATAAATAACATTAGCAAAAAATACAAAAACAAAAGCTGCTATTGTTAATCTAAATTCTGTTTTTAAAAGCAAATCAGAAAATTTCTCACTTATATTTTCTTTATTATTTAAAGTTATTAATAAAATAAAACTAAGTAAAGAAACACTAAATACAATTGCGCTAAAAAAAGAATATAAATGTTCTATAACTTTTGGTAAATATTTTCTATCTAATGGTTGTTTTCCTAAAAATAAATTTCTCATTGTTTTTTAATTTCTACATAAAATATTGAAAGTAAAATAACTTCCAATAAAATTATAATACAAATCTTCAAAAAATTTCCATTTTTTCATTATTTTTTTGAATAAAAAGCAAAAAATCAAAACTTTTTCCCCTTAAAATAGGGAAAAAGGCTTGATATATAATATTTTTATATCAAAAAACACGCTTTTTTACTTATTTTTAGAATTTCCTTTTTATTTTGCTTGATATTAATAGAATTTTAATTTTTGGCATTTTTTTAATAATTTAAGCAACTCAAAAAATATAAAATTATAATTATTTTTCAAAAAACAAATTATTAAAATATAATTAGAATTATGAAAAAAGGAACATATAAAATAATAAAAGAAGCGATTGAAAAATTTGATAACATTTTTATTTTTCATCACATAAGACCAGATGGTGACTGCCTTGGTTCTCAATTTGGTCTTGGACAATTAATCAAAGATAATTATCCAAACAAAAAAGTTTTCTATATTGGAGATTCAACTGGCATTTTAAATTTTCTTGAATTTAATCATTTTGACGAAAATCAATTAAAAGAAGAAGATTTTGAAAATTCATTAGGAATTGTAGTTGATGCTTCCAGTTCAGATCGTTTAGAAAAAAAAGAAATTATACTATCTAACAAAATTACCAAGATGACAAGAATTGATCATCATCCAAATGGAGCAGATATTAACTATGAATTTAACTGAATAGATTCTTCTTATTCTGCAGCAGCTGAAATGGTTGCTTATTTAGCTAAAATGGCTAAATGAAACATTTCTTTAAAAGCTGCTCAATATATTTACACTGGAATTTATACTGATTCAGGCAGATTTTTTTATAGCAACACAAGTAAAAGAACTTTTAATGTAGTCGAACATTTAATAAAAAAATCTAATTTAGATATTCACTTTATCCACAAAGCACTTTCAGGTAAAACCATGAAAGAGATTAAATTCCAAGGAAAAGTACTCTCCAATTTTAAAAATCAAGATAAAGTAATTTGATTCCACGTTACTCAAAAATTACAAGATGAACTTAATTTAAGTTATGAAGAAGCAAACCAAGTAAATATTCTCTCAAATATTGAAGATAATAGAATTTGAATTTTCTTTATTGATCAACCAGATAAAACAATAAGAGTAAGACTAAGATCTAATGGTCCAAAAGTAAATATAATTGCCAGAGAATATAATGGTGGTGGTCACGATAACGCTTCTGGAGCAATGATAAAAAATAAATCCAAAATCCAAGAAATAGTTAATAAAGCAATTAATCTTGTTAAAGAATTTGAAAAGGAAGAAAATGAAAATAGGTAGTTTAGAAACAATCATAAACGAAATTGAAAATCATAATTCAATTGTTATTTTCCATCACATTCGCCCAGATGGTGATTGTCTTGGTTCTCAATTTGGTTTAAAAACACTAATTGAAGAAAATTTTCCAAACAAAAAAGTTTTTGCAGTTGGTGATTCTAAAAATACTTTAAATTTCTTGGATTTTTCTTTTAATAATGATCTAAGTGATGACATTTTAAAAGAGTCTTTAGCGATAATTGTTGATGCAAATTTTAAAGAAAGAATTGAAAAAAGAGAGTTATTAGACAAAAATATTTTTAAAAGTGTAATTAGAATTGATCATCATCCAAACGAAGATGATTTAAATACAACAACTAGATGAGTTGATTCTTCTTATATCGCTGCAGCTGAAATGGTTGCTGACTTAGCTTTTAGCAGTAATTGAAAGGTTTCAACAAAAGCAGCAAAATACATTTATACAGGAATTTACACAGATTCTGGACGTTTTTTATTCTCCAATACAACACCAAGAACCTTATCTCTAGCTGCTAAACTTTGAGAAACAGGCTTAAATATTGATGAACTTCATACAAACCTAACAAAAAACAGTGAAAGCGATTTACGTTTTCAATCATTTATTTTTAGCACTTTTAAAACATTTAAAAATGTTATTTACTATTCAATAACTCTTGAAGAACAAAAACAATACAACAAAACTCCTGCTGAAGCAACTAGACCAAATACTTTAGCTAATATAGATAATTACAGAATTTGACTTTCTTTTACAGAAGAAGAAACAAACAAATGAAGAGTAGAATTTAGATCTAATGGCCCAGTTGTAAGAAATGTTGCACTCAAATGAAATGGCGGTGGTCATGAAAGAGCTTCAGGCGCTATTATAAACAATGCAAAAGACATAATAAAAATAGTTGAAGATTGTCAACAAGAATATGAAAGATGAATCAAATTAAATAATTAAAGTCTTTATTAATTAATAATTATTTAAAGATAGGAGAATAATTTTATGAGTAAGTATGATGAATTCATTAGATCATTAATAGATCAAAAAGAAAAGTTAGAAGACAATAGAACTTTTACAATTAAATTTCCAATAAGTTTACATGAGTTTTATCTAAATATGTTAGTAAATGATGACATTAATGGATATAGTATAAATTCTAAAATTGCTAAATGTTTGAAAATTTATATGTTAAAAGATCATTATGGTAAATATAATTCAACTAAATTAAAAAATTTATCAACTAAAATAATAAGAATTAATAAACCTATTATTGATTATAGTAAAAAACGAGAATTTATAAAACAATGAATAATTGAACAAAAGATTTATTTATCTTTACATAAAAATTTTACTATAAATGAATTTGAAGAACTTATGAGACAAGGAGAAATTTTAGTTAGTGAATAATATGATAAAAAGTTTAGAAGAATTTAATAATAAAACAGATGAGCAATATAAAAACAATTTTATGAAAAATTCTTTTGTTATTTTTGATTTAGAAACTTGTGATAATAATAAATCTATTATTGAAATCGGTGCTATCAAAATAAACAACGGAGAAATAGTTGAACAGTTTAACGAATTAGTAAAACCAAAGAATTTTGAAATTAATAAATGAGAGCGTTTTAACAACATTCCTACGAAGTTAGTCAAAGAAAAAGGTAGAGATACAAAAGCAGTTTTAGAAGAATTTAATGCTTTTATAGGTGATTTAGACTTATATGCACATAATGGAGAAACTTTTGATTTTGTTGCATTAAAAAGAGCTTATAACCAAGTAGAACTACCTTTTCCCACTAATAATTTTATTGACACTAAAGATTTTTTTCAAAACAGAAGTTTTTATTTATGACAGAGTGAAAAATGAAGTTTACAATTTCTTTCTTCAATGCTTGGAGTAGATTATTTAAAAGCACATAGAAGTGTTCAAGATTGTAAAATTTTATATGAAGTGTATTTAAAAATACAAGATAAAAAATATATTTTAAACTCTTTTAAAAAAAGAATAACCCCACTATAATAACAAAGAAAATAAGATAAAAGAATATAACACAAAAATAATTAGTGAAGCAGAATTTTTATTAATAATTAAAGAAAAATTAGAAAAAAGTAAGTAATTAAAGTCTTAGCAGACTTTTTTTATTTTTCCAAAAAGTTGATTTTTATAACAAATTTACCCCTATTTTCAATTTGTTCCACAAAAAATGAATTTTTATAAACATTTAGTATAAAAATATTATAATTATAATGTTAATTAAAAAACGGAGGACATTAATGAAAATTATATCAATAGGAGCAAATCACGCAGGAACTTCATTTTTAAGAACAATGAAAAAAGTTGCTCCAAACGCTAAATTAGTAGCATACGACAGAAATACCGATATTTCCTTTTTAGGTTGTGGTATTGCTTTATGAGTTGGAGGAGAATTCCAAAACCCAGATGGTTTATTTTATTCAAGCGTTGAAGAATTAAAAGGACTTGGAATCGATGTTAAAATCGCTCATGAAGTTATCGAAGTAAACAGAAAAGAAAAATATGTAGTTGTTAAAGACTTAAGTACAGGAAAAACTTTTAAAGACACATATGACAAATTAGTATATGCTGGTGGTACATGACCAATTATTCCACCATTTGAAAACATTAACTTAGAAAACATTTTAGTTTCAAAAATCTTTGCACATGCTAAAGAAATTAAAGCAAAAGCAGAAGACAAAAATGTTAGAAATGTAGTTGTTATTGGTGCTGGATACATTGGAATCGAATTAGTTGAAGCATTCCACAAATACGGAAAAAATGTAACACTAATCGATATGCAAGACAGAATTATTCCTAACTACTTTGATGAAGAATTTACTAAAAAAGTTGAATTCTCAATGGAACACCACGGAATTAAAATGCAACTTGGTGAAAAAGTTCAAAAATTTGAAACAAAAGATGGTAAAAAAGTATCAGCTGTTGTTACAGACAAAGGAACATATGAAGCTGATTTAGTAATTTTAGCTATCGGATTTAGACCAAATACAGAATTAATTCAAGGTGTTGAAAAAACAGCTAACGGTGCTATAAAAGTAGATAAATTCCAAAGATCATTAAGTGATGAAAACTTATATGCAATCGGTGACTCTGCTTCAATGATTAATAGTGCTACAAAAGAATATGCACATATTGCTCTTGCTACAAACGCAGTTAAAACAGGAATCGTTGCAGCATTCCACTTAGCAGGAAACGAAGGAATTCCTTTCCCAGGATACTCAGGAACAAATGCAATTAATGTATTTAATTTCAACTATGCATCAACAGGTTTAACAGAAGTTGTTGCTGCTAAAACAGAAGGAATTAAAGAAAACTTTGCAGTTGAATACTTTGAAGACAATGACAGACCAGAATTTATGAAATACCACTTTAAAGTTTGATTTAAAATTACATATGACAAAAAAACTTTAAGACTATTAGGGGCACAAATCGGTTCTGAAGGTAGAGCAGCAAATCACACTGAAGTAATTTACATGTTATCTCTTGCAATTCAACAAGGATTAACATTACCACAAATCGCTTTAATGGATTTCTACTTCTTACCACACTTCAACAAACCATTTAACTTTGTAATTCAAACAATTTTAAATGCATTAAACTTAAATTACAGCAAAAAATAATTAATTTTTAATTTTTTCCCGATTTTTTCGGGTTTTTTTATTTTCCAATTTTAAAATTGTTATAATTAAAAAATGGAAACAATTTTTCAAATTAAAACAAGTAAAGAGTTAGATTTATCTTTTGACTTTCAAATTTTAAATCATGAAAATAGAATATTAGATATCAAAGTAAATGGTCTTTTAAGAGATATTCAATATAATGATAATTTTTTTGATTGATTTATTGAAGATTTATTATTCCTATTAGATAATAATAGATATCAAAAAAGATGAGATTATGGACAAATAAACATTTTAGGTATTAAAAATTTAAATCTTAATGAAAAAGATTATCATTCTTTTATAAAACTTTTCAAAAGTGTTACAAACTTTGATTTAGTAGTTAAGGAGTAAAATATATGAAAATTTATATTAGTAAAAATTATTCACCTTTTTATAATTTAGTTCTTGAAGAAATAATGACAAAAGATGAATCAAACACAGAAGACATTATCTTTTTATATCAACACGAAAATGCTGTTATTATAGGTAGAAATCAAAACGCATATAAAGAAGTAAAGTTTGATGTTTTAGAAAAAGAAAACATTGAACTTTATAGAAGACTTTCTGGTGGTGGTGCTGTTTATCATGATTTAGGAAATTTAAATTTCTCTTTTATCACAACAAACAAAACAGAAAGAAGTTACACTAAATTTTTAGAACCTGTTTTAGAGTTTCTACATACTTTAAATTTAAATGCTGAATTTAAAGGAAGAAATGATCTTGTAGTAAATGGTTTTAAATTTTCAGGAAATGCACAATTTATTTATAAAAATAAAATCGTTCATCACGGAACTATGCTTTTTGATGCCAACTTAAGCAAACTTTCAAATGTATTAAATCCAAGCAAACTCAAAATGGAATCAAAGGGAATTAACAGTGCTAAACAACGTGTAACAAACTTATTAGAACAATTAGAAAATAAAATTTCTATTAATGAATTTATAGATAAATTCGCTTTATTTTTAAAAGAAAAATATAACGGAACAATAGAAGAAATTCCTTCTAAATATTTAGAACAAATGGAAAGTATAAAATCAATTCGTTCTTCTAATGATTGAGTGCTTGGAAAAAATCCTGAATTTTCTTTTTTTAGTGAAAAGAAAACCGAAGGAGGAATTTTACAAATAAGTGCAAACATAAAGGAAAATAAGATAAATTCAATCAAATTTGAAGGAGATTTTCTTGCCAAAGTTGGAATAGAAGAAGTTGAATCTAAATTAATAAATCAATCTTTTGAAAAAGAAACAATTATTAAGATTTTAAATTCTATTAGTAATCTTGAAGAATATTTTGGAAACATCTCAGTCAAAGAAATTATAGAAGTCTTATTTGGTACTTAATCTACATATAAAGAAAAACACAGAAATAAATCTGTGTTTTCATTTTATCTTTTGCTTTTCTTTTTCTTTAAAATCAGTAATATTGCTAAAATAATTAAACCAATTACAGAAATAGATGATATTATTGGAACTCCTATTTTTAAAAAAGGATTAGTTTTGTTTTCTTCTTTAATTTCATCATTAATTTTTAATTGAAGTTCTTTTAATTCTTGTTCTGATTTAGCTTCTTCTTTTTGATTTGAAAATTCTTGTTGTTTAATTGGATTTTTTAATTTAGAAATTAAATCTTCTGTTTTGTTGATTTCTTCTAATATATTTTGTTTTTTATCTTCAAGTTCTTTAACAAAAGAAAGAAGATTATCTTCATTTTTATCTAATGTTTTTAGTTTATCTTTATAAAAAGCAATTTCATTTATTAGTTTTAAATCATTAATTTTTTTATTAATAGATATAAAATCAAATTGTGATTTCAACTTTGTTAAATCTGCTTTTATGCCCGAAATTTCTTTATATTCTAAAGTTTTATTAGAAATTTTTTCATCAGTACTATTAATTATGTTATTAATGTTGTTAAAAACTTCTTCGCTATAAATAGGCTGATATTTTACATTAAAAATTAATTCGCTTTTTAATAATTTTAATTCTTTTGCTTTTTCTAAACTGAAAGAGTCAAATAAGTTTTTTAAGAAATTTAAATTAGTTTCTTTATCTCTTAAATTTATATTATCGCTCATTATAATTTCATCTTTTTTATTAAATTCACTTTGTAATTCTTTAGATAATTCTTCTCATTTAACTCATTCATTAGTTAAAATATTTTCAAAATTAGGTCTAATTTCATTTATGTATTTTTCATTAAATTCACCTAATTTGTTATATTCTAATTTATTGTAATTATCAATAAAATTTAAGTTTAGTTCTTTATATTTTTCTTCATCATTTAAATTAATAGTTAATTGATGTTTAATTGCTTCACTAGAAGTAGCTAATCTATCAACACTTTCTGTTGTGTAAACACTTTTGTAAAGAAAATGGAATTTTCTTACATTTATTCTCGCTTCTTCTAGTTGATAAATAGAAGCTTCTAAATCAATTTTTGCTTCATTATATAAAGAAACTAACTGTTCTAAAGTTTCTTGAGTGATATCTTGGTTTTCACTTATGATTTTATTTATATAAGAATAAATTCTATTGTATTCTTGATATGAAAGTGATGTATACTGATGATTACTATTATCAATTTTTTCTGAAATTAAATTAGATAATTGACTTAAATCTGCTTTTAATCTCGCGCTTGCTATAACACTGTTTATTTCTGCAACAATGCTATCAATGGTGCTTTGATTTATGTTTGCTGAATCTTTAGTTAATTGCCCTTTTGCAATAACTTTGTCGTACAATTCTTTATCTTCTTGAATTCAATTATTGTAGTTATTGTTTTTTTGCAATACTAAATTATCTAGTTCTATTTTATTTGTTTCTGAATTAGTGTGTGCATTATCTAAAAAGGTAATTTCCGCTATTTTTGGTTTTTTATTAGTTCACTTAATTGATAAAGAAATTATTTTATTTTGATCATCTATTGGCAGGTTAAAACCTGAGTTTAAAGCAACTAAATGTCCTAATACAACTTCTTTTGTTTGATGAGTCTCTTCACTATAAATAGTTGCAGACACTTCTGCTAAACTTGGTTCTTGTACACTAACAATGTTTAAATATTTGTTGTTATATTCATTTTTAGCAAATGAATATTTTAAAGTACCATTTTCATTTTTAGGTTCATAGTATGTTCTTAATTTTTCATCAATAAGATTTAATACAGAAGTTTCTGGATTTTTAGATTCAATATTAGTTCCGCTAAAACCTGCAATGTTATTATTTGTTTGATCGTTACCATCATTAATTAAAATTTCATTTATAAATAAACCTCTATTGTTAGGATAATTGTGATTAATGAAAATTTTTAAATATCTTGCTTTTTTATTTTCTAAATCACTAATTCCTCAATATCTATAATTTGGATATTTAGAGTCATAGAAACCAAAATTTGTATCAAAAAGTTTTTTGTAACTAAATTTTGAACCATAATCATCAACAGTATAAACAGTTTCTCAATTCGTGTTATCTTGTGATATTTGAATATCTGCACTTCTTAGTCAATTTATATTATTAATATCTGAAAAGATTTTAATTGAATTAATGTTCATTAGTGAACCTAAATCATAAGTTAAAAAGTCTCTAGGTCTTAAACTTTTACTTATTTTAGAAACTGTTGTAAAATCTCCATCAAAAGCAAAATTTTCTTTAAAATTATCGTTTTCTAAAGGTGTAATATTTGTATCTATTAATTTACCAAAAACTGTTTGTTTTTCTGTTTGTATAAACATCTTATTAAAAGTAATATCTAAAGCATTTACTGATTGATTTCTAAAAATAATATATCTTGCCTGAGTTGGCGAACTTGCAATTGAATCAACATTTAAATCATATCAATTAACTCCATCAATTGAACGGAAAATACTGATGTTTTCAGTTTTTTCTCAATCTAAATCAATACCATTTATAGTTTTAGTTTCTTTTAAATCAATACCAATAAATTCACCAGAATTCATATGATATTGATTTTTAGAATTTTCTTTATCTATACTAAACAATTTATAAAGATTATCAACATGAGAAGTGGTTAAATTTTCTTTATTTGCAATATTAGATAATAAAAATTCATTAGTGTTAATTCCATCGAATTTAAAATTCACACTTTTTACTTCTCAATAACTTGTAGTATCTTGATTAGAAAGAATTTTAATTCCAGTGAAAACTCCGCTGTTTTCAGGTAATTTAATTGTGGTTCAATCATCATTTAACTTAACATCGCTTAAAAGTTCAAATGTTTCGTCATTAACTAATTTTAAAATTTTTACAGAAGGTATTTTATGTTTATTAGATTGTAAAATACTGATTTCACGAATAGCTCTTGGGTATTTGAAATCTACTTTAAATCCAACATTATTTTTTACAAAACTATTATCACTTGATGCTATAACAGTTGATGTGTAATCTGTATTATCAACTACATAATTTATAGAATTATTATATTCTGAGGCCCTAATTTCTTCTCTACCAAGAATTCTTGCATTATCCAAACTTGCTGTATATTCTTGTTTTTTCTCATAATCATCATAACCAACTCTTAGTCCTGCTATTCTTCATCAAGAACTATTAACCGTTGCATTATTATAAAATCTAAATTTATCTGTAAAAGCATAACCATGAACAACATGATTAAATTGATTTCCTAAATTATTTTTAGAACCAAATAATTTTCAACTAGAACTTGTGTAATCATAATATTCAATTTTAAAATTATTAAGTCTATCTCTTCCGTTTTCTTGACCTTGATCTAATTCTATTCTTGTAATTAGTCTTTTAGATGGAAATTTAAAGGCTACAATTTTATCTTGTGAAATTTTAGAACTACCAGGACCTGTTGCACTATCTGAGAAAGTTCATTGCGTAGCGTAATTATTATCTTTTACTGATTCAATACTTCCAGCACGTACTGCAATTCCTGCTGTTGAATCTTCCATATTTGCCTGTAAATCGGTGTAATTTAATTTATTTGTAGCAATTTCATTTTGATTAATTAAAAAATTAGTAATTCTTAATCAAGCTGCTTCTGGATTGCTTCTATTTGCAATCAATCTTACACCAGTTACATTTTTTATATTTAAATTATTTACAGTTATTGGTCGAATATTATCATGAAATCTTTCATAGATTTCTCCGTTTAAATCCTTTCAAACCTCATCATTTTGCTTATATTGAATACGTGAATAGAAAAAATGATCTCTTCCACCACCCATTTTTATATAAATAGAATTTAATTTTATTGGTTCTGAAAATTCAACACCAAAATAGTCATCTTTAACTATGGCATCTGGATTTGTAAATAATTTTTCTTCCCTATTATTAGCAAGGAAAATATTTCCTTTATCACTTTCTGGTGTATCTCTTCTATTGCTAATAAAGGTTAAATTAACTTTATTAATATCTACTTCTGAAAAATTTAATTTTTTAGTTTGTTCTTCTTCTAAAAAACCAATAACCTGTTCTATAAAAGGTTGAATATATTTTGTTCCTACTTCTGGTTTAACAAGAAAATTCTGAAAATCAATTGAATGATTTTCTTTTGAATTATTAACATTAAATTTTCCTAAGTATAAATTATCACCCAATTCTCCTACTTGATTATTTTGAAGATTATTTAAAGCATCCAGTAAGTAAATAACTCCTTGAGTTAAATCGTAAAAAGAATCAATTCAAGGGGAAAATTCCTTTACAAAAGAATTTTTAAAATAATAATTTTTAAGTTTTAATAACTTATTTTTTAATTCTATAAAGTCAGTTTTAAGCGAGTTAACTTGATCAATAGTATATGTTTTAGAATTAAGTATGCTTTGTAAATTTAATATTTTATCTTTAATGTTTAGTGATTCATCAATTTCATTTGGAACTGGAATGTTTTGATATAAAGAATGAGAACTAAAATTCTTAAATACCTCGATTAATTCTTTATATTCAATCTCACTACCAATTAAATTTTTGAATGATTCATTATATAATCTTTCTCTTTCTTCGTCTGATTTAATGTTATTTCACAAATAAGAGCTTAAAACATAAAGTGGTATTTGTGAATGTTCAAAAAATAAAGAAGGATTAAGAAGGACTCCATCTATTTTAGTTTCATCAAAGTTGATATCTAAATTCTCTTTAACACCACCTAAAATTAAGTTATTTTGCTTGTTTGACAAATTAATTCAATTGCTTCATAAATTAACTTTATTTCTTCCTGTAACTTCAATAAAATCACTTAAAAACTGATTGTTAACTTTATTAAAAGTTTTCCCTGGGTTAGTAATGATTTCGAAAGTGTTTGGAATAGTGTTGATAAATTCTTTTAATTTATTAACACTTTCTGCTTGATTTTTATCAAAATTATTTATAATTTCAAAATTATTTAAAGCAATAAAGATTTCTTTGTTTTTTGCTGGTAAATTATCAAATCATTCTTTAAATTTAGTAAAAAACTTTTCTTGAATAGATAAATTAATATCACTATTTTCGTTGAATATGAATCCAAATTTAGAAATTTTTAAATTTATTAAATCTAAAACTTTTTGTTTAAAATTCTCTAAATCACTATCAAAAGACTCAACCCTAACTTTGTTTGTCTGAAAAATATTAAACATAAAAACAGGTTCAATATTATTTTCTAAACTTTTGTTTATAAAAGGAACAAGAAAGTCTTCTTTTTCTTTGTTAGAATATTTTAATTTTCAATCTGCGTTTGTTTTTTTATCAAATCAGTTTCAATAAAAATATTTATTTAATTTTTGTTTTTTAGCATAATCAAGATATTTAAATCTTTGCTCGTTGCTTCAATTTGTGTTTTGTGAACCTTCAATAATTCCTCTATTTTTTGTTAAAGAAAAGTCCTTAATAATAAATTCTTCTATTGTTCTGTTTTTAAGTTGATTAAAAATTTGTTTAAATGTTTCTGATGCATAAAATTCGGAATTTTCCTTTAATCCAAAAGCACCAATTACATTATTTTTGCTGGTTAAAATGTAAGAATCATTTTTTTGAACAATATCATTACTTCGATTTATTTCAGAAAGTAATAAATTATCCACTGTTGTATCATTATTCAGTTTATTTCCAATAAGAATATTGGTTTTACTTTCTATAATTTTCTTTTGAGAAGTAAAACTATAATTTTTGGCAGATAATATGTTTTTAATGTTATTTACTGTATTTTCAGAAATTCCATCTTCTATAACTAAATTGATTTCGGAACTCAAAACATAATTTTTATCCAAATAATTAATGTTTTTTACATAAGGATTTATATTGTAGTTTTCGTGATTTTGCGAAACACTATTTTCAAAAGAAACTGATACAAAAAATGCAGGAGATAAGGTAATTAAAGGTATAAATTTCTTTATTTGTTTATTTTTTTTCATACTATTTCTCCTTTATTTCTTTCATAAATCATGGTAAGTCGTATTTATTTGGATTTACTGCATTTGCCCTTATTATTTGTGAAGCAAAAGAGTGTTTATTTTTAAGTTCAAAAGGGTGCTCTCCTTTTCAGTTAACACCAAAATAGTTATAATCTTGCCCATCATAGTTTCAACTTATAGAATATTGAAAACCAACTCCCGAATTTCATAATGATGCTAATGAATTATCGTCTATGAATCTCCCTGTTCCTGAAGCTCCCGCCCCAGAATAAAAAGGTGCATAATTAGTTTCATTTGCTATTATAAACCCTCATTTTCAACCACTTCAATAATTGCTTATTGGTCTATGATCAAGAATGGCAGTTTGATTTCCGCGTGGATAACCAATAGAAACAATGTCTTTTACTGTTGGTGAATTCATATCATTATATCTTCAAGTATAATCAATATTTGAATTACTTAATTTAAATCAGTTTTCTAAATAAAGTGCTAAATCAAATTTCCCTTCTTCTCTTGCTTTTGCAATTCCTGGATTAATATCAATAATTATTATTGATGAATCCAGTCTTTCTGGAGTTTTTCCTGTATTTTTTAAAGGATCTCCATTTAAATTGTATTGTTGAATCCCTATTCAAATAGTGGTTGATTCATTTCCCGATGTACTTGTATAATCTGTTCAACCATATCTACCTCTTGAAGCATAAGTTCTTGCTTGTAAAAAAGGTGCTGATATTGTTTTATCACTTGATTTAAAGAATAAATTATCGCCAGATATAAGGGAAAAATCGTGTATACTAGAAGATTCAGCATGGTGATTAGTCATTACATAAAATCTACCATCATTTGGATCATCATTTACTTTCCCTATCATAGAAGCGGTGGCAATTGCTCCACCTGGACTATAGGCAATTGCTCTTCCTATTACATTTCTAACAGATTGACTATATTTTCCATATTCTCTAAGTCTTAAAGGTTCTAGTCTCATTTTATAACCTTCATGGAATTTAAAAGCAACATTAGAATTAGGATTATAAATGCTATGATCAAAAAGATATTCCGGTTTATTAAAGAAAATGGTTGGTTGACTAAAGGTGTTAGGTTCCACTTTAGAATAATCAAAGAGATTAGTTTCTCAACCAAAATCTTCAGTTTGTTTAGTTGAATCATATTTAACTTTTAAAGTAGCGGCTCCAGCAGCAAATAAAAAGTTATAATTACTTAACTCATGAACTACTGATTTTGCTTCTTCTCTTGGATCAATAACTATTTTGATTTCAGGATTTTTAGGTCATACACTAAATTCAATATCTTCATTTTCCATTCATCTTGCTTGGATTTTAAAAGTAAAATCAGTATTATTTTTTGTTACTATTTTTTCTATATTAATTATTTTTTGATCTTTAATTTCATCATAATCTAATTCTATATCGAAAGCAGGATTTGGGGAAATTGTAATTTCTGTATCTCCGTGATTTATTGCTCCACCATTAAAACTTAGATTTAGTTTTCTGTTAGATGTATATGAGTTTTTAAAAAGAGGGTCTAAAATCTTGTGTTGTAGAGTTCAAGAAAGAATGTTTGCTTCTTTATCTACAGATCATAGTGCATCTTTTCAATATAATTCTAATGTTCTTTCTCTATGGATTTCATTTTCAGAATTATAAATGGTTCTTAACGAATTTGTATCTCTTCTTTCATCATATGAAGGAGCTGTTCGTTTATTTGTTATTGAAGATGGTTTAAAACCAGTGATTTTGTATCAACTATTTGCATTTTTATTTCAAGGTCTTACATATTCTGGGTCTTCTACTCCAAATTTTACTAAAGAAAATCTTATATAAGCTGATGTTTCATCAATTTGTTGAATTTCGTTTATTTTTATTTCACTAACAGCTAAATCATAGTTTTTATACGAAATAAAACCATCTTGATTTTTTATAGTAATTATTTGTCTAAGTTCGTTTTTGTGACTATTAAAATAACCAACTGTATTAGTTGCCAGTCTTTCTTTATCAATTTGCAAATCATCTAAAGTTAAATTGTTCAGCATAATTTCAGGATAGTGAAGTTGTTGATAATCATTTACAAAATTAACCATAGAAAATTTTTGTTTAGTAGAAAATCTTTTATTTTGATGTTCTTTTTCAATAAAACCAATTTTGAAATTTAATCCTCTTTTACCAACAAGTTCAAAATCATAATAGTAAATGAAATATTTATTTTTAATTCTACTTACATCACCACTACTAATAGAAAACGGTTGTACATCCTTTGAATAGTTTCCTGTTCCAAAAGGAATATAAGCTAAATTATCTTTGTTATCTGTTTTATTGTTTGTTCCGTTTGTAATTTGAAAGAGATAACTTGCTTTATAAAACTGTTGTTGCTGCACAAAATCTTTAGCATTTATAATACTAAAATAATTTGAAGGGTTACCATTATCTTGAATTTGCCCATTAACTCTTACTTGTTGAATATTGGATTCATTTAATTGTCTTAAAATATTTAAATCATTTTGATCAATTTGGTCAAAACCATCAAAGTCTGCCTCAGTTAAATTATTTCCTGTTTTAGGTTTTATATCTTCTAAATCAAATAACCTAAAATTTATCATTTTAATTGGGTGATTATATAAATCACCTAATGCTTGTATTGGTGCTTCTTCTCCATTTATTTTATATCAAAGAATTAAATCTGCTGATCCATTATAGTTATCAATATTATTAACATCTTTAACAAAAATTTGATATTTACCAAATTTAGGTAGGTCATAAATTTCTTCCATTGCTTTTTTAGCATCTGCTGCTAAAAACTCAGAGTGTGTATAAAATATTCCTGGTTTAAATTTTAGTAAACTTCAGAAATGCTCTTTAGTTCCTTTTAGTATATTTTCAATTTGAGCAAAATCTTTAGCATCTTTTTCACTTTGAGTTGCATCTGTGTTTAAAAAATCTACAGGATTTAATGTTGGTAGAATTTTAGACTTAATTATTTGTTTGTTAAATAGAACATTAAATTGGAAATATAAACGATTTTCTTTATATGTTTCAAAAGAAGTGATGTCAAAACTAAAAAAGTTTTCTATCCCTTTTGTTCTTGGTTTGAAGAAAATTTTCTTATTTTCTATTAAATTAAATTCACTATAAGATAGTTTAGATAATGCTTCATAATCGACTTCATAAAATTGATCTAAATTATTTAAAACTACTTTATTTATAAAAGGCATTACATCCTTTTGAAAAGGAATTTCCTTTTTAATAGTGGATTTTAGTTTTCTATTACTTTTCAAAAATACATCTAGTGTTAATACTAAAATGTTTTTATTGTCTTCTTTTAACTCCAAATTAACTACATCAAAATCAAAAGTTTCATCATCTCCTTCATTTATAAATACTTTATAATTATTTAAATTTATAGAAGCAGAATGTAAATAACGTTCTACATCATAACCATTTGGATCTTTAGAAAGGGAAACGGTGTTGTGTTTTTGAACTTCTGACAATAAAGAAGACTTAAGCGATGTTTCATCATTTGTAGTTGTTGTAATATTTTGTTCATTAAATTCTTTTAACTTACTATAAAAATCATTAATTTTTGTCTTAATGGCAGGTAAATCTTTTATGTCAAAATCTAAAAGTTTATATTTTTCATTATCATAAATCTTGCTAAAATCCAATGCTTCTTGTTTTAAAAAGAAAGGAAGAACAGCATATGCATTTATTTTATTTTCATCAATTGCTAAATTAGTTTTTAAAAACTCTTCTTTAACTTTGTTTAGCAGTTCAAAAAAACTATTTATTTCATTTTTAAAAGAATTAAAATCTTCTAAATTTTCTTTTGTATATGTCTCTACTTTTAAATAATTTTTAAAACTTTGACTAATTGATGAATTCTCATTCACAATATCTAAAAAAGATTTAATTTCATTTAAAAATTCACTATTTTTTGACTTAAGTTCTTTTTCAAAAGAAGAAAGTTGATCTTCTGTTATAACTTTATTTACTCCAGAAATTAAATCGGTTTTTTGTTGTTGACTTAAATGTTGATTGCTATTTATTTTTTCAATTAAGTTATTAATTTGTGAAGATAACTCATTTGAACGATTATTGTTAGAAATTATATGATTAGTTATGTCTTCTATTAAATTTATAACCGTATTTTCTATATTGGTTAATGAATTTAAAGTAGAAAAATTATTATTTTTAATGCTTTCAAAATTATTAATTTTTTCTTTAATTTCAGTGCTTAATTGATCATTATAAATTTCTTTTATTTGGCTAATTTCCTTTATTTTTCCGTTTATTTGTTGAATTTGACTCAAGAAACCATTTTCATTTTCTATAGTATTAAAAACATTTTCTATATGGTTTTTTACAAAAGTAATTAAATTAACATCAAATTCTTGATTTTTTGATAATTGCTCAATTAAATTTTTGAAATCTTCTAAATCAAACACGAAGATTTTTTCTTTTTTTTCTAACACTTGTTTAAGTTGATTATTTAAAGTAGAGAATTCATTATTAAAGTTTTCAAAAGAATAATTTTCTTTATTTAAAAATTTTAATAATTGATTATTTATGTCAATAATATCAGAATCTTTTTCGTATGTATATTTACTCAATTCTTTTTCTTTATCTTTGTTTTTGTTAAATGACTTTAAGTTGTTTAATAATTCACTTTTAAAAACAGAAGAAGAAAATGTTTTATAGTTTGTTTCTGTTTTATTTAAAATAATTTCTTTAATGTTTGCAAAAGCAGAATTAATATTATTCAAAAAAATATTACTTATCTCTTTTTGTAGGTTTTCTACATTATTTTTATGCATTTTTTTTGCAGAATCTATATATTTTTTTAATATAGTTATATAGTTATTTAAATTTGTTATTAACTCTGAAAAGTCAAAGTTTTCTGAATTTAAAAAAATTTTTAAATTCTTTAAGCCTTTGATTACAAAAATATCATTTTTTATTTCTTCTTTTTCTAAAGAGGGTTTTAAATCGGCATATAAATTTAAACTTTTAGATAAAGAATCTATAAAGTTTTTATCAGAAAACAAATTTTTATTGTTGCTAAAATTCTTATTAATTTTTTCTTTTAAATTTTTAAATTCTGGCAAGTTTAATGCTTCAATTTTAAAATCTTCTGTGGATTTATACTCATTAGAGCATGATGCTAAAAACATTATAGGAGTTGCTCCTAATATTATTGTTGGAAATCTTTTTTTCATATTTACTCCTCACAATTTATTTTGATATTATTTTCTTATATAGAATTATAGATTTATTTTTTTTTTTTTTTGTAAAAAAGGCAAAAATAACACAAAAAAAGAAAAAACTGCATTTTTTTATGCAGTAATTTTTTTGCTTTATTTATTTAAAATAAATTATTTGTTGCTTTGATGGTAATTTATTTTTGTAAGTTAAATATTTATTTCTTGTTCTTATTTCATTAATATTAATAGTTTTAATAACAGGAATTTTAGTTTTTTCTATAAAAATAATATATTGTCTTGGATAAACGGCTTTTGTATTGATATTGTAAGTTATAAAATTAATATCAAGATTTTCAGAAGTTACTTTAATTGTGTCTAATGATTCACCTGAAGAGTAGTTAGAGTAGTAAACAACATGATATTTTTTAAATGTTTCTGAATTAAATATTTTTGAATATGTTTTGATAAAATCATTTCACTCTGTATTTATTTTGTTTTTTACTTGTTCAATTTTTATTTGAGATAGTAATTCTTTTTTGAAGGAATCTCCATCTTTTATTTCAAATGCATTCTCTCTTTTTTCAAAGTCTGAAGGACTTCATATCTTGTTAGAATTTAGTAAAAATACATTTTCTTCTAATTCATTTTCATTATTAAATTCATTGATTTGTTTATTTTCAATAGTTTGACAAGAAACAATTGAAAACACAGGTATTCAAACACTAGAACTTAATAATAGATTATTTACTATTTTAAATTTCACTTTTTTTCCTTTCTAGAAAACCAATAAGTATTATTTTCTTGTATTATCTGTCCTTATTATAATATATTTTAAAAATAAAATCTATTAAAATCCGAAACATAAAATGTGATAAAATAATTTAATAAGATATAGGAGTTATATGCAAAAAAAAGAAATACTAATAAAAAATGAAAAAATATTTTATATAGAAGAAAATAGTGGAAAACCAAAGGTTCTTTTTCTTCATGGCTTTAATTCATCACATAGTTTTGCACAACAAGTTTACAAAATAACAGATAGAAATTATGATGTTGTTGCTTTTGATTTTCCTGGTTGTGGATTGAGTTCTAATAATGAAACTATAACCATTGAATATTATCAAGAAATTGCAGCGGAATTTGTTAAACAAACGGGAATTTCCTTTAATTTAGTAATTGGTCACTCTCTTGGTGGAGCAAGTGCTCTGCACTTATTAAATAATAATTTAATTCCTAAAGCATTACTTGCTGCTCCAATAAATTATAATATTTTAGGTACTATTGCTAAAGAAACTTTGAAACAATCAAAAGAAAGACTTAATAAATGACTTTTGCCAAAAAACTATGAAGAAGCATACGAAAGTTCAAATAACTTAGTTTATGAAAATAAAAATAACTACAAAAAGAATTTAGAAAAAATAGCAAATGTCTTTTTAACTGTGACTAAAAATAAATTCGCTGTTTTCAATAATTTAGTAAGAAAACAAATTATTAATCCTTCTTATTTACAAAAAGATATTAAAAATCTTTACTCTGTTAATAAAGATTATGAATTCATAGTAGGAACCAAAGATATGTTTGTTCCTTTTCTTTCTGTTGCTAAAATAGCTAGTGATTATAATAAAAATTTTATAGGATTAAAAAATTGTGGCCATGCTTTATTCTTTGAAAAACCTTATGAAATAAACAAGAGAATTGAAGAAATTATTAAAACACAGACTAATTAACTTTATGTCTGTGTTTTTTTATAAAAATACTATACATTAAAAATTATTATTTTATCTTTTATGTAGATTTTCTTTTTAATTTCTTTATTATCAATATTTTTTATTACATTAGGTTCGCTTAAAGCTTTAGTAAAAAGAGAATCTTCTGTATCGGTTTCTTCTTTTTCTATTACTGCTCTAACTTTTCCATTAATTTGAATCGGTAATTTAATTTTCTTATTTAAAATTAAATTCTCTTGCAAAATTGGTCATGATTGCTTGCTTATTTCATTTGCTTGTAATCTGCTTAACAATTCTTCTGAAAGATGTGGTGCTAAAACAGAAAGCATTATACAAAAATCAATTAACATTTGTTTGTTGGAAATTTTTTCAATTTTATATAAACCATTTATGAAAACCATAAGTTTACTAATAGCAATATTGAATTTTAAATTTTCAATTGCGATTGTAACTTCTTTAATAGTTTCCTGTCATAAAGAAATCATCTCTGAATCATCAAAATTTGCATCAATTAAATCATTATTTGCGAATTTATCTAAAATAACTTCAACTCTATCTAATCATCTTCTTATACCTTGGATTGCATCTGTACTTCATTCTTTTGTATCAGTTAATGGTCCCATAAACATTTCATAAACTCTTAAAGTATCTGCACCATATTCGTTTACGATATCATCTGGGTTTATAACATTTCCTCTACTTTTAGACATTTTTTGCCCATCTGTACCTAAAATCATTCCTTGATTTACAACCTTAAAGAAAGGTTCATCATTAGGTAAAATCCCTATATCATAAAGGAATTTGTGTCAAAATCTAGAATAAATTAAATGTCCTACAGCATGTTCTTGACCACCAATGTATAAATCTACAGGAAGTCATTTTTTAAATCTTTTATATGCTTCTGGACTATCTATATTTAAATATGATCCATCTTCATTTTTAAGAATAAAAGCTAAAAAGTATCAAGAACTACCAGCTCACTGTGGCATTGTATTAGTTTCTCTTCTGTATTTTTTGCCATTTTTTTCAAAGTATAATCACTCTTTGTTATTTGCTAAAGGAGACTCTCCTGTTTTAGAAGGTTTAATATTTTGCATATATGGTAATTCTACAATTCCTTCATCTATGTAAATATTATCTTCTTCATCAAAATAAACCGGGAATGGTTCACCTCAATATCTTTGTCTTGAAAAAATTCAATCTCTTAGTTTGTAACTTATTTCTTTTTCAGAAATTCCCTTTTCATTTAATAATTTATAAATTTCTTCTTTTGCTTTTAAAATTTCTAAACCATTAAACTCTTCCGAATTAATTAATTTATTATCTTGCACAACTTTAATTATCTCTAAATCATATTTTTTAGCAAAATCATAGTCTCTTTCGTCTTCTCCAGGAACTCCCATAACAGCACCCGTTCCATAAGAATTTAAAACGTAGTCAGCAATTCAAATTGGAATTTTCTTATTATTTAAAGGATGGATAGCATATAAACCTGTAAAAATACCGTGTTTTTCTTTATTATTGGAAACTCTATCTCTTTCACTTAAAGTTTTAGTAAAGTCAATAAATTCTTTTATTTTTGGATTATTAATAATCACATCTACTAATTTGTTTTCTGGAGAAATAGCAATAAAAGTAACGCCAAATAATGTATCAATTCTTGTTGTAAACACTTCTATAATTTCACTATTATTTTCGATATGAAACTTAATTGTATGACCTTCAGATTTTCCTATTCAATTTTTTTGTAATTCTTTTAATGAATCCGAAAATTCTAAGTCATTTAATCCTTCTAACAATTTATCTGCATAATTAGTAATTTTTAAAACTCATTGTTTCATTGGTTTTCTAATAACTGGAAAACCACCTCTTTCACTAACTTTATTTCCTTCGTTATCAGTTATCACTTCTTCATTAGCAAGAACGGTCCCTAATTCTTCACACCAATTAACATCAACTTCTTTTATTTCTGCTAAATTATGTTCATATAATTTTTTAAATATTCATTGTGTTCATTTGTAAAATTTAGGATCAGTAGTATCCACCTCTTTAGATCAGTCATATGAAAAACCTAAACTTTTTAACTGTTTTTTAAAAGATTGAATATTACTTTGTGTAAAAGAAGCAGGGTGATTTCCTGTTTTTAGTGCATATTGCTCTGCTGGTAAACCAAAAGCATCTCATCCCATTGGATGAAGAACATCAAAATTATTTAGTCTTTTATATCTTGCTATTATATCTGTTGCTGTGTAACCTTCTGGATGTCCAACATGCAAACCTGAAGCGGATGGATATGGAAACATATCAAGAACATAAAATTTTTTTTCTTTATTTTCTGTTGTTTTAAATGAATTATTAATTTCTCAGTGTTTTTGTCATTTTTTTTCTATTTCTTTGTGATTATACATAATATTATTATTATATAAAAAAAACAATTTTGAAAAAATTTATTTTTGTGTTTTAAATCTTTTCAAAATCATTTCTTTTTCAATTGCACTTATTTCCATTTTTTTAATTTCAGATAACTCTTCTTCATATTTTTGTGCAAATTCTGAAGTTGGTTTTATAACTGGTTTTTTAGGAGCAAATAATTCACAAGCTTCATTTGCTTTTTCAATAGAAATTTCATAAGTACCTATTTTGTTAGCTAATTTAATAGTATCATTTTTGTTAAAAGTTAATAATGGTCTATATATTTGTAAACTTGTTTGACTACCAATAACATCCATTGATTCCATAGTTTGAGATGCAACTTGCCCTAAATTTTCTCCATTAGATATAGCTATGTAACCAAATTTTTTAGCTAAAATATCTGCTATTCTATAAAAACTTCTACGCATTAGATTTATTTTATAAGACTGGTCAGAAACTAAACCGATGTAATTCATTAAATCTGTATAGTTTATTTGAAATAATTTAGAACCACCTTGATAATTAGATAACAATTGAATAATTTTATCTACTTTTTGAACTGTTTTTTCATCAGTGTGTGGTGGTGTTATAAAAGACAAGAAATCAATATGCACACCTCTTTTCATCATTTCAAAAGCTGCAACTGGAGAATCAATTCCTCCAGAAATTAAATGTAAAACTTTACCAGAAATACCAACAGGTAAACCATCTAATCCTTTATAAAATTTAGAAAAAACATAAGAATATTTTTCTCTAACTTCAATATTGATTTGTTGATCAAAATTTTCCAAATCTACCTTTATTTCCTGTTTTTTTGCAAATAATTCGGTAGCAACTTCTTTTATAATTTCTTGTGAATTTAAAGGGAATTTTTTTCAGTTTCTATGACAATTTAATCTAAATTTTAAAAGATTATCATCAAATTGTCTTAAAACTTCTTCTTTTATGCTTTCTATATTAGTTTCTACTCTTTTTACAGGAGAAAAAGAAGAAATACCAAAAACTTTAGATAAATTTGCTAAAGTTTTTTCGCTATAAGGTAAATACATTCTATCAAAACTTACTTCTGGAATTTCCCCTGTAATTTTTATTATGTTTTGCTTCAAAGTGTTTATAAATTGTTTTCTATTACCACCTTTTAAAACTAATTCACCATATCTTATTAAAATTAAATCATACATATTATATTATTTCCTTTTCTAAAAATTTTACTATATTTTCTAATGCTTGTGGATAGTTTCCTTGTCTATGCATTTCTTCTGCTATTTTAAAACTGGCATCCAGTTTGTTTTTAGAACTCCTAAAAACATTCATATTTTTATATAAAAAATTTAATATTTCTTTGTATAAAAAATCAGTAAATATTTCTATATTATTTGTCAATAAATCATTTAACTTTTTAATATAAATTATTTTTTGGTCATTTTTTTCTTCATTTTCTATCAATAGAAACAAATTCAATATTTCTTTTTTGAAATTTTCATTTATATTTTCTTTATGTTTATTTACCAAAAAATCAGTAATTATTTCTTTTTGTAAAGAAAAATTGTTTAATAAATTCTTTTCTTTTAATTCAAAAAAATAAATATTTTTTAAAGCGATTAACTTAAAATCTATAATTATGAATTTTTCAAAAATACTTTTTATTTTTTCTATTTGTTCAAGATAAGTTTCCTTGTTTAATAAAATATTTTCTAATAATAAATTTATATTTTCTAATTCTTGTTTTGCTTCTATAAATGCTGTATTTTCTTTATTTTCTATGAAAAGAAGTAATTCATTTTTTTTGCTTACTATTCTATTTTTTATAATCAAAATGTTTTCTATTACTATTTCTTTAGATCTTTTTTCTTTTTCTATTTTTTCTTTGTTTTCTAATGTTAGTTTATAAATTGATTTTAAATTAAAATTAACTTTTTCAATATCAATTTCTTTGTGTGCTTTCTTGACATTATTAAAAAGAATTTCTACTTGCTTTTTGTATTCTTCAAAAGAAAAAACTCTTTCCAATTGAAATTCTTCTTTGTTTTCAAAATAAAAATTTTTTAATGATTCAAAAATATTTGTCAAATTGTTGTCTATTTCGTTAGTAAATTTAACTACATAATTTAAAATTTTAAATAAATGAATTATATTTTCTTTATTTTCAATTAGTTTTTTGATATTTTCTTCTTTTTTATAGTTTAAATAATAATTTTGAGAAATAAAAACATTGTTGTTTGATATTTTTTTAATTAGTTTATCAATTTTTGCATGAATATATTTTATTTTGTCTTCATTGTTTTTAACAAATGTATTAGCTTTATGAAGATCTTGAGTCATTTTATTATAGTATCCTAAAAAAAACTTATTATTCTCAAAAATATAGTTATATTTTTCTTTTAGTTCTTCTAATATTTGAACTCTGTCTGTAAAATAACTGTTAAGTTTTAACTCTATTGCTGCATAAGAATGATTTATAATATTTGCTTTTTCAATTCTGCTTAAAAATTTAGTTTCTTCTTCGTTTTTATCTTTATGTTTTTTAATTATTTCTTTTAATTCAACTTCTTTTTGTTTTTCTTCTTCGTTTTTTAAATGTTCATGCTTAAAATAAATTTTTATTTGATTTATTAAAATATCAATTTCATTTTTTATAGAATTGTTTCTTTCGTTTTTCTTAACTTGTTCTTTTTTATTTATTTCTTTTTCTTTTCTTCTTTTTTGCAAAACAAAAATAAGGATAGTTAATCCAGTTATTAATAATAAAACTAAAAATCCTAATAAAAAAAATAAAAAATATTTCATTTGCTATTAAATTATACAAAAATGATGTAAAATATTAAAGCAATAAACACAGCTAAATAATATATATTAATATTTTTTAAATTTGTTTTAAATTTGGAAGTAAACTTTGCTGGATGTCGAAACCATTAAATTTAAAAAAATAATATGGAATTATTTCTTAACGTTTTTTGCAGAAAGAGGAAAAATGTCAAGATATACTGGTCCAATTTTCAAAAAATCAAGAAGATTAGGATTTTCAATTTTAGAAACTGGTAAAGAATTTGCAAAAGGTAAAAAAAGAACTTACGCTCCTGGACAACACGGACAAAAGAAAGTTAAATTATCTGATTATGGATTACACTTACACGAAAAACAAAAGGTTCGTTTTATGTATGGTTTAAATGAAAGACAATTCAAAAACACTTTCTTTAAATCTTCAAAACGTAAAGGTGTTGCTGGAACAAACTTCTTACAAATGTTAGAAACAAGGTTAGATAATATTGTTTACAGAGCAGGATTTGCTACAACAAGAAGACAAGCAAGACAATTAGTAAATCATGGTCACTTTACTTTAAATGGAAAAAAAGCAGATATTCCTTCAATGCAAGTTTCAATTAATGATGTAGTTGAACTAAAAGAAAAATCAAGAAAAAACGTTCAAATTACTGCAGCACTTGAATTAAAACAAAAAGCAGAATGAATTGAATATAAAGATTTTAAAGCTACTTTAAAAAGATTACCAGAAAGAAGAGAATTAAGTCAAGAAATCAATGATGCTTTAATTGTTGAGTTCTACAACAAATAATAATTTCAACACAGGAATTCTCCTGTGTTTTTTTGTCAAAAACTTGCTTTTTTTTTTTTTTTTGTAAAATCTAATTGGTATCTAATAATTAAATTAGATAGAAATTAGATTTAATTAGTTAAGTGGCAAAATTAGCTAATTATAGTATTCTTTTATATATTTAAAATTATTAGATACAACTAAATGCTCCTAGTATTTATATTTGAATTGGAAAATAAGCACAATCTGTATGTGAGAAAAACAGGAACATAATTATTTAGTTCCTGTTTTAATATTTCTTTTTTTCACTTTTTACTATTAATAGCACTATAATTAAAATATAAGGAATTAAAATGAAAAAAGATAAAAATCACATTGACACAATGAAACCGTTTTTTCCGGAAGAATCAATAACATTTGATAGATTAGAAGATGATTTTCACAAACATCCAGTCATTATTTTTTATAACGAATGGGAAGAAATATATTATTACTTAAAATGTCGCAGTTCTATAAAACATAAAAATTTCAGACACGAACTTAATGGTGAATATCTAATTAAAAAGGCAAATAATGGATTATTAAATCACGATAGTTTTATAGATACTGCTCAAATTTATAAAATTTTTGAAAAAGATTTATTTAAAGTTTTTGATAAAAATAATTTACTTTATTTAGATACCAAATTTCTAGATTTAGATGATATTAAAAACATTTATTTTATGCTTTGAGATAATCTCAAACAAAATCCACCATATGTTTCTTTAAGTGAAATTTCTATAAAAAATGACCAAATTTATTCTAAAACACTTTATTGCCATAAAGATTTTTTAACTAGAGATTTTAATCACTTTAAAAATTCAAATAACAGTGAAGAGTCAATTTTAGAAAAGGAAAAATTGGTTTTAGATATCTTAAACAACAGAAACACATTAAAACAAACTTTATTAGAAATCAAAAATATTTATTTAGGTACAAATAGCGAATATAAAGAATTAATGGAAGAAATTGATTATTTTGAACAACACAAAAGTTCTATAATTAATAATCATAAGTCTTTCATTGAAACTAATAATTTTAATTGCCACCATTATTGTGCATCGCAACTAAAACAGATTTTTCTTGGTTTAGAATCAAAAATAGATGTATCTAAATATGCAACAAATAATTTTAATTGTTTTCAAATGGGACAAATTCGTTTAGGTTTAGAACAAAATTTAGATGTTTCTCTATATGCTAAACCAATTTACGATAATTGACAAATGAAAGAAATAAGAGAAGGATTATTATCTAATATAGATGTTCTAAAATATGCTGATCCAAAAATTTCATCTGAAGAAATGAAAAATATTCGCTTAACATTGCAAAAAAATAAAAATCAACATTAGTTGATTTTTTGTTTAGTGTTTTTGCTTAAAAATTTTACAAATTCATTATAATAAACAGGGACATAAATTTGGGACACCAAATTTATGTTTTTATTTAAGGAGAAAAATGTCAAAACAATTAAAACCAGAAGAATGAAAATATTGAATTAAAAAATATTTAGCTAATTGTGAGAAAATGAGAAATTTAGATTTATTTTGAACCGAATATTTTCATTTTAGAAAAACAGAACCAACTAATTTTAAAAAAATGTTTTTTAAAGAAAAAGTTAAACTTTATAATTTAGGTATGAATTTAGAATCTCAAACAGAAAAATCACCTAAGAAAAATAAAGGCGTTGGAAGAAAAAGAAAAATCTTAACACCAGAAGAAGAGAAAAAAATTTGGGATAGTATCCCAAGAGAAATTTTAATTAAATCCATAAAAATTTATCAAGATGTTTTACCTAAAGAAGTTTTTGATGAGATTTTTAATCGTGTTGTAAAAGAACATGAAGAAGAGCAAAAAAAAAAAAAAGAAGCAAGAAATTTTAGAAAATTTCTCTTCACTATGAAAATTTCTAAATCAACTTTTTACAGAAACAAGAATAAAAATGTTGAAGCAAAAGAATTGAATCAAGAAGAAAAATTGATTTATGAAGGTTTTACTGAAAATAACTGTTTGTATGGAAGAAAAAGACTTGAAGTTTTTATCGAAAAAAAACATAAAATAAAGATAAATTACAGGAAAATGGGCAGAATTATGAATAAATTAAATTTATTTTGCATAGTTAGAAAAAAATCCAAAAGAAGAGAAGATAAAAATACTTCAGTAAAATTTGAAAACATAATTAATAGAGATTTTCAAGGAAAAAACAACAATATTTTTGCAACAGATGTTTCTTATATAATCTCTCCTAAAGATGTATTTGATTCTAATCATGTATATTTTTCAGCAACAATTCATCACAAAACTAAAAAGATTGTTTCTTGAAATTTATCAAGAAATAATGATTTAAATTTGGTTATAGAACATAATAAAGATTTAAGTTTTAATGAAAAATGAATTATGCATACTGATCATGGAAGCGTTTATTCTTCTAATAAATTTGTAGAAATTATTGAAAAAAATAATGGAATAATTTCAATGTCAAGAGTTGGTAATTCATTAGATAATAGAGAAATTGAATATTTCTTTTCTAATATAAAGAGCGAATGTTTATCACACATTAAAATTAAAAATTTAACTTTTAATAATTTAAAAGAAATGATTAATAATTATATAAATTGATATAATGAAGAAAGACCACAATCAATTTTAAATTGAAAAACCCCAATGAAATTTGAAATTCTTGAATTTCAAAGTAAAAAAATTTTACCAGTGATATCACTGGTAAAATGTGTCCCAATAAATTGTCCCACTTTATAACGTAAAAAAGTATTATTTATTTTTAAGGTTTGCAATTGCTCTGGATTAAATAATTTTCTTGGAACTTCAAAAGCAATGTAACTAAAAGATGGTTCTACATAATTTGCTGTTTCATCTGTTGGTTCGCTTTCATTATTTTCTTTTAATTTAGCGTTTAATTCTAGATTGGTAGAATAAAAATTTAAAGCATTATTTTCTTTTTGAATAATTGAATATAAAGGAAATTCCTTTTGTTTTGAATTTAAATCATTGTAATTATAATCATTAGATTTAAATAGTGATTTAAATAAAGTATCTAACGATTTTGTATGAACAAAGTTATTTAATACATAAAAATTTTCTTTTAAATTTATTTTGCTTAAATAAAAAGCTACTTTTTGATAATTAAGCAAATTATTCATATGTTCTATTTCTTTAACATTATCATTTTTTTCATAATTTATAACATAGTAAAATAAAGTTTGTTTAAGATTATCTATATCTTTTTCATCTTTTATTAGATAAAAATCCTTAAGTTTTGTTTCATTTGAACTAACACTTGAATTACTTAAAAAGGTAAAAGTTTCATTAGATTTAACAATTTCTTTATCACCTAAATTATTAAACTCAATTTTATAATTTTCATATTGATTTTTTTCTTTGTCTTTTTCTGTTGTTGCACAAGAAACCACTGAAGTAGCAAAAATAGGAATGCTAACTAGTGAAGAAACTGAAAATAATAATTTATTTTTTAGCATAAGATTTCACCTACAAAAATAGTGTTTATAATTAATAAATTGAAATATTTTTTCTTCATTTTTTCCGTCCTTTATTTTTGTATTTACATAATAATTATATAATAATAATAATAATCTAATATATTCATAAAATAATATAAATTTATTCAAATAAATTCAATAAATACTTTTATAAAATTAAAAAAGGAATAAAAAAAAGCAGCAACTCCCTATTTTCCCATCTCTGGTATCTTCGGCGTAAAAGGTCTTAACTACTGAGTTCGGAATGGTATCAGGTGATCCCCTTTGCTATGGTCGCTTGTATATATATTACCATAAATTGTAAATTTGTCAAGATTTTTTTTAATTTTTTGTATAAATTTACAAAATTTAAAAATTAATTATAAAAAATTTTTTTTATTGTAAAATTTAAACAATTAATTAAATTTCTTTTTTTATTTTAACTTAAATTAATATATTAGGAGACATATGAAACCAACAAAATTATTTGCATTAGGTGGAATGCAAGAAATAGGTAAATCTACCCTTATAATAGAGCACGAAAATGACATAGTAATAATTGATGCAGGTATTAAATTTGCCGATACCTTTGCTACTGGAATTAAAGGAATAATTCCTGATTACTCTTATTTAAAAGAAAATCAGCACAAAATTAGAGGTTTATTTATAACTCACGGACACGAAGATCACATTGGTGGTGTTACTTATCTACTACAAGAAGTTCATATTCCTAAAATTTTTGCACCAAGAATTGCTATTCAATATTTAAAAGCTAAATTTGAAGATAGAGGTATTAGAAAAAAAGTAGAGTATGTAGAAATTGAAAGAGATGCTGTTCATACTTTCAATACACTAGAAGTAGATTTTTGAACTGCTCAACATTCAATTCCTGATGCTTTTGGAATAAGAGTTAAATCTCCAAATGGTTCCATTATGTGTACCGGAGACTTTAGATTTGACTATACACCCATTGGAAATCTAACCGATTTTAGCAAACTAGAACAAATAGGTAAAGAAGATTTAAGTGTGCTTCTTTCCGATTCTACAAATGCAATGAGACCTTTTCACTCACCAAGTGAAAAAGATATCTTAAAAGATATAGAAGCTCATATGCTAGATGCTAAAAAGAAAATAATAATTACTGCTTTTGCTTCTAACTTAACCAGAGTTAAAGTTATTATTGAACTTGCTGCTAAACTTGGTAAAAAAGTTGTAACTTTTGGAAGATCAATGGTAAATGGAGTACAAATAGGAAGAAAAATGGGATATATTGATGCTCCTAATGATGTTTTTATTGATAAGAAAAACATTTCAAAATACCAAGATAACGAACTTGTTATTTTAACCACAGGTTCACAAGGTGAACAGATGGCAGCTTTAACTAGAATGTCACAAGGAAAACATCCTCAAATAACCCTAAAACACGGGGATATGATCATTTTTTCTTCTTCTCCAATCCCTGGAAACAGAATCAAAATTGAATTATTAGTTAATAAACTATATAAAACAGGTGCTATTATTAAAGAAAATGGGGTTGATGGTTATCTCCATACTTCAGGTCATGCTTATAAAGAAGAACACGAAAAAATCTTTAGATTAACCAAACCAACATACTTTGTTCCTTACCATGGAGAATTTAGGATGTCAGTAGTTCATGGACAAACTGCCATTGAAAACGGAGTAAATCCTAATAATGTAATAATTCCAAGAATAGGTGAAGTATTACATTTAATAAACAAAAAACTCGTAACTACAAAGGAATTTATTAATCCAGGACCAATTTTTATTGATGGAGATGTGGTTTCCAAAGTTAATGTTTCTTTAATGAAAGAAAGAGTTGCTTTAGGTGAAAATGGTTTTGTTTATATTGCTATTGCAATAGATAGAAATAAAAACATTATAGTAGGAAAACCAAGAGTAGTTTCTAGAGGTTGCTTCTATGTTAAAACATCAACCGATTTTGTTGAAGAAATCAAGAGATTAGTTCATGGAGCTGTTTTATTTACAATCAAAAATAAAGAAGATTGAACAGTTCCTGAATTAAGACAGTTAATAAAAGATCGTTTAATTCCTTTCTTTTATAAAGAAAAAAGAAGAAATCCTATAATTATTTCTTCCTTCTTATTTACAGATGATAAGAAAAATCCTTTAGAAGGATTTGAAAGGCAAAAAGAAACAGAAGAAGATAATGAATTTGTTGATGAAGACGATTTAGATGAATAGAAAAATAACACTTTCTCAAGTGTTATTTTCTTTATTCTTCAATATCTATTTGTGCCAGTTCAACAACTAATTCATCTTTTGAAATTGTTAATGAATCATTTTTTAAATCTTGTTCAATTTGTTCTAAATATAAAGCTTTTTGCTTATTTGTTTCTCTTTTTTTAGAAAAAGCAAATAGTGTGGCTGCCGCTGTTAAAAATGCCATTATTGTAGTTATGATTGAAATGGTTACAAATAATCAAACTGCTGTTAAATTTGGGTTTTTAGCAATAGCATAAGCAGATAACAATCCATTAAATGCACTCATTAAAATTAAAGCAATACTTACAATTAAGAAAGTTCATTTGGATCTTAAATACTTAGTAGTTAAACTTTTCATACTTTTTTTAGTTCTGTTTATTTCATTTGAATAATCCATAATTATTCTTCTCCTTCGTTAAGTGAATATTTATTACCAAGTATTTCAGAAACTCTATCAAAAAATAATAAATCTTTATTTTTTGCTTCTGCATATTTTCCTTCATTTGCTTCAAAAAGAACTTTTTCTAAATAAATTAAATTATTAACTTTTTGATTTCTTATTCATTTTTTCTTTACAACAAATAAAGCTAATAATCCATTTAAAATAGCTAAAGAAATTCCTATTCACAATGTGAAAATTGGTCATTGATCTACTATTTTTCCATCAACTTCTGAAGTGAATAAAAGGGCAAATCCTTTAAATTCTTCTAATCTAGAAGAAGCTAGTTTTGCAACTCCCATTAAACCAGAAAAGAAAGTAAATAATAATGAAAATAGAGCAGCTACTCAAAAAATTATTTTATAAATTTTTGCTTTTATATTAGTTTTTAAAGTTATATAATCAATAAATTCTTTTGTAGAATCAAATAATTTTACATTCATTATTTTCCACCTCCTAAAATAAATTTCTTGATTAATTGCCCTTTTGAAACTTGTTTTTTAGCTAAAAAATCTTTTTCAATTTGATTAAATTCTTTATCAAATTGTTCTTTTGAATAATTTTCATCTTCTCTTAATTTATATGTTATATATGTTATTTTTCTCATTGCTTGTTTATAATCTTTAAATTTCATTACTTCTCTATAAATAGATAAAAATAAATTAAATAAAAAGGTTAGAACGATAAAGGAAGCAAGTACAATTGTTAAACCTAATTCATCAAAAAATGATTTTCTTGTTTCTGCTGGGATAGAATTATAACGATTTACTTCTATAACAATAACTGTTATCGCAATTGCAATAATAGTTAAATTTAAAATTATTAAAGCTCATTTAATAAAATTATCTAAAATAGAAGAATATTTTGCTTCTTTTGCTAATTTTCTTTTTTTGCTTTCTACATATTCAAGCAATTGAATATTAATATTTTTCATTTTTCCTCCGACGGCACATATTATACTTTATTTTTTAAAAATAAAATAGTAAAATATATATGAGTTTTAAACTCAAATTAGGAGAAATTTTTTATAAATATGGATCAATTTATCAAAACAGTGAGTAACCAATCCCTATGGGGAGCAATAATTGCTTCTATCGGGATTATTACAATAGGTTACTTATTCGCAAAATTTAAAATTTTAAAACAAGAAGGTAAAGGAATTATAAATCAAATTGTTTTATTAATTGCTTTACCTGCTCTTGCACTAAACGGTTTTATGAAAACCATTACAATTAAAAGTTTAATTGAACAAGCTGTAATTCTTGGAGTCGCTTTTGCTTTTTACATAGTGCTGTGTATCATAGCACTAGTTTGAGTTAAATTTGTAAAAGTTCCCAAATTATCCAAATCTAAAGTTGTCAAAACTTTAGGTGGCGAAAATGTTACAGAATCAAGAGCTTTAGTTATTTGAATGATGTTAATTTTTGGTTCAACAACATTCTTTGGACTACCTATTATTCAAGCAGTTTATGACAAAAATGGGGTTTTAGCAGCTAACATCTGAAACATTCCATACAGAATTTTCCTTTATTCTCTATGTTTTATGTTGATGTCTGGTCTTAAATTCAATAAAGCAAACTTTTCAAAATCAATTAAAACCGCTTTATTAAATCCAATTGTTATCGCTACATTTATTGGTTTAATTTTATGATTAAGTCAATTAATTCCTGGTGGTACTTGAAATGTAGTAGATAAAAACGGTAACAAAACAGGAGTTATACTAGGGTGATTTGAATTAAGTAAAACTCTTCCTGCGTTACACAAAATAATTCAAACTCTTTCTGGTTTAGCTTCACCATTAATTTGAATAACAATTGGTATGACTATTGCTACAGTTCCTTTGAAAAACGCAATACAAGATATATGAGTTTGAATATTTGTAGCAATTAAATTAATAGCAATACCATCACTAGTTCTATTAATAATGTTACCTTTAAAATATACAGGAGTAGTTACTAGTCATGTTGCAAGTTCAATGGTTATTTTTGCTGCAGTTCCACCTTCAACAGTTGTTATTGCTTATTCAATGAAATATAAAATGCATGAAACTTATTCAGCACAATGTTCTGCTTTAGCAACTCTTTGTGCTATTGTAATGATGCCTGTTTGAATAGTTGTTTTAGGATTGGTATTTTAATGGCAAATATAAAAGTTATTTGTTTTGGAGTAAGAGAAGTGGAAAAAGAAATTTTCCACAAATTCAATAAATACAATTATGAATTAGAACTTCGTTCTGACTCATTAAATGAAAATACTGTTGATAGTGTTAAAGGTTTTGATGCAGTTATCACAAGAGCAAGCGATAAAGTTAATGCTGCTGTTGTAGAAAAAATTCATTCTTTTGGTATTAAATACATTTTAGCTAGAATTGTGGGTACAGATCATATGGATTTAGAGAAAATGAAAGAACTAGGAATCAAATCAGCAAGAGTTCCTTCATATTCTCCAACAGCTATTTCAGAATTAGCATTTTCACTTGGTGTAATGTTAAATAGAAAAAGTCTTCACTTTGCTCACAAAGGTTATAATAAAGATTTTACCGTTGATCCTTTTGGTTTTGCAAGAGAATTTAAAAACACAACAGTAGGAATTATTGGAACAGGAAAAATCGGATATTGAACTGCTCACTTTTTTAAATCAATAGGTGCAAAAGTTTTAGGATTTGATCCTTTTCCAAATGACAAGGCAAAAGAAGTACTGGAATACACCAATTTAGATGACCTATTAGCAAAATCAAATATTATTTCATTTCACATCCCTTATATTAAAGGCCAAAATGATAAAATGATAAATAAAGATTTTATTTCCAAAATGAAAGATAATGCTATTTTAATAAATACGGCTCGTGGTCAAATTCAAGATGAAAATGCTTTATTATGAGCTTTAGAAACTAACAAATTAAGTGCTATTGCTGCAGATGTATTTAACAACGAAGGTGAAATTTTCTTTAAAAAACACCAAAAAGAACTTCCAAATGAAACAGTTCAAAAATTAATGACTTATTATCCAAGATTTGTTGCAACTCCACACATAGGTTCATATACAGATGAAGCAGTTGCAAATATGGTTGAACAATCTTTTGATAACTTAAATGAATTTTTAACTACCGGAGATTGTAAAAATAAAGTTTACTAAAAACAAAAAGTTAACAATTATTTGTTAACTTTTTTTATTCTTTACTTATAAATAACCTTATTATCCTATACATAAGTCATAAATTATCTAAATATTTTGTTTCTTTTAGATAAAGATTTTCTTTTAAATTAGAAGGTAATATTAGCTGTGATTTTGCTTTCATTATTTCTTGATCAGAAATTCAAGCGTCTTCTGAAACAAAATCTATTAAATTAATTTTGTCTACCATTTTTTTATAATTATTTTTGTTTAAATATAAAGAATTAATGAGTAAACAAAGTAAAATATAAAATTTTAAGGTTTTAAAATTATTAATTTTTTGAATATCTATTTTATCAACAAAAAGTTCTTGTGTATTTGCCAAAACTATTTCAATATCTTTATATTTATAAATTTTATCTCGTTCTATTTCTATACAAAAATCCTTTATTTTTGCTTTTAAATCATAATTTTTATCATCAGAAATTAAAGTAATACTTTTTATTATAAAAAAATCATCAAAATATAATTCTAAACCTTTTTCTCCTATAAAAATTACTTTATCAAAATCTAAATTAGATTCTATGAAATTTAGATTTTTTCTGTTTTTAATAAATTTAAATCCATTAATTACTGAACCAATTCTTAAAGAAAATAAATTTATTAATAATATTAAAGCAAAACAAATTAAATTACTTCTATTTTCATAATAAAAATATAATAGTCCAAAAATCATAACTCTTCTTAATGCTGCAAATAAAAAGAATATAGAAAATATAAAGCAAAAAACAATAATATATATAATCACTTCTTTATGTGGTGCTTCATTAATTTTGATTAAATAAAATATAGATAAAAATAAGGTTAAAATGAAAATAAAAGAATCTATAAAGGTAAAGAAAAATAATTTAAATCTCGAACTTAAATAAGTTAATTTTTCAACTTCATTTTTTAAACTAAAGAAGTTTGTCTTCATAATTTCCCCTCAATCTTTTTCAATTAAAATTCATTATAAAAAACATTTTTATTTTATTTTTATAGTCATTATAATCTATTTCTTTATTTTTTAAAATCTGTATTTTAATGGTTAAAATTAAAATGTATTTTATTAATATTCATAATATAAAAGGAAAAAATAAAATTGGTAACAAATAAAAAAGAAGTGAAGCAATTACACTACTTGCAGCTAACTTATTGTAAATCTCAGTTCTAAAAATTAAATCAATTATCAGTAAAATTAAAGGAAATATAAGGATTAAAAAATTAAAAGTTAAAAAGAATATAAGTCTAAAAAATGAATAATCATTATTTATTCATTTTAGTATTTTTTTAATTTCTTTATTTTCCATCATTTATTCTATTTTTATAAATTTCAGAGTAAGCATTTCTGGCTGTGTAATATTTAAAATCAAAAAGTGCTTTTTGCATATTCGACATCATTGTTTTTAAATCTAAATAACCTTTAAAAAAAGAAATAAAACTATTTTTTCCTAGTTCATTTTCTATTTCTTTCATTGTTTCTTCCATTATTTTTATATTAGGTATCACTTCTTGATATAAAGTTTCTATTAAATATCTGGATAAAGAAATAAATTTATCTGGAAGTATTCCTACTTGCAAAATTAATTGACTACTTAAAAGAGATAAACTACTAAGCAAAAATGATGAAGCTTTTAAAATTGTTGAAAGTGGTGTTTCGTTATCTAAAACATCCGCCGGATAACCTATAACTTCTGAAAAAGTTTCTAAATTACTTGAAATTTCTTTTTTTGTTTCGGTTAAAATATGATCTGATAAAATTTTTTCATAAAAAATGGTAACTTCTTTTAAAAGTTTTATTAAACTTTTTCCGTCTTTAAATTTTTGCAAATATTCTCATTTATTTTCATTCAAAAAGTCCATAATCCTATCTCATCCTGCATCAATATTTTTTCCTAATTTCGGATCTCACGGTTTATCATATAATAATTCCATAACAGGAATTACAGCTCTACTTTCTATTTTTATCGGTAAATCTATAATCATAATATTCCTTCTTTCCCTTCATTTTAAAATGAAGTTACATAATATATATAATTAAATTATAATACTTAAATAAAAGTGTACTATTTAAAAAAGCAAAAAATTATAAACAGGGACATAAATTTGGGACACCAAATTTATGTTTTTATTTAAGGAGAAAAATGTCAAAACAATTAAAACCAGAAGAATGAAAATATTGAATTAAAAAATATTTAGCTAATTGTGAGAAAATGAGAAATTTAGATTTATTTTGAACCGAATATTTTCATTTTAGAAAAACAGAACCAACTAATTTTAAAAAAATGTTTTTTAAGAAAAAAGTTAAACTTTATAATTTAGGTATGAATTTAGAATCTCAAACAGGAAAATCACCTAAGAAAAATAAAGGCGTTGGAAGAAAAAGAAAAATCTTAACACCAGAAGAAGAGAAAAAAATTTGGGATAGTATCCCAAGAGAAATTTTAATTAAATCCATAAAAATTTATCAAGATGTTTTACCTAAAGAAGTTTTTGATGAGATTTTTAATCGTGTTGTAAAAGAACATGAAGAAGAGCAAAAAAAGAAAAAAAAGAAGCAAGAAATTTTAGAAAATTTCTCTTCACTATGAAAATTTCTAAATCAACTTTTTACAGAAACAAGAATAAAAATGTTGAAGCAAAAGAATTGAATCAAGAAGAAAAATTGATTTATGAAGGTTTTACTGAAAATAACTGTTTGTATGGAAGAAAAAGACTTGAAGTTTTTATCGAAAAAAAAACATAAAATAAAGATAAATTACAGGAAAATGGCAGAATTATGAATAAATTAAATTTATTTTGCATAGTTAGAAAAAAATCCAAAAGAAGAGAAGATAAAAATACTTCAGTAAAATTTGAAAACATAATTAATAGAGATTTTCAAGGAAAAAACAACAATATTTTTGCAACAGATGTTTCTTATATAATCTCTCCTAAAGATGTATTTGATTCTAATCATGTATATTTTTCAGCAACAATTCATCACAAAACTAAAAAGATTGTTTCTTGAAATTTATCAAGAAATAATGATTTAAATTTGGTTATAGAACATAATAAAGATTTAAGTTTTAATGAAAAATGAATTATGCATACTGATTCATGGAAGCGTTTTATTTCTTCTAATAAATTTGTAGAAATTATTGAAAAAAATAATGGAATAATTTCAATGTCAAGAGTTGGTAATTCATTAGATAATAGAGAAATTGAATATTTCTTTTCTAATATAAAGAGCGAATGTTTATCACACATTAAAATTAAAAATTTAACTTTTAATAATTTAAAAGAAATGATTAATAATTATATAAATTGATATAATGAAGAAAGACCACAATCAATTTTAAATTGAAAAACCCCAAATGAAATTTGAAATTCTTGAATTTCAAAGTAAAAAAATTTTACCAGTGATATCACTGGTAAAATGTGTCCCAATAAATTGTCCCACTTTAATTATATTTTTTTATTTTTTTATTTCAAAATTCCTTTTTTTCATAATATATGTAAATATATTATATCACTTTTAAAAAAAGAAAAATACCTTTTTATATAGGTATTCTCTCTATAAAATTAATTTTTGTTTTTTGAAAAATACAAATTTAGTGTGTATCAAAGTGTTATTTTATAAAAATCTTTTTCTCTTCTATTTATATAGTTTTTATCTTTAAAAATATATGTACTGTTTCCAAATAAATAAATAACAAAACAAGAAAAATAAATATTAATTAAGGAATTAAATAATTCAGCATCAGTCATTTTTTCTTTTTTAATTAACTCAATTTGTTTATTTAATCTTTTTATTATAAAATCTTTTCTACTTTTGTTTTTTCTATAAAAAGTTAAGTTTTTGTATTTTTCTAAGTCTTTATTTTGTTCTCAAAAATTAATTAATTCTTGGATTGGATTTTCTGTTTTTTCTTTGCTTTTTGTTTTTCTAGAAAGTTTTATCTTATAAATAACAAAAATTAATATGAAGTAAATTATGAACAAAATACTAAAAATAATCGATAAGATTCAATATACATTATTGCTTTCTTGATTGTAAGATTCAATTGTAGACATTACTATAAAAAATATAAAAAAGGAAATATTAATAATGATTTCTCAAATATCTGTAAATTCAATCAAACTATTTGTATTTTTTGTATTTTTTTGCGCTTTTCAAATTCTTTTGTCTATTTTTTCTAAAAAAGTTTTTTGTTTATAAGACACAAAGAAAAACAATGAATTTAATAATGAAAAAAGCATAAATGCTAATAATATTAATAAAAATGATTTCATGATTAAAACAATAGAGATAAAATTGATGTTATTGATAATACAGCATTAAAAGCCGCAGGAAATCAATATGTTGATGCAGAAATAGTTGCACCGCTAGCAATTAAAATTGGTTTTAATATATTAGAAATGCTATGTCCTAAAGTATAAATAGATGATAATGAATAAGTAGCTTTTTTAATATTAGCCATTTCTTCTTCGTATTTAACTAACGCTAATTTTATTCCTGCCACAATAGAAGCAGAAGCAGTTGCTCCAACAGAACCAGCTATTGCTATTGGTAAGGTTCCAACAAAACCGAAAGAAGCAAGAGCAAAACTTAAAGCGGAAGTTCCGGCTAACACACCAGTAAAAATAGATAATGTTTTTTTAGCAGTTTTTAATTTTTCTATTAATTCTAATAATTTTTCTTTTTCTTCTCTTAATTTTATATTTTCTGCATAATTTTTATAAAAATCATAGTCTGTTTGTGTATAACTTTTTATTTCTTTTAATTTTAATATTTTAAATAAAGTTTCTCTATCTCCAGCTAAAATTAAATTTGTTATTGTCAATAATTCTTCTTTATTTTTGCTGTGTAAATCATTATCTAGATTAGTGTGAGTGAGTCTTGAAATAAAATCAATATGTTCTTCAAGTTCTTCTAGTGTTAATGGTTGTGCTTCTAAATTTCTAAATAATTTATTAGCATGTTCTAAATATTCTTCTAAAGAAGGTTCTACTTCTTTAGACAAATCTTCTTCTTCTAATAATTTAATATTTTTTTCTATTCTTATTTCATCTTTTATTAAAAAATTTGTATCTATAACTATAAACTTTATGATTTTTTTCTCTATTCTATTCATTTCTCTCCTTAAAAGAATAAATTTTATTTAGTTTCTTTTTTCATTATTTTTTTAAAGAAAGTTCAATCTTGTTGTTCTTGGAAAACTTCTCTTGGTTTTCTAAATTTAATTTTAGGATTTTTATTTTTTTCATTAAAATTATCAAATTCTATAGAAGATAACAATACATAAATAAAATATGCTAAATAAGTAAGTAAAGGAACTAAAACTGATAAAGTTACTATATTTAAAGGTCATCTTGTTAGTTTTCCCAAAGTCCCTATTCCAGTTCTACCAAGGTATAACCAATTAGGATCTAATGCTATTTTTAATTTAGGGTTGTCTATTTTTTGTAAAATTTCATACATTATTCAAGAAACAAAAAATATTACTATTCCTAAAATTAACATCATTACAAGTCCTTGTGTTATTACCGTAATGTTTATTTTTGCTTTTTCACCATATGCAATATGTGTTAGAACTGGGATAAAAATTACAAATCCATGAGTTAATATAAAATCTCAGTAAGCATAAGTGTCATATCCAGAGTCAAACCCTGCTCTTTCATATTCTATTGTCCCTGGTTGGAAAGAATTATAAATTCTGTCTTGATTAATAAATTCAGGAACAGGTCCTAAATTTACAAATAAAAATCCTACTATTCCACCTAAAAAAGCTAATATACTAATATATTTAATATTGTGTGCCTTTTTGAAAAGGAAAATAAATCCAAAATAAACTATATAAAATCTACATAAATGTAAAGGAATTAATTCTCATTTTCAAGGATAATCGCGAACCAAAAATAAAATTATTCTAAAAATATTAAATATTATTACAAAAGCACCTATCACCATAAATAATTGATCTTTGTTTAAATTTTTTAAATATTTTTTATCTGGGTTTGAATTAAAATGGTTATATATTTTTGATTTATAAATTCAAACAAAAGTAGTTGCTAAAAGAATTAATGCAAAAATTGAATAAAATAAAATCTTAGACTCTGCAAATGTAACTACATTTCTTCTTCAATTAAAAAAATCTAAAAATTGCATTTTTTCTCCTTTCAAATTTTTGTATATAAATTATAATACTATTTTTTGTTTTTAAAATCAAATATTAATATATAATATAAATGCCATTAAAACAAAAACCTTGTAACCTGGTCAGGACAGAAATGTAGCAGCCACATCGAGAAGTGTTGTGTTTAGTGGTTTTTTTATTTTACTTAAAAATCTTTTTCAGTAAAGAAAACTTTTTGTTATTAAAAGGTTTTTTTACCAAACTTAAAGGTTTAAATACAAATTTATTTATAAAAAAAGATTTTTGATGGCTAAAAGATTTAAAACCGCTATATCCCCTGTATTTCCCTAGTCCTGAATTTCCAATGCCACCAAAAGGTAAATATGAATTTGCCACATGTTCTGTTGTGTTATTTATAATGATTGCTCCTGCTTGTAATTTTTTTATTTTATTAATAATTGATTTTTGTTTACTAAAAAGATAAAGAGCAAGTGGTTTTTGTTGTCTTTTAACAATATCAATTGCTTCTTCAATAGTTTCAAAAGAAATAACAGGCAAAATTGGTCCAAAAATTTCTTCTTGCATTATCGTATCATTTAATGATGCTTTATAAATAAAAGGTTCTATTATTTTCATTTCATGATTAGTTTTTAACTCGGTTGAAATAACTAATTTCAATAGTCTATTATAATGTTTTTCACTAATGATTTTAGGTTCATTTTCGAGGTTATTTTTTAGTTGATTTTGTACATATTCTCTGTATTTTTGTATAAATTCATCTTCTATTTTTTTATCTATTAAAACATAATCATGAGTTGTACATGTTTGCCCTGAATTTAATGATTTACCATAATAAATTTTTTCAACAACTTTATCTAAATTTACATCAGAACAAATTATAGTTGGTGATTTACCACCTAATTCTAAAATAGTTGGAGTCAAAAATTTGGAAGTTTTTTCTAAAACAATTTTTCCTACATTTGTTGATCCAGTAAAGAATACTAGATCAAACTTTTGATCTAAAAGAAAATTAGATGTTTCTAAAGAAGAATCAGCACAATAAATGATTTTATGATCAAAATTTTCATTAAAAAATTTCATTAATCATTTAGATGAATATTCTGAAAATTCAGAAGGTTTTAATATTACCCTATTTCCTGCGCCAATAGCATTTATAATAGGTACAATAGAAAGCATAATCGGATAATTTCAAGGGCTAATAATCAAAGTTTGTCCATATGCTTCATATTTATAACTTGATTTAGATGGAAATAAATAAAAAGGTGTTTTTACTTTTTTAGAACGAGATCATTTTTTTATATTTTTTACATATAGATTTATTTCTTTATAAATTAATGCAATTTCAGAAACAAAGGATTCTAATTTATCTTTGTTTAAATCTTCTTTTAAAACTTTAAAAATTTCTTCTTCTTTTTCTTGAATGAATCTTTTAATTTTCTTTAAAATTTCAATTCTATCTTTAATACTTAAAGGACCAAAATAAAAAAAATCTTCCCTTTGTAAGTGATAGATTTTTTCTAATTCTTTTTGATTTATCAAATTTTTACCCTTTTTTCTTTTGATATAAACATTTTATCGGATGAAGAAATTTCATAAGTTTCTAAAAATAAATCATTATTTCCTAAAATAACATTAGCACGTACTTTTCCTGGTGAGTGAACATCTGATTCCAATTGTCTTTTTGCTGCACCTTCTTTTAAAATAATTCTTCAACTTGTTGCTCAGCTTTCAAAAAAGTTTTTGGCATCAAAATCTTTTTCTTGTTTTGCCGCTTCTAAAGCGCAGTCAAAACCACCTAAATCTGCAATGTTTTCAGAAACAGTCAACTCTCCATTAACTGGTCCAAAGTCTGTTTCTACTTTATCAAATAAATTAATTGTTGCTTGTGTTCTTTTTGCAAATTCTTCTCTATCTTTATCGGTTCATCAATTGTTTAATTTTCCTTTTTCATCAAATTGAGCACCGTGATTATCAAAACCATGAGAAATTTCATGAGCTATTACACAACCAATAGAACCATAATTATAAGATGATGGTCTATTTAAATTATAAAAAGGATCTGCTAAAATAGCTGCAGGAAAAACTATTTGATTTTTTAATGGATTATAATATGCATTAACTGTTGCAGGAGACATTGATCAATATCTTTTATCTTCTGTTTTACCAAATAAAGATAATGCATATTCAACTAAATATTTATTAAATTTAAGCGCATTTTCAAATAAATTTCCACCTTCTTCATAAGTTTTAACTTTAAATTTTGAATAATATGGTCTAATCACTTCTGGAAAACCAATCATAACTTGAATGGTAGATAATTTAGTTAATGCTTTTTGAATAGTTTCTTTACTTAATCAATTGTTATTATTTAATCTCATTTTATAAACATCAATCATATTAGAAACCATATGTTCAATATTTTCTTTTGCTTTTTTACCGAAATAATTTTCAGCATAATACATACCTAAAGGCATTCCAAAATATTCATTTGCCATATCAAAAGCAAAATTTTCTAAGTTTCTATAAGTTTCAATAGAATAAACTTTTCTACCAAATTCCCCAGCTTTAATTCTAATTTCTTCACTTAAAAATTTAGTTGTTTGTAATAAGTTTCTTATAAATAAAAATGATTTATAAAATTCAAAATTTTCATCGCTAAAAATTTTGTCAAAATTTTCATAAAGTTTTATATTAGAAACTGAAACTGCTTCCACATTTTGTGAAACTAAACTTTCTAATAAATCAGAAATAATAAACTGTTTGGTATATGAATTATATTCTTCTTTTGATTTTAGATTATATAAAGCAACATAATTTGCTTGTTCTATTGATGAAAGAATATAATCTTTATAAATGTCATCAAATTTAATAGCATTTGATATTAATTTATTTGCTTCTTCTTTTGTTTTACCATAGTCTTTTAATAAGAATAAAACCATTTCTTTTCAAGTGTTTAATAATTTTTCTGACTCTTCTTTGTTTGAATAACTTTCTTTGTTTGGCAAGATTGTTTTAAAATCTCCAAATCAAAAAATTCTTTTTTCATTATCAATAAAATCTTCGTATAAATCTTTTTCTAAAGGTAAAAATCCGTATAAAAGTCAAAATTCTTTATCTTGTGAAAATAAATCTTTAAAGGATTTTAAACTTTCTAATTTAGTTAAATATTGTTTAACCGGTTCTCAACCAAGTTCTTTTCTTTTGCTTTCATTCATTAACATTGAAAAATATTTAACATATTCCAACATCATTGAATTTTCATTTAAAGAACTTGTATCTTTAAGTCATTTTTTTGTTAAATCTTTTAAAAGTTTTTCTAAGTTTAAATCAAGTTCAGAAAAAACACTAATACTTGATTTATCTTCTGGTATTTTTGTGTTTTCTAATCATACTTTATTTATGTGACTGAAAAAGTCATCTTTTAATAATGTTTTTTTCATTTTTCCTCTTTCTTTTTATTTGTGGTATTTTATGTTGTTTTTTATAGCAAATGCTCTATAAATTTGTTCAACAAGTAACACTCTAAATAACTGATGTGGAAACGTTAGTAAAGAAAAATTTATTTTTTGAGCATCTATTTTATCTTCAATAACCCCGTTAGAACCACCAATTATAAAAGTTATATTACTTTTGTCAATTAAATTGGAAAATTCAAAAGAATCCATTTGTTTTCCTTTTAAAGAACAAAGAAAAACTGTTGAGTTTTTTGGAATTAATTCTAATATTTTATTTGTTTCTTTTTCCTTTTTTATTTCTATATTTTCTTCTTGTAATTCCTTTATTTCTATTACATCTATTTTTGAAAAAAAACTTATTTTTTTCTCATATTCTTGGAACAAGGTCAAATAATTTTTTTGAAGTTTTCCTACTGCAATAATAGTTATTTTCACTATTTATTTCTCATCTTTATATAGAACATTAACATTTGAATATCTGCTGGATTAATACCACTAATTCTTGATGCTTGTCCTATAGTGCTTGGTTTGATTTTAATTAATTTATCTCTTGCTTCATTTGCTAAATTATCAACTTTTTTATAGTCTATATCAGCTGGTATTTTTAATTTTTCAAGTTTTAACATTTTTTCTGCATCATGCACTTGTTTTTGTATATAACCATCCAATCTTGCTAATACAACAAGTTCATAAGCAAATTTAAAGTTTTTTAATATTTCAAGATAATCTACATCAGGTCTTGAAACTAGTTGAAATAAAGATTGTCCATTAATTGCGTTGTATTTAATTGCTAAATCACTTTTTGAAGATACAAAAGTGTTTTTTAATTCTTCAATTTTTAACTCTATTTGTTTGTATTTATCAATAACTAAATTATACCCTTCTTTGCTTATCATATTAGCTTTTAAAGCATAATCTTTCATTCTTCAATCGGCATTATCGTTTCTTAATAATAACCTGTATTCTGCTCTTGAAGTTAACATTCTATATGGTTCATTAGTCCCTTTTGTAACTAAGTCATCAATTAAAACTCCGATATAACCATCACTTCTGAGAATTTCAATTGGTTCCTCTTGTTTTAAATATTGAGATGCGTTTATTCCTGCTATTAATCCTTGTCCAGCTGCTTCTTCATAACCACTTGTTCCATTTATTTGACCACCAAAAAATAAACCATTAATATTTTTACTTTCAAGTGATTTTTTTAATTGTAAAGGATTTATGGCATCATATTCTATCGCATAAGCTCATTTAGCTACTCTTGCGTTTTCTAAACCAGGAATTGATTTAACCATTTCTTTTTGCACTTCAATAGGCATTGAAGTTGATAAACCATTTATATACATCAAATCACCTTTAGCAGTTTCTGGTTCAAAAAATATTTGATGTCTTTCTTTATCTTTAAAACGAACTATTTTATCTTCTACTGAAGGGCAATACCTTGGACCAACTCCATCGATTAAACCAGAATACATACTAGATTTATTTAAGTTATTCAAAATGATTTCGTGTGTTTTTGGAGTTGTATATGTTAAAAAGCAATGAATTTGTTTTTCGAGAACTACTTCATTTTTAAAACTAAAATGAAGGTTATTATTTTCTAAAATTTCTTCTTCTATTTTAGAAAAATCAATTGAATCAGTTCAAATTCTAGGTGGCGTTCCTGTTTTTAATCTAATAAGTTCAAATCCATTATTTTTTAAAAACATTGAAAGTTTATTACTTGTTCTTTGCCCATCGGGACCACTCTTTTGAATTTCATCTCCTCTTAAAATTCTTGAATCCATATAGGTTCCTGTTGTTAATACTACAGCGTTAGCATAATAAACATTTCCTTTTTCTGTTTTAACTCCTTTTACTGAATCATTTTCAAGAATTAATTCTTCAACAATATCTTCTAAAATATCGATATTTTCTCGTTGTTCAATATCTTCTAATATTACTTTTGAATATTTGTCTTTATCAATTTGAGCCCGCATTGCTCTTACTGCAGGTCCTTTTGATTCATTTAACATCTTAATTTGAATCATTGCCTTGTCAGCAAAAATACCTTGCATTCCGCCAAGTGCATCTATTTCTCTTGTTATAATTCCTTTAGCAGGACCACCAATTGATGGATTACATGGCATTGAAGCTAGTTTATTTTTATCTAAAGTTACTAGTAAAACTTTGAAATTTTGTTTTGCTAAAGCATATGTGGCTTCAATACCTGCATGTCCACCGCCAACTATTATTGCATCATATTTATTCATATTTTTATATTTTAAATTATTTAAGCAAATAAAAAAGAAGATTTTTTATTTTTTCTTCTTTTTATGCACTTACAATATGAAATAATTCATCATTTACTCAAACGATGTCTCCAACCTTAATTTTTGAACCTCTAGTTACTTCGCTATTGTCATTGATTTTAACTTGGTTAGTTGCTAAAAACTCTTTTGCTGCACCACCAGAATCAATAAAGTTCATTTTTTTTAATAGTTGGCTTAATTTTATAAATTCTCCTGTTATTTCTACTTTCATTTTTTTCCTTTCTATGTAGTTCCTATTAATTGTTTATTATTTTTATTAGAAGGTGAAACTATATAAACTTTTCTTATTTTTTTATCTACAAAAATATAAATCAAACCTTCATAAACTGAAATAGCATCTTTTAAATATCTATGATTTATAGAAAAGTTTAATTCACTATTAGAACTTTCAAACTTCATTTCTTTAGTTTTTACAGAAATAAACCCGGTTTCTTCTTTGTTTCCACTCATAGTAAATTCTTCTTGGTTTACACTAACATTTAATTTGAAATATTGATCATTGGATAAAATAGAAGCTTTAGATATTAACTCACTAAGTTCTTTTTTATCGATTTCAATTTTATAAACTAAATCATCTATATTTGGGAAAACATTAGAAATATCTTTATAAGGAAAATCAATAACTTTACATTGTATTTTTGTATTTTCAACAATAGTTTCTATTTTATTATCTTCAACATAAATTTCTAACTCTCCTTCATAGTCATTAGGAATGAAATTTTTCAAATTTCTAGCTATTATAGAAATATCGAATTCAATATGAGATTCAATAGGAAGTATTTCTGTTGATATTCTATATCTATCTGTTGCTGAAATTCTTAAATTACCATCCATAGCATTTATATTGATACAATCTAAAATAACTTCAGAACTATCGATTGTAGCAGCAAAACTAGTATCCTTAATTGCTTTTTTAAAGTCTTTTGAATGAATTGATATTTTTTGACCTGATAAATCGAATCTAATGTTTGGGAAATCTTCATCATTTTGGATATTAATTTTGTATAAATCATCTTTGTTTTTAATAGTTAAATTAGTATCTTCGATTTTAAATTCTAAAATTCCTTCAGTTTTTTTAATTATATTTTTTAACATTGAATAATTTATTAAAAAAGAACCTAATTCATTTATATTTTTTATGTTTTCAGAAGAAATATGTCCAATTATAGAAATTTCTCCATCTGAACCATATAAATATAATCCTTCTTGTCTTAATTCAATTTTAACACTTCTTAAAGAAGGGATAAAATTTAAAGTATTTATAGAAACACCAATTCTTTCAAATTCTTTTTCAAAATATTTTTTTTCAATTTTAAAATTCATTTTATTTTTCCTTTTATATTTTATTATTTTATATTTATTTTATTTTATTTTCTAATATATTATTATTAGCAATGTTAGTTTTAGTTAGTTTTATCTTTTTAACCTAAAAATAGGCAAAAAAGATGTTGATTAATTAAGAAACAGTTTTTACTTTGTTTGTTAATGAATTAACTGCATTTTTAAGTTCATGGGACGTTTCTATATCTTTTTCTATTTTTTTATAAGAAGCCATAATCGTTGAGTGATCTTTGCCACCTAAATAGATACCAATTCTTTCATAACTAAAGGAAAGCAGTTCTCTAATTAGGTAAATTATCATCGATCTAGCAATAACAATTTCTCTTTTTCTTGATTTACTTCTTACTTCTTCTTCTTTTACTCTGTAATATAAACAAACGCTTTCAATTATTCTATCGTGTGTTATTTCCCTTTCGAAATGAACGGTTTCGTGGAAAATATTATTAAGAAGGTTTTCATTGAAAGTTAAATCTTTTGGTGAGTTTTTTACAGAAAATTTAATTTGATTTAAAGCCCCTTCGATTTCTCTTATGGAGTGATAAAAATTTCTTGTTAAAAAGCTTAAAGCTTTGTTGTCTCATTTGTTCAAATCAAAGTTTTCTTGTTCGATTTTAAATTTTAAAATCTTGAGTAAATCTTCATTATTAGGTTTTTTTATTTCTAAAGTTAAACCACTTTGAAATCTTGTTATAAACCTATCTTCGAATCCACCTAAAAGTTCTGGTTTTTTATCAGAACAAATGATAATTTGCTTTTTATTATTTTTTAAATTATTAATAATATTGAATAAAAATTCTAGAGTTTTTACTCTTGAACCAAGCATTTGAACATCGTCTATTAAAAAGATATCAACACTTTCTAAAAAAGAAGAAAAATTGTTTATTTTTTCTATATCTTTTTCTTTTAATATTAAAGAAATTTGGTTAGTAAAGGCATCTGGGTTTAGAAAATAAGATTTAAGTCCTATTTCTTTTGCTGCGTTTCCTAAAGCGTTTAGAAAGTGGGTTTTTCCTAATCCTGATTTTGAGTGGATGAATATAGGAGTAAATTCTACTTTTTTAGTTTTTAACAAATTATCAGCTATTTTTATTAAATCTTCGTTAAATTTACCTGTTACTAAATTTTTAAATGTTAAATCTGGTAATAAATTATCTTTAAAATCTATGTTAGTGACAAAATTGTTAATATCTTTTGTGTTATTGTTGATAACTTGTTTTTCTTTTTCTTTATTCACAATAGTGTTTTCAAGAATGATTTCCACAGCTTTTTCACTTTTTAAAGTTTTAACAATAGCAGATGTTAAAAAACTCAAATAATTTTCTTTAATATCTTTAATAATCACATTGTTTTTAGCAATAAAAACCGCAGAAAACTCATTAATTTCTTTTAGTTTTAACTTAGAAAAATATGTGGAAAAAATAATAGAGTCATTAATCTCTTTTTCAATTTCTTTTAATATTTTTTTATTTGTTTTTAACAAATTTTCTTCATAGTTATTAACAATATTAGACATAGTTATTAAATAATAAAATAAAAAAATAAAAAATGTTAAAAAATAAAAAATAATTTT